>NZ_JBITDW010000038.1:0-71716 GCF_044454685.1 Actinoplanes sp. NPDC051513
AGACACCCCGGCAAGTCCGGAACGAGTTCGAAGACCGGCAGCTTGCCGCATGAATTAGAACAAATCCGCCTGTCCGAAAAGATCGGGGCAGCTCAGACATCCTGCGAGCTACCCCATCTTCAACTGCAAACCGAATCCCACCGCTTGCCACCTCAAATGAGGCAGCCCAGGTCAGGAGTCCATCGCTGCCTCAGTTGTACTGGCAAAGGACACGTGAGTTTGGGCGCCACCCCTCAGCGAGGACGGGCTCACGTGTCGTCGGCCGGTACACCGTTCACGCACGGTGACGGGTGTAGCAGGCAGGGCGTGCCTTGCCTGCGGCAGAAAGGACCGGTCCATCGTCGCTACTGCCGTCGCTACTGCGCGGTCAGGCGGGCGGCGGTCGTCCGTTCGCAGGTGCGGTTGGCTGGCTCGGGCGACGCCGAGGGTGTTGATCAGCGATTATCGTCTGACCAGTGCGCGGACTTCGAGACTGCAGAGGGGCAATCGTGCCGGGTAGCGATGCAGCGGGGCTGTCCGGGCTGATCGTCCGGGAGGGCGATCTTGTCGAGGCGAGCGGCCCGGTCGAGGCGGGTTCGAGGATGTGCTCGCCGGCCCCGGACCCCCTCCTCATCAACGCTCCCTGCCGGTGGAGCATCCGGGTGCCGGGCGTCGAACCGACGCACGGCGCGACGGTGCGCGGGCGGTGGCATCCGGGCCGGCTGTCCGACATCCGGCGGATGCCGTACTCGCCCCCGTCGACCGGCCGGCTCCAGGACCTCGATATGCCGGACACCTCGCCTTGCCTGGCCCCCGCCGGTGGTTGGCGCGACGGCGAGGACTGGTTCGACGAGCCGGCCCGCGACTATCTGCGCGCACATGCTGAGCAGTTCGCAGAGCCGTTCGCGACACACGTCGGGAACGCCCGCATCCTGGTGGTCGAGGTGGTCAGCGGCGACGTAGACCAGGCCCGCGCGGCGTTGAGGGCGATATACACCGACAACCTCTGCGTGGTCGCCGTACCCGGCGGGCACAGCATCGCCGCCGAGGACAGGCTGCAGGCCACCACCGGCAAAGCAATCGGGGCGCTGATGGACGAGACCGGGCGGCCGGACATCTACCTGGCCAGCTCGCAGAACGGCAAGATACGGGTGATGATGCTCCAGTTGACCGAGCCGCTGTACGACACGCTGGCCGCGATCGGCCTCGACCGCCTGATCCTCGACCCGTGGATCCGCCCGGTCGGCCCGTGATGTCGGCGGGATCCGGCGGGCCGTGAACTACATGTCTCCGGCTCAGCACAGGCATGCGCCGGTTCCCGGAGCCGCCCGAGGGCCCGCCCACAAACGGCATCAACGCCCGCTGTCTGCGATAACCACCATTTCTGGCGCGGCCCCGCCCTCTATCGCCCGTTGAGCGACGCATTCTCATCGGCCGCACACTCGCGCCCCGAATCGCCTCATGATCACTTGCACAGAGGGTGAGCGGGCTCGTCAGCGACCGTCGGCACCACCGGTAGTTCAAGATCCGCGAGTGGTGCCGGTTCTCACGAACATTGCGGCACGCGGCGCCTGGCCACGTGGCGCCGAAGGTCGCGAACAACAGGCGCCCAAACTCGCGAACGAAGCCAGCCGCCACAACGGCCACGTTCCTCGGGACCACCGGAGACCACCGCGGACCACTTCCGCGGCCCGCCACCGCGCAGGATCATGAAGCCATGGCCAGGACAACCACACGGGCGATCTGCACCTTGCCGGGACACGATTTGAGCCACCGGCGCGAGGGCCGAGACAGGCGCCGGCGGTCTGAACGCCGCCTACCGGCAGGCAATCAGAAGGCATCCGCCGCGCCCGCCGGCTACGGCCTGCACCCGGGCGGTCGGACCAAGATCACCGTACGGACGTTCGTGTCACTGATGTGTCGTGATCATCCAGAATGGACATCGAACAACCGCGATGCCCAAGGTTACAGCCACACGCCGACGGTCGGCGGATCGTGGGAGGGAATGCCTGCTCAACGCCACTTTCCGGATGCACGCGCTCGCGTGGAGACCGGACGCCGCACTTCCCCACAGGCCGACAGGAAGGACGCGATCAACGAAGCCCCGGCAAACCGTACGCGCGTTCGGGCAAAAATGCGTGTCGTCGTGATCCGAAAGCATTCACGGGAGGAAATGAAAAAGGCCAGCTGAGCTGGCCTTTCACCAAGTCGGGCTGACAGGATTTGAACCTGCGACCCCTTGACCCCCAGCAAGTGCAAGGCCCAGCGACGTGCTCAATGACGTTTTCCCAGGTCACTAGAAATCGTATCAGGCCGAGTAAAGGTGTCGCTACCACCCACCTCCCGCTGATCCCACCACAACCATCCTACCTGCGGTTTCGTCGCACGAGTTCCCTCAGACGAGTTCTCTCGAGCGTCTTACGTGCGTTCCAGCGACGCCACGGCAGCCGATTCGGGATAACGATCGGCGTGCTAACCCGAGATCGACGCGATCCCTTGACTAGCGCCTACGACCCGCTAGGCCGACTCGATCCCATTCCGCCGATTACTCAACACGGAATCGGCCATTATCGCGAGTTCTTTGCTGCGGCGGGCGAGCCGGCGTCCGTTATCGCGTCAGCGACCGCTTGGACCCTGGTACCCGCTTTCCGGGCCTCCGCGTAGGTGTAACTTGGCAGGCCTTGCGGACCTCAGGAACGACGGCTGGCGATGTCTCGTCCGGCCAGTTCCGCAGCGACCCTGCCTGGCGTTCGGGTAACGTCATCAATTCGGCGATTCGGTCCGTGGCCTGCAGGCGCCGGGTTGAGTTGACCCGGGTGTAGTAGCGCATCAGCGTGGCCGGATCATGGCCGAGCCGCTCCGCGACCTCGTGAACGCCGTAGCCGGCGTCGAGCAGACTCGACGCGATCAGATGCCGAATCTGGTGCGGGCCGATCGGCCCGACTTCCGCGGCCACGGCCAGCTGATTGAATCGGTCGGTGAGATTGTCTGGCCGCATCGGCCGGCCCGTCCGGCCGGTGAACACGTACCGCGACGCCGGGCCGGCCGCGGCCGCCGTAACCAAGTCGAGCGTCACGGGGTCGAGTACCAGCGTGCGCACGCCGTTGTGCGACTTCGGGGGCTTCACCCGAAGTCGGCTTCCGGGATCCTCGACCACCAGTTGCCTGCGCACCGTCAACGTGCCCTGCACCGGTTCCAGGTCACCGCACCGCAAACCACACAGCTCCCCGCGCCGCAGGCCGGACACGAGTAACAGCCGCCACATCGGATACAAACGATCCCCAGCGACGTAGTCGCCGAAGCGTCGCGCCTCGGCCAGCGACCATACCGGCCGCTCGTCGTCGCTCTCGCGCGGCTTACGCGTCCCTAAGTTCCTGCCGACCTGTTCCGCGAATACCTTCGCGAGCACCAGGTTCAGCGTTCGCAGGGTAGTGCGGGAATAGCCGCTTCCTTCCAGCTCGCGGTAGGCACGCTCCACCATTCTGGCGCTGAGCCGGGACGCTCGCACGCCGCCCACATACGGGTAGATCAAGCCGAGCAGCCACCGGTAGCCGTACACAGTGTTGGGCTCAAGTTCCTGCTCACGGGCCAGCACCCAGCCCTCGCAAATGTTCTGCACGCTGTCACTCAGCCGCGGTCTCGGATGCAGCGCGTCCCGCTGCCGGTACAACCGGCCGTACTCGGACTTCGCCGCCTTCGCCGTGGCGAAACCGGACCGGCGTGCCTGCATCCGGCTCCCACCGTGGTCACGGCCCATCTCAAGCCGGAACTCGAACAACCCTGTCACCGGATCCTGAACGATCGCATCGGTATCGGACATTGTCCGCACATCCGCTCCTGTCATAGCTCCCAGATAAGAGGAACCTTCACCTTGACCAACGAGCCGACCGAGGAGAGGCAACCCGCACGCGTCGATATCACTCGATCAGGAAGCGACGGAGCGCGGGCGGACAGAGGCACTCGAGGATCGGCCGGTGCAGGTCTCGGCCTAGACGAATGACTTACCCGGGTTCGCCGCGGTCGGCATCGTCCCTGCTTGGGCGGCAATGCGGCCCGGCCGGATCCACTTCGCTGATAGCGATATCCCGCTATAACCGTTATGCCAGTTCGAGTGGATGGCACAGTTGGCACAGCTTTCGTGAATGGCATTGTGCCATCTGTGCCATCGTCGGCTCATGACCCCGATCCCGCTGTCCCAATGGGCCGACCGCAACGGCATCCCCCGACGCACCGCCTACAACTGGGCGAAGTCCGGCAAACTCAACGTCCCGATCCACCGCACCCTCACCGGCCGCCTTGTCGTACTCGACGACTCCGATCAGGACGCTCAGGACGCGCACCCGTTCACCGCCGCGTACGCGGAAGCACTGAGCCTTCCCGTCGGTCTCCATGCCGACGACTTTCACCACTCCCCGGTCCTCGAGGCCTGGGGCATCGACCTGTACGACGCCGTCGCCGATGACCTCCGGCCGCTCGTGCTGCAGCTCGCCGTGCCCGCCGCGAGCTCCCGCGTCAAACGCGACGCATGGTGGCGACTGACCGACTGGCTCGGCCGCGTCGAACTCGCCGACTGGTTCACCTCCACCGGATTCCCGCAAATCGCCACCCTGTTCGCTGACCGCACACCGATCACCGACAAAAACAGCTACCTCGACTGGTGGCCCTGCGGCGTCGGCTCCTTCGAGTTCTGGCGCGACTTCGACGACCACGTCAGCGCCGCCGTCAAGGCGGCCGGCTTGGGCGTCCCGGACGACAACGGCGCCGCGGCCAGCCTGGCCGAGAACGCCCTCGCTGACAACGCCCCGATCGCCAGCCGCCGAGACAGCCTGCGAAACCGGCTCGACAAACTCGCCACCGCCGAACTACCCGGCACACCCGCGCCCGAGGCGCCCGACCGCAGCGACCTCTGGAGCCTCCGGTCGATGTACGCCGAACCACTCTGGGCACTCGCCCGTCCCTACGCGCGCCGCACCGCCGAAGAAGTCTGCGCACTGATCGGCTGGGACCCGCTCAGCCCGGCACCACCGGCCGGACACCCGCTGCACGAAGTCGGCTACCCCGCCTGCCTGCACGCCTCCGAGACGGCGCTGGTGCCGTACGTCCACGACGCCCACATCCGCGAAATCGACGCCTTCCGGCGCATCGCGCTCGGCAAACCGTTCGACAATCGACCGCCTGAAGCCCTCAGCCACGGGTAAAGCGCCTTTGCCGCGGACCGCGACACGCCGAGCACACCTACGGCGACGTGTGGCGGGATGAATGGCATCGCCCGGGCCGTGCACCTGGCGTACTGACGAGCTACTTTCATGTAGCGCACAGGTCGTTGACGACGACCGAACGAACTCGTTCGGACGCGCCCTCAAGACGCTCCTTAACCTGCTTGCCGCTCGCGAAAGATCCCTCAGTGGACTCGAACGGCAACGGCGTCAGGTGACGCCATCTCCTGTCGCGCATTACTCGGGCCTCGCTGCCGTATGGCGCCCGTCAATCCAGTGCACTCGTACCGGGTCTGCCGGCCGCCTGCAGGCAGCGCATTCCGGGACGCCCACGAACTTGGGAGCCCTGGAGTTACATCCGAAGAGCTGTCCGCGGCGCTCCCTCGGGGCTCAAGTCCCGCTCGGAATGCTGCGAAATGATCTCGGAATATTTTGGACTATCTGTGTTACTGTGCGTCAGGACATCCTAGACAGTGCAGAGGTGACTGTGCGAGGCAGCGGAGCGGCACTGGCAGTTGTACGTCAGGCAAAGGGTGGAGGCTGGACCCAGGCCAGGCTGGCCAAGGAGGCTGGCCTGTCCCAGGGCTTCCTTTCCAAGGTCGAGAGCGGACAGGCTGAGATAGAGGGCGAGGCTCTGATCGCAGTTGCATCAGCCCTGGAGGTGCCAGCCGATCTGCTCGCGTTGCGGGATCCACACCTGGGCGGCGGCGTTTCGTGTGTGCATCACCGACGTCGACGCAGCCGGCTGGCGGCCGGAAGTGCACGGCGCATTGAAGGCCTGACCCAGTTGGCCAGCCTGTCAGCTACCCGGCTGCTGGAAGAGGTCCCGCACCGGCTCGCCTCCGACCTGCCGGAACTGCCCATTGAGAACCACAGCCCCGAGCAGGCTGCTCAACTGTTGCGCGCGCAGGCTGGCATCAAGGACGGGGAACCAGTCGTTGACATGATCAGGCTCGTCGAAAGCTTCGGCGTCGTGATCGTTCGGCGCGATCTTGGCACCGATGCACAGGACGCGGTCAGCCTGCGCGTACCCGGCCGCAGCCCGATCATCGTGGTCAACACGGCATTGCCCCCCGACCGGCAGCGCTTCAGTGTCGCCCACGAAGCCGGCCATCTGGTACTCCACGGTTGGCAGGTATCAACCGGCGAGGACGATGTCGAGCAGGAGGCCAACGACTTCGCTCGCGAGATCATTGCCCCGGCCGCCTCGATACGGCCGTTTCTCGCCGGCCTGACACCCCGAGACTTCCGGCCGCTGATCGGTCTCAAATTGCATTGGGGCATCTCGATCGCCGCACTGATCGAGACCGCTAAGCGTGCAGGCACCATCGATTCCGACACGCATCAGGCGCTACGCATGAGACTCAACACGCTTGGTTGGCGTCTAGTAGAGCCCGGCGTCCTCCCGGAGGAAAACCCGCAGTTGATCAACAGCGTAGTTGACCTTCACCTCGACACACTGCACCGCTCGGTAGAGAAGGTCGCCGCTGTGGCCCTCATGCTTCCGCAGCCATTCGAGTACCACTACATGAGCCATCGTGCCGCGCTCGGCCGCGGCGGGGCGGAGGCTGTGAAGTGATGCCCCCAGACCTCCCGGACGCCAGCAAGCGACGAGTGCCCGCGTACGCGGCGCAGCTCCAGGAGACGCTGCTAATTCAATGCAGGAGCGAGCAGGCATTATCAGCGGCGGCGACGGCCAATACCGAAGGCTGCGGCCTGGTCATTACCGCGGCGGGTCACCGAGGCTACGCCGGGCAGATACAGGCCTTCCGCGCTGCCAGCCATCTACGGAACCGGCTCGGCTTCCAACGGCCCTTGCTTCTGGATGCCGAACGATACACGGGTAAGAATCGGCTAACAGCAGCAGCGGAATTCGATCAGGGATGGATCAGCCGACAGCGCGAATTGGGGTTGCCGGTGCTGACAGACTCCGGGTACGTCGCCGAAGGCGACGACACCGGGGTCGGAAGCATCCTGGAGCGCACCGCAGCCCTCGGTGACGCGATCGCACTGCTACCGCTTCACTTGTCATGGCTCAGAAACCCCGGAGCCACCACCAACCTGGCCGACCAGATCGCTACCGCCGGCCTTCCGGTCGCCCTGGTCCTGGAACATAAGGACGACCCGTTCGGGCTCGTCGGCGTCGCCGCCAGCCTCATGCGCATCATCGAGGCCGGACCACCCGTGTTGCTGTTGCGGTGCGACATCTCAGCGGTGGGATCACTATGCGCCGGCGCACTCGCGGCGGCCGTCGGTACCACCACCTCCCTACGACACCTCTACCCAGCCCCGAAGGACGGCGGAGGCGGGGGCGGCAGCACCGAGTCACCGATGATCGCAGCAGTCATCCGGGAGTGCATGGCTTACATCAACCTGGCGAAGATTCTTTTCGCAGCGAAAGCTGATCCGGAGGACGTTCTCTGGCAGTGTGACTGTGACGCCTGCTTGCGCGTCCCGATCAGCCAGCTTGCCTTGCACCCCGAAGAACGTCAGGAGGAACTTGCGTTCATCCATTCCGTCACCGCCGTACTCGAGTTGCGCGCCAAGCTCCTGACACCCGGGTCCACTCGCGCCCAGCGCCTGGCCAGCTGGCAAGCCCACTGCCAACAAGCTCAGGTCAGGCACATGGAAATAGAAGCGACCACCGACAGATTCGACCCGCCCACAGCACTTCGCCGCTGGCAGGAAGCGCTAGCCCAGCTGAACCGGAAGCATCGCGTCCGGTGACTCCGCACGGCTCAGCAGCGTTCCGTAGAGTTGCTCCTCGACCCACCTATCAGCCACGGTGCGCCGGGCATTGGCAAGCCGTCCTGGAAATCCCTGCTGGAGTACCTCGACACGCTGCCCGGTCCCAGCCACGACCGCGATACCGGAGTATGCACATTCGAGCTGCTGTTGCTTTGAAAGTCGGCGCCCGCTCGGGACCAGAACCGCGCTAGCGGAAAATCCGCGCCACTTGCGAGCGGTTCCGACCAACGTTTTGACTGACTGCGCCTCGTGAGCCAGCACGCCAACAACCGAGATCACACTACGCGGAAAGGTCTCATCAGCCTGCGGCCACTCCCACATCGCCAACGTATCGGTATCAAGCATAGGCTGCGCCGTACCGCGTTCTTGCCGGGCTATGTGCGCATCACGGTCGAATCTGACCACCATCGACGTGACAGTGCCGAGCAGCGCCACTCGAGAAACGAGAAACCCCTGCCACCCCAAAGCATCGGTCGCCAGGTCCGGCAACGACAGCTGGCCAGGAGGAACCGTGCCCGTATCGTGACGGCTGGCCATCTACTGTCCCCCCACGATCATGACCCGATGGTTGCGCATCGAGCGCCTCACCGCACTACCGAACCCGTACCCACGCGGTCACTCTTCGCAATAACGAGGGTGGCGACCCGTCAAGCTGGCTGCTCAACAGCCTATAGAACAGATGTACGGCTGTTGGTGGAGAGTCGGTAACACAGCGCAGTTCCCCCGTTCAGCGGACCGCATCAGCCGTCGGCGGCTGAGCGACACAGCATCCTTTGTCTGTGATCATCGCAGCGATCGGATCGGTCCGGGCGCGACGGCAGGCGTGGCGTGCTCGCGCACAGTGGCCAGGCATGGAGACGGAGTCGATGAGTTCGGGATTCCGGAGCTTCCAAGCCATCGGGTTTCCCTCGAACAGGATGACGGCACGTCTGTCGGCTCCGGCTGAAAACCGACCACGTGCTTCCTAGAACCCGCTCAACACGAAGGTCAAGATTCGGGCGGCGTTGACACTCAGCCTTCAAGAGTAAGACGGCGATGCGCCGGCGAGCAGAGCAGCGCTCCCGCCGACCGCGTCTTCGAGGTGGTCCTCCGGTGTAACGGATCCGCGAATTCATTGGGGTGCCGCGTCCCACATGTCCAGGATCGCTCGCTCATGCTGTCGGTACCCGTCTTCGCTCAGCCAGTCCCGCAGTGCTGCCGCCGTGAAGTCGCTGGATCCGGATCGGTAGCGGTAGACCTTGGTGTGTTCGCTGCGATTCGCGGCGCCTCGCCGTTGGTAGGCGCTGAGGTCGACGACCTCCGCGAGTCCTTTGGGTGTTGTCAGCGACAATCGCAGGAGTGAGGTATCAGGTAGAGGCGTTTGATTGTCGAACGTCGTCCACAACTCCTTCGCGGTCTGCGTGCAGTGAACGAGCGCATCGATGAGTTCGAACAAGCCCTGCAGAGTTAGCACGGCGGAGGTGGAAGCCACTGGGGTTTCCGCCGGTGTGGGCGGGTCTTGTTCTGCGAGTTCGGCGAGGTAGAACCCGATACCGATCGTCATCAGCAGTGACTGCGGATTTGGGCTTCCGGCTGCCTGTCCGGTAAGCAGTTCGACGCCGAGCCTGACAGGCGATGCTTGAGGAGAATTGTCATCAGGCGCGGCGGTCCGGGCGCCGGAACGCGCAACGGTGTAGTACTGGCCGCCGACCTCGCTGATGGCCCAGGGCTCGGCGGCGGCACCCCATTCGTCTAGACGCTTACGAATCCAGGAGCTGATCGGCGAACCTTCCATCGCGGCGAGAAGGAACTCTTCCCGTGCGTCCGCGGAAGGACCCCATCCGTTGTTAACCCGAGCAGGAATTTCGCTCGACGCCGGCATCAAGATGGAGACGTGGAGTGTCAGGTCGATCGGTTCGCCACCACCGTCCACCAGCACGCGGCGATTCGCGAAGGGGTGCAGCGATTCCTCAGCCGGGCTCGGCAACAGCATCCCCGGTTCCGTGGTGCCCGCCACAAGCGCCTCGACGAGGCAGCCGGCAGCGAACCGACGCCGATTCGCCCACGACACGTCGGCCCGATCAATCGCACCCGGCCGGGCACCCTCCGCGGCGTCACCCAGCTGCGCCCGGCCGGCGGCGACGTGCTGACGTCCGACGCGGCGTAGGAAGGCCGCCGTATCGAACCCGCCGATACGGGTGTGGTGGCCGGCAAATCCGTAGACGACCTCGGTTTCGACGAGGCGGGCCGCGAGATCCGCGATCGGCAGGCCGTTGTTGACAGCGGCGGTGATCCGCCGGTCGATGTCGGCGTCACCGAATGCCGACTCCAGCCGAGAGATGTACAGGCCTACCGGCTCGATCGGTGCAGCATCTCCGAGCCGCGTATGCTCCACGACCCTCGTCCACGCCGCCTCGTACGCGGCTCTCACCACATCCGCGATCCACGACGAGCCAGCGGTTTGAGCGGCCAGGCGTGCGATGGTGACGTCAGCTGGCTCGGGAACGGCCAGCCGGATCGCGTTCAACAGATACTGCAACTGACCGGATTCGCTAGGCCCGGCATCGGGCAGCGGCCCGCTGTCGGCTCGTTGCAGCAACGCCGCGAGCCAGACGGTGGCCTCCTCATCGGGCCCGAAGCCTCCGGCCGCAGGAACGCGAAGATGACTGAACTGTTCGAACACATACGGGATGACCGCAGCGGCCTCGCTGCTGGACAATTCCGCGGACAGCGACGCGGCCCGGCGCAGGGTCCGCGCCGTTCGGGCGCACGCGTGGGCGTCGGTGAGGTCCGGTCGTAGTGCCGTGGTGAGTTCCGTGGTCGCCGTGCGGCGGCGTCCCTCGGCCAGTTCCCGGATCGCCCGGCCGATGGCACCGTCGCTGATCTCCCCGATGATCGAGGTCAGGGCGAAGTAGCGTTCGGTGTAGTCGGGGTCGCTGATCCGTTGTTGCCCGTGCCGCCGGTGCTGATCCCGAATCGCTCTGATCCTGTCTTCAGCCAGCAGCGGGAAGAGCCGTTGCAGGGCGGCCGCTACCCGGCCGGTGTGCGGCGCCGGCACGTCGAGCTTGGCCAGCGCTTCCTCATCGAATTCGGTGCGGAGATCAGGGATCTCGGCGTTATCGACGAGCGCGCCGCGGTGCACGGCGATGGTCTGATACAGGCGTGGATAGGTGATCCGTAGGAAGGTGACGGTGATGAAGTCGACGACGTCGACCTCGGCGGCGTCGACCAGCGGCAGGTAAATGTCGACCTGAGCTAGCAGCCGGGCGATGCCGCGCGGCTCGGTCAAGACCGGCAGCAGGAGCGACTCGCGTTCCTCGATCATCCGGCGCTGCGCGTCCTCGCTCAGGGTCGCGGACGCCCGACTCAGCGCACCGGCACAGCCGGTGTTGAACAGCGATTCGGCGTGCTCCAGCCGGACGGGCGGCTGCTCGAGGCGCAACGTGACGATTTTCTCCAGGAACGCGACCGCCCGGGCGCCGTGCTTATCGGCGATCGGGGTCGTGGACAGCACCTCGAGGACGGTCTGCTGGTCGTATGCGAGGACGTAGTGCACATGTGGCAGCCGGCCCAAAACCCGCACTGCCCGAAACACTGCCAGGAGTTGGTCGGGCTGCAGCCGGTCGACATCGTCGATGACGATCAGCGTCGGGCGAGCCAGCTCAAGCAGCGCCTCACGGACCTGGACGGCCTGGTCCTCGAGCGTGCCCTGGTCGGTGAACCGCTGTAGGGCTTCCTTCGCCACCTCAGACATGGCGCCGCCCACCAACGGCACCATATTCAACGCCGGCGCGGCCAAAGCCCCGTACTTAGAAAGCTGAGTCCGGACCCGGGCGCCGGCGCGGCTCTTCTCCGGGACCGCGCTGCGGATCGCGGCGAGCAACTCGGTGACCACCGCGTCAGGGCCAGACAACGCCCATGGGTTGATCCAGGCGACGCCCCACGAGTCGGGTTTGAGGCCCGCCACCATCATCCGGATCGTGCTCGTCTTGCCGCTGCCCCACGGGCCGACCAGGCCGACCACCGTGCTGCTCGACCGGGAGCCAATCTGCTCGAGCAAATTGACTGCGCGTGCCACGAAAGGGCCGCGCCCGAACAGGTCGTCGCTCTGTTCGTCGATCGGGTCGTCGACCCACCAGTTGCCGTCGGCCAGACCGGACACCGCCATAGATAGCTACCTCCAAAGCCGCGGCCAGCGTAGCGAGCCGACGCTCCCACAACGCACCTGACGCAGGATCACTTGGACGTTCACCCTGCCGCGCGACACTCAGCCATCGGCATACCCTTGCAGTGTTCGGCTTGGGCCAAGCTCAGCGCCGGAACCCCCGGGCGGCCGACCCGCGGAGCTGGCCGCGTGGTGCGGGTCAATGCGAGGAACCGCGACCGGCGACCTCAGCTGTCGATCTCAGCTGGTCGCGACCAGAGGGCTGCCGCGGGTCGCGATGCCAGGCCGGCGATCAGTGCAGACGGATGGGTCAGCGCGAACGCGCGGGTGGCGTAGAAGTCGGCGTACGCGCGCACGGCACCGTCGTCATCTCGTCGCCGTGGCCGGACCGCGTCGCGGAACTCCCGAGTAACGATCGCGTTGACGCCCACGAGATAGCGCTCGGCCAGGATCGAGTCGATCGATTCCCACAGTCTGTAGAACTCCGGTCCGGTTGGCCGGCCAGGGTCGACGGCCTGTCCGCGCCGAGCTGCGGCGCGACGCTGCAGCTGCTCCATGGCCGAGATCGGTTCCCGGGGTGAAGGCAGGGGCCGCAGCCGGGCGGCATCGAGGTCGCGTTGGAAAGAGTCGAGCCGCTCGGTCAGCTCAGCATCGTGATCGGGCACCAGACCGTGTCCGTCGAGGTCGACCATGTGCACCGCGGCGATCGCGTCCGCGGTCACCGCTAACGACAACGACCCGGGCGACTCGTAGACGTTGAGGTAGCGGACCGCTTGCAGGCCCTCGGCCCGGAGCTCGGTATTGGACAAACGGGCCGCGCGCTGCTCGTTTTCGTCCCGGTAGCCAGTCTCGACCCGGGTCGAGTCCAGGTCGAGTGCCACCCGGTACAGGAAGAACCGGGAGTCACGGTCGTCCTGGTACTTCATCCGACGCAACACGTTCTCGATCGCAGCCTCATACGTGCCGACGTGCAGTGCCAGGCCGGAAAGCATAGCGATCTGCTCGTCGGTGACGAGGCCGAAGTCGCGCAGCCGTTGCCGCTCCTGTACCTCGTAGGTCAGCGAGGGCCAGTCTGGCGATGTGCTCGTGTGATACCACGCCAAGCGACCGAGCTGTTCATTCTCCAGCGCGGGATCCTTGAGATTGCGCAACGCGGCAACGGCTCGGCCGAAGTGAATGCTTCCCCAACAGCGCGAGCATGGTATGTGAGCTTCGTTGATCTCGGCCTCATAGTCGGCCGCGCTCAGATCCTCGACGCCACCGCAGCTGCAACGCATGCGGTAGTTGTAGGCGAAACTGACCGGCCGGTCGACCAGCTCCGGAACCATGGTCACGAAATGAACACCGCCACACGTCTCTCTTCGCGCACTGGTTCCGTTGCCTGCCGACGACGTTACGTCGCGGCCGGAATACCTGTCCCGTGGCCCGGCCGCAGTGCGGTGCCAACGATAGCCAACGGTGCGGCACCGTCCGTTATCGATCGCACGCCGATGCCGACGTACTACGACGAGGTGGGGCGCCGGGCAAAGTTGACAATGGAGCTGCGGCGTGGACGTGGCGGCTGGCCGTCTAATCTTCAGCATCAGAGAATGCCGGAAGCATCTCGGCCGCCGCTGCCCAAGGATCGTCTACCCCTCGTTGTCGCATAGTGTCGGCTAGGGCAAGCAAGACGAAGCGCGGCTTTGGCGCGATCCCGTCGGCCGTCGCCTCTGCGAGACGAGCAAGATAGTCGCCGGGCACTGGTAGGCCACCTTCGTGAGCGGCATCAATGGCCGCCACCACGATCTGCTGGTAGCGCTGGGTGCGTTGCGCGGGTGGGCAATC
Organism: Actinoplanes sp. NPDC051513; assembly: GCF_044454685.1. Classification (NCBI taxonomy): domain Bacteria; kingdom Bacillati; phylum Actinomycetota; class Actinomycetes; order Micromonosporales; family Micromonosporaceae; genus Actinoplanes; species Actinoplanes sp. NPDC051513. The sequence continues at coordinate 13,912 of NZ_JBITDW010000038.1, forward strand.
CTGGAGGCTCCCGTACAGCGCGTATTTTGTGACGAGCACGAGGTTGTCGCCGGACACGCGGGCAGCATGAGATGCCACTAAACGCCATTGGTCGATGCGGCTGGCGCCGGCTCGTTTCCACCACTGGCCGCGGCTGATGTTGAGCAGGCCGGCGCCACTCCAGTCGCCGTCGGGTTCCAGTTGAGCTAGGTCGTCGCCGCTGAGCGGTAGGTCGACGACGTATTCGGCCGCCAGCCGAAGCACCATTTCGCGCGTTTTGTCGGTTGACAACCCAGCTGCGGTAATCAGGTCGGTGGTACTGAAAGCGGGGACTCCCCGAGCGCGGGCGTTCTGGCGCAGCGCGACATCGTCGGCGTATAGGGCGAGGCCAAGGCGGCTGGCCAGGGCGATCGCGTCTTGGGCTGGGCCATGACTGGGTTCGATGTCGTGGCGGCTCAGGCGGGTGGTGATCGTTTCGAGTTCGGCTGCGTGGACGCGTAGGCTGGCGCGCCGTTCGGCTGGGATGTGCTCGCGCCGTGGCTGCCCGTTGTAGATCCCGAAGATGACGTCGGTGGCGGTGGCGGCCCAGACGCTGTCGCGGGTGCGGGTGGCGTCGTCGGCGGCGCTGGCCGGGGTGTGCAGTTCCGCGAATCGCATCCTCAGCAGTTCGCCATCGCGGCCGAGTAATTGCTGCAGATACAACGCGGACTGGTCCACCACGACGCTGCCTTGGTGTAGGGCCTGGCGGGCGGTGGCCGTTCCGACGGCGGCAATCCCCGGCTCGAGGTCGGTGGCCGGGGTCATGCCAGCGGTGCGCAGCAGCAGCATCCTGCCGTATGGGCTGCGCACCAGCGACGCCAGCGCGGCGAGCGGCTCCCGACCCTGCTGCACTCGTTGCCGGAGCTCCTCGAGTCGCTGGTAGCCGATCTGCCCGAGCTGTTCGGTCACGGTCGCCTCGGCGATCGTGTCCGGATCCACGTCCGCGTAAACCCTGGCGGTCAGCGCCTCGATGCGGTCGAGCAGTGCCTGTGGCCACGGCAACGATTGGCCTTGCCGCCGGCGATGCTGCTCGCGGCGCAGTAGACCGATGAGCCCTTCGACGAGTTCGGGTACGTCGCCGAAACGCTCAGCTAGATCCGCTGCGGTTGCAGCGTCTTGGTCGGTGAGATCGACGCCCAGGTGCAGCTGCGCCCAGAGTCGCGCCTGCTGCTCGGTGTCCGGGTTGGGACGGTGCTGGTCGAGAGCGCGGCGGGCTGCGGGAGCGTCGCGGATCGTGTAGAAGGCCTGGGCCAGGCTCCAGACCAGATAGTTGTCTTGATTTTCATGCAGACCTGCCTGGCACACTCGGATAAGGCGGTCCCAGTCGCCGCTCCCGCTCAAATGCTGGACTAGCTGGCGGCGGAGCAGGGCACGGGTATCGCCCGATAGACGGGTGTCAGCGAGTAGGTCGGTGACCACGGACGGCGTATCGGCCTCGCTTTCCGTCCACGCGGCTGACGGGAGGACCTCGGCGAGCATCGCGTCCTGCCACCGGGCGTACTGAAGGCGCCATTCCCTGGCGGCCGCGGCACCGCCGTGGTATCGCTGGAGCACCATGATCAGACGTACTGCGGCGATGACGCGATCCTGTGCCATAAGCCGCAGTGACGGAATCGCGCCGTCGGGGTCACCCTGTGCGGCCTGTGCGACGGATTCGGCGAGCTGGTAAGTCCATTCAGGAGTTATTGACCGGTCGCGCAGGTCTTCAGCCTCCGGGATCGGCCACACCCCCAGGTCGGCCAGTCGCAGGATGCAGGCGGCGCGGCTGCGGTCGTCATCGGCGGTACGCATTGCGCGCAGCCACGCCTGCCGCCGCTGTGTCAGATCGCCTCCGCGCAGTTCGAGTTCCTGCGCGGCGAGCTGGTCCAGGTACGGATCCGAGTTCAGCGATTGTTTGAAGACCGCCAAGGCATCGCCGCGGTCGGACATCTGGGCGGCGGCAGCACCCCGGCGGGCGATCTCTGGGGCTGCGGCTTCTCGGTCGGTCGCGGACCCGCCGGCCGCAGCCGGTAGCGCGAGGTTCACCACAGTGGCCAGGTCGCCATCGAGGGTTTCCAGATCGAGAAGCTCCGCGAGGGCGTTCTCGCTCGGGCCGGACCACCGGCGGTACTCGTCGCGTGCAGCGCGAGCATGTCCGCGTGCTTCGATGCTGTCTGGTCCACCGAACCCGGCGTGCTCCTGGATGCGGCGACGCAGCATTTCCGCCAGCCGCAGCCGCATGTCGGGGTTGCGTTCTTCAGGTCCGGTGACGGCCCGCCGCACGAACGCGATGGCCCCATCGATATCGGCGTCGCGAAGGCGTTGCTCGGCCAGGAAGTTCAACACCGAGGGCTCGGCGTTAAGTTCGTCGTCGGTCGCCTCCCGCATCGATGGGGGAACCTCGAGCTGCGCCGCGTGGTCGCCGGGCATGGACAGGGCGGCCAAGCCCACGTCGGCGAGAAGCACCGCACCCTCGGCCCTGGCCTGCTCAAGGTAGGTCCGCGCCTCGCGGCGCCGCCCTACTGTGATCAAAGCGAGGCCGGCAAGTGCCCGCCGTCTTGGCGTCCGCGGACCGCCCGCCCGCACGGACCGGTCGAACGCATCGAATGCGAGATCGTGCTGACCATGGGAATTGGCGTACCCGGCGGTAGCGGCCCACAGCTGCGGACTTGCGGTGCTACCGACCAGCCAGCTCGGCGCTGCGGCCAACAGCTGCTGGACTGCAAAGCGCGGCTGGGCGCGGCCCTCAGCGAGAACCTGCGCCACCCGGGCGGCCGCGGTCCGATCGACCTGTTCAGCCGTTTGCAGGGCATTGACAGTCGGCCACGGCAGAACCTGCAGCGACCGGTCATAAACGGCGATCGCCGCCGGCCCCAACCGGCGCGCGATGTCCTCGAGCGCCGGCTTCGCCGAAACGTCCAGCACGTTGGCCTCCGGCACGATCACCTTGAAGCCCTTACCCGTGCGCGTGGCGGTGGTCTGGTCGACGATCTGCCAGTACAGCTTCTCGGTGGTCGGGTGATGCAAGATCAGAATGACAGGCAAGCTGTGTCCGAGCCAGTAGTTGTAGTGCTTAAGGGTCGACTCGGCGAATAACCATCCCCCAGGAGCCGCTGTATCGAACCAGGACTTCCCGCTCTTGATCTGCGCGCCGATGTTCTTGCCAGTGACCTGGTCGTCGCCTGACACGACCTCCAGGTGCCCGTCAATGCCGTAATCGGCGATCGGCTGCTCGCGGAAAATCCACTTCAATCGCTTTGTGATCATGTGGTTCACCTCGACAACGCCGTCGCGCTCCACCTGATGCGTCTCGTCACGTCTCGGCAGATCGATCGGCTCAGTCACAAGGAGATCTTCCGTGACACGCCGCCCGTGCGCAAAGCAGTGCGCGCGTGTTCCGAAACCTCGACTACCTCGGCTGTGGCGAGAAGTCGGGGCTGAAAGCTGGTGTCACGGCCAACGCAGGGCCAATTGCGCGCCATCAGGCCGCGTCAGATACACACGATGTGGTGAACCGGCGACCCCGCTGAACAGGGTCCCGGGCGATCGCAATCGCTACCATTGCGGCCGCGGCCGTGCCCGGGACCCTGTAGGGCACGCAGCACGCCGACGGCCACCGGGTTCGGTGCGATCACGCACAGCAACGATGCGTGTAGGTGCACACCGACACCAGCAAGTGGCGCCCAGCGGCCGATCGCGTCGGAGAGCGGGCCGATGAGTAGCTGTCCGAGGGCCAAGCCGACCAGCGGGCCGGTCAGGGGTGAGCTGCACCGGCCGCGCCGTCACGAGGCCCGAGATGGCCCTGGCCGCCAATGCCGACCGCACGGCAGGCGACACGATAACGGCACCCTCGGACACACCGCGCGTGGCCGGCACCTCTGCAGGAGGTTGACTGCGTCGACGAGCCATCGATCGGCTCAACCATCCATCACCTGGTCCACACCCACCCCAGGCGGAAATCACCAAGGCCAATGGATTCAGCCCGGCCGGACGACGGTGAACCTCGCCGGACCACCGGAGACCACCACGGACCACTTCCGCGACCCTCTACCGAGCCGGATCATGGAGTCATGGCGAGTCCAAGCGAAAGGACGATCTACCCCTCGCCGGGACACCGTTCAAGCGTCGCCACGAGGCCCGAGCCGGCCGCCAGCCGCCAGGAAGCCAGCCGCCGGCAAGCGACCAGCATGGCACCCGTCGGGCACACGCACGGCCCGCATCCCCGGCCACCGCACCAAGATCACCGTACGGACGTTCGTGTCGCCGAGGTGTCACGATCATCCAGAGTGGACATCGAACAACCGCAATACTCAAGGTCGCAGGCGCACATCGGCGATCAGTCGGATCACGGAAAGGAACACCTGGTCAACGCCATCTTCTCGATGCGCCACGAGCACCGGAAGGCCGCCTCCGCACTCCCCCAGGGGCCGGAAGATGGACGCAATCACCGACGACTCCGCAAACCGTACGCGCGTTCGGGCAAAAATGCGTGTCATGGAGATCCGGAAGTATTTACGGCGGGAAATTAAAAAGGCCAGCTGAGCTGGCCTTTCACCACGTCGGGCTGACAGGATTTGAACCTGCGACCCCTTGACCCCCAGTCAAGTGCGCTACCAAGCTGCGCTACAGCCCGATGCCACCCGGCCAACCAAGCACCGCGCGGCAACTTCTACCACCCTACAACCTCTACCCGTGCGCCTTCCCGCGACCCCCCGGTCCGGTCTTCTTCCGGGGCTTGACCGACACCTCGATCGGTGACCCCTCGAACCCGAACTCCTCCCGGAGTTTGCGCTCGATGAACCGGATGTACCCGGCATCCAGCGGCCCGGTCGTGAACAGCACGAAGCGCGGCGGCGCCACCCCCGCCTGTGTGGCGAACAGGATCCGCGGCGCGCGCCCACCCCGTACGGGATGAGGGGTTGCCTGGGTCAAAGCGGTCAGCCACTGGTTCAAGGCGCCGGTGGGGACGCGCTGCTCCCACGAGTCCAGGGCGCGGCGCAGGGCCGGCGCCAGTTTGTCGACCGCTCGGCCGGTCTTGGCCGAGATGTTGACCCGGATCGCCCAGGGGATGCGCTTCAGCTCGCGGTCGATCTCCTTGTCGAGGTAGATGCGCCGGTCCGCGTCGACCAGGTCCCACTTGTTGAAGGCGATCACCAGCGCCCTGCCGGCCTCGACGACCTGGGTCAGGACGCGCTGGTCCTGCTCGCTGATCACCTCGGCGGCGTCCAGCAGCACTACCGCGACCTCGGCGGCCTCGACCGCGCCGGCGGTTCGCAGCGAGGCGTAGTACTCGGTGCCCGAGGCCTGGTTGACCCGCTTGCGTAGGCCGGCCGTGTCGACGAACTGCCAGACCTCGCCGTCCATCTCGACCAGTGAGTCGACGGGGTCGACCGTGGTGCCGGCGACCGGGTCGACGACCGCGCGCTCCTCCTTGGAGACCTTGTTCAGCAGCGACGACTTGCCGACGTTGGGCCTGCCGACGAGCGCGACCCGTCGTGGGCCGCGGGGTGCGCCCTCGATGATCGGCGGTGGGGACGGCAGTGCGTGCAGGATGTCGTCGAGCAGGTCGCCGGAGCCGCGGCCGTGCAGGGCCGAGATCGGGTGCGGCTCGCCCAGGCCCAGCGACCAGAGGCTGACGGCCTCCATCTCGAGGTTCTGGTTGTCGGCCTTGTTGGCGACCAGGATGACCGGTTTGTGGCTGCGCCGCAGCATCTTCACGGCGGCCTCGTCGACGTCGGTGGCGCCGACCGTCACGTCGACGACGAAGACCACGACGTCGGCGGTCTGCACGGCGATCTCGGCCTGGGCGGCGATGGCGGCGGCGCGGTCGCGGGCGTCAGGCTCCCAGCCGCCGGTGTCGACGACGGTGAAGCGGCGGCCGGTCCACTGGGCGTCGTAGGGGACGCGGTCGCGGGTCACCCCGGGCACGTCCTCGACGACCGCCTGGCGGCGGCCGATGATGCGGTTGACCAGCGTCGATTTGCCTACATTGGGACGGCCGACGACGGCGACCACGGGAACAGGGCCGGCCGGGGTGGAATCGGAAATATCCGAGATATCCAGGTCCCCGGCGGAGAGGTCACTCACTGACTCACCTTGCTGTTGAGAAGCTTCAAGAGGTACGCGACGACCTCGTCGATCCCCATGCCGGTCGTGTCGACCTCGAGGGCGTCGGAGGCCTGGCGCAGCGGATCGGCGGCCCGGGAGGAGTCGAGTTGGTCGCGGCGTGCCAGGTCGGCCGAGGTGGCGGCCACATCGGTGGCGTCCTCGGCGCTGCGCCGGGCCGCGCGGGCGGCGGGCGACGCGGTCAGATACACCTTCAGGTCGGCGTCGGGGGCCACCACCGAGGCGATGTCCCGCCCCTCGACCACGATCCGCGGCTGCCCGGCGATGATCGCCCGCTGCAGCGCGACCAACTGCCGGCGGACGGCGGGCACGGCGGCGACCGCGGAGACCGCCCCGGTCACCTCGGGCCCGCGGATGGGCCCGTCGACCGGGACGCCGTTCGCCGCGAAGTGCGGGGCGGACGGATCGGTGCCGATCGACAACTCGGTCTCCAGGACAATCTTGGCGATCGCCTCGGGGTCGGCCAGGTCGACGCCGGCCTGCAGCACCGCCCAGGTCACCGCGCGGTACATCGCGCCGGTGTCGAGATACACCCCGTCGATGGCGGCGGCGAGTCGCCGGGAGACGGTGGACTTGCCCGAACCCGAAGGCCCGTCGACGGCCACCACGCATTTCTCCGGCCGTACTTCTTCCGCCACCGTTCCTCCTGAGTTCGCCCGCCCGACCCAACCCTCCCATTGTGCCCGCCGTGGTAAGGATCGACGAACTAGGGTATGTTACCGACGAGTAACGCGGAGGGAGCGAGACCATGCCCACACTCGACCGTCACGACGCCGTCTTCGTGCTCGATCTCGGCGACACCGAGAACCGCTTCCACCCCGACTGGTTGACCGCGGTCAACTCCCTGCTCGACGAGGTCGAGAAGGGCGACGAGCCGCGCGCCCTGGTCACCACGGCGACCGGCAAGATCTGGTCGAACGGTCTCGACCTCGAGTGGTTGATGGAGCATTCCGAGCAGTTCACCGCGTACACGACCGCGGTGCACGCGCTCTTCGCCCGCGTACTCAGTCTACCGGTGGTCACCGTGGCCGCCCTTCAGGGGCACACATTCGCCGCCGGCGCCATGCTCAGCCTCTGCCACGACCTCCGGGTGATGCGCGCCGACCGCGGCTACTGGTGCCTGCCCGAGGCCGACATCAACATCCCCTTCTCGGTGGGGATGAGCGCGCTGATCCAGTCGCGGCTGACGCCGCAGACCGCCCACGAGGCCATGGTCACGGCCCGTCGTTTCGGCGGCATTGACGCGTACGGGAAGCAGATCGTCGACGAAGCGCTGCCCGAATCCGAGGTGCGGGGTCGTGCGATCGCCCTCGCTCAGCAGCACGCTTCCAAGGCCGGTCCCGCACTGCAGACAATCAAGACGCGCATGTACGCCTCCGTGCTGGCGGCCCTGAACGCGGAGAGCGGAAACGCACCCGACTCCGCCCTGCTCGGCCGTTAGACGCTCATCGGCGATGCCGGCCCGAGTGGATGCGCCCCCTCCGGCCGCAACCCGTCGATCACCAGCGCCAGGTAACGCCGCCACAGCTCTGGCCCCGCCCCCGGCACGAAGCTGACCACGTGCGACGGCACGCACATCATCAGGATCACGTCGAGCCCGGTGACGTCCGTCCGCACCGCTCCGGCTCCCTGCGCCCTCTCCACCAGCGCGACGATCGCCGCGAAGAGCCGCTCCCGCGCCGAGGCCAGCCGGTCGTTGATCTCTCCGGCGTCCCGCAGGAACGAGAAGTCGAGCTGCTGCTGTTTCCCCGCGGCCGCGGCGAGGAACTCGAACAGCGCCGCCCCGGCGTCCGGCGCCTGATACAGCGAGCGGGCCAGCTCGGCGAGCGAATCGACCCGGTCCAGCACGATCGCGGCGATCAGGTCGTCCTTGGTCGGGAAGTGGCGGAAGACCGTGCCCTTGCCGACCCCGGCCCGCCGGGCGATGTCGGCCACCGACGCATCCATGCCCCGGGAAGCGAACTCCTCGGTGGCCGCCGCCAGCAGCAGCGATCGGTTGCGCGCGGCGTCGGCGCGCAGGGCTCGGGTCACAGCAGCGACCCTAACAAGTTGACCGTCCGGTCCGGTTATGCCTAACGTGACCGCACGGTCCGCTTAGAGCGGTGACGCAGAGCTGAGGAGCAGCGATGAAGGCTGTGCTGGTCGAGAAGTGCGGCGAATACACGGTCGGCGACATCCCCACCCCGCATGCCGGCCCGGGGCAGATCCAGGCGCGGATCGCGGCGGCCTCGCTGAACGCGATCGACCTGCGGGTCGCGAGCGGCGCCTTCCATGGGATCGTCGACCTGACGTTCCCGCACGTGCCGGGGTGCGACTTCGCGGGAACGGTCACCGAGGTCGGTGACGGCGTGACGACGTACGCGCCAGGGGATTTGATCTTTGGTCATGGCATTCCGCGGGCGATGGCGGGGATGCTGCCGTTCCCGAAGCCGAGCCTGACCACCGGGACGCTAGCGGAATATGCGGTTTTCGAGGCCGACACGCCCTTCATCGCGAAAAGGCCGCCCGAGCTCGATGCGATCACCGCGGCCGCGCTGCCGACGGTAGGCCTGACTACCAACGCCCTGCTGGCCCAGGCCAAGATCCAGCCCGGCGAGACGGTCCTGGTGATCGGCGCAACCGGCGGGGTAGGCACGACGCTGCTCCCCGCCCTCGAAGCCGGAAAGATCATCGCCACGGCCAAACCCGACGACGCCGGATTTATCCGAGAAATGGGGGCAGAGCCGACCGCCTACGGCGAGTACCCGATCGACGTGGACGTGGTCCTCAACCTGGTGCTACCGACCAACGAACTCAAGGAAGCGGCGAAAAGCCTCAACCCCGGCGGCCGCCTCTACACGATCACGTTCCCGGCGCCGAAGCCGGAGTTCATCGACCGCGACGACGTCACCTTCGAGATGGTGCTCGACATGGAGAGCGGCATCGACAAGATCATCCACCTGACCCCGACGGTCACGAGGCGCTACACGCTCGACGAGGGCCCGCGGGCGCTGACCGATTTCGCCCGCGAGCACACCGTCGGAAAACTAGTCGTCGTCGCGTGACACGGCCTTGAAGAGCGCGGCGATCTCCGCGTTCGACAGGTGCCGGAACCCGCCCGGCCGCAGGTCACCGAGCCGGATCGGGCCCACCGCCGTACGGATCAGCCGGGTGACCGGGTGGCCGACGGCGTCCATCATCCGGCGCACGATGTGCGTGCGCCCCTCGTGCAGCACGATCTCGACCTGGGCGGTCTTGCCGAGCGCGTCGACGAGCTTGAACGCGTCGACGCGCGCCGGCCCGTCCTCGAGCTCGACCCCGCCGAGCAGCTGCCGGCCGACGTTGCGGGGCAGCGGCCCGACCACCTCGGCGAGATAGGTCTTGGAGATCCCGTACGACGGGTGGGTGAGCTTGTTCGTCAGCTCGCCGTCGTTGGTGATCAGCAGCAGGCCCTCGCTGTCGGCGTCGAGGCGCCCGACGTGGAAGAGCCGCTGGTCGAACTGGCCGAGGAAGTCGGCGAGCTCGGTGCGCCCCTTCTCGTCGTCGAGGGAGGTGACGACGCCGCGGGGCTTGTTCATCGCGATGTAGACGAGCTTGGTGTCGGTGATCACCCGCTGCCCGTCGACAAGGATCTCGGCGGTGGCGGGGTCGACCTTGTCGCCGAGCTTGGCGACCTTGCCGTTGACGGTGACCCGCCGCCGGAAGATCAGATCTTCGCAGGCGCGGCGGGACCCCACACCGGCGGCGGCCAGCACTTTCTGGAGGCGTTCGGCGGTGTCAGCCTGGGGCATCGAGTACTTCTTCCACATCGTCGGGCAGGAATGGGGCGAGCGGCGGCAGCTGATCGACCGAGTTGAGACCCAGCTTCTCGAGGAACAGCGGCGTGGTGCGATACAGGTGAGCCCCCGTCTCGCCCTCGATGCCGCATTCCTCGATCAGGCCGCGCGTGACAAGCGTACGCATGACCCCGTCGCAGTTGACGCCGCGGATGGCCGAGATCCGCGACCGGGTCACCGGCTGCTTGTAGGCGACGACCGCAAGAGTCTCGAGCGCCGCCTGGGTCAGCCGGACCGACTGCCCGTCGAGCACGAACCGCTCGACGTAGGCCGCATATTCCGGACGCGTGTAGAGACGCCAGCCACCAGCAGCCCGCCGCAGATCAAACCCATGCCCCGCCGCCGTGTACCGCGCCGAGATGTCCTCCAGCATCGCCGCCACACGCTCGGTCGGCTGCTCCAGAATCTGCGCAAGCTGCATCTCGGCCACCGGCTCATCGACGACAAGCAGGATCGCCTCGAGCGCCGCGCTCAACTCACCGTCATCCACCAATTCCGGAAGATCATTATCCGTACGGGATGCCGCGTCCTCAACCGCAGCAGCGGGGTCCTTCCGCCGTCGCCCCTGCTCGGGCACCGCGTTGACAGCACGCGCCCGCTCGGCCACGTCGCCCGCCGCCGGCAGCGTGCTCGACGGATCTCCCGCCACTTCCCCGGCCACAACGGCCCCCGCCGCCACTGTCCCCGCCGCAAATGCTCCCGCCGCTGCGACCCCCGCCGAGCCACCGAGATCGCCCCCGCCTACGCCCGGCGCCGCGCCGGAGTCCGCTGCCGGCCCGTCAGCGCCCGCGGCCGGCCGCCCGTCAGGGTCCTCCCCCGAAGCGTCATCCCCGTCCCCGAACGGCAGGTCATCGACCCCGTCATCGCTGACATCGTCATCGGCCGCCCGATCGAACACGTCCCCCGCATCATCGCCGTCCGCCGGGAGCGGCGCGTCCACGGGAGCCTCGTCCTCGTCCTCGGCCTCCTCAGCCGCCTCCTCGACGGCCTCCGGCATCGGCAGCTCTGGCCCGATCTCGCCCGCCGACGGCTCCGGCTCCTCCCCGGCGACCTCGAGCGGCTGATCCACACCGACCGGCTCATCGTCCGCCGCCCCGCTCAGAGCCGCCTCTTCGGGCTCCCCGGCATAGGCGTCGTCCTCGTCGGTCTCGCCTTCGTCGGTCTCGTCCTCGTCAGCGTCGTCCTCGTCGGTCTCGCCGTCGTCAGCGTCGCCCTCGTCAACGTGGCCCGCATCGACGTCGTCCTGGTCGGTCTCGGCCGGCGCTTCCGGCGAGCCGGGCGACCAGTATCCGGGCGGATTCGTCCCCTCGAAGGCCTTGTCGTAGTCGTCATCGTCGGAGAACCCGGCCTCCGACCGAACCTCTTCGTCGTCGGGTTGGTCCTCGACATCGTCGGAGGCCTCCCCGGCCGCCGCGCGCGCCTCGGCCTCGGCCTGATATGCCCGATCGGGCGGCCGCTGCTGCCGCTCCCAGGGCGGCACCCACGAGGCGGCTTGCTGGGCCAGCGACTCGGACCGCTCGTCGTTGCTCACGATCGCTCCTCCACCACGGCCGAGGCCGTCTCGTCATCTCCCCCGCCAAGATCACCGCGATCCTCGCCCACGTCAAATCCAACGGCCGCCTCAACTGCCCCGCCACCGTCGCCCGCAACGTCGCCGCCACCCAGAACGTCGCCGTCGCCCGCAACGTCGCCGTCGCCCGCAACGTCGTCGTCGCCCGCAACGTCGCCGTCGCCCGCAACATCGCCGTCGCCCGCAACATCGCCGTCGCCCGCAACATCGCCGTCGCCCGCAACATCGCCGTCGCGGGCAACATCGTCGTCGCCGTCTTCAGCGGACAAATCCGAATCCCCCGCCATATCCGACTCATCCGGCGGCGGCGCGCCCGCTTGATCGGGGTCGAGCTTGCTGCCCTCGTAGTCGTCGATGTCCAGCTCGACGTCGGCCGCGTCGCCGCCGACCCAGCGGACCGTCAGCTCCTCGAGCGACACCGGCTGCTCGAATTCGATCAGCCCCTCGCGATAGAGCTCCAGCAACGCCAGGAACCGCGCCACCACCTCGAGCGTGTTCTCGCAGTCGGCGATCAGCAGCGTGAACGTGGCGCTCCCCGCGCGCCGCAGGCGGTCGCGGAGCAGCTGGGCGTGCTCGCGGACGCTCACCCGCACCTGGTGGATGTGCGCGATCGACACCTGCGGCGGCCCGGGCTTGGGCGAAAACTGCTTCAACGCCAGCTTGAACAGGCGCTCCACCCCGATGCCGAGCACCAGGTCGGGCAGCGCCTCCGCGTACCGCGGCTCCATCGACACCGCGCGCGGGTAGCGTTTGGCCCCCGTGCCTTCGAGGTCGGAGATGTAGGCCGCCGCTTCCTTGAACGCCTTGTATTGCAGCAGCCGCGCGAAGAGCAGGTCGCGCGCCTCCAGCAGGGCCAGGTCTTCTTCGTCTTCCACCTCGGCGGCCGGCAGCAACCGGGCCGCCTTGAGGTCGAGCAGGGTCGCGGCCACCAGCAGGAACTCGCTGGCCTCGCCGAGGTCCCAGTCGTCGCCCATGGCGCGGATGTAGGCGATGAAGTCGTCGGTCACCGTGTGCAGGGCGACCTCGGTGACGTCGAGCTTGTGCTTGCCGATCAGCTGCAGCAGCAGGTCGAACGGGCCGGTGAAGTTCTGCAGCCGTACGGTGAATTTGCCCGAATCTTCCGCACCCGGCGCTACGTCGACGTCGTCGGAGGTGGGGGGCACAGCGTCTTCAGGCACCTGCTGACCGTAGACCACGGGCACGACAAGCTGTTCCGGGCTCACAACCACCTTTCAACGCCGCAGGTCAGCACAGGTGACTGGGGCGCAGCGAAGATCAGCCCCACACGCGTACGAAGAACAGCCCGAGCGCGTCGAGGATGCGCAGCAGGAACGAGTACGGCAGGGGGAACAGGCAGCAGATCAGCAGGATCAGTACGCCGATGTTCTTGTCCTCGAACCACAGCCGCATCCACTGCATGCCGTTGCCGGGGCGGCGCAGCGCGCTGTGGAGGACGCCGAACCCGTCGAGCGGCGGGATGGGGATCAGCGCGAGCAGGCCGAAGCTGAGCAGCCCCACCCCGAGCGACAGCAGGATGGTCTGGCCCACCGGCAGGTCGATGCCGAGCAGCACGTCGGCGGGGCCGATGAACGTCAGGAGATCTCCCGAGAACGCGAGCGCGTACGCCGCGACCAGGATCTCGCCGATGACGATGCAGGTCAGCGGGCCGGCGAGGAAGACCATGGCGGCCCGGCCGCGGCCGCGGTTGCGCGGGATCTCGTCGACCGAGAGCTGCCGGCCCCAGCCCATGCCACCGATCGCGGCGGCGACGGCGCCGAACGGGTCGACGTCCTCGCGCAGGCGCGGGGTGATCGACTCGCCGCGGTGGGCGAAGCCGAGGCGGCGGGCGGCTATCCGGATCGCGACGGCGCGCAGCACGAGGCCGAGCAGGAAGGACGCGACGAGGGCGGCGAACGCCACCGGCGTCGAGAGGGCGAAGAGCACGGATCAGCCGCGCTCGACCTTGGCGGCGATGACCTCGCGGGCGAGCTGGCGGTAGTTGCGCGCGCCGGAGGAGGCCGGGTCGAGACTGGTGATGGGGGCGCCGGCCACGGTGGACTCGGGGAATTTGACCGTCTTGGTGATGACCGTCTGGTACACCTTGTCGCCGAACGCCTCGACCACGCGCTGCAGCACCTGGCGGCAGTGGGTGGTGCGCGAGTCGTACATGGTGGCGAGGATGCCCTCGAGCTCGAGGTCGAAGTTGAGCCGCTCGCGCACCTTGTCGATCGTGTCGAGCAGCAGCGCCACGCCGCGCAGCGAGAAGAACTCGCACTCGAGCGGGACGAGCACGCCGTGCGCGATGGTCAGCGCGTTGATCGCCAGCAGGCCCAGCGAGGGCTGGCAGTCGATCAGGATGAAGTCGTATTCCTTGCGGACCGAGCGCAGCGCCCGGGCGAGCGCCATCTCGCGGGCGACCTCGTTGACCAGCTGGATCTCGGCGGCCGACAGGTCGATGTTGGCCGGCAGCAGGTGCAGGCCGGCCACGTCGGTCTTGATGATCACGTCTTCGGTGGCGACGTCGTCCTGCATGAGCAGGTTGTAGATGCTCAGGTCGAGGTTGTGCGGGTTGACACCGAGACCGACCGAGCAGGCGCCCTGCGGGTCGAAGTCGACGAGCAGGACCTTCCGGCCGTACTCGGCCAGGGCCGCGCCCAGATTGATGGTCGTCGTCGTCTTGCCGACGCCACCCTTCTGGTTGGCCAGGGCGATGATCCGCGCGGGGCCGTGCCGATCGGTCGGCATCGGCTCGGGGATCGGGCGGCGCATCGTGTACGCCGTGGGGTCGGCCGGACCGAGGTCGGCGCCGAGGTCCAGGGAGTTCTGTTGATCGCGCAGCGCGGAGGTCCAGGCCTCCGCCCGTGATCCCTTGTCTGCCATGGCCCCCACCCCCTTCCGACTCGCGCCTCTGACCCGGTTTGGCAATTGTTTTCCGCCGCGGGCCGGCTCAGCCGATGCCCGACTGTACGCCACGGGGGCCGTCCGGTCGGGGCACCGGTCCGGCGTGTCGCCATCTATGGGTGCGCAGCGTCTAACGAGCGCGGGGGTGTGCGGTCGCGTACACCTCGCGTAGCCGGTCCACGGTGACCAGCGTGTACACCTGCGTCGTGGTCACCGACGCGTGCCCGAGCAATTCCTGGACGACCCGCACGTCGGCGCCGCCGTCGAGCAGATGGGTGGCATACGAATGGCGAAGCGTGTGCGGGCTCACGGCCGGGATGCCGGCCGCGGCCGCGGCGCGGTGCAGGATCGTCCACGCGCTCTGCCGCGACAGCCGTCCACCGCGGGCATTCAGGAAGACGGCCGGTGTGCCCTTGCCGTTGGCGGCGAGCGCCGGCCGTCCCCGTACGATGTAAGCCTCGATCGCGGCCTTGGCGTAACCGCCCACCGGGACCACCCGCGTGCGCCCGCCCTTGCCGTGCAGCACGGCCGACGGCTCGCCGTCGAGATCGAGATCGTCGATGGCCGCGCCGACCGCCTCCGAGATCCGCGCGCCCGTGCCGTAGAGGAACTCCAGCAGAGCCTTGTCGCGCAGGCCGAGCGGCGTGTCGCCGCCGACCGCGAGCAGCCGCTCGACCTGGTCGACGTCGAGCGCCTTGGGCAGCCTTTTCGGTGGCGCGGGCGGCTTGACCTCGGCCGCGACGTCGACCGCGACCAGACCCTCCCGCACGGCGAACCGGTGCAACCCGCGGACCGCGCTGATGGCCCGCGCGGCACTCGCCGACGCCAGCCCCTCCTCGCGCAGCCCGGCGAGGTGCTCGCTGACGTCGGCGGCACGCACCTCACCCAGCGACGAAAGCCCGGACGAGGCGAGAAAACCCGCGTACCGGTCGAGGTCGCGCCGGTAGGAGGCGAGGGTGTTGCGCGACAGCCCACGCTCGACCGTCAGATGGTCGAGATAGGTGTCGATGGCACGGGAGATGCTCAGCTGAGCACCTCGGCTGTGGGCAGAACCGGCATGCCGTGCGCCTCCGCGACCGGTCCGTAGGTGACCTTGCCGTCGAACGTGTTGAGCCCCAGCGCGAGCGCGGGATCGGCCTTGAGCGCCGCGCGGCAGCCCAGGTTGGCCAGCTCCAGAGCGTACGGCAAAGTGACGTTGGTGAGCGCGTAGGTGCTGGTGTGCGGCACCGCGCCCGGCATGTTGGCCACGCAGTAGAACATCGACTCGTGCACGCGGTAGACCGGGTCGGCGTGCGTGGTCGGCCGCGAGTCCTCGAAGCAGCCGCCCTGGTCGATGGCGATGTCGACGAGCACGCTGCCCGGCTTCATCCGGCTCACCAGCTCGTTCGAGATCAGATTCGGGGCTTTCGCTCCGGGCACCAGCACGGCGCCGATCACCAGGTCGGCGTCCACGACGGCCTTCTCGACCTCGTACGCGTTGGAGGCGATCGTCTGCAGATGGCCGCGATAGTCCGCGTCCGCCGCGCGAAGCTTCGCGATGTTGCGGTCGAGCACGAGGACCTCCGCCTGCATGCCCAGCGCGATCGCGGCCGCGTTCATGCCGGAGACGCCCGCGCCGATGACCACCACCTTGGCGGCGTAGACCCCGGGCACGCCGCCCATCAGCACGCCGCGCCCGCCGCCCGAGCGCATCAGATGGTACGAGCCGACCTGCGGGGCGAGGCGGCCCGCGACCTCGGACATGGGGGCGAGCAACGGCAACGAGCGGTCGGGCAGCTCTACCGTCTCGTACGCGATGCCGGTGACCTTTCTGTCGACCAGCGCATCGGTGCACTCCTTGGAGGCGGCGAGGTGCAGATAGGTGAACAGAACCTGGCCGGCCCGCATGCGCGGGTACTCCTCGGCGATCGGCTCCTTGACCTTGAGGATCAGCTCGCCGGTCTCCCAGATGTCGTCGGCGGTCGGCAGAATCGTCGCGCCGGCCGCCTTGAAGTCACCGTCGGTGATCGACGACCCGGCGCCGGCGCCCGACTGCACCACGACCTCGTGCCCGGACCGGGCGAACTCGTAGACGCCCGCGGGGGTGATGGCCACCCGGAATTCGTTGTTCTTGATCTCGGTGGGAATGCCGACCTTCACAGCCGACACCGTCCTTTCTCAACGCTGAGGTGACGTCCCGTCATCGCGCAGATTACCCCCGCCACGGCCGCCTTAAGGGCCGATTTGTCCGGTCTCAGAGATCGAACTCCGTCGGCGTATCAAATGGACCGTGAGATAAGTTCTTCTCATGCCGGTTGATCTCAACACCGCGGTGCCGCACTCGGCCCGCATCTACGACTTCCTGCTCGGCGGCAAGGACAACTTCGAGGCCGATCGCCAGGCCGCCGCCGCCATCGTCGAGTCGGCGCCGAGCCTGCCCATCTCCATGCGGGCGAACCGGCAGTACATGGCGCGGGTGGCCCACTACCTGGCCGCCGAGCGCGGCATCCGGCAGTTCCTCGACATCGGCACCGGCCTGCCCACCTCCCCCAACCTGCACGAGGTGGTCCAGTCCGTCGACGCGACGTCGACGATCGTGTACGTCGACAACGACCCGATCGTGCTGGTCCACGCCCGAGCCCTGCTCACCTCGGACCCGCGGGGCGCGACCGCGTACATCGACGCCGACCTGCGCGACGTCGAAACCATCCTGACGTCGCCCGAGGTGAAGCAGAACATCGACGTCACGCAGCCGGTCTCGATCAGCCTGATCGCGGTGCTGCAGTTCATCACCTCCGAGGACGAGGCCCACGCCATCATCGACGGCCTGCTGGCGCCCTTCCCCGCGGGCAGCACCCTGGCCATCTCGACGGTGACCGCCCACAACCCGCAGGCGGTGGAGGCCGCGGCGGTCTATCGCGCCCGCGGCATCCCGGCCAAGGAGCGCACGGACGACGAGGTGACCGCCCTGTTCCGCGGCCTCGACCTGGTTGACCCGGGAGTGGTGCTGGTCAACCGCTGGCGTCCGGACGCCGAAGCCGCCGCGATCGAGGACACCCACGTCCAGATGTCGGGCGGCGTCGCCGTCAAGAACTAGACCGCGCGGGCCGTGCTCGTCGAAGAGAGCCCTACAGCCAGCGGCCATTCTGATCGCGCCAGCCCTTGGCGAGGCGCCCGGCCGGGAACGGCCCCACCCGGCGGCGGGGCGGCAGGGTCGCGTCGAGCTCGACCATGTAATGGTCGGTGGCCATGTTCTCGCGGTGCTCGACCGCGGCTATCCGTCCGTAATGCTGGAAGTTCAGGATGTACGGATCACGGTCGTACGGCGGCAGGACCGTGACCAGATCGCCCACCTTGAACTCGCCAGGCATCATCGCCTCCTCCACCTACAAAATGTAGGTCCGGGCAGGTGGCGAGGGATAGTCACCGGTTGGTCACTTTCCGGAACCCGCCCATGCCAGAACGGCACAGGATCCGACCACTCAATCGATACCCTTAATCACACTGAGTAACTACCATTGGTCGTCATGGATCCGGCAACGGCGACGCCGGCCCTCGCGGACCTGGTCAGCAGCATGATGGCGCTGCTCACCCGGGCGGAGCTCCGCGACGGTCTCGAGGTCGCGCTGCTGGCCCGAGTCCACATGGCGGGAGACCCGGCCGCCGGCCACGAACTCGAGCACCGCCGAGCCCGGGCTCTTGCCGAGGCCGCAAAAGAGGCAAATGCCGGCGCGTACGGGTCGGAGCAGCGTCACCTGGCCGCGCTGGCCGAGGCGTACACCCGGCTGCCCGGCGGCGTTCCCGTCGCGGCGGAACTGGTGGCCACGGCATTGGCGCTGCCGCTCGGCCACGCCGCGATGGCGGGGCTGACCCTCGCCGAGTCGGTGTCGATCGTCGCGCCGTGCGACACCGAGTCGATCCGGATAGCGCTGGACGCCGCCGAGGCCGCGGCCCGCGCCAACCCCGACCGGGCGCTGCGGGCCCGCGACACCGCCCGGGTCGCCGCGTTCCTGGAGCACTGGTGGCCGGCCCCGCCCGACCCGTTCGAAGCCGCCGGCGCCCTGCTGCGCGACCCGGCCGCCGCCCGTTTCGCCGAAGGGCAGGCCGGACCCGACCCGGGGCGGCCGCCGACCCACATCGCGGGGCGCGATCCCGGGCGCGACGCCGTGCCCGATCCCGGGATGCGCCCGCTGATCGCCGCGCGCCTCTCCGCGGCCATCGTCGTGGCCTCCGGCCCCGGTCCGCGCCTCGCCGCGCAGCTGCGCCGCCTCGTGCCGGTCGCCGCGGCCGACCCGGTCGCGCACGCCACCGTGCTGGCCCGGGTCCTGCTCGCCACGCCGGCCGAGGACGTGCCGTTGCTGGAGAAGATGCGGCCGGCGCCTACGATCGAGCGCCATGCGCGCCATGATCGTGGGCAACAGTGACGGCATCCGGCTGCGCTGACCCGCCGGCTGCCTGACCGGGGTGCTCGGGCACCGCGCTGCGTATCGCGGAACGGCTCCGATGATCGGAGCGTCCACATGGTACGAACGGGCAATATCCAAGTTGATCTAAATCGATGGGCGGCGCTTCCCCGTGAGACGGGATGGCGGGTGACAGGGACCCGCCATACAACCCTGGGGGGACATATTGTTCAGCACGACTCGGTCGCGCGTGCGCGCGCTGTCCGTGGCCGGCATGGCCGTCGTCGTCGCCGCTGTCGGCGCGGTGAGCTACGACGCCAGCGCGGCCACCACGGCGCCGGACGCGCGCTCCGTCGCGATCCCGGCCATTCCCACCGATATCAAGCCCCCGGCCGGATCACGTCCGATCGGGGCCTTCGTGGTTACCAAGGGAACGCAGAACTACACCTGCGTCGTCGCCGAAGGTGCGACCACGGGCGCCTACACAGGGGCGTCGGTTCCGGAGGCACAGCTCATCGGCACCGGCGGCAGGCTGCACCACTTCGGGGGGCCGAGCTGGCAGTCGCTGCGGGACGGCTCGCTGGTCACCGCCGTGCGCGACAAGGCGGGGCCGCCGCGGGACGGGACCATCCCGGAGCTGCTGCTCAAGGTGAACAGCCACAGCGGCAAGGGGATCCTGACCAAGGCCGACTGGATCAACCGGCTCTACACGTCGGGCGGGGCGGCGCCGGCCGGATCCTGCACCGCCGGGCAGACGGTGCAGGTTCCCTACGGCGCGGTCTACGTGTTCTGGGACGATCCCGCGATCTGAAGCCAGAACCGCAGACCGAGTGACTCGTCGGTGAAGATCCGGGCGTCCTGATCGGGCGCCCCGGAGCCGAACTCCGTCGCGAGGACCTCGTCGGCCACCAGGCCGGCGTGCTCGGTCAAGGACAGGGCGGTCTCGTCGTCGTCGGTCGCGTAGCCCAGCGCGATGCGGTCGGCGACGTCGAGGCCGCTGGCCTTGCGGGCCTCCTGGATCTGGCGGATCGCCTCCCGGGCCCGGCCCGCGCGCAGCAGTGCGGGCGTGAGCTCCAGGTCGAGCGCCACGGTCGCGCCGGCGTCGGAGGCGACGGCCCAGCCGGCCCGCGGCGTCTCGGTGATGACGACCTCGTCGGGGCCGAGCGTGACGGTCTCGCCGTCGACCGTGATCGTGGTCGTCCCGGTGGACCGCAGATCGGCTGCCAGCACGGCGGCGTCGGATCCGGCGATCGCGCGAGCGACCTCTTGCACCAGCTTCCCGAAACGCTTGCCCAGCGTACGGAAATTGGCCTTGGCCGTGGAATCGACGAACGACCCGGTGAGCGGGGCGACGGCGCCGACGTTGAGCTCGCCGGCGATCTCGGCGAGCAGGTCTTCCGGCAGGTCGGCGTTCGACGCCACGGCCCGCGCGAGAGGCTGGCGAACCTTCAGGCCGGACTCGGCGCGGGCGGCCCGGCCCAGCTCGACCAGCCGCCGCGCGACCGCCATCTGGGCGGAAAGCTCCGGATCACGCCGCTCCGGCCTGGCCGAGGGGAACGCCGCCAGGTGCACGGACGGCGCGGCATCCGGCTCCACCGGCAGGATCAAGTCTTGCCAGACCCGCTCGGCGATGAACGGGGTCAGCGGCGCCATCAGCAACGTGACGGTGCGCAGCGCCTCATGCAGGGTGGCGAGGGCGGCCGGGTCGCCGCGCCAGAAGCGGCGGCGGCTGCGGCGCACGTACCAGTTGGAAAGGTCGTCGACGAAGGCGGCGAGCAGGCGGCCGGCCTCCTGCGTGTCGTAGCTCGCGTACGCGGCATCGACGTTCTCGACGAGCGCCGCCAGCTCCGACCGCAACCAGCGGTCGAGGACCGGACGATCTTCCGGGTCGGCGGACGACGGCTGCCAACCGGCGGTGCGGCCGTAGAGGGCCTGGAAGGCGACCGTGTTCCAGTACGTCAGCAGGATCTTGCGGACGACCTCCTGCAGCGCGGTGTTCCCGACGCGCCGCGCCGACCAGGGCGAGCCGACCGCGGCCATGAACCAGCGGACCGCGTCGGCGCCGTGCGTGTCCATCAGCGGGATCGGCTCGACGATGTTGCCGAGGTGCTTGGACATCTTGCGGCCGTCCTCGGCGAGGATGAGGCCGAGGCAGACGACGGTCTCGTACGACGAGCGGCCGAAGACGAGGGTGCTCACGGCCATCAAGGTGTAGAACCAGCCGCGGGTCTGGTCGATCGCCTCCGAGATGAACTGGGCCGGGAACCGCTTCTCGAAAAGATCCTTGTTCGCGTACGGGTAGCCGAACTGCGCGAACGGCATCGACCCGGAGTCGTACCAGGCGTCGATGACCTCCTCGACGCGCTGGGATTTTTTGCCACATGCGGGGCAGTCGAGCGTGATTTCATCGATGAACGGCCGATGCGGGTCCAGATCGGACAAATCTCGATTTGTCAGGCGGCTCAGCTCCTCGCGCGAGCCGACGCAGGTGAGGTGACCCTCGGCGCAGCGCCAGATCGGCAGCGGCGTGCCCCAGAAGCGGTTGCGCGAGAGCGCCCAGTCGACGTTGTTGGTGAGCCAGTCCCCGTAGCGGCCGTGCTTCACCGTCTCGGGCTGCCAGGTGGTCTTCTCGTTCTCGCGCAACAGGGCATCGCGTACGGCCGTGGTCCGCACATACCAGGACGGCATCGCGTAGTAGATCAGCGCCGTGTGGCAGCGCCAGCAGTGCGGGTACTGGTGCTCGTACGGCTCGTGCTTGAACAGCAGCCCCCGTTCGCGCAGGTCGGCCACGATCGGCTCGTTCGCCGCCCGGAAGAACAGCCCGCCGACCAGCGGCACCTCGGGCTCGAACGTGCCGTCGCGCAACACCGGGTTGACCATCGGCAGGCCGTACGCCCGGCAGTTGGCCAGGTCGTCGGGGCCGAACGCGGGCGACTGGTGCACCAGGCCTGTGCCGCTTTCGGTGGTGACGTAGGTGGCGAGGATGACGATGTGCGCGTCGGGCACCTCGACCAGGTCGAGCGGGGGCTGGTAGGTCCAGCGCTCCATCTCCTTGCCCTGGAAGCGTTCGCCGGTCCGCTGGAATTTGTCGGGGATCAGCTGCTCGGCCACCACGATGTTCTCGTTGCCGTCGGTGGCGACGACGTAGGTCACCTCCGGGTGCACGGCCACGGCGGTGTTGGAGACGAGGGTCCAGGGGGTGGTCGTCCAGATCAGCAGGCTGGCCCGGCCTTCGAGCGGCCCGGAGGTGAGCGGGAAACGGACGGTCACGGCGGGGTCGACGTCGGTCTCGTACCCCTGGGCCAGCTCGTGGTCCGAGAGCGTCGTCTGGTCGCGGGGGCACCAGGGCGCGACCCGGAAGTCCTCGACCAGCAGCCCCTTGTCGAAGATCTGCTTGAGCGACCACCACACCGAGTCGATGTACGCCGGGTCCATCGTCCGGTACGCGTCGTCGAGGTCGACCCAGTAGCCCATCCGCTCGGTGAGCTCGGCGAACGCGTCGGTGTGCCGGGTCACGGACTCGCGGCAGCGCTCGTTGAACGCGGCGATCCCGTACGCCTCGATGTCCTTCTTGCCGGTGAAGCCGAGCTCCTTCTCGACGGCGAGCTCGACCGGCAGGCCGTGACAGTCCCAGCCGGCCTTGCGCTCGACGTGGAAGCCCTTCATCGTGCGGTAGCGCGGAAACACGTCCTTGAAGACGCGGGCCTCGATGTGGTGGGCGCCCGGCATGCCGTTCGCGGTCGGCGGCCCCTCGTAGAACACCCATTCCGGGCGGCCGCGGGACTGCTCGAGGCTGCGCTCGAAGATCCGCTCACGGCGCCAGAGGCCGAGGATCTCGTGGTCGAGCGCGGGCAGATCGACCTGGGCCGGCACGGGGCGGTACATCGCGTTCCTCCGTCATCGTTGCTCCGACGAAGGGACGAGGCTTTGCGGGCCCCGCGGTACCACCCTCCTTGACCGCTTCTTCGCGGGAAGCGGCCCACTCTTGGTCGGTTCTACTCGGCCCTACCGGCCTTTCCTCCGACGGCTCCGGGGTGATCTTCTCGCCGCGCAGTCCCCCGGGCTTCCACCGTCCCCGGGTCTCTCGTGGCTGCGTGCGGCGGTACTCGTCCCCATCAACGCCCTGCCCGCTCATGCTATCGCGCCGCGCCATCGATTAACCCGCCCACCACCGTAAGCAGCGCGCTGACCAGGAACAACGGATCCTGCGTCAGCGCGGCGGCGACCTGGGCGTACGCGCCGGGCCGCCGGTCGGGGTCCGCACCGGCGGCGACCTGCTCGGCCTTGCCGGCCACCCGCCGGGAGTCGAGGTAGCGGTCCCGCGCCGTCAGCCGCTCGACTCGCGGGCGTACCGGTCCAGAGTGGAGGTCCACATTCGCGCGATCAGCCGGTGCATGGGGCCGTGATGCAGGAGGAAAAGCAGGGGCTTCTGCGAGCGACGCGCCCCCGTGCTGGTCCACTCGGCGTGCACCCGGCTGCCTCCGCCGTCCCTCGCCGCGATCCGCACGAACCCGTCGCCGCCACCGCCGTAGCTGCTCTCCGTGACCGTCCAGCGGATCGCGTCGGGCTCCGACCAGTCGTACCGGGCGACCACCCAGAACGGCGATCCCGGGGTGCTTTCCCGGGCGACCGCCCAGGTGTCACCCTGCTCGCGCACCTCGTAGGTCTTCGGGTCGAGTGTGCGACTCAAGATTCGCGGCCGGCGGTCGGTGAAGTCGGTGAAGGCCCGCCGCACCTGCGCGGGCGAGGCCTTCGTGTCGACGTCGAATCTCACCCGCTCATCCGAGCACAGCGGTGCTCCAACCGGAACACCCTCGCATGAGTCCGAAGGCGGCGAGGGTGGCGTCGGCTCGGCCGGTGGACCATAGCGTGAAGGTGTTGGGAGGGTTGTGTGCACGGCCCCTGATTGAGCTCACGGGGCTTCTAGCATCCGGCCATGGAACCTGTACCGGCTGGTTGGAGCCCATTCGCGTGGCCCCTCATGGCCGCCGGACTCATGCTGATGATCATCCCCGTTCTCTCGCCGGGCGAAGACGCGGTGACCCAGGCGCAATCCGTGGTGTGCCGGACCATCGGCGCGGGCGTGATCGTCGCCGGCACGAGGATCGGCATCCGGCAGGTGGCTCTGCGGATCACCGTTGAGTTGCTGACCGGGATCACCTGGTTCGGCCTGTGCGTGGTGACCCCACTGTCGATGGTGTTCCTGAGTCTGCGAGGGCCGGCCGACACCGTGGTGGCCATGGTGGGCGCCTACGAGATGGTGAAGGTGAACGTGTAGGGCTCCCGGATCGGCACACCTCCTGGGCCCGTGCTGCTGACGTTGCCGACCACGCCGCTGTAGGTGCCGGGCGGCAAGGCCTCGGTCGGGGTCCACGCCAGCACGCCGGGGGCGGTCTCGGCGACCGAGCCGGCGATCTCGCCGAAGACGCCGCTCACCTCGACGGAGGTGCTGAAGTCGGCGCCGGTGGGCTGGATGTCGCGTTGGAAGCGCACGGTCACCGCGTCGGCGGCGGCGCTCGTGGAGACGACCAGCGGGTCGCGCCAGTACTGGATGGCCAAGTGGTCGTCGGGCACGCCGGGGACACCCCACTGGGTGGAGGTGTCGTCGACCAGCATGGTCTGGGTGATGCCGCCGTCGACGACCACGTCGCGGTTGACGGTGCCGGTGATCGAGCCCCAGTCCTCCACCGTCTCCCAGGTGCCGCGGGTGTACTTGTACTGGATGTCGGTGCCGTCCAGCACGCTGATCGTGGTCTCCCAGATGCCGTCGCCGCGGTTGGTCATCGCCTGCTTGCCGGGGTCCCACGGGCCGAGCAGGTCGATGTTGCCGGGCAGGAACAGCTTCGCGTCGGGTGGCGTGCCCGGCGGCGCGAGCACGCGGAAGGTCACCGCGACCGGGCGGATGGGCACGGTGAGCGAGGCCGGCACGCTGGCCGTGGTGCCGTCGGGGTTGCGGTACGCGACCCGCGCGATCACGTTCGCCGTGCGCGGCGATGCACCGGCCGGAGTGACGTCGTACGTGACCGTGAAGGTGCCGCCGGCGGCCAGCGACGACCGTGTGGTGGCGCCGCGCGGCTCGATCACCCAGCCGTCGGGGGCCTCGACGCTCGCGGCGACGTTGCGGATCGTGCCCGGCCCGACGTTGCGGACGGTCGTGACGAGCCGGCTGGTAGCGCCGGACTGCAGGCCGTCGGGCGCCTCGAAGGCGACGTCGACGGCGGGCTGCTGGCTGATCGTGAGCGGGTCGCCGTCGTGCGTGACGGTGACGGACCGGCCGTTCGCGGTCGCGGGGACCGCCACCGTCAGCAGGTGCTTCGCGGCGTCGTAGGAGAAGGCAGCCCGGTGGCCGCCGACGGTGACGGTGTGGGGGCGGCTCACGCCGGCGAAGGCGGCCGTGTAGGAGCGGGCGGCGGGCGCTCCGGGGTAGCTGCCGGCCACCGGCCCGACGGTCAGCGACGAGGTGCGGCCCTCGTCGTAGCGGACCGGAATCCGCTGGTACTGCCCCGACTGGTAGCCGAGGCCGTCGCCGGCGTCGCGGTAGACCGTGGTGGCGCCGTCGCCGTGCGGGTACGCCGTGAGCGTGAGCCGGTCTTTCGGCTGGTTGGCGACGTTGGCCGTGCCGGTGTTCTGCGCGACTATGCCGCCGGCCCGCACGTAGACCGGCATGTGGTCGGGCGTGGCCCCGACCGTGCGGGTGGCCGGCCCGCGGAAGGTGGCGCCGGTGAAGAAGTCGGTCCAGGTGCCGGGCGGGAACCAGACCGAGGTGGTGGTGCTCAGTCCGGGCGTGGTGACCGGCGCGACGAGCAGGTCGTCGCCCAGCAGGTATTGCGTGTCGTGCTGGTAGGCCTGGTTCAGCTCGGGCCACTGGAGGTAGAGCGCCCGGGCCATCGGCACACCGGTGTCGAAGCTCTGCCGGGCGGCCGTGTAGAGGTAGGGCACCAGGGACTCGCGCAGCCGCAGGAAGTCGGCGGCCGGGCCGCTCACCGCGTTCGAGTACTCCCACGGCAGCCGGTCGCCGTGGTCGGAGTGCAGGCGCAGGATCGGCTGGAACGCGCCCAGCTGCACCCACCGCAGGTAGAGGTCGTCGGGAAGGTGCTTGCCGGCGAAGCTGCCGATGTCGTGGCTGACGTAGGACATGCCGATGCTGCCCTCGGCGGGCGTCATCTTGGCGGCGAAGGCGAGCGTGGCGAAATCGGGCCGGGTGTCGCCGGTGAAATGGACGGTGCTGCGGTGCTCGCTCCACGGGCCGGAGCCGCCGGGCACCGTGTAGGCGGGATACGAGGCGCCGATGCGGGCGAGCGAGAAGCCGCGCTGCCCGCGGGCGTCGCCGTCGCGCTTGTAAAGCTCGTTGACCCAGCCGTCGGCGGTGACGCCGGGCGTGCTGACCAGGCTGTCGTCGCAGCAGTAGTCGAGCCACCACTGCTGCACGCCCTGCGCCTCGAACGGGTCGTGCAGCGCCTCGTAGGCCGCGGCCTGGTCGGCGTCGCCCCAGTCGAACCGGTACGGGTTGGGCGCGAAGCTGCTGGCGGCGGGCTTCAGCTTGTCTTTCGCGATGGCCTGGGCGGCGGCGAAGCGCGGGTCGTCGCCGCTGATCGCGGCGTGCACGTTGAGCGTCGTGTTGATGCCCTGCTTCTTCAGCTCGGCCAGGAACGGCTCGGGGTCGGGGAACAGGCTGGAGTTCCAGTTCCACCCGGCCCAGGCGTTCGGCGCCTTCCAGTCGGTGTCGACGACCAGGTTGTCGAGCGGCACGTTGTGCTGCTTGAAGGCGGGCAGCAGCTGGGTGCGGTAGTCGTTGGTGCTGTACGCCTGGTACTTCGAGAACCAGGTGCCGAAGGACCACTCGGGCGGCAGGAGGGAGGGGCCGGTCAGCGTACGCAGGTCGGCAAGCCCCCGCTTGTAGTCGTGGCCGTAGCCGAACAGGTAACCGTCTTGGTAGGCGCCGCTCGGGGTGGGCCGCGGGGTGAGCCAGTCGTCGCCGGTGCGCAGCGCGGTGGCGGTGTCGTCGAGCAGGTACCACCCGCCGCGGTTGAGCATGCCGGGGTGCAGGGTGAGCTGGTCGACCGGGCCGGCCTGGCCGGCGTAGTAGTCGAGCCCGCGATACCAGCCGCCGAGCGCGTCGTCGCGGACCGGGGTGCCGAACTCGGGGTGCACGCTGGTTCGCCGGCCGGCGACGGTGAGGTCGAGGGTGGTGTTGTCTTCGGTGACCGGGCCGCTGCCGATGCGGTAGTGCAGGGTGACCGCGCTGGTCTCGACCCGCAGCTCGCCGCCGGTCGTGCTCGCCCGGAACCAGGTGCGGGCCGGTGAGCGATCGACGGCGTTGAAGGTGGCACGGTCTTCGAACGAGTCGGCGGCGGAGTATTCCAACCGCAGCAGCGTCGGGCTGAGCACCTGGACGCGCAGATGGCCGGCCCGGACGATCTGGCCCTGCACGCGGCATGCCGGGGAGGCGAGAGCCGCGGCCGGCGTGGTGACCAGACCGAGCAGGACCGCGAGCAGGACGGCGAGGCGCTTGATCATGACGACCCCCGTTCGGGTTGCGTTCCCGTCACACAGTGGAGTCTCCCCTCGGGGCAGAGTCAATAGCGCGGCGTCGATATGGTCCGAACACCCGGGTCCGAAGACCCGGGTGTTCACGACAATTCAGTTGGAGACGGTCGCGAGGCGCGCGCCTTGAGCCCCTGGCCGTACGCGGTGGCGGTGCCGTCGTAGTTGCTGATCAGCGACGGGCCGCTCGAGCAGTCCCACGTGTTCCAGGTCCAGCCGAGGTAGCCGATGTTGTGCGCGTCGGCCCAATTCATCAGCGAGTCGACGAAGCCGTGCGCGCAGTCGTTCTCGCCGATCTCGGTGAGCGTCACCGGCACGGTCTGCGCGGTGGCGCCGATCTGGCTGTCCCAGCAGGAGGTGTTCGCGCAGGTGTTGAAGTTGTAGATGTGCGCGAACGCGGCCAGGTTGGAAAGGCTGTCGGCAGGCTTGTAGGCCAGCCACTGGCTCATGTTGTTCGAGTACGCGAGCCCGCCGATCATGATGATGTTGGTGGCGCCGGTCGCCCGCACGGTGGTGACCAGCGACTGGAAGCCGGCCACCTGGTAGCCGATGCCGGTGCAGGTGCCGCCGTCGCGCCAGCACTTCCAGCCCGAGGTCTCATCGCCGGTGGCCCGCTCCGGGTAGGGCTCGTTGAACAGGTCGAGGATGACCGCATCGTTGCCCTTGAACGCGTTCGCCACGCCGGTCCAGAACGAGGGCGCGTACTGCGCGTCGGGCATCGGCTTCTGGCAGGTCGCCTTGACGTCGCCGCACCCGGAGGAGTTGCCGGTGTAGAGGCCGTAGCTCCAGTGCATCTCGACGATCGGCGTGATCCCGTTCTGGACGAGCAGGTTCACGTACGCCTTGACCTGGTTCTGATAGGCCGTGCCGCCGTACGCGGCCGGGACGTCGGCCGTGCCCAGCCAGCACTCCTCGTTGAGCGGCACCCGGACGACGCGGACCTTCCACGTACGCATCGCGGTGATCGACGCCTGGTCCATCGGGCCGTCCCAGAAGCCGTTGCCCTGGATGCAGGCGAACTCGCCGCCGGAGCGGTTGATCCCGTAGAGCTTGACGGTCGCGCCGGTCGACTTGTTGACCAGCTTGTTGCCGGAGACCTTGAGTACGCCGTCAGAAAAGATCTATGTGTTCGTGGACGATCGGATAGCCGGCACGGGCGAAGGCCGCCGCCATCGGGTGGTTGTCCTGGTCCGTGTCGGCGCCGATCCGATCGGCGCCCCAGCCCACCAGCAGGTGCGTGGCCTCGGCGAGCAGGTCGTAGGCGTAGCCGTGGCCGCGCTGCGCGGGGACCACGCCGATGTAGCCGATCACCGGCTCGCTGTGGTTGCGGCACGGGACGGCCAGGCCGGCCAGCTCGCCGTCGCGCGTGTAGGCGAGCCGCCACCACTCCCGGGGGCTCGGCATCCAGCGCAGCAGCTCGACCGCCTCACGCGCCGCCGCGTCGACGCCGCCGGCCGCGATCGTCCGCCGGGCATGCGCGTCCAGCGTGCCGGTGTGGACGAGGCGGAACGCGTCCAGGAACGCCTCGTCGTCGGGTTCGGGGCGGAGCGCGAGACGGCCGGCGGAACCCGGCAGACCGAAGGCCCGCGTCCACTCGTACCGATATCTCTCCACCAGCGGAAGCAGACCCGCCTGCCCGGCCGCCTCGATCCTCTTCTCGGCCTCCCGCCGCACCGCCGGCACGGTGCGCCAGCCGACCGGAACCTTGATCGAGTACTCCGCGCGCAGACCGGACGAGAGCAGCAGACGCACCGCCGCGTCGCGATCGGTGAAGTCGAACCAGTCGAGGGCCAGCGGCACGGTGTCGCCCGGCCCGCCCCACCACGCGGCCCGCGCCACCACCACCCCGTCGCGCAGCGCGACCCAACTCCACTCCGGACGGTAGGCGCCGGCCGTGTAGCTGTCGCCGAACGCGGCGAACCCGACCAGCCCCGGGTCGGGCAGCGACTCGAAGAGGCCGGCCTCGCCCG
Organism: Actinoplanes sp. NPDC051513; assembly: GCF_044454685.1. Classification (NCBI taxonomy): domain Bacteria; kingdom Bacillati; phylum Actinomycetota; class Actinomycetes; order Micromonosporales; family Micromonosporaceae; genus Actinoplanes; species Actinoplanes sp. NPDC051513. The sequence goes on from NZ_JBITDW010000038.1 coordinate 43,217, forward strand.
CGCGCAGCGGCCGAATCAGTAGATCGGACATGGTTCAGACATGTACCACCGCAAGCTGCGAGCGGGGTTACGGTTCCGGCATGACTCCACGACCGACCGCCGATCCCGGGATCGGGGAACGGATCCGGGCGCGCCGCCTGCTGCGCGGGTGGAGCATGCGGTACGCCGCCAGCCGGGCCGGGATCTCGCACGCCACCTGGAGCAGGATCGAACGGGGGCGACAGGCGGCGGACAACCGGTTCATGCTGGCGGACATCGCCGCGGCGCTGGAGTGCTCCCCCGCCGACCTGGCCGGGATGCCGGTGCCGGCCACCGACCGGGCCGCGGCCGCCGCGCTCGCCGGCGTCGACGGCATCCGCCGTGCCCTGATCGACATCGACCTCGCCGAACCCGGCGCCGAGTCCGCCGCCGATCTGACGCCGCCGCTCGCCGAGCTCGCCAGGACGCTGAGCCTGGCCGACGCGTTGCGGCAGGCCTGCGACTACGCCGGCGCCGCCCGCCTGCTGCCGGCCCTGCTGCGCGACCTGCACGCCGAGACCGCCGGCCCGGAGCGGGGCCGGGCCCTGCGGCTGCTCTGCGACGCGACCTTCGTCGCGTCGTCGGTGCTGCGCAACCTCGGGCACGTCACGGACGCGTGGGTCGGCGGTGAACGGTGCCGGGAGGCGGCCGAGGCGACCGGCGACCCGGTGCTGCGTGGCCTGGCCGCCTCCACGCTGGCGAACGCGGCCATCGCATGCGGGTCGTACCAGCGTGCGCTGACGCTCGCCGAGCGCGCGGCCGAAGACCTGCAAGGCCACTTCGCCCGGCCGGGCGGCGCGGAGACACTCGGCTCGCTGCACCTGATCAGCGCGTACGCGAACCGCGGCCGCGACCGCGATCGCCTCGACGAGAGCCGTGCCTATCTGGCCGAGGCGGCGGAGCTGGCCCGGCGCACCGGCGAGACCACGACGATGGGCATGTTCTTCGGCCCGACGAACGTCGCCATCTGGCGGATCAGCATGGAGGCCGACCTGGGCGGCGACCCGGCCCGCGCCGCCGAGATCGCCCGGCACACCACACCCGCCGCCATCGCGGCCGGCTTCCGCCAGGTCTTCTACTACGTCGACACCGCGCGCGCCCTGACCCAGCTGGGCGGCCGCGACGAGGCGGCGATCCGCTTGCTGCTCACCGCGGAACGGCTCGCCCCGCAGCACGTGCACACTTCGGCCGACGTCCGGGAGTCGGCCCGCACGCTGCTGGAACGGTCCAACGTGCGGGCCGGCGGCGCCGAACTGCGGGGCCTCTGCGAGCGGATGCGGGTGGCGGTTTAGAGCACGTGCGCGCCGGCCTCGACGAGCCGGCGCAGCTCGGGATCGTCGGCGGGGACGTCGGTGACGATGCCGGCGACGCCGCTCAGCGGCAGCACCGCGAACGGTGACGCCGCCCCGATCTTCTCGGCGCTGGCCAGCACGTACGTCTCGGCCGCCCGGGATGCCAGCGCACGCTTCATCGCGGCCTCGTCGGCGTCCCCGGTGGTGAGCCCGGCCCGATGGTGAACACCGGTGACCCCGAGGAAGAACAGATCGGCGCTGACCCGGCCGGCCGCCTCGGCCGCGGCCGCACCGCAGGTCACCGCGGAATGCTTGAACAGCCGCCCGCCCAGCACCTGCACCTCGATCGTCGGGTGCGTGACCAGCGCCGCGGCAACCGTCACGCTGTGCGTGACGATCGTGACCGGCAATTCGGGCGGCAGCGCGGCCGCCAGCGCCAGCGCCGTGGTGCCACCGTCGAGCAGGACAGTGCTGCCCGGCCGGATCAGTGCGGCGGCAACAGCAGCGACCCTGCGCTTGCTGTCCGGCGCGACGGCAATGCGCGTCGCGTAGTCGGCCGCAGCCGCCGCGGCGGGCAGCGCTCCCCCGTACACCCGGGTGCACAGCCCTGCCGACGCGAGCTCGCGCAGGTCGCGCCGGATGTTGTCTTCCGCGACGCCGATCTCGGCGGCGATGTCCTTGGCGACGACCTTGCCCTCCGACCGCAGCCGGGCCAGCAGGAAGTCGCGCCGCTCGGCGGCCAGCATGCGTGTTAATCCTCATTCTTGTCGACTGTTGCGCGTTTCAGAGTGTACGTTCCCCGGCATGACCACACCAGGGATCGACGTCCCCGACGCGCGCGGCCGCACCGGCCTCGACCAGATCGGCCGCGACCTCACCGGGAACTCCGATGTCGTGATCCGCGACGTCGAGCTGCTGGCCACGGCCTGGCACGTGCTGCGGCGCACCACGTTCGACTACCGGCACGCCGACGGCCGCTGGACCCGCGAGCAACGTGAGACGTACGACCGCGGCGATGGCGCGACGATCCTGCTCTACGACCCCGACCGGCGCACGGTGCTGCTCGCGCGGCAGTTCCGCTTCCCGGTTTACGTGAACGGGCACCCCGACGGCATGCTCGTCGAGGCCGCCGCGGGCCTGCTGGACGGCGACGACCCGGCGGGCGCGATCCGCCGCGAGGCCGCCGAGGAGCTGGGCGTCGAGGTCGGCGAGCTGGAGCACGTCTTCGGCGCCTGGATGAGCCCGGGCTCGGTGACCGAGCGCCTGCATTTCTACGCCGCGCCCTACACCCCGGCGAGCCGCACTACCGCCGGCGGCGGCGTGGCCGACGAGGGCGAGGACATCGAGGCGATCGAGCTCCCCTTCGACGAGGCCCTGGCCGGCACCACCGACGGCCGCATCGCCGACGCGAAGACCATCATGCTGCTGCAATGGGCGGCCCTGCACGGGCCGTTCGGCAAACCGGCCTGATTAGACGATCGTCGAGTATCGATAGCGGCAGATTCCTGCCGTCTGACGTTTCAGGGGAGTTCAACCGGCGGTCCGCAACTGCCACGTATATCTATCCCTACGCCTCGTAGGAGGCGCGGGGAGGAACCATGAGAGCGGTCCGGGCGCGCGGGCTGACCAAGTGCTTCGGCGAGGTCGTCGCGCTCGACGGCGTGGACCTGGACGTGCCCAAGGGCCAGATCCACGGGCTGGTCGGCCCGAACGGCGCCGGCAAGACGACGCTGCTCGGCCTGCTGCTGGGCCTGTCGGTGGCCGACGGTGGCACGCTCGAGATCCTCGGCGCCCCGGTCCGGCGCGCGCTGGCCGGCCCGGACGGCGTCGCCGGCTTCGTCGACGGCCCCGGCCTCTATCCCTCGCTCACCGCGCGGCAGAACCTGGCCGCGCTGGCGAGGCTCCGCGGCGACCAGGGCGACGACATCGACGACGTGCTCGATCGGGTCGGCCTCACCGACGTCGCCGACGACCGGGCCAACGGCTTCTCCCTCGGCATGCGCCAGCGCCTCGGCCTCGCCGCGGCCCTGCTCACCCGGCCCCGCCTGCTGATCCTCGACGAGCCGTCCAACGGGCTCGACCCGGCCGGCAAACGGCAGGTCCAGAACGTGCTCACCCGGCTCGCCGCGGACGGCACGAGCGTCGTGCTCTCCAGCCACCGCATGGACGACGTCGAGGCGCTCTGCTCGGAGGTCACCATCCTCGCCGCCGGGCGGATCGCGTTCTCCGGACCGCTGGGCAAGCTGGCCGCCGAGAACCGTGAGCTCGACTACCGCCTGCTCACCGGCGACCCGCCCCGCGCTCGCCGGATCGCCGGCGAGACCAACGGCGTCACCGTGATCGAGAAGGCCGAGCCGCTCGCGGTCCGCGCCCTGACGCCCGCCCTGGACGACCTGGTCCGGCGGCTCGTGGACGCGGGAATCGCCCTCCGAGAGCTCACACCGGTGGTGTCACCGCTCGAGGCGGCATTCCTGGCCCTGACCGACGAGGAGCGCCGATGACCACGGCGGCGATGCGGGTCCCGGTGACGAGGGGCTACCGCTTCGAGTGGGTCAAGCTCGTCTCCCAGTGGCGGATCCGCCTGGTCGTGCTCGCCTGCTGGGTAGCGCCGGCGCTCTTCGTCGCGGGGGTGAGCCAGCAGGCCACGCTGCCGGTCGACACGCTCTTCGGCCGGTGGATGCACGCCACCGCCTGGGCCGGCCCGCTCGTGCTGCTGGGCTTCGCCGGCCAGTGGGCGCTGCCGCTGCTGACGTCCTTGGTGGCCGGCGACGTGTTCGCGGCCGAGGACCGGCTCGGCACGTGGCGGCACCTGCTCGTCGCGGTCCGCTCGCCACGCCGGATCTTCGTGGCCAAGGCCCTCGCCAGCCTCACCGTGATCCTGCTGATGGTCACCGGGTTGTTCGTGTCCAGCACGGCCGGCGGCCTGCTCGCGGTCGGCGACCGGCCACTGGTCGGCCTGGACGGCCACCTGCTCGCCACGGGCGACGCCGCCGGGCGGGTCGCGCTCGCGTGGCTCTGCGCGCTCGCGCCCACCCTCGCTCTCGCCGGGATCGGCCTGCTGGGGTCGGTGGCGCTCGGGCGCTCCCCGATGGGGCTGCTGCTGCCCGCGGTCTTCGCGCTGGCGATCGAGCTCGCCCAGATGCTCCCGCTGCCCGTCGCGGTGCGTCTCGCGCTGCCGGGCTACAACTGGAACGGCCTTTTCACGAGCCCGATGCAGCTCCGATCGGTGCTGATCAGCGTCGTGGCCGGCCTGATCTGGGCGCTGACAGCGACCGCGCTCGCGTACCTGATCTTCGTACGCCGCGATTTCACGAACCTGAACCACGACGGCTCCGCGCGGCGCGCCGTCCTGGCCGGCGCCCTCCCCCTGATCGCGCTGGGCGCCGCGACCGTCGTGGTCCTCGCGGTCGCGGGCCTCGGCGCCGGCTCGGGAATCGGGCAGGACAAGGTGCAACGCTCGCTCGCGACCGCGTTTGCGCACCTCTACCGCGTCCAGACCGGACAGCTGAACCGGCCCGACGTCACCGAGGCCCAGCTCGGCGCGAGCGCGGCATGCACCCGCGGCGGTGGGCAGACCGACCCCGAGGGCCCCGGCAACGACTGGCGCTGCGTCGTCTCCTGGCGCCTGCCCGACACGACGGCGGTCGGCAGCGCGATCTACCAGCTCGACATCACCCCGGACGGGCGTTTCGTCGCGGACGGCGACGGCCCCAAGGAGGTCAATGGCTACTTCCTGGTGCGCACCCCGGCCGGGGACGCGCCCAACCCGCTCTGGCAGTTCGACGGCACCGTCGAGCTCCTTCCGAAGGGATAGCGCATGCAGGTGACACGCCGAAGGCGGCAGGTCGCGAAGGGCCGCCGATTGTTGCTCGTCTCCGCCGGCGCGACGGCCGTCGTCGTGGCGGCCGGCGGCGGCGCGGCGGTGGCCCAGACGTACCAGTTCGGCACCGACCAGGTCGGCCAGACCACACGCCGGGGCCAGGTCGTCTCCGCCGACCAGTACATCGACCCGATCGGCAAGCGCCTCGTCATCACCAACGGCAAGATCATGTCGTCGGTCGTCAGCCCGGACGGCACCCACGTCGCGGCCGCGGTCGCCGACGGCGGGATGGCCCTGGCGATCGTCGACCTCCAGACGTTCAAGGTGCAGCAGCTCATCGGCAACAACGCGGCCGCCGACCTGCGCATCAGCGGCAACGACGTGGGCCAGGAGGGTCCCGCGTACTCGCCGGACGGCTCGCAGCTGTGGCTGAGCCAGGCCGACGGCTACCGACGGTTCACGGTCAACGCGGACGGGTCGCTGGCCAATCCGATGTTCGTCACGATCCCGGCGGACGGCGCCAAGCGGGCGCTCGTGGCCCAAGCGGTGTTCTCGCCCGACGGCGCGACCGTGTACTCGGCGGTCAACGGGCAGAACCGGGTCGTCGCGCTCGACGCGGCCTCCGGAGCGATCAAGCAGAGCTGGGCGGTGGGCAACGCCCCGCGGGACCTGGCCTTGGTGGGCAACAAGCTCTACGTGAGCAACGAGGGCGGGCGTACGGCGCAGCCGGGCGACACGACGATCAACTCGTACAACACTGCGGTGCCGGCCAGCCCGGTCACCGGCGCGACCACCACCGGCACGGTCAGCGTGATCGACGTCGCCGCCACGGGCGTGAAGAGCATCACCGTCGGCCTGCACCCGACCGCGGTGTACGCCAAGGGCCGCGCCGTCTTCGTCACCAACACGGCCAGCAACACGGTGTCGGTCATCGACACCGCACGCGACAAGGTCACCCAGACCATCGCCACCCAGCCCTGGCCGGAGGCCTCGGTCGGCTACGAGCCCAACGCGGCGACCCTCACCAAGGACGGCCACCTGCTGGTCACGCTGGGCCGGGCGAACGCCATCGCGGTCTACCGCTACGCGAGCCCGCTCGAGCCGGTCAGCTACGTCGGCCTGCTGCCCGCCGACTACTTCCCGGCCGAGATCGCCACGGTCGGCAACGAGATCGTCGTGTCCAACACGCGGGGCGTCGACGCCCGCCGGCCGACCACCGCGGCCGGGCACGGCACGCACGACACGACGTCGAGCCTGGTGCGGTTCACGCTGCCGAGCGACCGGGTGATCCGCGCTTCGACGGCCAAGGTGTTCGCTCAGAACGGCTGGACGCCGGGATCGGTCGCCCTCGCCAAAGATCACCGCGCGGCGCAAAAACCGGTCCCCGACCGGATCGGCGACCCTTCGATGATCAAGCACGTGTTCCTGGTCGTCAAGGAGAACCGGACGTACGACCAGATGTTCGGCGACGTCACGAGCGGCAACGGCGACCCGGCCCTGGCCGAGTACGGCGCGAACGTGACGCCGAACAACCACGCTCTGGCGCAGCAGTTCGGGCTCTTCGACAACACGTACGACATCGGCACCAACTCGGCCGAGGGGCACAACTGGCTGATGCAGGCCGACGACCCCGAGTACACCGAGTCCTCGGCCGGCGAGTACATCCGCAGCTACGACACCGAGGACGACGCGCTCGGCCACCAGAAGAGCGGCTTCATCTGGACCGGGGCCCAGGCGTCCGGCAAGTCGGTGCGCGACTTCGGCGAGTTCCACCAGTTCCTCACCAAGCCGGCCGGGGCGACCTGGCAGAACCTCTACTGCGACACCAAGAACATGGCAGCCACGGGTGCGGACACCGCGTACCCGATGGTCTCGTCTTCTCCGATCCCGTCGCTGAACAGCGTCTCGGTCGCCGGGTTCCCGAAGTTCGACACCGACGTGCCGGACATCTACCGGTACGAGATCTGGAAGAAGGACTTCGAGAAGAACGGCCCGGCGAACCTGAACATGTTCTGGTTCTCCAGCGACCACACCGGCGGCCCGCCGAACGGCGCCGCCCAGGTCGCCGACAACGACCTCGCGGTCGGCAAGCTGGTCGACACCATCTCGCACAGCAGGTACTGGAAGGACTCCGCGATCTTCGTGGTCGAGGACGACTCCCAGGCGGGCCTCGACCACATCGATGGTCACCGGGCGCCGATCCAGATCATCAGCCCGTACGCCAAGCGGGGCGTGGTGGACAGCCACTACTACTCGCAGATCACGATGATCCGGACCATCGAGCAGATCCTCGGGATCCACCCGATGAACCAGAAGGACAGCGCGGCCACCCCGATGGCGGCCGCCTTCACCTCGAAGCCCAACTACGCTCCGTTCACCGCGCTGCCCAACCGCACCTCGCTGACGGCGGGCCTGGCGGCGCCGCCGCCGTGCGGGGCCGACGTGCCGGCGCCCCAGGACGTCAACGCCGCGCCGGCGCCTTCGGGAGTGGTCCCGGCGGCCGAGCAGGCGGTCGCGTCGCAGTGGGAGACGTGGAAGGCGCAGCAGCGCCTGACCGGGCCGACCGCGAAGGCGGACTTCGCCAACCCGGCGCAGATGAACCACTTCTCCTGGTACCAGTCGCACGACTGGAAGAAGCCCTACCCGGGCGAGTCGTCCATCGTCCCGCCGGCGAAGGTGCCGGGCGCCTCCATCCCGGCGCCGGACAACGATTGAGCCGACCGAACAAAAGCGCCGGCCCTGATCAACCAGGGCCGGCGCTTCGTACGCATTGACTTGACGTGTTGACGTGTTGACTGCATCAACGTTGACGAGTCAACACGTCACGGCTCGGGCGTCTCCACCGGGCGCAGCGTTGCCCAGCCCTCGTCGCGGGCGCGGGCGGCCGCGAGGAGACCCCCGACCGCCGCGGCGTTGGTGATCTCGCCGCGGGAGATCATGGCGAGTGCCTCGTCGAGGTCGACCCAGGTGATCTCGAGGTCGGCCTCCTCGTCGGTGCGCACGTGCCGCTGCTCCGCGGGCACCTCGGAGAGGTCACGGGCCAGGAAGATCCGGATCTTCTCGTCGGTGAAGCCGGGCGACGTGTGCAGGTCGATCAGCAGGTCGTAGCGGCCGGCGTTGAGGTCGGCCTCCTCGGCCAGCTCGCGGGCCGCGCCGGTGACCAGGTTCTCGCCGGTCACGTCGCGCAGCCCGGCCGGCAGCTCCCACAGGTAGCCGCCGACGGCGTGCCGGTACTGACGGATCAGCACCACCCGGTCCATGTCGTCGATCGCCACGACGCCGACCGCGCTCTTGGCCTGCACCACGTCGCGGTTGACCGTGCCGCCGCCCGACATCGTGACCTGGTCGGAGACGACGTCGAAGATGGCGCCGTGGTAACGCGGCGTCCGCGACACCGTCTCGTGCGCGAACGCCGTCACGACGGGTCCACCGCGACCGGCAGCTCGTCCGCCTTCGCATACTCGACGGCGGCCCGGACCAGGCCGTCGAAGAGCGGGTGCGGCCGGGTCGGCCGCGACTTGAGTTCCGGGTGCGCCTGGGTCGCCACGAAGTACGGGTGCGCCGCCCGGTCCAGCTCGATGAACTCGACGAGCCGCCCGTCGGGGGACGTGCCCGAGAAGACCAGGCCGGCCTGGGACAGCTTCTCCCGGTAGTCGTTGTTGACCTCGTACCGGTGGCGGTGCCGCTCGGAGATCTCGGTGGCGCCGTAGACCTCGGCGACGATCGAGCCCTCGGTCAGCTCGGCCGGGTAGGCGCCGAGCCGCATCGTGCCGCCCAGGTCGCCCTTGCCGGCCACGATGTCCTCCTGGTCGGCCATCGTCGAGATCACCGGGTACGGCGCCCGCTCGTCGAACTCCAGCGAGTTCGCCCCCGCGAGCCCCGCCATGTTGCGGGCCGCGTCGATCGTCATGCACTGCAGGCCGAGGCAGAGGCCGAGAATCGGGATCTGGTGCTCCCGCGCGTACGTCGAGGTGTTGACCTTGCCCTCGATGCCGCGCACGCCGAACCCGCCGGGGATGACGATGCCGTCGACGCCCTTGAGGGCGGTGGCGGCGCCGGCCGTCGTCTCGCAGTCGTCGCTCGGCACCCAGCGGATCTGAATCTTGACATTGTTCGCGAAGCCGGCCGCGCGGATGGCCTCGCTCACCGACAGGTACGCGTCCGGCAGGTCGACGTACTTGCCGACCAGCGCGATCGTGATGGTGCGCTTCGGGTGGTGCACCCGGTGCAGCAGGTCGTCCCAGGTGTGCCAGTCGACGTCGCGGAACGACAGGCTCAGCCGGCGCACCACGTACGCGTCAAGGCCTTCCCGATGCAGCACCTTGGGGATGTCGTAGATGCTCGGCGCGTCGGGGCAGGCGATGACGGCCTCGCGGTCGACGTCGCAGTACAGCGCCAGCTTGTGCTTGAGCTTCTCGGGGATCTCCCGGTCGCTGCGGCAGATCAGCGCGTCCGGCTGGATACCGATGTTGCGCAGCGCCGCCACCGAGTGCTGGGTCGGCTTGGTCTTCAGCTCGCCCGAGGGCGCCAGGTAGGGCACCAGCGAGACGTGCAGGTAGAAGACGTGGTCGCGGCCGACCTCGTGGCGCACCTGGCGGATCGCCTCGAGGAACGGCAGCGATTCCATGTCGCCGACAGTGCCGCCGACCTCGGTGATCACGACGTCGGGGACCCGGCCGGACTCGTCCGGGTCGGCCATCGCGAAGATCCGGCTCTTGATCTCGTTGGTGATGTGCGGGATGACCTGGACGGTGTCGCCCAGGTATTCGCCGCGCCGCTCGCGCGCGATGACCGTCGAGTAGACCTGCCCGGTCGTCACGTTCGCCTTGCCCGAAAGCGCCCGGTCGAGGAACCGCTCGTAGTGGCCGACGTCGAGGTCGGTCTCGGCGCCGTCTTCCGTGACGAAGACCTCACCGTGCTGGAAGGGGTTCATCGTGCCGGGATCGACGTTGAGATAGGGGTCGAGCTTCTGCATGACGACCCGCAGTCCGCGCGCGGTCAGAAGATTGCCGAGGCTCGAGGCGGTGAGGCCTTTGCCCAGCGAGGAGGCGACGCCCCCGGTGACGAAGATGTGCCGCGTGTCGCGCACTGATGAAGCCAACGCCCGCTCCCGTGGGTTGTCTGTGGTCGGACATGCAGACCGGGGCTCACAGCCCCATCCACGGGAGTCCACCGTAACACCTGCGAACGCGGGCGCACGTTCGGGCTGCTCGCAGCGCGTGTCAGCGGGGCATTAAATGATCATGGTCCGTTTTGCGCAGCAGCGGGCCCCCGGGACCGTCGGTCTCGCCCTCGGGCCGCGTGCGGTCGGCGGCGTGCAGCAGCACCCGCAGCGTGGTGAGCACGGCGGCCGGCACCAGGAGCGCGGCGGCCGCCCCGGCGACCGTCAGCGCCGACCCGCCCAGCACCCCCGCGATCAGCGTGGCCACGGTCGTGCCCGCGAAGGCCGCGCGGATCGCCGGATGCAAGCCGAACAGGCGGTTCAGGCCGCCCCACGGGGAGAACTGGCAGAACGCGATCATCACGGCGCCGAGCACCGCGAGGACGGTCAGCGGGCTGCCCAGCAGCGTCTCGCCGTTCGCGGCGGCCATCCGCTGCAGGGCCGGGCCGGCGCTGCCGCTGGCGAGCTCGGAGAGGAACCGGCCGAGGCTGCCCTGCTCGAGCTCGGGGCGCCGCAGGTCGACCGCCGCGAACCCGATGGTCACCACGAGTCCGGCCAGCGCCGACCAGGCGAAGCGCGGGAAGGTCAGCCAGCCGCCGGTGCTCAGCGCCGCCGCCACGCACACGCCCGCGGTCACCGCGATCGCGCCGATCGGGTCGGCGCCCAGGTACGGGCTGCCCACCATCACCACGCCGAGGCCGCCGAGCACCACCACGACCAGCGGCCGGAACGGCTTGCGCACCCACTGGGCGAGGCAGCCGGCCAGCACGAGCAGGCCGGTCACGAAGACGCCGAGGCCGACGCCGCCGACGCCCGCGTACCGGGCGCCGTTGATCGCCGAGTACCCGGCCACGCCGTTGAGCTGGAGCTGGGCGCCGGTGATCAGGTCGAGGCCGACCACCACCGCCCCGAACGCGGCGACCGCGGTCAGCGGCCACAGGGTGCGCTTGTAGCGCGGGACGAGGCGGACCGCTGCGGTGCCGGCGATGATCAGCGCGCCGGTGACGATGCCGAAGATCCAGGCCGGGTGGGCGGCGCGCCACCAGGGCGAGGCGTCGGCGAGCAGCGCGGCCGGGATGGCCAGCGCGGCCGCGATCAGCGCGAGCTCCACCGCCCCGACCACCCGCGCCGACGGCAGCGCCGGACCCTTGGGACCGCTGTGCCGGCGCGCCCGCACCATCACCGGCACGATCACGGCGAACAGCACGAACTGCAGGATCGCCAGCACGGTGAAGAAGATCGTGGCGACGCCGCGCTGGGCGCCGGCCCGCCGGTCGGCGTTGTGGTCGCCCTGCACCGCCTGGGCGACGCTCACGGGCTTGCCCGGCACGATGCTGGCCGCCCGCCCGGCGAAGAGCTTCCCGGGCGACGACTTGCCGAGCGCGGTGAGGATCGTCGGGGCCAGGTCGATCAGCTGGAGGTAGCCGTCGCGGCCGGTGCCGGCCGAGGTGAGCCAGCCGCCGTCCCAGCCCTCGCCCTCGGCGATCGCCACGTGCAGCCGGGAGCCCTGGTCGGTGTCCGAGACGCCGGCGACCAGCAGCAGCGACCGGTCGGGACGGGCCGCGACGACCTTGGCCAGGGTGGCGTCGGCCTGCTCGACCAGCGCCGCGCGGGACGCGCCCGAGCCGGTGATGGTGCCGAGGTCGACGAAGCTGAGCACGCAGTCCGACAGCAGGCTCCGGGGATCGGCCGGCAGCTCGGCCTGGTACTTGTCGACCCGGCCGAAGGGGCGGGCCGCCGCGATGGCCGCGCCCGGCCCGACCGCGACCGTGCAGCGCACCGACTCGGCCAGCGCGCCCGGCACCGCGCCGTACGGCAGCCGGTCCTGGTTGTCCTGCACGACGTTGCGCTGATTGACGATGTTCGCGCCGATCGCGTCGGGCTGCTCGAGGTCGGGCCTCGGCGTCTCGCATCCGCCGGCCCCGGCCACCCTCGGGTACGCCGCGTAGTTGCCGGCGCCGAGCGTGACCCACCCGTCGGACGGACAGGTGACCCGCTGCGCCGAGCGCACCGACAGCCAGCCGATCGAGCCGTTGGACGCCTCCTGCCACAGCGCCGGGGTCCGCTGCGGGTCGAGGTCGTCCCAGCGCAGCCCGGCCGCCCCCGCGACGATCACGTAGTCGACCGTGCTCTGCGGCGCGCCGGCGGCCGGGCGCACGGCCAGACCACCGAGGCTCGCCCCGACCGCGAGCAGCACCAGGACGTACGGGATCCAGATGCGCCTCATACCCGGGCCGTGACTTCGGCGTACGCGGCCCGCACGGCGGCCACGGTGTCCTGCTCGGTCGGCCACGCCGCCGCCCGCGCCGGCCCGCGCCGCGCGTAATCGGCCCGCAGTTGCGGGTCGGCGAGCATCCGCCGGACGGCGTCGTCGAGCGCGTCCACGTCGCCGGGCGGTATCAGCAGCGCGGCGTCGCCGACCAGCCCGGGCACCCCACCCACGGCCGTGGCCACCAGCGGCGTGCCGGCGGTCAGCGCCTCCTGGGCGAACAGCTGCCGCGCCTCCCAATCGCTGGTGACCACCGCGAGGTCGGCGCCGCCGAGCAGATCGGGCACGTCGGGGCGGCGGCCGAGCAGGTGGAACGGCGCGTGCCGCTCGGAGGACTGCTGGGCGAGCGACATGTAGCTGGGCCCGGAGCCGGCCACCACGACAACCGGGGCCGGGGTGAGCTCGCGCCACCGGGCGGACGCGTCGATGAGCAGGTCGTAGCGCTTCTGCGGGTGCAGCCGCCCGACCGACAGGATCAGCGGGACGCCGGCCGCGAGCCGGAACTCGGCGCGTACGGCGGCGCGAGAGCGCTTGGGCGGGGCGAGCGTGGGGGCGGCGACCGCGCCGAGCCGGACGTTGCGCGCGCCGAGCACCCTGGCCCGGGCGACGAGATCGTCGGACGCGCCGAGGGTGAGCGTGGCGCTGCGGGCGACGACCCGCTCGACCAGCGCCGACGCCTGGCCGCGCAGGCCCTTGGCGAGCACGGAGTTGTGCCAGGTGACGATCAGCGGGACGCTCCCCCGGGCCAGCCCGGCGACCAGGCCGGCCCGCAGGCCGTGCGCGTGCACGACGTCGATCGGGCGGGAGGCGAGGACCCCGCGCAGCTTGCGGACCACGCCGGCGTCCGAGGCGCCCGGATTGGCGGGGATCTCCACGGCGACGAAGGTCACACCCTCGGCGGCGGAGAAGCCGAACAGGTCATCGGTGGCGGCCGGCCCACAGACCATGACCTCGCAGCCGGCCGCGGCCAGGCCGCGGGCCAGCGAGGCGACGTGCTGCCCGATGCCGCCGGTGCTCGAGGCGAGCAGGAGAGCCACCGAGCCGCGCCATCCGTCTTCCACGGAAGAAAACACCCCTTCTTCTCAGCCGCGCCGATCAACCGCGCCGATCAGCCGCGCCGCCGCAGCCGCGCGAACAGGCCGCCCACGGAACGCCGGTCGAGGACGAAAGCCACCGCGCCGAACACGGCCAGCACGGTGAGCCCGCCCAGCATGCCCTGCGCGAGGCTGCCGCCGACGGTCGGGTCGGCGCCGGCCAGGTGTCCGATTCCGGTCACTACGCCGAATCCAGCGAGCGCGGCCGCTCCGGCGGCAACGATACCGACGGTAGTCGCGCGGGCCAGCCCGGTCAGCGCCGCGGCGCCCGCGTGCCGGCGCACCGCGAGCACCAGCAACACGCCGAGGACCGTCATGCCCGCCGAGTTCGCGAGGCCCAGCCCGAGCACCTGGCGCTCGTCGCCGAGCCCGGCGAGGGCGAGCGCGGCCCCGGCGGCGACCAGCCAACCGGCCGCCGTGGCGACGGCGGCGGCGACGGTCGCGCCACGCGCGTACAACGCCCGGGAGAGCAGGGCAAACAGAGCGTAACCGAACAGGCCGGGGGCGAAGCCCGCGATGCCGGACGAGGCGGGGGCCGTGCCGACCAGGTACGCCGCTGGTCCGGCCAGCGCGGCGAGGGCGGCGGCGCCGAGCCCGGCCAGCAGTACCACCGACCGTGCGGCGCCGGACAGCGCCGTGCGGTAGGTGTCCTCGTCGCCGCGGCTCGCGGCCGCGGCCAGCGACGGGTAGACCGCGGTGGCCAGCGGCACGGCCAGGACCGCCCAGGGCAGCAGGAAGACGGTCTGCGCCGCGTTGTAGCGGGTGAGCGCGTTGCTGACCGCGAGCGCGATCACCACCACGGTCATCACCTGCTGGGAACCGACGGTCACCGCGCCCGCCCAGCCCAGCCGCACCGCCTGCCGGCCCTCGCCGCCGGGGAAGCGCAGGGTCGGCCGCAGCCGCAGGCGCAGCCGGCGCAGCGGGATCAGCAGGCACAGGGCCAGCACGACGACCCCGGCCGTGGTGCCGGCCGACAGGGCGAGCTCGCCGGTGCGGGTCAGCCCGGCGAAGTCGCTGTGGGCGCCGTCGATCACGGCGTACGAGAGGTAGGCGGCCATCACGGTCACGCTGGACAGCAGCGGCGCGATCACCGGCCAGGCGAACCGATGGTGGGCCTGGAGGATGCCGGTGAGCACGATGCCGATGCCGTAGAGCGGCAGCTGGGGCGCGAACACCCGCAGCATGCTCGCCGCGGTCGCCTGGTGCTCGGGGGTGACCTTGGGCAGCAGCCCGGCGATCGGGCCGGCGAGCAGGCCGACCAGCAGCGCGAGCGGCACCAGCAGCACGAGCACCCAGGTCAGCAGGGCGGAGGCGACCGCGTCGACCCGGCCTTTGTCGGCGGCCGCGACGTGCCCGGCCAGCAGCGGCACGACCAGGCTGGCCAGGGCGCCGCCCGCGACCAGCTCGAAGACGATGTTCGGGATCGTGTTGGCGGCGTTGTAGATGTTCGCGAGGCCGTCGTCGCCGACGGTGTGCAGGAAGACGAAGGTGCGGGCGAAGCCGGCGAGCCGGGCGACCACCGTGAGGACGGTGATGAGCGCCGCGGCCCCGGCGATCTTCGTAGCGGTCGTCGCCGTCACGCGGGACGGCGGCCGAGCTCGTCCAGCCTCCGCAGCCATGGCGTGTCCTGGATGACCTTGGTGTAGCTGACCTTCTCGCTCGCGGCCGTCAACGCCGCCAGAGCGGCCAGAGCGACAAACCGACCACCCATTCCCGTACGGGAGGTGAGCGCCACGCCGAGCAGCGCGCCCATCGCGTTCGCGCCCGCGTCGCCCAGCATGATCTCTTCGCCGAGGTCCTCGGGCAGCATGGCCGTGGCCGCGCCCAAGGTTCCGGCCGCCACTCCCCCGCCGATCGGCGCCCCGATCGCGACGCCGGCCTTGATCGCGCGGCCGGGGCGCAGGTCGAGCAGGTTGACGAAGTTCGCCATCCCCGCGATCACTCCCGCGCCAAGGAGCACATCGGCTGAACGTCCTAGGAGGCTAGTTCGTTTGCTGCCGATCAGGGCCGAGGCCGCGAGCCCGGCCGCGCCCACCCCGGCGATCTTGACGAGGCCACTGGTCACCCGGCCCTCGCGCAGCGCGCCCAGGTGACCGGCGAAGCCCTTCGCGGTCTTCTGCTCGGGCCGGTTGCCGACCATGTCGTCATACAGCCCCACGGATCCGGACACCATGCCGGCCGTCACGGCCGCGGCGGCCGTGCGGGCATTCCGGGCGCCCGCCGCCGCGCCGACGGTGGCGCCCGCCGCGAGCGCGGGGCCCCCGGCCAGCGAAACCGTGCGGCCGTGGAAATTCGTGCGCTCGAGCATTGCCGCGTACGTGGGGTCGCGACGGATCCAGCCGAGCGTGGCGCGGGCGACGGACGCGCCGACGCCGAACGACCTGAGAACTGCCATGGCTGCGAAGTCTAGAGACCGGCCGCTAGGACGCGACCTTCGGCACCAGCGAGGAGCCGCCGAGGCCGTACTGGCCGACCTTGTTCTGCACCATGCGCTCGGCGGTGACCATGGCGGTCGCCACCTGGCCCTGCGCGGTGCTCGCGTTGTCCACCGTGGAGATCTCCTTGACCAGCGTCGGGTCGCCGCGCACCAGGGAGATCGTGTTGCCGTCGCCGACACCGACGCCGGCCACCACGAGCGGCTTGACGGCGAACTGGGCCACCATGGTCAGCGCCGACTGGTTCTTCTTGGCCGCGTCCTTGTCGGTCGGCGGCTCGCCCGTGATGAAGACGGCCCCCTCCGCGCCGCCGGTGGCCTTGTCGTCGACCGCGAGATAACCCTGCTTCGTGTACGCCGTCAGCAGCGCGGCCACGTCGTCGGGGCTGGCCTGCACGGTGCCGACGCGCTGGAGCAGACCGAGGGCGAGCTGGGCGCTGGCCGTCTCGACGCCGTCGCTGTTGAGGGGCAGCCCCTCCATCTGGATCGTCGGCTGCGACGACTGCCCGGCGAGGTCGAGCAGCTCGTACGTGTTGGCGGGGTCGAAGAACTTGTCCTGCACGGTGACCTTGGCGGTGACCGTGGCCCCCGCGACCTTGAGCATCGCGATGACGCCGTCCGCGAACTCGGAGGTGTTCGGCAGCACCACCACGAGGATCTTGCGCCCGGCCAGCTGGTTGTTCAGGTACGACGGCGCGATCTGGGTCGCGAAGTCCTGACTGCGGTTCAGCTCCTCGCGATACTGGTTGATCTGATCGCGCTTGTTGCTGTTGTCCTTGTTCAGCGCGCTGATCTGATTCTTGAGGCTGTCGGCCACCGGCCCGTTGAGCGCGGCGGTGCCCACGACCAGGCCGATGGCCAGGGCCAGGAAGACCGCGGTGAGCGACACCACGTGGTACCGGAAGTTGATCACAACAAACGCCTCGGAAGTCTTAGAAGAGGTGGCCGAGCTGGAAGACCAGATTGTCCCACCACTCGGAAACCACGGTGAGGTACGCCTTGCCGATGGTGGAGACCGCCACCGCCGAGGCCATCGCGGCGACCGCCGAGAGCACCAGCAGCAGCAGCGCCGAGCCGGAGATGTTCTGCCGGTAGAGCCGGCTCACCCCCTTGGCGTCGACGAGCTTGCCGCCCACCTTGAGCCGGGTGAGGAACGTCGAGGCCATGCCGCCGCGGCCCTTGTCGAGGAACTCGACCAGGTTGGCGTGCGTGCCGACGGCGACGATGAGCGTGGCGCCCTTCTCGTCGGCGAGCAGCATCGCGAGGTCTTCGCTGGTGGCGGCGGCCGGGAAGGTCAGCGCCGGCACGTCGAGGTTGGCGACCCGCTCGAGGCCGGGGGCCCGGCCGTCGGGGTACGCGTGGACGACCACCTCGGCGCCGCAGCGCAGCACGTCGTCGGTGACCGAGTCCATGTCCCCGATGATCATGTCGGGGGTGTAGCCGTTCTCGACCAGCGCGTCGGCGCCGCCGTCGACGCCGATCAGGACCGGCTTGTACTCGTGGATGTACGGCCGCAGGACGTCGAGGTCGTCCTTGTAGTCGTAGCCGCGCACGACGATCAGCACGTGCCGGCCGGCGATGCGGGTCTGCACCTCGGGCACGCCGACGCCGTCGAGCAGCAGGTCGCGTTCCTGCTTGAGGTAGTCCATGGTGTTCGCGGCGAACGCCTCGAGCTGCACGGACAGGCCCTCGCGCGCGTCGGCCATCGCCGCGGACACGGTGTCGGAATCTTGCCGGACCCCGCTGGCGACCGGCTCACCGGCCAGCAGCACGGTGTCGTTCTCGATGGAGACCAGGTCGCCCTCGTGCAGCCGCTCGAACACCTCCTCGCCGAGGTCGTCGACGAGCAGCACGCCGTTCTTGATCAGAACCTCGGGGCCGAGGTTGGGGTACCGGCCCGAGATCGAGGGCTTGGCGTTGAGCACGGCGGCCACCCCGGACGCGACCAGAGCGTCGGCCGCGACCCGGTCGATGTCGACGTGGTCGATCACGGCGATGTCGCCCGGGCGCAGCCGTCCGGTGAGCCGCTTGGTGCGGCGGTCGAGGCGCGCGGTGCCGGTCACCGCCTCAGGGTCGAGGCTCCGGGCACGGCGCAAGGTGGGAAGTCGCATCCCGGCCATCCTGACATGCCGGATCACACGCCTGGCACGCGACATGCGCGATCTCACCCACAAATAGGGCAAAGCGGCCCCACTAGTTCTTGTCGCAATGATGCCACGAGCGCGCCCGCTCGATCAGCCCCTTTTCGCGCGGCGCACGTCATCCCCCCTTTTCGCGCGGCGCACGTCATCCCCCCTTTTCGCGCTGCTCCCGTCATGCCCTCTTCTCGCGCGCCGCTACGGCCAGCAGCTCCTCGGCGTGCGCGATGCCCAGATCGGAGTCGGGCAGACCGGCCAGCATGCGGGCGAGCTCGCGCGCCCGCTCGGTTTCCTCCACGATGCGCACGCCGCTGGTCGTGATCGCGCCGCCGGTGTCCTTGGCCACCACGAGGTGGCGGTCGGCGAACGCGGCCACCTGCGGCAGGTGGGTGACGACGAGAACCTGGTGGGCGCGGGCGAGCCGGGCCAGTCGCTTGCCGATCTCGACCGCCGCGGTGCCGCCCACGCCGGCGTCGACCTCGTCGAAGACCAGGGTCGGCGGGCCGCCCGCGCCCGCGAAGACCACCTCGATCGCGAGCATCACCCGGGACAGCTCGCCGCCGGACGCGCCCTTCTGCAGCGGCAGCGACGGCGCGCCCGGGTGGGCCAGCAGCCGCAGCTCGACCTCGTCGGCGCCGTCGGGCCCCACGGCGAGGCCCTCGATGGCCGGCTCGTCCTTGACGGCCCGGGGAATCACGGCCACCTCGACACGGGCGTGCGGCATCGCGAGGCCGGCCAGCTCGACGCTGACCGCCTCGGAGAAGCGGCCGGCCGCCTCGGCCCGCGCCGCGGTCAGCCGCTGCGCGAGCTCGCCGACCTGCGCGGCCAGCCGCTGCCGCTCCTTGTCGAGCTCCTCGAGGAGCTCGTCGGAGGTGTCGAGGACGGCGAGGCGCGAACGGGCGTTCTCGGCCCAGGCGATCACACCGTCGACGTCGTCGGCGTACTTGCGGGTCAGCGCACGCAGCTCGGCCCGCCGCTCGTAGATCTGCTCGAGGCGGGCCGGGTCGGCGTCGAGCGAGCTCAGGTAGGCCGACAGCTCGGACGCGACGTCGCCGACCAGGGTGGCCGCTTCCTCGAGCCGGGCGGCGAGGTCGGACAGCGACGGGTCGACCGAGGACTGCGCCTCGAGCGTGCGGCGGGCCAGCCCGAGCAGTTGGGTCGCGTCGGGGGCGTCGTCGGCCACCTCGACGCCGGAGGCGAGCGCCTGGGCGGCCGTGGCCGCGGCCACCCGCAGGCCCTCGGCGTGCTCGAGCCGCTGCACCTCGGCGCGCAGCTCGTCGTCTTCGCCGGTCTGCGGGTCGACCCGGGTGATCTCGTCGAGGCCGAGCTTGAGGAGGTCGGCCTCCTGCGAGCGGGCGCGGGCGTTGCGCCGCCGGTCGGCCAGGTCGTCGACGACCGCGCGCCAGCGGGCGAACGCCTCGCGATAGGTCTCGAGGAGCTTCTCGTGCTCGGGGCCGGCGAACCGGTCGAGGGCGCCGCGCTGCTCGGCCGGGCGCAGCAGGCGCAACTGGTCGGACTGGCCGTGCACGGCGAGGACCTGCTCGCCGACCTCGGCCAGCATCGAGACCGGCATGCTGCGGCCGCCGACGTGGGCGCGGGAACGCCCCTCGATCGACAGGGTGCGGCTGAGCAGCACCGAGCCGTCGTCGTCGACCTCGGCGCCGGCCTCGGTGATGCGCGTCTGCACCGCGGCGGCCAGCGCGCCCGACAGGCGCAGGCGGCCCTCGATGACCGCGCGGCCCGGGTCGGCCCGCACCCGCCCGGCGTCGGCCCGGCCGCCGAAGAGCAGGCCGAGGCCGGTCACGACCATCGTCTTACCCGCACCGGTCTCACCGGTGATGACGTTCATGCCCGACGTCAGCTTCAGCGTCGTGTCGTCGATGACGCCGAGACCGGTGATCCGCAACTCCTCCAGCACACGGCAGACAGTAACGGGGCCCACCGACAATTGCCCACCGCGGTTCCCACGATCAGCGTCGATTACCCCGCCATCCTTCGACAGGTAGCGCGAACTTCGCCACCAAGACATCCGTGAACGGCTTCGGAGCGAGACGCACCAGGCGTACGGGAAGCTGCCCGCGCTCCACCGTGACCTTCGCGCCGGGCGGAAGGTCCCACGTGCGGCGGCCGTCGCAGCAGAGCACCGCGAACGACGTGTACGGGTCGACGGTCACCACGAACGACGAGGTCGGCGCCGTCACCAGGGGCTTGGAGAACAGGGCGTGCGCACTGATCGGTACCAGCAGCAGCGCCTCCACCTCGGGCCACACCACCGGGCCGCCGGCCGAGAACGCGTACGCGGTGGAGCCGGTCGGGGTGGCGCACACCACGCCGTCGCAGCCGTACCGCGCGAGGGGCCGGCCGTCCACGTCGACCAGAAGCTCGAGCATCTGCGCCCGCTGCCCCTTCTCGACGCTGACCTCGTTGAGCGCCCACGACTCGGCGATGACCCGGCCGCCGTACTCGGCGCGGACGTCCAGCGTGAGCCGCTCGTCCACCTTGTACGTGCCGTCGACGACCTCCTTGACGGCCTGGTCGATGTCGCTGACCTCGGCCTCGGCCAGGAAGCCGACCTTGCCCAGGTTGATGCCGAGCAGCGGCGCCTTCACCGGGCGGGCGAGCTCGGCCGCGCGCAGGAACGTGCCGTCCCCGCCGAGCGCCAGCACGATCTCGGCGCCCTCGGCCGCCTCCGGCCCGGTGACCGGCGTGACCTCGGCCGGCAGGTCGAGGTCGGCGACCTCCTCGGCCACCACGCGCACCTCGAAGCCGGCCTCGAGCAGGTCGCGCGCGACGGCCGTGGCGTGCTGCGTGCTCTGGCGCCGCCCGGTGTGGGTGACCAGCAGGGCCGACCGCGTCATTCGTCCTCCATCCGACGTGCCGGGGATTCCGCCCCGCCGGGCGCCCCGTCGATCTCCGGCGCGCCAGAAGCTACCTCCCCGGACGGTCCCGCGGCGACCACTCTTTCGATCTCCGCGCGATCGGCCGCGGGCGCGTCGCGGCGGAACCAGACGAAGAACTCGACGTTCCCGCTCGGCCCCGGCAGCGGGCTCGCGGTCACGCCGGCCACGCCCAGGCCCAGCCCGGCCGCGGCCGCGGTCACGTCCAGCACGGCCTCGGCACGCAGCCGCCAGTCGCGTACGACGCCCCCCGCGCCCACCCTCTCCTTACCCACCTCGAACTGTGGCTTCACCATCAGCGCGAGGTCGCCGCCGGCGCGGGTGCATTCGGCCAGCGCGGGCAGCACCAGCCGCAGCGAGATGAACGAGAGATCGGCCACGGTCAGGTCGACCTGCCCGTCGATGATCTCGGGGGTCAGCATGCGCACGTTGGTGCGCTCGAGGACCACGACCCGCTCGTCGGTGCGGATCGGCCACGCGAGCTGCCCGTAGCCGACGTCGACCGCGACCACCTGCGCGGCGCCGGCGCGCAGCAGCACGTCGGTGAAGCCGCCGGTGGAGGCGCCCGCGTCGAGGCAGCGCCGGCCCTCGACGACCAGGCCACTGAACGCCTGCAACGCCCCGGCCAGCTTGTGGCCGCCGCGGGAGACGTACTCGGTGGCCGGGTCCTCGCCGGTCACCAGCAGCGGGTCGGCCGGATCGACCATCGCGGCGACCTTGCGGGCCACCGTGCCGTGCACCTGGACCCGGCCGGCCTCGACCAGCTGCGCGGCCTGTTCCCGGGACCGGGCCAGCTTCCGGCGCACCAGCTCGGCGTCGAGCCGGGCACGACGAGCCATCCGCTCAGCCCTCGATGCTCGAGAGGGTCTCCTGGAGCACCTGGTGCGCGGCCTCGTACGCGGCGATCTGCTCGCCGGGCGTCAGCTGCGCGGCGTTGGCGAGCGAGCGCAGCACGGCGTCCACGACCGGGTGCCCGGTCTCCTCGACGATCCGGCGCTCGGCGGCGGCCGGCTCGGCGTACCCCGGATGCTGCGGATGCTGCGGCTGCGCAGGCTGAGGCACGGGCCGGAACCCATCGCCGGGCGGAGGCCCGGGCCGGAAGCCGCCGGGAGGCGGACCCGGACGAGGGCCCGGCTGCGGGTTGTACGGGAAGGTCATGGACTAATTCTCCGGCTCGGTGCTCGGCGCCGCCTTCTTCGCCGGCGTGGTCCTCTTCGCGGGCGCGCTCTTGGCCGCCTTCTTGGCCGGCGCGTTCTTGGCGGCCGGTGAGCCGGCCGCCTCGGCAAGCACGGCGGATTCGGCCGGCGAAAGCGCTTCGGCGATCGGCGCGGTGAGCGGCTCGGGCGCCGGGGAAACCTCGGGCGCCGCCTTCTTCACCGCCTTCTTGGCGACCGTCTTCTTCGCCACCGTTTTCACCGGCGCCTTCTTCACGGGCGCCGAAGCCGGTGAAACCGAGGCCGGGGCGGGTGCCGAGGCGCCCGCATTGCCCACCGACCCGGCCGGCGTCGTTCCCGCCGTCGGCATCGCGTTGGGCGTCGCCTTCACGGCCTTGCTCGCCACCGCCTTGCTCGCCACCGCCTTGCTCGCCACCGCCTTCTTGGCCACCGCCTTCTTGGCCACCGCCTTCTTGGCCACCGCCTTCTTGGCCACCTTCTTGGGCAGCGGCGCCGGCCTCTCCAGCTGCGTCCCGCCGATCCCGGCCTCGGGCGCGCCACCGTCCTGAACGCCGTGCGACTGCGCGTCCTTGAGCTGCTTCTCGAGGTCGCGCACCCGCGTGTTCAGCTCGGTGACCTCCTCGGCCGTGGCCAGCCCGACCACGCCGAGTGCCCGGTCCACCTCGTACCGCACGATGTTGGTCAGCGCCTCGCGGTTGGCCATGCCGGCCTGCAACAGGTCGTCGACCAGTCCTTGCAGCTGGGCGGCGGTCGCACCGCCCCGGTTGACCAGATCGCCCACCGCCCTCTGGGCACGCTTACGCGGTGTCTCGGTCAGTCCGAGCGCCATCTCCAGATACGCCCGCCATGCGTCCGGCATGATTCTCGCTCCTCTCGGGGCTCACGTCGGGTGTCACGCTACCGGGCGGTTCGCATGCGATCGTGAGGTACGGTGCGCAATTGCGAGCGGTGTCGCAACAAAGGGGTGTTGGATGGCCACGGTGGACGAATGCCGGACGGCTCTGGAAGGCCTGGCCGCAAAGCTGGCGGCGAACGCGGACGCGCAGGGCAAGCTCGATTTCGAGCGTACGCTCGCGTGCCGTGTTCCCGACCTGGCGACCGCGTTCCGTGCCCGGCTCAGCGGCGGCCGGCTGCTCGACATCGAAGACGGCGACGACTCGAAGGCCAAGATCGCTCTGACGGCGAAGAGCGATGACCTGGTCGCGCTGCTGACCGGCAAGCTCGACGTCACCCGCGCGATCGCGTCCCGTCAGATCTCCATCAAGGCGAACCCGTTCGACCTGCTCAAGTTGCGGAAGCTGTGGTAGGCATCTGCCAGGCCTCCGCGAGCCGGGACGGGTAGACGTTGATGCCGCCGCCGAAGAAGTCGCAGAACTTCATGATCAGCGGATCCCACCGCAGCGGGTCGATGTGCGACGTGCCCGGAATGACCAGTTCTTCCGCGACGTGGGTCCGCAGAACGGTCACCTCGTACCCGTGGGCGCTCGGGCCGAACGGGTGCACCGCCTGCACCCGGCACTCCATCTGAATCGGGCACTCCCTCACCCGCGGCGGCGCCACCAGCGAAGACTCCTGGGGCGTCAGCCCGCCGAGCGCGAACTTGTCAGCCACGTACCGATAGCCCTGCTTCTGCTTGTAATCGGTGATCTCCCGCTTGCCGGTGGTCAGCGCGATCCGGTCGACGGCGTCGACCATGATCGACGAGGGCAGGTTGAGCACGCACTCGCCGTGCCGCTGGAGGTTGGCCGCGGTCTGACTGTTGGCGCCCATGCCGAGCATCGCGGACTGCCCGAGCCACCACGCCGAGGACATCGGCGCGAGGTTCGCGGTGCCGTCCGGGTTGAGCGTGCTGACCAGCACGACGGGGGTGCCGAAGTAGAGGACCTTGAGTCCGGGTACCAGATGCATACCTCGATGCTCGCCCCCGCGACCCCACGAAGCTGGCGGGAATCGGACCTCTCGATCGACGGGTCAGCGCCCGGCGGCCAACTGGTCGAGCCCGGCGGAGGGCATACCTCTGATCATCAACGCAACCGGCTTCGCCGCCGAGAATCGAAACTTCTGCTACAGACCCCAGTTCTCGAGGAGAGTGGCCGCCGCCGGGGAAACTGCCTCCAGCGCCTCCACCGGGACGCCGTCCCACGTCGCCCCGCAGGTCAGCCGCAGCGCCGTGATCGGGTCGCCGTCGCCGTCCAGCGCCGCGCGGTCGCCCGTACGGGTCAGGCGCCACCCACCGGCCGCGTCGAGCCGCAACGGCAGGCGCAGGTCCTCGGCCGGCCGGAACAGCCCGCTCAGGTCGGCGGCCACGAACGTCGGCCGCCGCTCGGGCGGGGCCGCCAGCAGCTCGGCCGGGCCGCTCACGCCGGTGAGCACCAGCAGGCTGTCCATGCCGGCGCCGACCGCGCCCTGGATGTCGGTGTCGAGCCGGTCCCCGACCACGAGCGGATGCTGGGCGCCGGAGAGCGACGCCGCGGTGGTGAACAACGCCGGCTCCGGCTTGCCCACGATCACGTCGGGCTCCCGGCCCAGCGCGGTGCGCAGCACGGCCACGAGCGAGCCGTTGCCCGGCAGCGGGCCGCGCGGGCTGGGCAGCGTGCGGTCGGTGTTGGTGGCCACCCAGGTGGCGCCGGCCCGAACGGACAGCGCCGCCTCGGCGAGGATCCGCCAGCCGACCTCGGGGCCGTAGCCCTGCACGACGGCGGCCGGCTTGTCCTCGAACGAGAACACCGGCGTCAGCCCGACGTCACGCACCTCGGCCACCAGCGCGTCCGCGCCGACCACCAGCACGGGCGCGCCCGCCGGCAGCCGCGACGCGAGCACAGCGGCCGCCGCGCCGGCCGAGTTGAGCACCTCGTCCGGCTTCGCCGGAACACCCATCCCGGTGAGCAGCGAGGCGACGTCGGCCGCCCGGCGGGAGGCGTTGTTGGTCGCGTACGCCACGGCGATCCCGTCGCCGCGCAGCCGCTCCACCGCCTCCGCGGCCCCCGGGATCGGCTTGTCGATCAGGTAGACGACCCCATCCAGGTCGAAGATGACCAGGTCGTAGCCGCCCGCCAGCCCGTCACTCACGCGCTTTCGCCCCTCGCCTCGCCCGCTCGTCGGTCGTCACCCGGCCCGCGTCGCCCCTACTTGTCGGCCTTGCCCGTGCCCTCGTCGCCCGAGTCCTCGCCGTTCAGCTCGGCCCCGCGCTCGTCGGCACCGGTCTTGTCGGACCCGGTCTCCTCGGCCCGGTCCTCGTCGGTCCCGGTCTCGTCGGTCCCGGTCTCGTCGGCCTTGGCCTTCGCCTCGACGTCGTCCTCGAACGCGGCGATCGCCTCGTCCTCTTCGTCGCCTTCTTCGAGGTCGTCCTCCACCTCGTCCAAGTCGTCGTCCTCGTCGTCCGGCAGTCCGGCACCGCGAGCCTCGAGCCCGTCAGCGTCCTCGTCTTCTTCGTCGAGGTCGTCGTCCTCGTCCTCGTCCTCGTCGAAGTCGTCGTCCTCGTCGCGGAGGTCGTCGCGGTCGTCCTCGTCGCGCTCGTCCTGGGCGCGGTCGTCCTGGGCGCGCTCGTCGGCGTCCTCGTCGGCGTCGTCCTCGTCTTCCTCGAGGGTGATGCCGTCGAGCTCGAGCAGCCGCTCGGTCGCGTCGGTGAGCTGGTCCTCGTCGACGGCCGCGGCCCGGCTGAACCACTCCCGCGCCTCGTCCCGCCGCCCGGCCGCGAGCAGCGCGTCGGCGTACGCGTAGCGCAGCCGCGCCGCCCACTCGGCGTCGTCGTCCTGGGTCAGCTCCCGCACCTGCAGCATCGCCACGGCCGCGTCGTGCTGGCCGAGATCGCCGCGCGCGCCGGCCGCCACGATCAGCAGCTCGATCGCGCCCGACTTGTCCAGCGCCTCCATGTCGGCGCCGCGATAGAGGTCGATCGCCCGCTCCGGCCGGCCGAGGGCCCGCTCGCTGTCGGCGATCTCGGCGAGGTGCGTCTGGCGCCCGGTCATCCGGTGGTACGTGCGCAGCTCGGCGATCGCTGTGGTCCAGTCGCCCGCCGCGTACGCGGCGAGCCCGACCGCCTCCCGCACGACCGCGATCCGCGACGCGAGCCGCCGGGCTGCGATCGCGTGCTGCAGAGCGAGCTCGGAGTCTTCGTCGATGATCTGCCCGGCCGCCACGAGGTGCCGCGCGACCCTGTCCGCGATGTCGCGCGCAAGCGACAACAGCTCGGACCGGACCTCCTTGTCGAGGTCGCCGGCGACGATCTCCTCAGGAATCTCCGGCGCCTTGAACGCGGCCTGCTCCTCGCCGCGAGCCTCTTCGACCCGATCCTGGTCGCTGCGGAACCCACGCCGCTCCTGGTCCCGCTCACCACCGAACCCGCCCCGGTCGTCCCGACGGTCACGGTCGCCGCCACCCTGGTAACCACCACGGTCGCGGTCACCACCGCGGTACCCGCCGCGGTCGCCCTGCGGCCGGTCACGGTCCCGGTAGCCACCGCTCTGCGGCCGGTCACCGCGGAACCCGCCGCGGTCCCGGTCGCCGCCACCCTGGTAGCCGCCCCGGTCCCGATCGCTCCGGAAGCCGCCCTGGGCGCTCCCACGGTCACGGTCACCGCCGCGGAAGCCCTCGCCCTGCGGCCGATCCCGGTAGCCGCCACCCTGCGGCCGGTCTCCACCCTGGAACCCGCCGCTACGGCCGGCCGGCCGATCCCGGTCCCCGCCACGGAAGCCACCCCGGTCGTCCCGGACGCCCCCGCGGTCGCGGTCGCCCCCGCGGAACCCGCCACGGTCGCCCTGCGGCCGATCCCGGTCCCGGTAGCCACCGCTCTGCGGCCGGTCGCCGCCACGATCGCCGCCGGCCTGGTAGCCGCTGCGCTCCCGGTCGCCCCGGTAGCCACCGCTCTGCGGCCGGTCGCCGCCACGGAATCCGCCGCGGTCGCCACCACCCTGATATCCGCCACGGTCGCCGCCACCCCGGTAGCCACCGCGGTCGCCGCCACCCTGGTAACCACCACGGTCACGATCGGCGCCACGGAACCCACCGCGGTCGCCGCCGCTCTGGGAGCCCGCACGGTCACCACCGCGATACCCACCACGGTCGCCGCCGCCCTGGGAGCTCGCACCACCGCGATACCCGCCACGGTCGCCGCCCTGGTAAC
Organism: Actinoplanes sp. NPDC051513; assembly: GCF_044454685.1. Lineage (NCBI taxonomy): Bacteria > Bacillati > Actinomycetota > Actinomycetes > Micromonosporales > Micromonosporaceae > Actinoplanes > Actinoplanes sp. NPDC051513. Next base: position 70,637 of record NZ_JBITDW010000038.1, read on the forward strand.
CACCGCGGTCGCCGCCACCCTGGTAACCACCACGGTCACGATCGCCGCCACGGAACCCACCGCGGTCGCCACTGCCCTGGGAGCCCGCACGGTCACCACCGCGATACCCGCCACGGTCGCCGCCGCTCTGGGAGCCGGCACCACCGCGATACCCACCACGGTCGCCACCGCTCTGGGAGCCGGCACCACCGCGATAGCCGCCACGGTCGCCGCCACCCTGGTAACCACCACGGTCACGATCGCCACCGCGGAACCCACCGCGGTCGCCGCCACCCTGGTAACCGGCGCGGTCGCGGGAGCCACCGCTCTGCGGCCGGTCCGACCGGAACCCGCCACGGTCGCCACCACCCTGGGAGCCCGCACCACCGCGATAGCCGCCACGGTCGCCGTCACCCTGGTAACCACCACGGTCACGGTCACCGCCACGGAACCCACCGCGGTCGCCACCACCCTGGGAGCCCGCACGGTCACCACCGCGATACCCACCACGATCGCCGCCACCCTGGGAGCCCGCACCACCGCGATAACCGCCACGGTCGCCGCCACCCTGGTAACCACCACGGTCACGATCGCCACCGCGGTAGCCGCCACCCTGGGAGCTCCCACGGTCACGGTCGCCGCCGCGGTATCCGCCCTGCGGCCGGTCGCGGTCGCCGCGGTACCCACCGCGGTCGCCGCCGCTCTGGGAGCCACCCCGGTCGCCGCTGCCGCCGCGGTAACCGCCGCGGTCCCGGTCGCCACCACGGTCACGGTCGCCGGAGGATCGTCCGCCGCGTGAGTGCTCGCCGTCCTGACCTCGGGCTGGCCGGCGCTCGTCGTCGCGGTTGCTGGAGCCGCCGTCGTGCGGTCCTGTAGTCACGGATCAATCCTTCCGATACGGCGGCCCAGTCGTCGCGGGGCTTGGCCTCAACACTCAAAGTTACTAGGGCCTGAACGCACAAACGCAGACGAGGGCCGACCCCGTCCGGGGTGGCCCTCGTCTGTCACGTTGAGTCCGGCGGCGTCCTACTCTCCCACACCCTCCCGAGTGCAGTACCATCGGCGCTGGAGGGCTTAGCTTCCGGGTTCGGAATGAGACCG
>NZ_JBITDW010000039.1:0-59879 GCF_044454685.1 Actinoplanes sp. NPDC051513
CGCTGCCCAGCAACTTCCAGACCACCCTGTCGAGCTTTGCCGCCCTGGGCGTGGACGTGGCCCTGACCGAGGCCGACGTCACCAACGCCTCGACCAGCCAGTACGCCGGGCTGACCCAGGCGTGCATGAACGTCCCGCGCTGCATCGGCATCACGACGTGGGGCATCCGGGACAGCGACTCCTGGCGCGGCAGCGAGAACCCGCTGCTGTTCGATCGCAACAGCAACCCCAAGGCCGCGTACACCTCGGTGCTCAACGCCCTCAACGCCGCGTCCACCACGGTGCCGGGGACGAGCACGCCGCCGAGCACCCCGGTCAGCACGCCGCCGAGCACGCCGACCAGCACCCCGCCGAGCACGCCGCCGGTCACCGGGCAGCCGGGCACCTGCACCGCGACGTACCGCATGGTCAGCACCTGGGGTGGCGGCTACCAGGGTGAGGTCACCGTGGCCAACAACGGCGCCGCCACCCTCAACGGCTGGACCGTCCAGCTCACGCTGGCCGGCGGGCAGACCATCGCCAACGTCTGGAACGGCACCAACACCGGCACCAGCGGCACGATCAGCGTCCGCAACGCCGCCTACAACGGCTCCGTCGGCGCGAACGCCTCGACCACGTTCGGCTTCCTGGTCAACGGAAGCAGTGACGCGGCGCCCGGCAACATCTCCTGCACCAGCCCCTGACCGTCGGCCGTCCGCTCAGGAATACGGCCGGCCGGGCCGGCGCGTCAGGCGGTGGCGCGTTCGGGCGGCGGGCGACGACGCCGTGCGACCTCGGTCAGCGATCGCGGCGGCGCCAGGGCGTTGCGGTTGCAGAGGTTGGCCCCGGCGCCACGATCTCGTCGATCCGGTCCGAACACGAGCTGGCCGAGACCCGGGTCGCTCTCGGCCCGGCCTGGCGACGCTGGGGTGGCGTCGTCCAGCACCAGCGCGGCGCCCTGGAGAACGCCCTCGAGCTGCGGCATCGCGTAGCGCCGGAGGGACCGCCGCGGGCGGCGGTCCCTCCGGCGCGCTATCGAGCGGTACAGGTCGGGGTGCCCGATGGGCCGGTCCCTGTGCCCTGGAACCCGAATTCGGTGTAGCCACCGGCCGGGACGGTGCCGTTGTAGCCGACGTTGGTGAAGCTCACGGCGCCCGCGCTACCGCTGGCGGTCGCGTTCCAGGTGCTGGTGACCGCGGCGCCGGACGGCAGCGTGACTCCGGTCGTCCAGCCGGTCAGGGGGGCCGAACCCGCGGTCACCCGTGCGGTTGCCACGAACCCACCGTTCCACTGGTTCAGCGTGACCGACGCGCTGCAGCCGGAGCCGGACGGCGGCGTGCTGGAAGTGGTCGGGCCGGTGGTCGGGCTCGTCGGCGGACTGGTGGTCGGGCCGCCCGAGCCGGGCGTGATGGTGATCCGGTAGGCGTTGTTGGCCGCCATCGTGATCGGGACGGAGATAGACCCGCCCGACGGGGTGTAGGTCGAGTTCGCGATCGTGGTCGGGCCGGCCGAGGCGACCGTGCGGCCCTGCGAGGTGGTTTGCTCGACCTTGACGTTCACGGTGCCGCCGAGGCTGAGCGCATTGAGCCCGTTGACCGTGACAGCGCATGATCCGTTGCAGTTGCCGGTCATGATGCTGACCTCGTTGCGAGCGGCCGGTACCGCGGCGAACCCGTCGATGCCGGTCTGCGCGGGAGGGTTCGTCACGACCATGTTGCCGCTCATGGCCGCGTACCAGGTGTAGAGCCAGTACGCGGCGTTCGGGCTGCCGCCCCGGGCGGTCAGCAGGTCGCCCAGGGTGCCGGACTGGTTCCAGAAGGCCAGCTCGGCGTCGCGGATGCCGAGACGCTCGAACTTCGAGATGTAGCCTACGAGCGGGCCGGGCAGGCCGACCTCGCTGGGTGCCGCGTATTCCTCGATCGCGATCGGCCGGCGGCTGATGCCGAGCTGGTCCTCGAGCGCCTGAACCTTCGCCACGTCGCTGGCGATCTTCGAGGAGCTCGAGAGCTCGTGCCATGCCAGGACGTCCGGCACAGTGTTGGTGGCGACCGCGTTGCGGAGGAAGTTCTCCATGTCGCTGATGTTGTCCGAGAAGCTCGGGCCCTGAATGGGTTTGGTGGCGTCGAGCGAGCGGACCTGGCGGAAGGTCGTGGTCCAGAAGTTCTCGTAGGTGCCGTTGGCGGACTTCCAGGTGTTGTCCGACTCGTTCCACAGCTCGTACGCGGAGATGCTGTTGTAGTACGACGACGACTTCATCGTGTTGATCTGCGAAGTGATGAACGGCGTCCACGTGTTCCAGCTGAACTGATAGGGCCAGCCCGCGTAGTAGTCCGACAGCCGGTTGACCAGCTTCGCGCCGGCGCTGACGGCGGTCGGCGCCACCACCGAGATGTCGCCGGTGGGCTGCTGCTTGCCGCCTGCGGGCATCTGCACGAAGGTGTTCGGCTTGATCGCCTGGGCGAGGGCGAGGGTCGGCTGTGTCGCGTTGGCCAGGCCGTACAGGCTGCCGGTCGCGACATGCGTCACCGGCCGCAGGGTCTGGCCCGCGTTGACTACCAGGGTGTTGGAGGCGGCCGCGGCGGCCGCCGGGCTCAGCACGAAGCCGGCCGAAACCAGCCCGAGGGCCAGCGCCGACACCGAAGCGACGGCCGCGGCCCGGCGTCCTCGTCGCTGTTTCAGCGCCGAGAAGGTTCGAATCATGTTGCTCTTCCTCTTCTCACGGGAGCGGTCGTCACGAGATGCCAGGGCAAGGCGATCCGGACAGCACGGTGACAGCGGAGCGTCCCGCCGCTCCCGGGCACGGTGGCACTCGGGAAAACGGCAACGGCTTCGATCATTCAGTGGACCGTTAGCAGGGACGGCAGCTCGGAAAACGTTTTCCCGAACGTAGCCAGCCGAGGGCCGCGAGTCAAGAGACATGAATCAATACGTATGACCCCTGATGCGAATGCCGACCCGGGGGTACGCCCGGCGCCTACGCGGTGACGACGACGCTGACCGCCCACGGGACCTGAGGCGACGGGCACGGCATGGGCTCGTGGTTGCACCCCAACTACATCCTCGCCGCCTATATGGCCTCCGGAACATGACCGCCTGGATTCCCTGCCCTGGAGTGCGTCGGTGCCCAGGGGGTCGGCGGAGGCTGAAGCACAAGGTCAGGCCCGGGCCGTGTCGGCCCGGGCCTGAGTTCGTGTACGTGTTACCGGTCCGCGTTCTTTCGTTTCAGCGCCTCGACCACCGTGAGCGGCTGCGCCGGCGAGGTGGAGGCGGCAAAGGTGCTGTCGCCGTTATAGGTGGCGGTGATCTGGTAGTCGCCCACCTTGAGCTGAGTGGGCTTCAGGAAGCAGCCGTTGCCGGCGGCCAGGACGATCGTGCACACCGCCACCCTGCCGTTCTTGACGGTGACGTTCCCGGTCGGGGTCCCACTCACGGCCGGGACGACCTCGACGGTGAACAGCTCGGCGTCCTCGCTGCCGAACGCGATGACGTCCGCCGACTCGGTCAGGACGGTGGTGGTCGGCTCCTTGGCCACGACCAGGGTCTGCGAGGTGTCCGAGGACGGCGTGTCGGTGACGTCGCCGTTGTAGGTGGCGGTGAGCGGGTAGCTACCCGGCCGCAGCAGGCTGGCGGACGGGCTGCAGTGGCCCGTGCCCCCGCTCAGGGTGAACCCGCAGATCGGCGTCGACCCGGTGCTGATCGTGACGGTCCCGGTCGGCGTGCCGCCCCCGGCGTTCGTGACGCGGGCGGTGAGGACCTCGGTCTGCTCGCTCGCGAACGGCACCGACGGGCTCGACAGCGTCAGCGTGGTCGTCGTCGACTGCACGGGCACCACGGTGACCGTCCGGCTCGTGGCGGAGCCGGCGTAGACGCCGTCGCTGAAGTACGTCGCGGTGATCTCGTTGGTGCCGACCGGCAGCGTGCTCGCCCCCAGGGAGCACGAGGCGAGTTCCCCGAGGCTGTTCAGCATGCCGCTGCACAGGGTGGACGTTCCCGAGGACGTCGTGTCCGTGATGGTCATAGAACCACCCGGAGTGCCCTCAACGGTGCCCTGGGCGACAGCGTTGAACGAATAGCCCTGTTCCTGGCCGAAGACCAGCCGGGGATCGCCGGACACCGTAGACCCGAAGGGATCCGAGATCTGCATGCTCGTGGTGCTCGGCTGCAGGAGCACGGTGAGCGTCACCGGACCGGAGGTGGACGGGAACGTGTCCTCGTTCCCGTCGTAGTTGGCCCTGAGGGTGTAGGTGCCGGTCGCCAGCGCGCGGGCCGTCATCGTGCAGGTCGCCACGCCGCTGATGAAGCCGAAGCACAGCGACTTCCCGCCGCCCACGACTCCGAAGCTGCCAGTGGGGTTCCCGGCCGAGACGCCGACCGTCATCACATCCCGGTCCAAGGCCCCCGCGAACGCGGTGCCGCTCTGCAAGCTCAGCGACGTCGACGACCCGTCCTTGTCCGCCAGCGCCGGGCCGGCCGTCACCGTCTGCACCACGAGCGCGGCGGTCACCACGCTCGCCAGTCCGGCCAGCACTTTTCGCCATTTCATGGAAACCTTCCCCGTTTCCGCGTGGGCTTTGGTAGTGAAGCCCTCGCATGGTGCGCGGGTGGACTGAAACGGCGCTGAAGCGGTGCTGGAACCGCAGATCTACTGGACCGGGCCGGTCGCGACAAGCGGTTCCAGCTCCCGCAAGGGGTCATCTACGGCGGCTGGCCCTCCAGCAGCAACACCGCGTGGCACGGCGTCCTACGAGGTCGGTGCGGGAGTGGGTCCAGGAGGCGGTGACGTCGGTGACCTCGGCGTCGGTGCTCACCGAGCTCATCGACATCTCGCCGTGGCGGCCCCAAATTGGCGGCCCGAGCGTGGACCGACGATCGACGACCTCAGCGGGGCACGCCGGCGGGGCGGGCGGGGCCTGGTTCCCGACCCGGCCGGGAATCAGGCGACCCGCAGTGCCGCCATCACGCCGTCGCGGATCGGGACGATGCTGCCGACGTACCGGTCGTCCTCGGCGACCAGGCGGTTGTGCTCGCGGATCGCGGCAGTCTCGCCCGGCTCGCCCGGTGGGTGCAGGTCGCCCAGGCCGGTCGACCGGTTCGCGCCGATTCGCTCGAGGTAGGCATCCACATTCATGCGCACCAGCATCGAACTTGAACCCAGGTTGGCGCGAGGATGCCCGGAATTGAAGTCGCCGAAGACACGGCGTGGCTCGACGCCTTCGGCGTCGTGTCGAAGCATTGGTTGTCCCGTGGGTGACAATTTCCGTTTTCCGGTTGTCCCGCTCCCGGGTCGCGGACGTGACCTACACGCCAGTGGCGCCGTCGATGGACTGTCGGATCAGGTCTGCGTGACCGTTGTGCCGCGCATACTCCTGAATGACGAACGTGATGATCCAGCGAAGTGAGAAGTTGTCATGGCCCGACGTGGCGTCGAGGGACGGCGCAGCCGCAACGACTTCTCGAGATCTGGCACACTCAGCCTGCCAATGCGCGAATGCGGACGATATGTCGGCGGAATCCGCGTCCTCGAAGGAGGCGTCCGGACGATCTTGGGTTCGGTAGCTGTGTTCGGGCACTTCGCCGACAAAATCTCGAAACCAGACACCCTCGACGTCTGTCATGTGTCGTATCAGTCCGATGAGAGACAGATTCGATGCGGGGACGGGCGCGGAACGCAGCTCGTCATCGGATAACCCTTGGCATTTCCAGAGCAGTGTTTGCCGGTGGTACTCCAGCCAGTCGATCAGTGTGACGGACTCTGGCGCCTGCAATGGCGGTTGTGTACGGGCCACGCTGTATGCGCCCCCTCGCAAGGTCTGAAGACCGCTTCCTCAATGGTTGTCCGGTCCAGTCGAAGGCCCACAGTGGAGTCGTCGGCGCCGGGCTACTTGGCCTCGTGCGAAACGTCCGCAGTCTGTGTACGACGATCGTCGCCGCCGGCGTTGTCGTAGCCGCCCGCGGCAACGATCGTGGATCCCACCGCAGTGCGCTGGTAGAGCATCCGCCGCCCGCTGCGCCAGCAGGTGACCAGGCGGCAGCGACGCAAGATCGCCAGGTGCGCGCTGACGGTAGCCGGGGTCAGATCAAGTGAGCGGGCCAAATCGGTGGTCGACCGCGGCAGCGAGAGGCTGACCAGGATCTCGGCGCGGGTCCGGCCGAGCAGCGCGCCAAGTGCGTCCTCCTCGGTCGCGCCATCGTTGTCCTGCCACAGCGCACCGACGCCACGCGCGCCGTATGTCAGGCTGGGCTCACCGGCCAGGCCGAGCTCCACCCAGAGGTGCGGCCAGATGAACACGCACGGCACCAGCGTCAGGCTGCCGCCGTCGACGTCGTCCTCGGCCATGCTGGCGATCCGGATCGCGTTCTCGGTCAGCTCGATCGACGGGTGTAGGTCCTGCATCACCTCTTCGATGCCGCCGCGGGCGAACTTGCCGACTCGATAGGCGACATCGGCGTCCAAGACCGCGCGCAGCTGCGGCCAGTACGGCGCGACGGCGACCCGCCAGTACTGCTCGAGCGCGTCGGCCACCCGAGGCGGACCGTCCGCGCCAAGGTCGAAGAGCCTGCGCGCGGCGGCCGACGAGCTGAATCCGCGCCGGGCTTGCGTCAACTCGCCCACAAACTGCTCCAGCGGCCAGTCCGCGACGAGCTGGAGCTGCTGTTCGATCGTTGTCGTGGTGGCTGTAGCCCCGACGAACAGAAACTCCGCGACGTGTCCGCCGGGCGGGACGACCGCGCGGAGCAGCTCACGGTCGACCCGGCCGAGGTCCGGGCGGACGCGCTCGTACCAGCCGCGATGCAACGGGTGGATGGTGCCGGAGTTGATCATGTACAGGCTCTTGGCAGTTTCCGCCAGCGGCGAATACGCGAACCGCATCCGCGACAGGAATGCCGAGCTGAGCCGCAACCGGATCATCAGGCCAGTGTCTCGCACATGTTTTCAACCGTGCCCTGAACCTCGGTGAACTCCCTCGACCCGTCCGGATGCGCGACGAGCACGATGTGCCCCGACACGACGTAGATTCCCGGCGACGAGCTGCCGGCGAAGATGGGCGCGATGCCATTGCCCTCGAACACGAACTCGGTGCCGCCGTTTCCGTCGCGGGTCGCCCGCAGGGTGCCGGACCCGTCGCGCCGGGCCGACGCTCCGCTTTCGACGTTGGTGTACACGACACCGAGCGCGCCCTGGAACTCCTGCACCTCGGGGCTCCCGTCGGGGAACGTCCTCAGGACCCGGGTGAGCTCGTGGTCGTAGACCACCTCGCCGTGGAGCTCGAACGAGCAGGCAGCCCCGGCGGGCAAGGTGAACGACGGCGTCCGGGTCGGCACCCAGCCGGAGTTCCCGCCGGCCGCCGCCGCCTCTGCTGACGCCGCGGGGGCCGCCATCATCAGCCCCGTGCCGAGCGCAACCAGTGCCTTGACGAATATTCTCATGGCGACAGCGTGTGCGCGGTCGCCTGACGGGGCCACGATTAGTCCTACGTCTAATCATCGGGAAGTAGAAGGCTGCTGCCTCTCGATCCCGCCACGCACATCGCAGATCCGCGGGGCCGGGCTCCCTGGGCCGCCAGCATGTTGGGCGCTCATACCTGCGCACCTCCCGTGGCGCCAAGGAGGCACGTTGATCCTCTTGCCCATGATGGTGGGCCGACGGCAACGAAAACCGGGTGGCAGATGTGAACCTCGACGCGCGCCCGATCGGACCGGCCTTACCTTCCCAAAATGGTCGTCCAGGCGATACCCGCCGAGGTCCTCGACGGCTTCGATCTGATGGCCTCGATTCGCGGGGTGTCGCCCGGTTGCCTGGGCGGTGCGGACCGATCAGCCCGACCTGCTGTTCCGATGCTCGGGCCGGCTATCCGGTTCGCGGACGGCTGGTAGAGCGGTCGGCCCGCAAAATCCAGCCGTTGACCGGGGTTGTTCCGGCGGTTATCAACCTAAGTTGATCACCTGCAGGTTGAGCGGGAGCTGCCGTCGGTGCGGCCCGGCCAGTGCGGGACTGATGGGTGTCGGGGCGCCCTCGAACAGGATGTTCTCGTCGGTCACCGTGCCCGGGCTGGCGAATGTGTCGAACTGGAACGGCAGGCCGTCGGAGTCGAACGACGGGCTGTCCATGATGTGGAAGTGCAGATGCGGCCCGGTGGAGTTGCCGGTGTTGCCGAGCAGGCCGAGTACCTGCCCGCGGTGGACTCGGTCTCCGACCTTCGCGGTGATGCTGTGGGGTTGCAGGTGGGCGTAGAACGCGAAGTGGCCGCCGCCGATGTCGACCACGAGCCAGTTGCCGCCGGCGTTCTGCGGCGTCGGGAAGTCGGCGGGTCCGTTCGGCGGAGTCTGCTCCGGCTCGCCGTCGTGGGTACGCACGACGGTGCCGTCGGCGACGGACCGCACGTCTGCGCCGAAGTACCGGAAGCTGGAGAGGTTCTCCAGTGGACCGACGAACAGCCGGCGGTCCGGGCCGAGCTGGACGAAGTCGATGGCGAAACGCTCCACGGCGCGCAGGTTGCCGTCGATGGGGATGATGCCGCCGCGATGGCCGGTGGCCGAGTCGCAGCAGCCGTTGACCGCCACCCAGCCGGCACCACGCAGCGGCGGGGCGATGGTGATCGGCTGATGCCGTGACACCGTCGTCCGTCCGGCGAGGTAGGGCACCGGCGCCGGGAACCCGGGTGGGACGGAGTCGGGATCGAAGGAGATGGTGAGGCGGTGCACCAGGGTGCGCGGAAGCGGCGAGTGGGCCGGTAGCGAGGCGTCCAGCACGGCCAGGCCGGTGAGGCCGGCGCCGAGCGTACCGGTGAACTCGCCGCCCTCGGGGCGCCTGACCAGCGCAGCCAGCGCGGCGTCGCGGACCGTGGCCAGCACCGCGCCGGTGTCGGCGTCAAGCGTGTCGATCCGGGCGAGGGTCACCGGGAACGGTGCGACGTTGAGCAGTTGCAGCTCGTGCGCGAGGTGCCGGCGGTTGTCGGCGCCGAGCACCGCATTCGGTGGTGCCAGCACAGAGCCCACGACCAGCGTGAACGCCTCATTCAGGTTCGGCGGCGCCGCAGAGCCGCCGGCCGGGGCGGGACTGGTGGCGGACGCTGGAGCCACAGCGCCCACGGCCACCAGGACCGCGGACAGGACACCCGCCTTGATCCATTGCCAACGCATCACAAGCCTCCGGATTGCTGGTGAGAACGGGACGGGCGGTGCCCGACGTCAGGGCCTCCGGCGATGTACAGCCACCATCCGCGCCGGATGCGAGCAAGGACGCAGGTAGGAACACGACGCAACGGGAGCGCTCGGTCATGGGATCGCCAGATTGTCGGGTGCGTCCGCGCCGGTGGCGGACGGTTGCGCCACCGGGGACCTGAGCAGCAGCCTCACCGTACTCCCCATTGTTCCGGCCGGCGCTGCCCCAACGGCCTTGATGCCAAGTACGGCTACGCTCTCAGCCGCAGGATGTGGCTCGCGGCGATCCGACCGCGGCCCATGCACGACCGAACCGCCATGAAGGCTCTGGAGGTGGCCGAGCTGGTCACGACGGTCGACCAGCAGCCGCAACGCCACCGTGGTGTCATCCATGTCGACCTGTCGCAGGCTCGGGGTGCGCAGGGCGACCACGGCGACGTGTGCGCGTCGACCGGGTCGGTCTTGCGGCCTTGGCCGGTGGAGAACACCCGGGCCCGGGCGGACAGCTTCGCGGGAACGTCGAGGACGGGTTCGCCGTCGGCGACCAAGCGCTGGGCGACACACTCGTCGCCGCCATTGTCCAGTCGTCCAAGCAACGAAGCAACGCGAACTGCCGAAATGCTGGGACAGCAGTTTCACCTGCCAGTTCGTCGAGAGCCGGGTCGCCGACCGCTACGCGCGGGCCCGGAACTGCGGGGTCGGGTCGGTTGATCAGCCGGTCCGTCGACGGCGCCGGGGCTGGAGAACGACACCGAAGGCGCTGCAGGACGGGAAGACTTGGGTGGCGGCCATTGCGACGCCGTGATCTGGGCACCGGTGACTGGCAGGGTGGGCGAGATCTGGTCGAGCAAACGCTGCGCCAGAGTGGCGTCGATCTCGAGGTCAGCGCTGATGCGAACATCGGCCGTGGTTGCCAGGTCCACGACGTCGTCGCTGGTGAACGCATCAGCTCCGAGAGTACTCAGCCGCCGCGCGAACTCTTGGACATTGATCATCTGCAGCCTCATCGTCGGATTGTTGATGTCCACCGTAACCCCGCTTCGGTCGGCGGTTCCTGTGCCCACGTGCGGGCCACTGCGGCCAACAGTCGGTGCCAGCAACTGCGCCAGCTGCTCGGTGGTCCGCAACTCCTCGGTGAGCTGCTTGCGCGCGGGGGTCGGAAGGGGCGTCACGCTCTGTGTATCCTGTGCTGCCCCCGGGACGCCGGGAAATGCCGAGAACAATGCACTCGATCATGCTGAAAGCGATCCCATCGCATCGATACGCTATGTCAGACACTATTGGTTCGTCGTCATCAGGGTCGCCGGCCTGGGCGCGTTCGAGAAAGACAGGAGAAAGTGGTGCGGATCGACGACGTGACCGGACTGGCCGAGGCGCTGGCAGGTGTGCGCCGTACCACGGCGGACGGGCTGGCACAGTGGCGGTACCGGGGCTGGCTCGTCGCCCGTCAGCTCAACGATGTCCATCTCGTGATCCGCGCCGATTTCGACTACCGCGCCTCGGTGTTGCACCATTTTCCCGAAACCTTCAGCGTGCCGACCCGCTACCGCAAGCACATGATGGTTGTCGCTGACCTCGCCAACGGTGACCCCGGCGCCATCGAGGACGCCCTGGAAACCGCATGGCAGCTTCAGCGCAATGCCGACTGACCCCGGACGCGGCGCACGAAGCTGACCGCCGCAACCAGTGAATTGGCCGCTTCCGCGATCGAATCACTCATTTGCCGCGATTCGGACGCCGCTGCCCGCGTAGGGGATTCACGCCGGCTCCCAGGGGGTTGAACGCGCGGTGGCGTGGGGCGACGTGACGGCTGGATGCCACGGGTACCTGTCGGGCGCGCTCTGTCAGGTTGCACATCGGCGAATACTGCTCAACGCCCGGGCGGGTTTCCGGACTCATTGTCACCGGCGGCGACATGCCGCAGAACGGCGAAGAAGCCGGGGATTGGTAGGAACGGACGTTGCCCGTCCTGGTCGATCACGCCCATCTCGATCGTGCCGCTGTCCAGCCGGGGCCACGAGTCGGCCGGGAAGGTACGGTCCAGTTCGGGACGGGCGAACCGTCTCGGTGGCGGGATGCCGGCACCCACGAGCGGCCGCACCAAGGCTGGTATCCGCCCATGCCCGCCTCCGACGTACTCCAGATAGGCCAACGGGTCGCCTTCGAAGGCGGTTTCCACCAGCAACACCCGTCCCGAATCACCGGCGAGCGCAGCGATTCCCTCGGCGATGTTGACCCGCTTGTCCGGCGGGGTGATGTGCAGTACCCCCCGAATGAAGACGTTGACAGGTCCGATCTCGTCGGCAAGGGTCCGCATTGCGTCCGGGTCGGCCACGTCGAGGACCCGATACGAGACGCGTGGCTGCCCCGCGGATTCGATGTCTGCCAGCCGTATCGCGCTGGCCGACATGTCAACCCCCACCACCACCGGAAACCTCGCGGCCAGCAACCGGGTGAACCGGCCGTTGCCGCAGCCGAGGTCGACGACCGGCAGCGCCGGGTCGAAATGCTGATCGGCCTGCGCCTGGCACCAGTCCAACTCCGTCCGCTCGGCGACGTCCCAGAGCACCTCTCCACCGGGACCAGTGCGCCGCACGCCGGACCAGAACTGTTCCCAGCCCCGGGCGCCCTGACGTCGCAACCGGACCGAGGCCCGAATCAGCCCCGGCAGCAACAAGAACTTGCGGACGGACACGGCTTCCTCCTCCCACGCCGGCACTCGTCATCGTGCCCCATCGGGACGGCGAATCGTTGCGCCGAGAAGCCCACAGATCTCAGACCGAGCGCGACCAGCACAGACAGCTTCAGTGCCGATCTCCGAAGGGATCTGGTTGATCGGCTTGAGCAGCAAAGCCAAACGATGTGAGCCTCCCCGCTTTGATGGAGCTCCGCCAAACCGGGGGAAGCTCGGGGCGTGGGTCGGGCGTGGCGGACGGCGAATCGATGCGCGGTGACGCAGAGTCGGCGGACGGACGACCGTTCGGAAGATCGTCTTGCCGGTGATGGCGTGATGGCTTAGGACAGTGTTATGACTCGGCGTACGGCGGTTCCCCTCACTCTGTTGGCAATGGCCGGCGTGGCGCTGGTCGCGCCGCCGGCGGTGGCTGCGCCACCGGCACCCCGTACGGTGGTTGGGCTGGGCGTTGCCCTTCCGCTCGGCCCGGCCGGGCTGGCGGAGACGAGGACGACACGGATCTTGCAGCCCGGCGTCACCCTGACCCGGATCGTACGGGGTCGTACCGACCCGAGCGCCGTCTGGACGGTCGAGGTTGCGGTGCCGGCGGGTCCGGGATCACCCGATCCGGACACGCCGCCGGCCGCGATAAGCGACGAGCTGTCGGCTCGGGCCGCTGCCGACCGGCTCCGGGCAGCGGATCTCGATCCGCGGGTGGAGAAGGTGAGTACGCCGCCGCTCGTGGACTTCTCCGGTGACCTGGGCTGGCGGCTGCGGGTCGGTGAGACCGCGACGAAGGCGGCGGCCGACGCGATCCGCCAGCAGGTCCTCGCGACGGGGTTGAGCGGTTCCAGCGTCTACACCGGTTGGGACGGCGAACCCGACGACGTCGCCGGATCCACCGGGCCATGGCACATCGACGTTCTGACCATCGACCCCCGCACCTTCAGCGGCCGCCTCGACGCGACGTACGGGCCAGACCTCGAACAGCGCGAGACCACCAGCCAGCTGGCCACGCTGGAGGGCGCGGACGCCGCCGTCAACGCCGGCTTCTTCGTGCTCGACCCAGCCGCCGGTGCGCCCGGCGACCCGGCCGGGGTGGCAGCGTACTACGGGCGGCTGGTCAGCGAGCCGATCGCGGGCCGCCCGGCGCTGGTGGTGCGCGAGGACGCCCGCCGCACCTCGATCGTTCGGCTGCGCTGGCGTGGCGAGGTGGCGGGCCTCCCGCTTGACGGACTCGACCGTGTGCCGGGCCTGATCCGCAACTGCGGAGGGTTCGGCGATCTCCCCACCGATCTACCCCGACACGACTACACCTGCACCGATCCCGACGAGTTGATCGCCTTCGACGCCGCCTACGGCATGCGGACGCCGAGCGGTCCGGGAGCCGAGGTCGTACTGGACCGCAGTGACCGGGTCACCGAGATCCGCCCGGCCCGTGGCGGAACCATCCCCGCGGGCGGCCGGACCGTGCAGGCAACCGGAGCGAAGGTCGACGCGTTGCAGGCAGTCGCCCATCCGGGCCGCAAAATGGTGATCCGGGCAACGCTGATCGACCAGCGCGGCCGGCCGGTGCCGACCTCGCCGGTGACATCGATCGTCAACGGCGGCCCCGAGCTCGTCCGCGACGGCCGGCTGCACGCCACGCCGAGGGCCGACGGGATGGTGCGTCCGGGCGATCCGAGCTTCTACTACGGCTGGGTGCACAAGCGGAACCCGCGCACCTTCGCCGGGGTAGATGCCGAGGGTCGCACTGTGCTGATCACGGCGGACGGCCGCAGCACCTCGAGCGTCGGGCTGGGCATCGCGGAGACCGCCGCAGTGGCACGGGCGATCGGGCTGCGCAACGCGATCAACCTCGATGGCGGCGGCTCGACCACGATGGTGGCTGACGGCGCAGTGATCAACGTGCCGTCGGACGCGACCGGGGAGCGCCCGGTCGGCGACGCGCTGGTGGTGTTGCCCGCACGGTGATCCCGACGCGGTTGCCGAACATCGGTCAGGCGGCGGTCAGTGGTGGCATTCGGCCCGGAATGAAGAGCTCGGCGTCAGCGGTGGTACGCCCGGAGCCTTTGTGATCGGTTCGCGTTGCGAAGGAGGGGAAGTCGTCCGATGTCGTATCCCAGGTCGGCGACGTCACGTTCCTTGAAGCCGACCCGGCCCAGCTCCATCCGGCTGATTTTGGACTCGGAAGCACGGATCGGAAATCCCGCCTGCTCCCGGGACAGACCCTTCGCCAGCCGCAGGGCACGAAGCTGAGCGCCGAGCTGGATCCGGCGGACGGTCGAGCCGCCGCCCTCGCTTCCGGGCGGCATCGGATCGGGGTTACGCCTTCCGCCCGACGGCGGCGAACTGGGCGATGTCGGGAGCGGCCAGTGCCTCTTCGTCCGGCTTCCAGCGGGTCACCGAGACCACGCCGGGCTCGATGATCTCCAGACCGTCGAAGAGCGCCGCGATCCGCTCGGGGCTGCGCAGGTGGTATTTCGGCTCGGCGGAGATGTTCCAGATGCGCGCAGCCTCCACCACGGCCTCCTCGGTGTCGCCACCGTCGTACATCGCGAGATAGCTGCCCGAGGGAAGGCCCGCCAGCAGCCGGTCGACGATCGACTTCGCCGCCTCGTCACTCTCGACATGGCCGAGGATGCCCATGAGCATGAGCGCGACCGGCTTGGTGAGGTCGAGTGTCTTGCCGGCCTCGTCGAGGATCAACTCGGGATCGCGGAGATCGGCGTCGACGTAGGCTGTGGCACCCTCGGGGCTGCTGGTCAGCAGGGCCCGCGCGTGCGCCAGCACGAGCGGGTCGTTGTCGACATAGACGATGCGCGAGTCGGGAGCGGCCCTCTGCGCCACCTCGTGCGTGTTGTCGGCCGTCGGCAGGCCTGTGCCGATGTCGAGGAACTGCCGGATGCCGGCCTCAGCCGCGAGGTAGCGCACGGCCCGGGCGAGGTATTTGCGGGACAGCCGGGCGTACGTCCCCAGATGGGGCATCGCCGCGGTGATCTGGTCGCCGACGGCCCGGTCGGCCTCGAAATTGTCCTTGCCGCCGAGAAGGTAATTCCAGATCCGGGCGGTCTGCGGAATGTTCGTCTCCAGCTTTGCCGCGGTCGTGTCGCCGTCGCCGGCCGGGTGCTCCGTCACGTCCAAATCCTCACACTGGGAACGGGCCAATGCGTCCATAGTGGATCACGTCGATCTTGGGCCGAGCATACTCCCCGCTGACAGCCGCTCACGTCGGATACAAACAGCCTCGAAAAGGGGTAGCCGCGCTCGAGGTCACCGCCGCGCGCTCGGCATTCGGATGACGATCAGCGGTAGGCGCGCAGGAACGCGTCCACCCCGTCGGCGATGATCGCGTCGAGCTCCGGCGGTGGGGTGCCGGTCCGCCGGCCGGTGACCGCGTTCAGCGCGAGGCTGATCGTCAGGGCGGTGAAGTGCCGGGCCGCGAGGGCGGGATCGGGGGCCCGGATCGCCCCCTCGGTCGCCAGCTCGGCGAACCGCTCCTCGAGCATCCGCTCCGGACGGTCGCGTGCCGCCTCGGGCAGCTGGACGGACCGCTGCTGCGACTCCAGTCGGCGGAAGGCCAGGTAGTCGGAGGACGCGAAGGTCTGATCGGCGATGCGACGCCCGAACGCGGTCAACGCGTCGCGCAGGTCGCGGCCCGGCGGCAGCTCCTCGTCGATCGCCGTGCGGATGGTGCGGACCAGCGCGTCGTTCACCCGCTCGAGCACCCGCAGGAAGATCGTTTCCTTGTCGCCGAAATGGTCGTAGACGGTCCGCTTGGAGACCTGGGCGCGCGCGGCGATAGCGTCCACGCTCGCGCGCTCGTAGCCCTCGGTGATGAACAGAGCCTCGGCCGCGTCGAGGATCGCGGTCTTCTTGCCCTCGGACCGGCGGCGGCGCCCCGGGGTCTGGACCTCCGCGATAACCCTCGGCACGGCCGACAGCATACGCCCGCGTCACTCAGACCCACCGGAGGTGCGGTGTGCACGACGGTTCCGCGCCTGGTCGGAGGCGATCGGTGTGCCGTCCCTCTGATTCTCTCAGGCGCGCTTGCCGCGGGTCGATAAACTACACCGGACAGTGTGGTTTTCGAGGAGGGGTGTATGTCATCAGCAAGCGCGAGATCGGCCGTCGGCATCCGGGCCGAGAAACTGACCAAGAGGTACGGCGGCACCGTCGCGGTCGACGATCTGTCCTTCACTGCGGAACCGGGGGTGATCACCGGGTTCCTGGGGCCCAACGGAGCCGGCAAGAGCACGACGATGCGCATGCTCTTCGGGCTGACCACCCCGACGTCCGGCACCATCACGATCGGCGGCCGTGACATCGCCGACCTGGACGACCCGGCCCGCACCATCGGCGCCCTGCTCGACGCCCGGGCGGTGCACCCGCACCGCGCCGCGTTCCATCACCTGCTCGCCTTCTCCCAGGCCGCGGGCCTCGACCGGCGCCGCGTCCACGAGGTGCTCGAACTGGTCGGGCTCTCCGGCGCCGCCGACCGCCGGGCGGGGGAGTTCTCGCTCGGCATGAACCAGCGGCTCGGCATCGCCACCGCGCTGCTCGGCGACCCCGGCGTGCTGGTGCTCGACGAACCGCTCAACGGCCTCGACCCGGAAGGCATCCGCTGGATCCGCACCCTCATGCGCGATCTCGCACGGGAAGGCCGCACCATCCTGTTCTCCAGCCACCTGATGTCGGAGATGGAGCTCACCGCCGACAACCTCATCGTCGTCGGGCAGGGCCGCCTCATCGCCGAGGCCTCCCTCGACGAGTTCGTCCGGGCCAACACCACCCAGGCCGTCACCGTGCGAGCCCAGTCCCCGGCCCGGCTCGCCCGGGCGCTGGGCGCGGCCGGCGTCACCTTCACCACCCAGCCGGACGCCTCGTTCCTGGTCACCGGCGCCGACTCCGGCACGGTCGGCCGGATCGCCGCGGCCGAGGGGGTCGCGCTCGACGAGCTCGGACGGGTCCGCGAGTCACTGGAGGACGTGTTCCTCCGCCTCACCCACGACGTCACCGAGTACGAAGGTCTCCCGGCATGAACATTCTCCGTTCCGAATGGACCAAGCTCCGCAGCGTCCGCAGCACCTGGATCGCCGCCCTGAGCGCGGTGGCCTCCGGCGTCGCCCTCAGCGTGCTTGGCGCCTCCGACCTGCTCGGCACGTCGGCTTCCGACCTGCCCGCCGGCTGGGACCCGACCGCCGAGAGCCTCAAGGGCTTCCTTTTCGCGCAGTTGATCATCGGAATGCTGGGCGCGCTCAGCGTCACGCCCGAGTTCGGCACCGGCATGATCGGCACCAGCCTCGTCTTCGTGCCGTCCCGGTCCCGGCTGCTCGCCGCCAAGGCCACCGTGGTCGCCGCGATCGGTCTCGTGGTCAGCCTGGCCACCACGATGCTCAGCTTCGGCGTGGTGCAACTGATGCTGAACGGAGCCGGCCTGCCCGCCGCCGGCCTCGGCGACCAGGGAGTCGCCCGCGCGCTGATCGGCGGCACCCTGTACCTCACCCTCGTCGCCCTGCTCGGGGTGGCCATCGGCGCGCTGGTCCGGTCGGCGACCAGCAGCCTCGCGTTGCTGGTCGGGGCGCTTCTGCTGGTGCCGGCGCTCGGCCCGGGCCTACCCGGCGCCGTCGGCGACTGGTTCGGCGAGTACTGGCCGATCACGGCCGGTCAGGCCGCCTACGCGGCGGTGCCGGCCGACGGCATGATCGCTCCGGCACTCGGCCTGTTCATCCTGGCCGTCGCCGCCGCCGCGGCCACCGTCGCCAGCCACGTGACGTTCCGCGTGCGCGACGTCTGACGGCCGCGGGCGCTGCCCGGCCGGCTCGCGGCCGGCGGCATCGGCCCGGGTCAGTCCCCGCCGGGGACCGCGCCGTCGCCGGCCAGCAGCGGCACCGTACGCACCGATCGGCCCTCAGCGTCCAGGATGCGGCCCAGCAGCTTGACCACGCGCAGCACCACCGAGCGGTCCTGCACGCGCAGCGCCGCCGAGGTGCTGGGGAGGTAACCGCCAGATATTCTTACCCGAGAAAGTCTTGCTCCAGACGTTCCCGGCTCATACGATCTCTGCATGTCATCGCTTCCCAAGCCCGCCGCCTGGACCCACCCCCTGCCGGTCGCTCATCCACCCGCGGACCTGGCCATCTACCACCTGCCAACCGGCACGTACGAGACCCGGGCCGCTCTCGCCGTCCGGGGCGGGTCGTTCCGCGACAAACGCCACTTCGCCGCGTCCGCGGTCCTGATCCGGCACCCGGAAGGGGATCTGCTGATCGACGCGGGCTTCGGCGCCGGCGTCGCGGCCCACGTCGCGCTGCTTCCCCGGTTCGTGCGCGCCCCCTACCAGGTGGGCCGCACCGTGAGAGAGCAGCTCGACGACGCCGGCTACGACCGAGGCCGGCTGCTGGGCGTGCTGCTGACCCACTCCCACTGGGACCACACGAGCGGCCTCGACGGCCTGCGGGGCACGCCGATCTGGATGAATGCGAACGAGCGGCAGTACGCCGCCACCGACCCGGACGGAAAGGTCTTCCGTCAGGTGTCCCAGGGCCGCGAGATCCACGAGTACGGGTTCGCCGACCAGCCGTACCTCGGATTCGACTCGAGCTACGACGTGCACGGCGACGGCTCGGTGGTCATCGTCCTCGCCGGCGGCCACACCACCGGCTCCGTGATCGTCTTCGTGACCCTGCCGGCCGGCCCGCGGTACGCCTTCATCGGCGACCTGACCTGGCAGATCGACGGCATCCGCCGACGGGTCGAACGGCCGTGGCTGCTGAGCAAGCTCGCCGACAGCGATCCCGGCCGGCTGCGCCAGGACCTCCTGCGCATGATCGCCCTGGACGGGCTGATGCGGATCGTCCCCGCCCATGACCTCGGCTCCTACGACGACATCCCGCTGCTGACACGTGAAGCCGCGGCGCGGTCCCACTGAAGACGTACGGTTTGCCGATGCAAAGCCCGCCAGCACCGTCGCCCGAGGCCGCCGGCCCGAGCCCCACCATCGACTCCGAGATCACCTGGCTCCTGCACCGAGCGGCTCAGCGCATGCACGCGGCGACCGGCGAGGTGGCCGAGAAACACGGACTCACGCTGCGCGACTACATCGTGCTGAGCGCCCTCGTCAAGACGCCCGGCCTCACCCAGGGCGAACTCGGCAGAGCCCTGGGGCTGGACAAGACCACCCTGATGAGCCAGCTGGACCGTCTCGAACACCGAGCCCTCGTCGTGCGCCACAGCGCCCCCCACGACCGCCGCCTGCGCATCCCCGTCATCACCGACGACGGCCGGGCTCTGTGCGCGACGGTGGCCGACGCCTGCGCCGCCGTCGAGAGCTCCGTCCTCGACAGCTTCGGGCACGACCAGGTCCAGACCCTCCGCCGCATGCTCTTCACGATCATCGGCGACGCCGAGGACCGCGGATCGTGCCTCTGAAAACCAGGAGAAGACCATGACAAGCTTTTCCCCGTACGGGATGAGCGATCGTGCCGCCGCCGGCCGGGAGGTCTACGCCCGCAACTTCGCCGTGGACTCTGCGCAAGCCGAGCGGATCATGACCGAGCGCGCTGGTGCCGTCTTCACCCGGGAGGCCTTCGAGGCCGCCGGCGGCCCGGGCTGGCAGAGCACGGCCCTGACCGACCGGGACCGCGCCATCGCCGCCCTTGTGGCGCAGAACGTCACCGACCAACGCTTGACCACCTAGGCGCCAGTCCCTCGTGGGTTCGTCGCGTTGCAGACGCTGCCGGAAGGGCTGCTCGCGGCCCTGCTGCGTCGCTTCTTGCGAGGCCCGACGGCCGCACATAGCGGGCTCAACAAGCTAGATCGAATACCTGATTAGCAACCCTCGTCGATAGGCGCATGGCCCGACGGTCCGCCATCGGCATGTCCACCCACGCCTTGATGGGATCAACCGCCACACCCGACCCGCCGCCGACCGCCGCAAACAATGGCTTGACTTAACCAGGAACGCCGCCGACCATGTTGGGAGCGCTCCCATCGAAGAGGGTCAATAGCATAAGGGGCTTCTCATGAAACACCGCGTTGCCCTCGTGGCAGCGGCGGCAGCCGGCCTGTTCACCACCGGCGCGGTCGTAGCCGTGTCCACCGCATCGGCCGCGACGACCGGCTGTACGGCGACCTATACGGTCGTCAGCCAATGGCAGGGCGGATTTCAGGGCGGTGTCTCGTTCACCAACCTCGGCGATCCGCTGTCCAGCTGGAAGCTGGAGTTCACCTTCCCCGACGCCGCCCAGAAGGTCACCCAAGGCTGGAACGCCACCTGGTCCCAGTCGGGTTCGGCGGTCACCGCAGTCAACATGAGCTGGAACAACAGCGTCGCCACCAACGGTTCCGTCTCGCTCGGGTTCATCGGCAGCTGGGGTAGCAACAACGCGAGCCCGGCGTCCTTCAAAGTCAACGGCGTCACCTGCACCGGCAGCTCGACCACCACACCCCCGACCACAGCCCCGACGACTCCGCCGACCACCGCGCCGACGACTCCCCCGACGACGGCCCCGACGACTCCGCCGGCGGGCGGTTCGGCGCCCGCGCTGAAGGTCTCCGGGAACAAGATCGTGACCTCCGCCGGGACGACCTACCGTCTGCTGGGCGTCAACCGCGCCAGCGCAGAATTCGCCTGCGTGCAGGGCAAGGGCGTCTTCGACGGTGCGCAGCCCGACCAGGCCTCGGTGGACGCCATGAAGACGTGGAACATCCACGTCGTCCGGATCCCGGTCAACGAGCAGTGCTGGCTGGGCACCAACGGCACGCCGAGCGGGGCCACGTACCAGCAAGCGGTCAAGGACTACGCCACCCTGCTGGTGGCCAACGGAATCAATCCGATCATCGACCTGCACTGGACGTACGGCAGTTACAGCGGCGGCGGCAACGGCAACTGCACGGACGTCAACGCGACGTGCCAGAAGCCCATGCCGGACGCGCAGTACGCGCCACAGTTCTGGACCAGCGTGGCCAACGCGTTCAAGGGCAACAACGCGGTCCTGTTCGACCTGTTCAACGAGCCGTGGCCGGACAACGCCGACGGCTACGCCAGCGCGGCCAACGAGTGGAAGTGCTGGCGTGACGGCGGGACCTGCGGCGGCATCACGTACCAGGTGGCCGGCATGCAGAGCCTGGTCGACGCGGTACGCGGCACCGGCGCCACCAACATCCTCCTGCTGGGCGGCCTCGCGTGGTCCAACGACCTGACGCAGTGGCTGACGTACAAGCCGACCGATGCCGCGGGCAATCTGGTGGCGGCCTGGCACGTCTACAACTTCAACTCCTGCTCCAACACGTCCTGCTGGGACAGCCAGATCGCCCCGGTGGCCGCCCAGGTGCCGGTCGTGGCCGGTGAGATCGGCCAGAACTCGTGCGCGCACGACTTCATCGACCAGGTGATGACGTGGGCCGACACGCACAACGTCGGGTACCTCGCCTGGACCTGGAACCCGTGGGGCTGCAGCGGCGGCAACGTCCTGATCCAGGACTACACCGGCACCCCGACCGACAGCTACGGCTCCGGCTTCAAGGCACACCTGCTCACCGTCAACCCGTAGGCCCCACTCCACACAGCCTCGGCCGGCTCGCGCGACCACCTCGTGCGCGCCGGCCGAGGCGCGCTTGAAGTGGCGGGCGCGGTCGGCTACGCCGCCGCCGGTCCCGGCGGGGGACTGCTCGCCTCCGCCGTCGCGTTCAGCCACCTTGTTCGCATTCGTCCCGCTCGGCGCTTCGACCGGCTGCGGGACGACCGACGCGTGCGGGTCTTCGTCGACGGCGCCGAACCGGCCGCCGTCGGCGTGATCCTGGGCTCCGCCGTCCCGCTCACCCGGGCGCTCGGGCGGCCCTGGCAGTACGCCGTCCTCGCCGGCGCCGCAGTCCTCATCCTCGTCCTGCGCCGCGGGCCGGTCCGCACGCTGCTCGCGGCCGCCGCTGCCGGCGTCATGCTGGTCCTGACCGGCGGAGCCCTCCACAACGACCCTGGTGTCCGAAACGTTTTCGACGTCCAGCGAGACCTGTCTAGCAGGACTTAGCTCTCGTCGATCGACAAACCTTTCGATAGGTAAGCCCTTGCCGAAAAGGTTTTCGTCCGCCATGCTGGCGAACCAGTGATGACTGTCGATGCGATGGGCATCGCGGCCCCCACCGAGCCGCAAGGAGAGGACCATGCCGAAAGGATTCCGCCGGATGCTCGTCTCGGCGAGTACCGCAACGGCGGTCGCGCTGGCGGTGGCCAGCGCGGTCGTCGCCCATGCCGCCGCTGCCGGCTGCCAGGTGACCTACGCGGTCAGCTCGCAGTGGAGCGGCGGGTTCGGCGCCACCGTCACCATCACCAACCTGGGCGACCCGATCGACGGCTGGACGCTGCGGTGGTCGTACGCGGCCGGGCAGACCGTCACCCAGGCCTGGAACGCTACGGTCAGCCAGAGCGGCGCCGCGGTCACCGCCATCAACGTGGGCTACAACGGCACGATCGCGACCAACGGCAGCGCCGGCTTCGGGTTCAACGGATCCTGGACCGGGTCCAATCCGGCGCCGACGGCCTTCACCCTCAACGGCATCGCCTGCACCGGCGCCGTCACGCCCACCACGCCGCCGGCGACGAGCCCGCCGACCACCACCCCGCCGGCCACCCCGCCGACCACGCCGCCGACGACCCCGCCGACCAGTTCGCCCCCGTCCAGCGCGCCGCCGGCCGTCCCCGGTACCCCGGGCACGTGGACCGCGGTGCCGGTGAACCCGTACAACGGCGGCGCCGGCACGTTCATGTGGCTGCTCACCGACGGCAGCATCCTGTCCAACGGCAGCGACCTGCACCAGTGGGTCAAGCTCGTGCCCGACCAGTTCGGCGATTACACCAAGGGCACCTGGAAGCAGCTGGCGACCAGCCCGTACGGGGTCGGCGCCGCGCAGGAGCAGATCCTGCCAGACGGCCGCTTCTACCAGGCCGGCGGCGAGTACGTCTACCAGTGGCCGTCCGGGAGCTCGTCGAACGACCACAACGGCGTGCAGTTGTACGACCCGGTGGCCAACACGTGGACCCTCGGTCAGTCCGGTCTCTACGGCAACCTCTGGGACACCGGCACGGCACACCTGAAGGACGGCCGGATCGTGTCGAGCGACCAGCGGCAGGCGCGTACCCAGATCTTCGACGGGAAGACCGGCAAGTGGACGGCGGGACCGAACCGGCCCGCGCCCGCCGCCGAGGACGGCTGGGTGCCGCTGCCGGACGGCTCGATCGTCTCGATCGGCAACGGCGGCGCGTACCGCTTCGACCCGGCCGCCAATGCCTGGTACACCGTGGCGCGCCCGCCCTCCTCGTACGCGAACGGCAGTGTCGACACCTCGACCGTAACGCTGATGTATGACGGGCGGATCCTCGCCATGGGGCACAACACCTCGGTCATCTACACGCCCGGTGCGCGGCCGAGCGACCCCGGTTCGTGGCAGCAGGGCCCGGCGATCCCGCAGGGTTCGTTCACCGACGACGTGTATGCCACGCCCGAGGTCAACGGCAAGGTGATCTTCGATTCGGTGCAGTGCAGCTGGCTGACCAACGAGTGCGGGTCCGCGTCCGGCGCGAACGTCAACGAGTTCGACCCGGCGACCAACACGATCGCGATCATCAGCAAGCCGAACGACGCCCGCGGCGCCCCGGTCAACTTCATCAATCTGCCGAACGGTCAGGTCCTGGCCGCCGCGGGCAGCCGCAACTGGGTCTACACGCCGATCGGCGGCCCCCGGGACGCCTGGCGGCCGACGGTCACGTCGATCACCGGCAGCGGCACCTATCACCTGTCCGGCACGCAGCTCAGCGGCCAGGTGAGCCTGGGTGAGGACGACTACCAGAACCCGCAGAACTACCCGATCGTCTACCTGAAGGACAGCGCCGGCCACGTCTACTTCGCCCGCAGCTTCAACTTCAGCTCGATGATCACAAGCCGGCCGGGCGAGGCGCAGACGGCCGACTTCACCCTGCCCTCCGGCCTGCCGCGCGGCACCTACACGTTGTATGTCTCGGCGTGCGGTGTCTCGTCGGCCGGATACTCCTTCACCTACTGAGGCAGCTGATGGCGCGCTTCCGTTCCGCCCCGCTCGCCGCCACGACGGCCGCTCTGGCCGTCGTGGCGGCGGCCGGCGCCTTCGCATTCGTCCGTTCCGGAGCCTCGGCGGCGGCTCCGGTGCCGACCGAACGGGAGGCGCGGGCGCTCATCGACAGATATCGCACCGACGCCGCCGCCGGCATTTCCCGGGACATCCGGTACGCCGAGGCGGTGCGCACGATCGGCGCCTGCTCCGATCCGCCGGGGACGTACACGATCTCGTCCCGGTTCAGCATGATGCCGCCATCCGGCACGGACGGCGCCGCGGCCGTCGATGCGCTGCGACAGCACTGGGCCGATCTCGGCTACCGCGTCGTCACCGACGTGCCGGGGCAGAACTCGCAGCTGCTCACCGAAGATCCGGCCACCGGCTTCCGGGTCGGGATCAGCCGGCGCGCGGCAGACTTCCTCCGCCTCGTCGTCTCGTCGCCGTGCTTGGCGTTGCCGTACACGCCGGCGTCTCCGGTGCTGCCGGCGGAGCAGGCCGGCGTTCGCGCGGCGTACCAGGAGTATGTGGCCGGCGTGCTGGATCGGCTGACCCAGGACGTGGCCGCGCTGCGGACCGCGGTCGGAGGGCGGGACCGGGCGAAGGCCCGCGCCGCCTGGCTCACCGCCCAGCTGACCTGGGATCGCGTCGGCGCCGCGTACGGCAGCTTCGGCGACTACGCGGACGCGATCGACGGCCTGCCGCAAGGGCTGCCCGGCGGTGTCCGGGATCCGGCCTTCACCGGTCTGCGCCGGATCGAGTACGAACTCTGGCACGACAAGCCACTCGGCACGCTGCGACCGATGGTCGACGCCGTCGCCGGGCAGGTGGCCGCGCTCCGTGCCGACCTGCCCGGCTCGGCGCCCGACGCGATCGACCTGCCCCTGCGGCTGCACGAGATCCTGGAGGACGCCTTGCGCTTCCACCTTGCCGGGCTGACCGACATGGGCGCCGGCGCCGGTCTGGCCGAGACGGCGGCCGACGTGGATGCCACCGAGGCCCTGCTCGACTTGTTCGGTCCCCTGCTCGACGAGCGCAGCCCGGCACTGCGACCGGCCGCCCACGCCGGACTCGAGAACCTCCGGCACGCGCTGGCCGCCGCGCACGGGTCACCCTTGGAAGCCCTCTCTCCCGCCGTACGCCGCGACATCGAGGCCGCCCTCGGTGGTGTCCTGGAAACGCTCGCCGGATCCCCCGGCCTGCTGGAAGTGACCGGATCATGACCGTCAACCGCCGCGACGTCCTCAAACGGCTGACCGCGGGCGCGGTCGGCGCCGCCGCCGTGGCCGCCCTGCCCGGCGCGCAGCCCACGCTCCGCGCGGTCGCGGTCGCGGCCGGCGCGGAGGCGCCGTCGTTCCACGGACCGCACCAGGCGGGAATCTTCACGCCGCCGCAACGCAGCGCCGTCTTTGCGGCCTTCGACATGACCGTGCCGTCGGCCGGCGCGCTGCGGCAGACGCTGCGGACCCTCACCGCCCGGGCCCGTTTCCTGACCACCGGCGGCGAGCCGGACGCCGGGCCGATCACCACCCCGCCGGCCGACAACGGCGTGCTCGGCCCTGTCGTCCCCGCGGACCGGCTGACGATCACCGTCTCGGTCGGCGGCTCGCTGTTCGACGGGCGGTTCGGCCTGGCCGCGCGCAAGCCCCGCGCGCTCACCGCGATGGGCGTCTTCCCCGGCGACGCGCTCGACCCGGCCTGGTGTCACGGCGACCTCCTTCTGCAGATCTGCGCGGATAACGCGGACACCGTCCACCACGCGCTGCGCGACATCGCCCGGAACACCCGCGGAAGTCTGCTGTTGCGGTACCGCCGCGCCGGATTCCTGAACCCGCCGCGACCGTCCGGAGCGCCGCGCAACCTGATGGGCTTCAAGGACGGCACCAGCAACCCGATCGCGGCCGAGGGCGCCGACCTGATCTGGGCCGGTGCCGACGAGCCGGACTGGGCGGCGGGCGGCAGTTACCAGGTGCTGCGGTTCATCCGGATGCACACCGAGTTCTGGGATCGGGTGTCGCTGGCCGAACAGGAGGCCATCATCGGCCGGCGGCGGGACAGCGGGGCGCCGCTCGACGGCTTCGACGAGTTGGACAAACCCGATTACGAGCGGGACCCGGCGGGCGCCCTCACCCCGCTCGACGCGCACATCCGGCTCGCCAACCCGCGGACCGCGGAGACCACGGGCGGCCGCATCCTCCGTCGCCCGTACAACTACGACGACGGCCTGATCCCCGGCGGCAACCTGGACGCGGGTCTCATCTTCTGTGCCTACCAGCGGGACCTTCGGCGCGGTTTCGAGGCAGTTCAGAGGCGGCTCGCCGACGACCCGCTCAACGACTACATCCGGCCGTTCGGCGGCGGCTACTTCTTCGCCCTTCCCGGCGTGACGTCCGCACAGGATTGGTACGGCCGCGGCCTGCTCGACTGAGCCGGGCGCCGGCAGGTGAGGATGGGGCCGAAGTCCGCCGCGCCGCCGGGGAACGCGACGTCGGGCGGCCCCGATCTGCAGCGGCACGACGTAGTTGGCGAAGGCGAACAGGGTTGGCGTGGCGAACAGCAGCAGCATGATGGTGCCGTGCACCGACGGTGACCTTCCGCCGGGGGACTTGCCGGCGGCGCGGCCGGAGGCGAGCCGGCCGTCAGCCGTTGTGTCGCTGCTGGCATGGGACGCAGAACCGGGCGTGCGGCAGGACCGCCAGCCGCTCGGCCGGGATCAGGGTGTCGCACTTGTCGCAGCGGCCGTAGCCGCCGTCCGCGATCGCAGCGTTGATCGGGGTACATTCCGAGTCTCTTCTCCCAGATCACCGCCCGCATGACTGGTCCGATCAATGAGCCTTTTTCGTACGCCCAGCAGAATGATGGCGCCTTTTCGATAATGGCGACGACCCTCCGCACCCGTGTTGCAGCGATTATCTGAGCCTTGAGGAACTCGAGGCGGAAGGTCTCATCGCTTTTGCGTCAATTCTGCTTACGTACGCAGCCATTCCAGTAGGTCGCGGTTGATGACCTCATGCTGTGTGGTGATCATGCCGTGCGGGTAACCCTGGTATGACTTGAGCGTCCCGTTCTGGACGAGCTTGACGGTCAGGGGACCCGCGTCGTGGAACGGAACGACCTGGTCGTTGTCGCCGTGCATGACCAGCGTCGGGACCGAGATCTTTTTGAGGTCCTCGGTGAAGTCCGTCTGTGAGAAGGCCACGATGCTGTCATAAGCGGCCTTCGCGCCGCCCATCATGCCTTGGCGCCACCAATTCTGGATAAGGGCCTCTTGCGGCTCGACGCCGGGCCGGTTGAAGCCGTAGAACGGGCCGGCTGCGACCTCGCGGTAGAAGCCGGAGCGGTTGCTGGCCAGTTGCGCCTGGAAGTCGTCGAAAACCTTCTTCGGCGTGCCCTCCGGGTTCTTGTCGCTCTGCACCATGATCGGCGGAACCGCGCTGATCAACACCGCCCGGGCGACCCGGCTCTCGCCGTGCCGGCCGATGTAGCGCGCGACCTCGCCGCCGCCGGTGGAGTGACCCACGTGGATCGCGTCGTGCAGATCCAGGTGGTTGACCACGGCCGCCAAGTCGTCGGCGTAGTGATCCATGTCGTGGCCGTCGGCGACCTGCTCGGAACGCCCGTGGCCGCGGCGGTCGACTCCCACGACGCGGTATCCCTGGTTCAGGAAGAACATCATCTGGGGATCCCAGTCGTCGGAGGACAGCGGCCAGCCATGGCTGAATACGATGGGCTGCCCCGACCCCCAGTCCTTGTAATAGATCTCCGTGCCGTCATTCGACGTAACAGTAGGCATTTTCCGCTCCTTCGCCGTACATCGCTTTTACTCGCGAAGTCTGTCGTGTGCAGTTACTTTGTCCCGCGCGCGCAATTGCATGCGAAATGATGCATAACTCTGGGCCTCATCGCTGGCTCCCAGCGGCGAGTGGAAAGCGGGATCTGTGTATACAATGAGCGTACGTGTCGCGACGTTTCACGATGTGCTGAAGGCGACATATCCGAATGGCGGCGGAAAGGCATTTCCGTCAGGTAGGGCGTTGGCCACGTACACCGGCGCGGACGGCGAGCCGGTGCTCACTCGCCGCACGTCCAGGGACGGCACATCCACCGGATATACGCCGACGACAACACCCCGGATCGTCCGCTCCGCCGATATCACTAATTGTGTATCTCATGCACAAAAATCCCGGCATGCGCAAAATCGACCGCCTGATACCGCGTCGAATTATCACTCGGTCTCCGCAGGTCGACGCGCGAAAGCGCGGTGTGCCCGACTTAGGCCAAGATCGTTAGATCCTGCCTTGGCTGGTGGTGTTGAGCTGCGGGTTCGCTCGTCGGCTCGAGCGAATGTGCGCACTAATCGTCGAGTCCGTACGGTGAGTCCAGCGTCATGGTCTCTCAATCGCTGTGGGCCTCTGAACCGGCCCGCCGCAGTCGTCCTGGAGGTCGCGTGCGCATCAGCCTTGGCGATGTGTCCCTGTGGTTCGATGTCTCCGGCCCGTCAGTCATCCCGCAGGGGGACACGACGGTGGAGCGCCCGGTCCTCGTGGCCGTCCACGGCGGCCCCGGCCTGGACCACATGACGGTGAAGTCCGCGCTGGAGCCGCTGGCCGCCGATTTCCAGGTCCTGTACTTCGACCTGCGCGGCCACGGCCGCAGCGACCGCAGCAGCGCCGAGTCCTGGAACATGCGGACTTGGGCTGACGACCTGCGGCGGCTGTGCGACGCGCTCGGGCTGCGCAAGCCGGTCATCCTCGGCAGCAGCTTCGGCGGGGACGTCGCGCTCACCTACGCGGCGCTGTTCCCCGATCACTCTGGCGCCATCATCCTGGCCAACACGACTGGTGGCCACTGGGACGATCCACGCGTCATCGAGGCGTTCGGCCGCGTCGGCGGCCCCGAAGCGGCCGCCATCGTTGAGCGCGTCCGCACATACCGCCGGGGCGGTTACGCCGCGGACGCCGAGGATCTCCAGGCTGAGTTCACCCGCGTCTGCTACCCGCTCTACAGCGCCACGCCGGGCTGGGCCGAGGAGTCCCGCCGGTTCCTGGCCCGGATGATCAGGAACCCGGACGTCGCCGCGCACTACGACAGCCACGAGGTCTTAAGCTTCGATCCCTGGAGCCTGCTCGGCGCCGTCCGGTGCCCCGTCCTGGTCCTCGCCGGCGAGGACGACCCGGTCTGCCCGCTGCCCGTGGTCGAGGAACTAGCCAGCCAGCTGCCGGCCGACACCACCCGCCTCGTGCGACTTCCCGGGGCGCGTCACACCATCTTCCGCGACCGCCCGGACCTCGCCTTCCCCGCCGTCAAGACCTTTGTCGCCCAGATCAGGCAAAGCCACCCCGCCAGCTGACCCGCGCTGCCCGGCCAGGAAGACTGGACCACAGCCCGCCAGGTTCGCAAACTGTACGGACCCGGCCACCACTGGCCACGGCTCCCTTGCCCCTGATCTTGAACACAGAACGTCACCCAACGGGCGGCGGTGTTCAGGTAGAGCCTCGTTGTTCAGATAGGTGTTCATGTAGCCGGTCGATTGTTCAGAGAACTGATCCATACAAAGGAGGTTCCCCAACGCATCCACGGTGGCCCAGGTGCGCACTAATGTGGCCTAACTCGGGTCACTCGGTCTCCGCAGGTCGACGCGCGAAAGCGCGGTGTACGCCCAAGTCCGCTGCCGTCGTCCTGGACGCGCTCGGGCGCTACGGTCGCAGCAGCCCGAGGTCACGGCCCCGTGCGACGACGTCGTTGCGGCTGGAGCACTGCAGTTTCCGGCGGATCGAGACGAGGTGGGCCTTCACGGTGTTTCGGGAGATGTACAGCTCCGCGCCGATTTGGCCGAGGGACAGATGGGTCGGCAGTAGTTGGAGCACCCGCATCTCGGCCCTGGTCAGCGCCATTGCGCTCGGGACCGGGACTTGCCCACCGTCGGTGACGAAGCGGGCCAGGACCCGGCTCAGTTGCTGTCGGAGTGTTCCTTCGGTCAGCAGTCCGTCCAGCTGCCGTCCGGCTTCCTCCGCCTGGAAGCGTGCAGCGACGAAGTCGCCCAACTCGAGGAAGGTCTCGGCGAGCGTGATCGCCACCTGGGTCGACAACCAGGGGATCACCGCAGGTAGAAGTGTGGTGTTTATCCGCAGGACGGTGCCGGCGTAACGCCGGGCGGCCACCTGGTTCCCCTGGTGGGCGGCGACTCGCGCGGCGGCGACGTAGCCCAGGATGCTGAACAGGTGTTCCTCTATCCCGGCGGTCTCGATCAGGTTGACCGCCTGGCCGGCCTTGTCTTCCGCGCCGGGCCAATCGTCCCGGTCCGCCGCGAGTAGTGACAGCTCGGCCAGGGCCCCAACGGCGGCTGTCGGCGGTCGTCCCTCCGCGCCGAGCCGGGCCGCCAGGCCAAGTTCCTTGACCGCCACGTCGGCAGCGCCTTTCAGCGCGTGGGCGATGCCGAGCGCCGCCATTGCCGCCGGAAACCACGGGCTGCCGGGTGGCTCATATTTCGTAGCTGCCTGCGCGTCGAGCAGCATCTGGTCGACTCCCAATGCTCCCAAGGAGGCCCGCAGGACCGTGACGGCGGACGCGAGCGAGCTGCTGCCGTCCGGAAGTGGACCATCGAACGATCCGCGCTCCGCGGCATGCAGGCAGCGCTGTGCGCCCGGCATGTCTCCGATGAGCGCCAGGGTCCACGCCGCGGTGATCGCCAAGGGCGGGTAGCTGGCCAGGCCGTCCTCGCCCAGTGCCTCCAGCCATCGGCGGATCGTCTGAAGCCGGCCGGCGGCGACAAAGTCCGGCGCGTGCCGGTTGATCAAGCGGGCCGCCGCGAGGGTATCTCCACCTGTCAGCCGGTGCTCGATCGCGTTCTCGAGCTGCCCCTGCTGCTCGTACCAGTCGGCGGCGCGCCGGTGCACCCGGGACTCCTCGCCGGGTTCGCGGCGTCGGAGTTCGGACCGCAGCATCTCGGCGACCAGGCTGTGGTAGCGATACCACTCGCCGCGCCGGTCCAGCGGGACCACGAACAGGTTCCGTCGCGCCGCCTCGGCCAGCCGAACCGCAGAGCCGCGACCGCCGAGCACATGGTCGCAGAGCGCCCCGGACATCTGGCCGAGCGGGGCGGTGCGTAACAGGAACTGGACCGTGTCCGGAGATTCGTGGACGAGAAACTCCTCCCGGAAGTAGTCGACGATGTACGGATCGTCTCCGGTGAGCCGTCTCGCCGCGACGGCCGGATCCGACGCGGTCCGGATGGCCCGGGTGGCGAGATAGACGCCGGCCGGCCATCCCTCGGTGCGCTGGACGAGTGTGCCCACGGTGTCGTCCGAGGCGTCCACACCAGCGCGGGTGAGGATCGCCCGAACCTCCTCCGTCGTAAATGCCAGGGACTCCACTCCGAACTCGACGCAGCGGTCCTCGCTGCGCAGTCGACCGAAGCCGAGCCTCAGCCGGGACCCGATCGCGACGTGGAAGCCTGCCGGGAGGCCGGCGGCGAGCACGCGGATGAAGTTCATCGCCCCGACATCGCGCAGCTCGTGAACGTCATCGAGCACCAGAACAGCCCGCCGGTTCCAGTTCCGCAAGGACATCAGAAGGTGGCCGAGCGCCGTCAAGTGCCGGGACCCCTCGCCGACCGCGAGAGCCCGGAACACGGCCGGGTCCAGCGGCTGGATGCGGTCCAGCGCCAGAGCGACGTGGCCGGCGAGACGGACGGGGTCCCCGTCGGCCTCATCGACTGTCACCCAGGCGAACTCCCGGGTGTCCTCGGTCGCCCACTGGCTCAGCGCGATCGTCTTCCCGTAGCCAGCCGGCGCGGTCACCAGGATGAGCGTGATGCGCTCAGGCGTCGCGGCGAGAGCCTCCAGCAGCCTGGTACGCGCAATGAGACCCTCCCGGTGGAC
The DNA here is from genome assembly GCF_044454685.1 of Actinoplanes sp. NPDC051513. NCBI lineage: Bacteria > Bacillati > Actinomycetota > Actinomycetes > Micromonosporales > Micromonosporaceae > Actinoplanes > Actinoplanes sp. NPDC051513. The sequence continues at coordinate 31,780 of NZ_JBITDW010000039.1, forward strand.
CGGGCGCTGAATCTTCGCCTCGACCACAGCGAAAGGAGGCTCCGAGTGCCGGTTGCGCATCATCCACCCGTCCTCGGCCGAGCGGCAGCTCGGGCCGCTGCCACGTCGTTGAGCAGTCGCTACACGCTACAACGCTGCCCGAGCGTCCGCTCGCTGGCGTGTCCTGCTGCATCTGGCTGTGGCAGTCGGGGAGTCAGGTTCGAGCGAAGCCCGCCGAAGTCGCACAACGGCGTACGCACCCTGATGCTCGACCCGGTGACACACGAACTGCTCGGGCCGGTCACGGCAGGGCCGGCGTCGCGGTATTTGTTCACCGGCTGTACGGGCTCGATGGAATCGGCGGAAAGAATCCTCGCCGAAGAACAATTGGTCGAGTGAAGCCGGTTGCCGAGTCAAGGGGTTATGGCGCCGCGACTCCTTGACCTACAGGCCGTGCGGCGGGTCAGCGTGACGCAGATGGTGGTGACCCCCGCCCCGGTAACAGCCACGGCGACAACCGGGGCGGCCCCTCGAAGAGGCCACCCCGGATTTTCCTGCCCGCCGTTGCTCAGCGCAGCCGGGCCGTCTGCCCGTCGGCGTAATAGTGAGCTTCGCTCGGATAGGTTCCGACGCAGACGTACGCCTGAGCCAGGAAGGTCTGGCTGGTACTAGGCGAATAGATCCGAGGCGTCCAGCACATCGTCTGACCGGGTTCGACGTACCGGTTCCCGCCGCTGGAGTTGCACGACCACTTGGCGCCGTCCGGGGAGCGGAAGAGGAGCGCGTTGCCCCAGTAGCCGGAGCGAAGCGGCGAGTACATGACCATGTATGCCCAGTAGTAGGACCCGCTTCGGCACAGTTGCACCGCCCCGACCGCCTGGCCGCCGACGTTGAGCCGCAGGTAGTCCGCCGACACGACGCTGCCCGCGCCCTGCGAGTGCTGGCAGTTGGCCGCGGCGACCACGGACTGGGTACCACTGGCGGCGTGTGCCGGGCTCGCCATACCGCCGACCGCCAGTACCAACAGGGCGATAATCGCAAGAAGTCGTTTCACCGGGAGCTCCTCAGCCACAGTTGATCCCGTACAGGATCCTGTCGGTCTGAATGCCGGCCATTCCACCGACGTCGACGCACCTGTGGGACATGTCGACGCCTGCCGGCGTGTACACCGGCCCCGCGTAGTACTTGTAATATCCCTCGTCGCAGCCGACGCTCGGGCACGCCGGCCACCTCGATCCCGACGGCCGGATCTGCGCCAGCGAGTACAGGTTCGCGCCGTACGCGCTGCCGGCGTGGTTGGCGACGAGACAATTGCGCTTCGCGGTGGACGAGTAATAGACGTCCAGGTACATGTTGACCTCGCCGGTCGCCTGGCTGGTCTCCGGGTAGTGGGTGACCAGCGAGTAGGACGATCCGCACGGTCCACCGGCCAGAGCCGAGACCATGCCGGTGAGGTTCCTCGAGTGGGCCTGAGCGGACGCCGGCGCGGCGAGTCCCATCAGGAGGGCGGCTATCGCCCCGACCAACGCCAGAGATCGCTGAGCACATGTCTTTCGCACTGCTTTCCTCCATGGTGTCGCCATCAGCGGATACGGCTGCCTTGCACCCCCCGGGCACGGCAGACCTTCTCGACTGAACACCACCGGTTGGACCGGCCGGCGTGTACCGACCGAATCCGAACGCGGTCGGCACGTCCACCGTCGTTAACCTAGGACGCACCCGGGACATCGACCCCGACCAGGAGGTGAGACATGCCGTCAGGGTTCCGGCGGGAGCTGGCCGGCCAGCCGGTCGACACCTTCGCGGATCCGCCCGACCCCGGGCAGGCCCTCACCCTCGACGACATTGTCGAACGGCTGCGGCTGTTGAAGGTCTGGGCCGGCGACCCGTCCTACGAGACCATCAAGGACCGCATCAACGCGGCGTGGTCCGAGGCCGGGCGACCGACCGGTGAGCTGGCCGGCAAGACCACCGTGGTGGACTGCTTCCGGTATGGCCGGCGGCGGCTGAATTCCGACCTGGTGATTGCGGTGGTCGAGGTCCTGCACCCCGATGTCGGGTACGTGACGCAGTGGCGCCAGGCGATGCGTGTGATCGGCGGAGAGACAACGGCGGCGGCGCACGTCCGGGTCCAGGACGAACTGCCCCAAGACCTGGCCGAGTTCACCGGCCGCACCGTCGAACTGGACCGCCTGCGCAGCGCACTGCAACGCGGTCAGCACGACGGCGGCGCGGTGGTGATCTCGGCGATCGAGGGCATGGCCGGGGTCGGCAAGACCCAGCTTGCCGTCCACGCCGGGCACCTGCTCGCCCGGGAGAGACCCTTCGAGCACGTCCTGTTCGTGAACCTGCGAGGGTTCCACCCTGACCCGGCCCAGCCGCCGGCCGATCCCGCCGCCGTCCTGGACGGCTTCCTGCGCCTCCTCGGCGTGCCCGGTCACAAGATCCCGCACGATCTGCTCACCCGCGCCGCCGCATTCCGCGGTCGCGTCGCCGGCACGCGCACGCTGGTGATCCTGGACAACGCCGCCGACGAGGACCAGGTCCGCCCGCTGCTCGCGGACACTCCCGGCTGCATCACGCTGGTCACCAGCCGGCGAAGCCTCACCGCCCTGCCGCCCGCGACACACCTGACCTTGGATGCGTTCACCGCGGAGGAGGCCGTGGTGTTCGTCACCCAGGCCGTGTCCGGGACCCCGGTCGGCAAAGATCCGCAGGCGCCGGCCCGGATCGCCCGGTGCTGTGGCTACCTGCCGCTGTCCCTGGGACTGGTCACCGGACACATCCGCGGCAAGCCCGGCTGGACCCTCACGGATCACGCCGACCGGCTCGACGAACGCCATCACGATCGCCGCTTGGACACCGGTGTGGAACTCGCCCTCCACCTGTCCTACCAACGCCTGTCCGCCGACCGGCGACGGCTGCTCCGGCTGGCCGCGCTGCATCCCGGCCAGGACTTCGACGCGTACGGCGTCGCAGCCCTGTGCGATCTCGACCTGTTCTCCGCACAGGCGCACCTGCGCGATCTGCGCCGCGACCACCTGTTGCAAGAGGCCAGCCCCGGCCGGTACACCCTGCACGACCTCGTCCGCGCCTTCGCCACCAACCTGGCCGGCGACGAAGACCCGCCACCCGAACGGCACGCGGCGCTGACCCGTCTGTTCGACTACTACCTGGCCGCGACCGCCGCCGCGATGGACACCCTGCACCCCGCCGAGGCGCATCGGCGCCCGCGGATCCCGTCGCCGGCCACCTCGACTCCGGTGCTGACGGAGGCGGGAACGGCCCGTGACTGGCTGGACGTCGAGCGCGCCGCCCTGGTCGCGATCGCTGCGCGCACCGCCACCCACGGCTGGCCGAGCCACACCACTCGGCTATCCACCATTCTCTTCCGCTACCTCAACGGCGGATACAACAACGACGCCCTGACCATCCACGGTCACGCCCACCACGCCGCCCGCAACACCAACGACGCCAAGGGGCAAGCACACGCGTTGACCAACCTCGGCGTCGCGTACGTCCAGATCGGCCGGTTCGCTCAGGCCGTCGACCACTTCGAGCGCGCCCTGAACCTGCACAAGCTGACCGAGGACCGCACCGGCCAGGCACGCGTCCTGACCAACCTGGGCATTGTCGAAGCGCGGCTGGGCCGCTACCGGCGGGCCGCCGACCGTCACGGGCAGGCGCTGACGCGCTACCGGCAGGCCGGTGACCGTACCGGTGAGGCCCGGGCGTTGGGCAACCTCGGCTTCGTCGCGGCGCGGCTAGGCGACTACCAGCCGGCCGCCGAGCGCTACCGCCAGGCCCTCGCCCTGTGCCGGCAGACCGGCGACCACGTCGGCGAGGCCTCCATGCTAGGCAACCTGGGCGACGTCGAGGTGCGGATCGGCCACTACGACCTGGCGGCTGAACACATCCAACAGGCAATGACCCTGTACCGGCAGCGCGGCGACCGCGACGGTGAAGCGTGGACGCTGGACAGCCTGGGCATCCTGCACACCCATCTCGACCAACCCACGCAAGCCGTCGAGCACCATCAACAGGCGCTGTCCATCTTCCGCCAGGCCGGCGGACGCGACGGCGAAGCCTATGCGCTCAATGGACTCGGAGAGGCAACCCAGGCCGCCGGTCAGTCCACCCACGCCGTCGCCCACCACGGTGCCGCGCTCGGCATCGCCGCCGACATCGGCGCGCTCGACCAGCAGGCCCGCGCCCACGCCGGCCTTGGCCGCGCCCACCACACTCTCGGCGATCTTGACCAGGCTCGCCAGCACTATCACCATGCGCTAGCTCGCTACCTCGATCTCGGCATGCCGCAGGCCGAACAGATCCGCGCCCAAATGACCGCGGTCGGCGAGACCCCAGCAGCCGACGCAGGTTCAACTGAACGTCAGTAGGACCATGGCGCTGGTGCGGCCATGTGTGCTCAGGGTCTCCCGGCCCTCGAAGGGCATCCGAGCGCGTTTCCCGGACCGGCGATGCGGCCGGAGAGAAGCCCCTCGTCCGCTCCGGCGAGGTGCCCGCCTGCAATGATCAGGTGTCGAGGAGCCGGGGCCACGTCAAACCGTCACACGTCGACTCCGCACGAGGCGGAGGGACCAAGTCGAGGCGTCACGCCGGGGCCACCAGAGACCGTCGGAATCAAATGCACGTTGCGCCATTATCTGTCCGTTGGCCGATAAGGGCGCGTTATTTGCCGTTGCCATCGAGCTTTGTTCGTTGTCACCGAAGTATGTTCGCAGCGCGGTTGCTGCCATGTGAGTTTGTCTGGCTGCGGCTTGCTCCCGGGCAGACGAATCGCCCGCGCTGTTGACGCAGCGACCGCCATGATGGGCGGGCGGTTGTCCTGGCGTTTCGCTCGGTACGAGCGGGTAGCCGCTGATCATGCCAGTTGGGCTGAGCGGCGCGGCCTCCACGCCGCCAGGCGCGCGTTTGGACGTGACAGTCATACTCGCTACGTGGATGTTGGCGCGCGTCTGCTCCAACTGGTCGGGTACCTGTTCTGCATCGCCGCTGTATTCGTCGGTATTGCTGCCGGGATCTTGACGCTGATCTCCAGCCGGTTGTCGGCCCGTGGCCGGATCGCCGGGCGTTCCCCGTTGTCCACATGCGCCCAAGTCTCGGCCGCGGCGGCCGGCCCCGGACCGTATCGCTTGTCTGGGCACACCGGAAACCCAGCGCAAGGAGACTTTCCGGCGCCATTGTCGGGCATGCTTTGTGTCTGGTACCGGTTGCGGGTCCACCGCCGGTACCGGACCACGGTGATGCGACCGGACAACGAGGGGGACTGGCGCGAGTTCGAGGTACTGGCCGAGGAGCCCGTCTGGGAGTGGGACTGCGGCCCGTTCCCGCTCCAGGATGCCACTGGCGCGGCGCTTGTCGCTCCGGCGCTGCTCGAACATTCCACCGCCCTCTCGCCGCGCCTAGGAGGCCAGCGTGGCGCCTCCGCGAACCTCGCCGCCGGGTTCGGCAGGGCCATGGCGGCCGAACCGACGGCTTCCACCGCCTACCAGTGGGTCAAGGACCTCGCCAAGGACCGCTACCCCGCGCGTACCACCGTCAACGAGCTTTACCAGGAAGGCGCCGAGGAAAGCCGCTACCGCAGCGGGGCGATCGGCACGCTCCGCGCCCACGCCCTGCTGCCAGACTCGCTGCTGCGCCACTTCGCTGACCCGGCCACGAAGACCCTCGGCTATCGCGTCACGGAAGAGACCATCCCACCGGGCTTGCCACTGAATGTATTTGCCCTTGCCACCGTCGTGGATGGGCGGACAATTCTGACCAACCCATTTGCGGACGTCCCGGCATTGTCCGTCGAACAACTACCGTCCGTCCTGGCCAGCGGCGCGCGCCGAAGCGCCCGCTGGATCGTACTGTTGGCGATCGCCGCATTGCTCCTGCTCGCCGCGGCGCTGATCCTGCTTGTTCCCACGGTGAGATCGGGACGGTAGCCCGAGGCGTCGCTCGTGGCCCGAAACATCCACGAACTCGAACCTGGACTCGTCGACGCCCCAGTCTCGATCTGCCCGCACCCACAGACTGATCGTTCAACCTCATAGCCAGCCCAGGATTGATCGGTGGGTAAGAAGTGCGGCAATGAGCCAAAGTGCGCAAAGATCGATTTGACTAGCATGCCGCTGACCGCTCGGGTGAGAGCTAGTGGTGTTGCACAACGTGACGGCTGATCGACGTTGTCGAATATCGGCACCTTGTCGACGAGCGACATACCGCGCCGTCGGACTCACGCAGGTGCACCTCCACCCAACCCGGCCACTCGAGATCGACCCATCGAACCGCCTCTGCGCGAAGGCTGGCGCAGTGTCATGCCGCCGATGGTGCACGCAGGTGCGGGATGAGTCGTCACGCTGCGTGCGCCCGATGCCCAGCCGAGTGCTGAACCGCTACGCGAACGCTCCGATCGCCAACACCGCGCTCAGCGGACTGCCGGCCGCCCAGAGCCGGGAAGCTCTCCGCGCGCCGGGCAATCCTCAGCTCAGTTCTCCCGGCCGCAGCTGAAGCGCGCCACGCCGGCCGCCATCTGGATACCGCCGAGGAGGTGGGCGAGCAGCAGCGGGTCGGAGTAGTACTCGGCCTTGTGTCCCATGGCGGTGTAGAAGGCGCGGCCCCCGTCGTACGGCTGGCACCAGGAGATCGGGTGGTGCCGACCCATCCCGGGCGAGCCGCCGGGGACGCTGTATCCGCGCGGGTCGTAGGTCCGTTCGTCCACCTCGGCGAGGACCCGCACGCTGTCCCGGGGGTTGGTGCGGAAGTTGTACCACTCCTCCTCCCGCTGCCAGCGGCGCGGCAGCGCCCGGGTGGCGGCGGTGTCACGGCCGAGGATCTTCACCGTGGCGACCTGGAACTGAGCGTTGACCGAGCCCGGGTGGTCGCGGAAATACGCTCCGACGAGTCCGCCGTACCAGGCCCAGTCGTACTCGGTGTCCGAGGCGGCGTGGATACCCGCGTACCCGCCGCCGGCGCGGATGTAGCGCTCGAAGGCCGCCTGCTGCGCGTCGGTCAGCACGTCGCCGGTGGTGCTCAGCCAGATCACGACGTCGTACCGGGCGAGGTTCGCGTCGGTGAACGCCGCGGCGTCCTCGGTCGCGTCGACCGTGAAGTTGTGCTGGGCGCCAAGCCGTTGGATCGCGGCCACCCCGGCCGGGATCGAGTCGTGCCGGAATGCCGCGGTCTTCGAGAAGACCAGCGCGCTGAACCGGTGGTGCCCGGACGCCGCCGAGTTGGCCGAAGCCGCGGCAGGCGGCCCCACCGGCCCGGCGAGCCCCACCGCCACAACCAGCGTCACCAGAAATCTGACCAGGCGCTTCATGACTGCTCCTCAGCGTCTTCGGTACGCGCATACCGGGCCCTCGATCGAAGCCTATGACTTTTGTCCGGACCGGGGAAGACGTCCGCCTGAACACGGAATGCCGCAGCTCGCCGGTACGGCGAGGACTCGGACGCGTCGATCGAGGCGACGCCGTTCCAGGAGGCGAAGTGGGCCCGGGCTGGCGAAGCTGGTGATGTCACCGATGTCACCGATCAGCCGGGCTCAAGTAATGGGACCTCTCCCGTGACTGGTCGAGGATCAGCAATCACGGGTTGTCCGTCGCCGTACGGGATCGGCGGTGCTTTTGTTGTTGTTTGTCGCCGTAGGTCATGAGGTCGGAGCGCTGCTCTGAGAAAGAGGGTCTGTCGCCCGAGATGGGGTGGCTGACCAGCTGGCGAGGAGTTTGAGTCGGTCTTCGGAGGCGGTGCCGGGTTCGGCGGTGTAGATGATCAGGTTGTGCACGGCTCGGCTGGACAGGGGCAGGTCGAGGTGCTGGAAGGTCAGTTCCAGGTGGCCGACCTCGGGGTGCTGGAGTCGTTTGATGCCGTCGTGGCGGATCAGGACGTCGTGCGCGGCCCATTGGTCGCGGAACTCGGTGCTGAGGGTGGACAGCTCGCCGATGAGGTCGCGCAGCGCCCGGTCGCGGGGCTCGCGAGCGGCCTCGGCGCGCAGCAGGGCGGCGGTGGCGTTGCCGGCGGCGTCCCAGTCGACGAAGAAGTCGTGTGCGCCGGGGTCGAGGAAGATGTAGCGGGCGATGTTGGGGCGGCCGGGCTTGTCGATGGTGGCGCTGTCGAACATCGGCGCGTACAGGGCTCGGGCCAGGGGGTTGCTGGCGATGACGTCCGTGCGGCCGTTGCGCGCGAACGCCGAGGACATCGTCATGGAGTCGAGCAGCCACTGGACTCGGGGCGGGACCTCGACGTCCCGGCGACGCGATGGCGTGCGCCTGGCGGCCCGCGATGACTGGGCCAGGTCGAACAGGTAGGTGCGTTCGTCGTCGTCCAGTCGCAGGGCGCGGGCGACCGCGTCGAGGACGTCTTCGGACACGCCGCCGATGTGACCCTTTTCCAGCCGCGTGTACCACTCTGCGCTCACGCCGGCGAGGACGGCGACCTCCTCGCGCCGCAGCCCCGCGACCCGGCGACGGGCGCTGGTCGGCAGCCCGGCCTGCGCGGGGGTGATTTTGGCACGTCGGCCGGCGAGGAAGTCGCGGATCTCGCCGCGGTTTCCGGGCTGCTGGTCCATGTCCTTCACGGTATCCGCCGGTCGCGGCGCGAGGGGGGTAGAGGTTGTACCCCCATAAACGCGACCTTCCCCGGTCGCGGCGATCGCGGTCTTCTGGGATCGAACGCGTAATGGAGGTAGGGGACATGACGAGCAAGACACTGACAGTGCCGGCGGTGGCGTTGGGCACGTGGGCCTGGGGAGACAGCGGCGAGGCGGGTGACGGCTATTTCGGCAGTCAGCTGACCGCTTCCGGCCTGCGCGAGGTCGTCGAGAAGGCACAAGCGAACGGGTTCACCTTGTGGGACACCGCGGTGGTGTACGGCATGGGTCACTCGGAGACGGTCCTCGCTCAGGCGCTGAAGGGCTACGCCCGCAGCGAGTACCAACTGTCGACGAAGTTCACCCCGCAGGCCGCGGGCGACGGCGACAATCCGGTCGCGGAGATGCTGGAGCAGAGCCTCGACCGATTGGGTACGGAATATGTGGATCTGTACTGGATCCACAACCCCGCCGACGTGGCCCGCTGGACGCCGCTTCTGATTCCGCTGCTGCGGAGCGGCAAGATCAAGCATGTCGGCGTCTCGAACCACAACATGGAGGAGATCGCTCTTGCCGACCAGATCCTCGGCGAGGCCGGCTTCCGCGTGGAGGCGATCCAGAACCATTACAGCCTCCTGTACCGCAGCTCCGAGCGCGCGGGCATTCTCGATCACTGCCGCGAGCACGACGTGCGGTTCTTTTCCTACATGGTCCTCGAGCAGGGAGCGCTGACCGGCAGGTACGGCCCGGCCCGTCCGTTGCCGGCGGGCAGCAACCGGGCGGCCACGTACAACGGCATCCTGCCCAAGCTCCAGACGCTGACGGACAGGATGCAGGCGATCGGCCGGGACCGAGGCGCGTCCGCCGCCGACGTCGCCACCGCCTGGGCCATCGCCAAAGGGACCACCCCGATCATCGGCGTCACGAAGGCGAGTTACCTCGACGGGCTGGTCCGAGTTCGCGGCTTCGAGCTCGCCGACGAGGAGATCGCGGAGCTGGAGGCGCTGGCGGACGCCGCGGACGTCGACACGCGCGGCTGGTGGGAGCAGGAGATGTAGCAAGCACTATCTGAGCGTCTTCTTCGGGCCCGTGGGTCAGCGCGTGGGAGTGCGTCGAGGTCGCGGCGGCCGGCGGAGCTGGTGGTGGCGAGGTGGCCCTGGCGGATCTCGAGTGTTGCGGGTCAGGGCTGGTTGCCCGCGAGAGCGATTGCGCGCGTCTCGGGAACTCCCAGCATCAGCAGGCTCGTGATCGTCGCTGCTCGGGCGCCGAGGGTCCCGTTCGGCAGGTCACTGTCCGCGATGGCGAACACGACGCCGTAGGCAACCTGGCTCAGAATCCCGGCCGGCAGGTGCCGTGCGAACACGTCGCTGTCCTGGCCGCGTTTCACGAGCTCGGCGAGGAGCTCATCGAGTGGCCCGAGCAGGCCGTGGATCGCTTCGCCGTACTCGCCACGGCGCAGCGCCAACAGCACTCGGTACCGGTGCGCCACCGGCCAGAGGCGGGCGATGAATTCGACCCACGTTGCGTCCGCTTCTGTGTCGGAGGCATTGACTTCGGTGAGCACGGCTGTCATCTCGGTGACGGCCCGTTCCGTGAGTGCCCGAACCAGGTCGAGGCGCGAGGGGAAGTGGCCGTAGACGGTGCGACGGACGACGCCGGCAGCGGAGGCGATGTCGCCCATTCCCGCGTCGGGGTTCCCTCCCAGCACATCGAGGGCGACGTCGAGGATGCGATCACGTGTCTCGTTCATCGAGCGCACACGGGAGGACTCGGTCGGCACGACACCATCATTGCACACCAGTGTGCAAATAATCACACTGCACACTGGTGTGCAATGAAATAGGCTGCACAGCAGTGTGCAACGGAGAGTTGTGCTGTGCTTCGAAGCTCAGGAGAAGAAGGCAATGACCGCACCGACGCCGCCAACCGCGGCCCTCATCCGCCCGTTCACCGTCTCGATCTCGGATTCGGAGATCGACGATCTGAAGCAACGACTGGCCAGAACTCGATGGCCGGATCCGGAAACGGTGGGCGACTGGTCGCAAGGGGTTCGCGTAGAGAACGCCAGATCTCTGGTCGACTACTGGGAGCACCGCTACGACTGGCGGCGCTTCGAGTCCGAGCTCAATCGCTTCCCCCAATTCCTGACCACGATTGATGGGCTGGACGTCCACTTCATCCACGTCAGGTCCAAGAATCCCGACGCGATGCCGCTGATACTCACGCACGGCTGGCCGGGCTCGATCGTCGAGTTCCTGAAGCTGATCGGCCCGCTGACCGATCCGGTTTCGTTCGGCGGGGACGCCGCCGATTCCTTCGACGTGGTCGTACCGTCGCTGCCCGGGTTCGGGTTCTCCCAGAAGCCCACGGGAACCGGGTGGACGGTATCGCGCACCGCGAGCGCGTGGGTGGAGCTGATGAAGCGTCTCGGCTACCCGAGATGGGCCGCGCAAGGCGGCGATTGGGGTGCCGTCGTCACCACCGCCCTCGGGGCCATGCAACCTGAGGGGCTTCTCGGCATTCATCTGAACACCCAGTACGCCTTTCCCGCCCAGATACCCGACACCTTGTCGCCCGAACAGCATCACGCCGTGGAGACCCTCGCCCTCTACACCGGCGAACTCGGTGGGTCGAACCACCTTCAGGGCACGAAGCCGGAGACCGTCGGATTCGCCCTGGCGGACTCTCCCGCTGGTCAGGCGGCCTGGATCTACGAAAAGTTCCAGTCCAAGACCGACAACCGCGGGTTGGCCGAGGACGCCCTCGGCATCGACGACATGCTCGACGCGATATCGCTCTACTGGTTCACCAACAGCGCAGCGTCGTCCGGCCGCATCTACTGGGAGAACAAATCACGCACTTTCGCCGGCCCGAAGCTGACTCTTCCTGTCGCGGTGACTGTCTTCCCGAGGGACATCCCACACCTGCCACGAAGCTGGATCGAAGACACCTACAGCAATCTGATCCACTACGGCGAGGCCAACAAGGGCGGGCACTTCGCGGCCTTCGAACAGCCCGAGATCCTGGTCAGCGAAATCCGCACCGGCCTGCGCACCCTTCGTTCCTGACGCCACCACCTCGCCGTGCTGTACCTGATCCAAGACCTTGGTATCCCGCATCTTCGTCGCATTGAGCGGCGCATGCGCAGCCACCGCGGTGCTGTTGCGGACCGGCGCCCCTCGCGCATGACCGCCATCTCGTCGGTGCAGTCGGTCAGCACTGTGGACGGTTACCAGGCGTCCGGCCGGCACGCCGCGGCCGGGCGGTAGAGCCGGGGGCACGGTCAGATGTAGCGGCGGGCGGTGGAGGCGCGCTGGGCGGCGTCAAGGGGGGCCAGGCGCGCCTCCACCGACTGCGGGCGGGGGCGCCGGTGGGCGAGCACCCAGGGCATGCCGCGTAGTGCGTCCCACCAGGCCAGCGCCGAGGTGCGGTCGTGCGGCACCGCGATGGCCAGGTAGGCGGTGCGGCGCAGGGCCGGGGCGATCGGCCGGCGCAGCCAGGTGAACCAGAGGGTGTTGCGAAGGCCCACGCGGCGGCGCAGGCCGGCGTCCCGTGCGGGGGAGGCGGCGTGGTGCACAACCAGCCGGTCGAGGTAGCAGAGTTCCCAGCCGGCACTGAGCAGATCGGTGGCCAGCAACTCCTCCTCGCCGCCCAGCCACAACCGGGAGCTGAAGCCGCCAACCGCGCGGAAGGCTGCCCGCCGTATTACGGACGCGCCGGCCAGGAAGCTGCCGAGCGCCGGGCCGGGGAGCCAGTCCGGGCCCGGCACCGGTGAGTCGTGCAACTCGGCGACGATCGGGTCGTCCCGGGCGCCCGGCTCGACGACGATCCGGGCGTTGACGACGCCGAGACGGGGATGGGCGTCGAGCACGTCGGCCGCCGCGGTCAGGCTGCCCGGTTCCCACCAGGTGTCGTCGTCGCAGAACGCCACGTACGGCGTGCGCAGGCGCTCGACGCCGAGGTTGCGGCCGGCCGCTCCCGCGTTCCGGGACAGCGCCAAGACATCCACTTGCGGGAACTTCTGGCGTACGGCGTCCGCAGTGCCGTCGGCCGAGCCATTGTCGACCAGCACCACCGGCGGCCGCTCGGGCAACCCCGTCAGGCGCGCAACCGCGTCCAGGGCCTCCGCCCGACGCTGATGGGTGATGACGACGATGCCGATGCGCGGATCCGTCATGACATCCCGTTCAGGTGTTGTCGCGGCCCGCGAAGGCGGCCGCGATGGTCGTGCTCGCCGAAAGCTCCATGGCGGCGAGCCTGTCGATCGAGGGTCATCCAGCGCGAGGGTGCATGCCCAACCTGTCGGGGCACGAAACTCGGCGGTTCGATCGCGTCCGCCGTCCGCGTGCGTGGTGATCGTCGGCGCGGCGGGTGACGCGGTACGGCCCTGCTGTCCGCCCGGTAAATCGGCCCGCTTGATTGGCCGGCACCTGAATGGGTATCCCGCACGCCATGTCGTTGATCACCGCAACCGGGAACTACGGTGCCGGCCCGGCACCGATCGAGACCGACGACGTGACGATCGTGGTCGCCACCCGTAACCGGCCGGACCGGCTGGCCGAGACGGCGGCCCACCACCGTGCTCCACTGATTGTCGTCGACAACGCTTCCGACGAGCCTGTCCGGCTGGCCGGCGCGGACGTGGTGGCGTTGGACACGAACATCGGAGCGGCCGCCCGCAACGTCGGGGTGGAGCGGGCGCGGACGCCGTACGTCGCGTTCGCTGACGACGACTCGTACTGGGCGCCGGGATCGCTGGCCGCGGCGGCCGCGCTGTTGCGGGCCCATCCGCGGACCGCTCTGGTGGCAGCCGAAGTACGCGTCGGTCCGGCCGGGCGGCTCGATCCGGTCTCGGCGGCGATGGCAGCCGCCCCGCTCGGCACGCCATCCGGCGGCGCCGGCCCGTCGATCCTCGGCTTTCTCGCCTGCGCGGTGGTGGTGCGGCGCGACGCTTTCCTGGCGGCCGGCGGATTCCTGCCCAGGTTGTTCATGTACGGCGAGGAGGCGCTGCTCGCCATGGACCTCGCCGCGGCCGGCTGGCTGCTGTGCTACACCCCGCCGCTGCAAGTGCGGCACTTCCCGGAGCCGGCCGGACGTGACCTGCGGGGCCGCCGCCGCCTCGAGACCCGCAACCGGGTCCTGACCGCGCTGCTGCGCCGGCCGCCGGCGGTGATCGCACGCACCGCCACGGCCGCGCTCGGCACCAACCCGGCCGCCCTGGCCGACGGGCTCCGGCACGTGCCGTGGGCATTGCGGCACCGCCGCCGCCTGCCCGGCCCGGTCGAGGAAGCCCTGTGCCGACTGGCCGCCGAACCGGATCGCGGACCCGGCACGGCGCCACCGTGACGCCGCACGTGGGTATAGGACGCTCACCTGCGGATATGCCCCGGACGAGACACCGGACTGACCTGGCAGCGCGCGGTCCGGTTGACGCCGCCCTCGTGACCGTAGTCGCGCAGGTGGCCGAAGCGCATCTGCGGCACCGACCTGCACCTCGTCCGCGGCAACCATGCCCGGCATGAAAGAGGGCACGATCATCGGCCACAAGGCAGCCGCCCGCTGAACCGACACGGTGCTCGTGCTGCTGCGCAGACTTCTGAGGGTCGGCCGCGTCCATGCGGGTGTCGCCCTGTGCCTTGGCGGACGGTTGGCCTCGCGCCGTCGCGTCACCCGCCGGGGCTTCTGATCTCGTCGGGCAGGCGCCACGGTGCCCGCGGTGGCCGGGCGTAGGGGATGCGCGGCGCGACGGGCCTGGTGCGGCGTAGGGGGTCGGCGGCCTGATACCACTGCCGGCAGAAGACAAAGATGAGCACGACGTCGATGAGGTCTCCGCCGTAATACATCAGCTCGGCGCCGGGGCGGCTTTCCCCGAGGAGCACGCCGGCCGGCGGGTGGCCGTAGAGGTACTTGGCGAGGATCGCGTGCGCGCTCAGGAAGGCGATCAGGGCGATGGCTCTGATCGGCGGCCGCGGCCGATGTGGGGCGGGGTCAACGCCGACTATGCCGGCCGTGAACAGGTACCCCGCGGCGACGATGTGGGCGTGGACGGCTACTTGTGCCCCTTGATGTTCACTCATGGCGTGGTAGAGGGACGTGGTGTAAATGACCCACAAGCCGCCGCCATTGAGGACCGCGGCGGTGACCGGGTGCGTCACCGTGCGCACGAGGCGGCTGGCCAGCAGGTGCGACACGGTACGGGCGCGGACGACCGGCAGCGCGCGCAGGGTCAGGGTCACTGGAGCGGCGAGTGCCAGCAGGAGCGGGGCGGTCATGCCGAGCAGCAGATGGCCGGCCATGTACAGAGTGAAGTCCCGGTGAGCCGCACCGGCGAGCGGGCCGGCCAGGGCGGCCCCCGCGGTGACGAGTCCCGCGATCCAGCAGGCGGTCCGCTCGGCCGGCCACCAGCCGCCACGGCGGCGCACGACCACGGCGCCGGCGACGTAGGAGACGGCCGCCGCCATCAGCACGATCGAAAAGAGCCAGGACACCACCGAGCTGTCGTGAGGCATGGCGGGCATGGGCGTCAGGCGGGCCGGCGCCGGGCTCGTACCAGCAGCACCGCCCCGGCGACGATCAGCACGACAGCGATGATGTTCCACGTCCAGTCGTAGGGCGTCATGTCGACGTGGTAGCGGATCTGGTGCAGCCGCATGACCTTGTGCTGCACCGTGCCGTCGTAGAGCTGGAAACCGCCGGTACCGATCAGCAGCCCACCCCACCACTGCAGAGCGTTGAGGACCATGCGGCGTCGAAGGTCGGCGAACAGGAACAGCCCCGCGATGGTGGCGAACCAGCTGAAGGCGTGGAACAGCCCATCGGAGATCAGCCCTATGGCCGGCGTGGACCTGTCGTAGAAATGGTGCCAGTGCAGCAACTGGTGAAAGATCGCCTCGTCGAGGAATGCGGCGATGCCGACGCCGAGCAAGACACCGGAGAGCACGTTGCGGCCGGTGGCCGCCGCCTTCCGCTGCATGGCTTCGGTGGGGAATGCCGCGGGCATCCGGGAGACCCTTCCGTCGGGAGGCTACGGCATTCCCACCTCCTGACTGGATAAACCAGTCACCGCAGTCCAGCGCGGTCTCAGTAGCGGCATACCTGGGGCGTGAGGCGGCGGCCGGTAGGGAGGCCGGGTCAGACGCCGTGGCTGATCAGGGTCGTTGCGGTTCCGGCGAGGTCGGTGCCGGCCTCGCCGGCTTGGATGCACAGGCGCAGGTACGCGTCGTCCGGGCTGCATCGGTTCTCGGCCCTGATGAGATCGAGGGCGAGCTGGATGGTGGCGCGGACGCTGAGCGCCTCGGCGTAGCCCGCAACGAGTTCCCGGCCGCCGTCGTCGAGGCCGGACACATCCTTGTCGGTGGTTTCCCGAGCCGGATGCCCGTGCACCGACGATATGGCGGCGATGAGCGGTGCCATCGCGGCCTGGTCGTGGCTGTAGACGTTGAGTACGGCAACGGCTTGCCCGCGCCCGGAGAACAGCGGGACCGAGACCGACGCCTGCAGGCCCATCCGAGGTGCTTCCTGATGGAATCCGGGCCACTGCACGGTCGTGTCGATGTCGGGTACGCCGACCGGGGTGCCCTGGGCCAAGGCCTCGAGGCAGGGGCCGGCGTCGTCGGCGTACTGGGCGTCGTCGACCGACTGGATCTGGTCGTCGCTCACCGCCACGGTGATGTACTCGTCGCCCTGTAACGCCGTGATCGAGGCGTATCGTGCGGCGGCTACCCGTTCGGCGGTGAGCTTGGCGATGGTCCTCAGGCGGTCGCGCAGGTCCGACGAGCGCTCCGGGGTCGCCGCCAACCTGATCATGGCGCTCGCCAGGGCGCCGTGTGCCGGCGTCATCGGGCACCGTTCCGGTCCAGCGGGCCCCATTCGTCGGAATTCTGGGCCTCGACCAGTTGCTCGGCCCGGATCAGTGCGGCGTCGGCGATCCAGGCGACCGGCCGGCGCACCCTGACCAGCGGTTCGTTGTCCGGTCCGCGGCCGCACTGGTCACCCACCAGCACCCACGGGCGGACGTTGGGCCCGCGCAAGTGCCGCAGGTGACGATAGTCGTAGAGTCGGCGGGCGACCCAGAGCCGCAGGGACCGGTCGCCCCACCACTGTTCGACGGCGAGCGGGTTGGCCGACAGGCCGGGCAGCGGCACACCGGTCAGCGAGTCCCGGCTGGTCTCGTCCTGGCGCAGGTCCACCGCCGGGCCGGCCGACCACCGTACGAACAAATGGTCTTCGTCGGCCGATGTGGTGACCAGCTCGGTGAGATCATCCAGATCGGCGATCGTGGGCAGGTTCTCGTACACGGGCTCCCGCGTGCCCCGATTCGCGGGCGTTAATCGTCGTTCGGCCGGACCGAACCTGTGCGGATGAGGCCGGCAATGCCTCGAAGTGGCCACAAGACCAGCCACCGCGGCTTGACGGCTACCCGGCAGGCGATCCGTCAGGCGGGGTCACGTTGCGCAGCAGGAGCGTCTCGGCGAGGCAGGTCCGGACGAATTCGGCCAGGTGCAGGCTCTCGTTCGGGCCGTGCGCGGCGCAGCGCCGATCAGCCGAACGCCTTCGAGAACCCCGGCCTCCCGGCGGAAGCGATCGTCCGGGTAGTCGATGGTGCCGGGCCCGCGCTCGGTGAGTCCGTCGACGGCGACCTCGCCGTTGTCGTCGTGCAGGGTGCTCAGCAGGCTGTCCCAGAGCGCGGGGTCGCCGGCCGGTTGGACGTCGTGGTGGGCGTAGATCAGGACGGTCGGTGCGCCCGGCGGCGCGGGCCGATGCCCGATGACCGCGGGCTGCCCGCCGGCCCAGACGATGAACGTCTCGAGGCCGCAGCCGTGCAGCAGTTCGGCGACGGCCTCAGCGGACCGTTCGACGTGCGCGTGATCGAATCCGCCGAACGCGATCCCCGGGATGCGGATCAGCCGTTCAAGATCGGCGCGGACGCCGGGCATCTCCCGCTCGATCGCCGCGCGCAGTTCCTTCCCGGTGCGGGTCATCAGTGCGGCCTACCCGCCGGCGGGCGCTTCAATCAGGGGTGCTGATCACGACCCGATCCGATCCACGCCGTCAGGTGTACCCGGGGCCGAAGCGTGGTACTCGGCCGGGCATGAACCACGACAAGACGCCCGTCCTCGAGGCCATCGACCAGTACCGCCGCAGCGATGACTACACGTTCTCGCTCCCCGGCCACCGGTTCGGGCGGGGCATCGACGACCGCACCGCCGCGGTCCTGAACCGCAGCACCTTCGAGGCCGACGTGATCATGGCGAAGCAGGCCGTCTCGGAGGCCGAGGAGTTGATGGCCGACGCGGTCGGCGCCTGCCATGCCGTCTTCACCACCTGCGGGTCCAGCATCTCGATCCACACGGCGATGCTGACCGTCACCGGTCCCGGGAAGAAGATTCTGGTCGACCGGAACGTGCACAAGTCGGTGGTGGCGTCGCTGATCCTGGCCGGCGCCCACCCGGTGTGGCTGCGCCCGTGCTGGGACGAGGAGCGGCAGATCGCTCACCCCGCCTCCGCGCGCGATGTGGAGGCCGCACTCGAGCGCGAGCCGGACGTCTCCGCGGTCCTGATGATCACCCCGACCGAGTACGGCACCGGCGCCGACGCGCGCCGCATCGCCGAGGCCTGCCACCGCCGCGGCCTTCCGCTGCTGGTCGACGAGGCGTGGGGGGCGCACTTCCCGTTCCACCCGGTGCTGCCGACGGCGGCGATCCAGGCCGGCGCCGACCTGGTGGTGCAGAGCCTGCACAAGGCGGACGGCGGCCTGTGTCAGGCTTCGATGATCCAGGTCGGCGGCGACCTCGTCGACCCGGTGGACCTGCGGCTCCGGCTCGACCTGATCACGACCACCAGCCCGTCCGCCCTGTTGTACGGCTCGATCGACGGATTCCGGCGCCGCATGGTGATCGAGGGCCGCGGGCTGCTGGAGGAGGCCATCGGGCGGGCCAACGCGCTGCGGGACCGGCTGGCCGCCCTGAAAGGCCTGTCCGTGATGGATGAGTCGATCATCGACCAGCCGGGAGTCGCCGAGTGGGACCCGCTCAAGCTCAGCGTCGATGTGACCGAGCTGGGAATCACCGGTTACCAGGCCAAGGAGTGGCTCCTGGAGCAGCACAAGCTCACCGTCCAGCTGGGCGACACCCGCCGGGTCGTGTGCTCGCTGACCTACTCGGACGACGACGTCGCGTTCCAGCGGCTCGGCGACGCGCTGGAGGCGCTGGCGACCGACCCGCCGGCCGCCGACCGGGAGGCGCCGCGGATCCCGCCGCTGCACGAGTTCGATCTCGAGCAGGCCATGCCGCCCCGGGACGCGTATTTCGGCGAGACCGAGCAGGCCGCCGACCCGGCCGGCCGGATCAGCGCCGAGATGATCAGCCCGTACCCGCCGGGCGTGCCGGCGGTCCTTCCCGGCGAACGGTTCAACCGGGCGGTCGTCGACTACCTCCGGGCCGGCGTCGCGGCCGGGATGGAGGTCCCCGACGCCTCCGACCCCAAGCTCGGGACGTTCCGGGTGGTGCGTGGGTGACCATCCCGCCGCTGCCCGCGCATCTGCAGGTCGAGGTCACCTCGGCCTGTAACCTGCGCTGCACGATGTGCCTGGTCCGCTACCGCCCGCCGGTCAACAAGCTGGCCGGCGCGATGCGCCCGGAGCTGTTCCGCCGACTGGTCGACGAGGTACCGGTGCGCCGGCTCACCCTGCAGGGCCTCGGCGAGCCGCTGTTGTCGCCGTACCTGCCCGAGATGATCGAGACGGCGGTGGCCCGCGGCGTCCGGGTCGGCTTCAACTCCAACGCCACCCTGCTGAACCGGCGCCGGGCCCGGGAACTGGTCGAATCCGGCGTCGACTGGCTGCACGTCTCGCTCGACGGCGCCCGCCCGGCGGTCTACGAGGCGATCCGCGAGGGCGCCTCGTTCGAGACCGTGGTCGGGAACCTGGCCGGCCTGGTGCGGGCCAAGCGCGACCGGGCGAGCGCGACCCCGTGGATCCGGGTGGTGTTCGTGGCGATGCGGGACAACGTCGCCGAACTACCCGCCCTGGTCCGCCTGCTGGCCGGTGTCGGTGTCGACGAGCTGCGCGTGCAGAACCTGTCGCACGACTTCGCCGACACCGACCCGTCCGGCGCGTACGGCGAGATCCGCCAGTTCACCGCGACACAGGCACTATGGACCGACGAGGACAACGCACATGCCCGGTCGGTGTTCGCCGAAGCAGCCCGCGGGGCTGCGCGGACCGGCCTGAGTTTGCGCCTGCCCGCGCTGGCCGACCAGGGCGGCGGCAACTGCACCTGGCCCTGGGACGCGGCCTATGTGACCAGCAGGGGATTGGTGCAGCCGTGCTGCATGGTGATGGGCGACGACCGCGTCGTGCTCGGCGACCTCAACGTCTCCACCTTCGCCGAGATCTGGACCGGCGAGCCCTACGAGAACTTCCGCCGCCGCCTCGACAGCGCCGACCCACCGGACGTCTGCCGCGGCTGCGCCCTCTACCGCCACACCTTCTGAAAACCCAGAAACCCGCGAGGAACACCGCGTTCTGCGCCACCCGATCCAGCGCTGGATGATCCAGAAGCGGTCGCCCACGGATCACTCCGAGGATGACGTGGGGGCACGGAGATCATTTCCCGGACGGCGATCCGATGAGCAGGGATCTGCCTTCGCACGGTCGCAGCGCGATGCTGAAGGCGTGCTCGTCGTCCACCTCGGTGATGCGGGTGTCGGTTAACATGTCGGTCACCGCGGCGCCGGCGGGCAGGTGGTCGCTTGCCAGCCGGTCGGTGACGGAACGGTCGGAGAAGTTCAGGACCGTCGCCTGCATGCGGCCGGTGTCGAGCCGGTGGATCATCGCCAGGACTGCCGGGTGGTCGGTGGCCGGCACCTCGACCTGGACGCTGGTGGCGATCCGGTGATCGTTGCGGACGCGCAGGATGCCGGCCAGCCGGCGGACGTACGAGTGGGGATCTTCGAGCTGCGCGGACAGGGATCCGTAGAGGCTGACGCCGCGTGGGATCCGCGACGCTGATGCGGTGGCGTCGGGTCGGTAGTCCATCAGGTCGTAGGCGCCGCGGTGGATCCAGCGGGTGTCGCCGGACGACAGCAGGTCGGGGATCTGCCGCCGGGGCAGGGTGAGCATCCCGCACAGGTCCCAGCCGGAGATCGCGAAGACTCCCGGTTGCAGGGCGTTGAACATGGCCAGAAGCAGATGCGCCTGCTTGATCATCTCGATCTGGGCGGCGTCCAGGCCCGTGAGGTCGCGGTAGCCGAGCGCGGCGGCAATGATCGTGGCGGTCGTGCAGGCGATGCCGTTGGTGGTGAAAATGCTGTTGTAGGGGGCCGCTTCACCGGTCAGCCGCTCGATCAGCTCGCGGCGGACCAGGCCGGCCAGTTCGGCGCCGGGCATCTCCCGGCCGCGGAACAGGAACAGGTCGTCGCGGTGCGAGCCGGCGAAGTGCACCATCTCGTACGTCATGTCGTCGTGGTTCTGCAAGGCGTGAACCAGGCGGCCCGGCGGGAGGCCGAGCCGCAAGGCGAGGTTGAGGGTCAGCCGCAGGAACTCGGTGTCGCCGGTGGCCAGCGCGTGTGCGTACGCGGGCCGGTTGACGAAGTCGTACGACAGGTCGGGGCCTCGCTCGGAGGTCTGTTTGATGTCGTCGATGGCCAGGTTGAGCTCCTGGAAGGTGAATCCGCCGACCTTGCGGACCATGCTCGCGATCAGCTGGTTGACCGCACCGGACAATGGGTGTCCTTCGGACCAGGCGGGCGCGCCGGGTCGCGGGTTAGGTTCCACCGCGAGGAAGCCGTTGGCGTCCAGCCGCAGCGCGCCGGCGCCGAGATGGCCGAGCGAGTGCAGGGCGTCCCCGATGACCAGGCGCATCCCGGCGAACGTCGGGTCCAGCCAGTTGATCGTGGGCTGACCGTCCTTGAAATAGTGCAGGTAGACCCACCGCCGTCGAATCCCGTCGACGCCGGTGACCGGCGCGGTCGCACTCCAGTTGGTGTCCTTGACTCCGTCCTCCTGGAAGATGACCCGCTGCAGCCGGCCGACGATGTAGCCGGCTTCGTGTAACCGGTGCTCCGCCGCCGGCCCGAGATTGACCGAGTCCCGCCCGGCGGGCACCTCGGGCAGGTGGTGCCAGTCCTCGGGCGGGATCTCCACCATGTGGTAGATGCCGGGATAGTCGGCGACCTTCATCTCGGCCAGCCGGAAGTCGGGGCCTTTGCCGGTGTGGCCGGGCACGATGTCGTCGATGATCACGCCGCCGTGCGCCGCGGCCACCTCACACATCCGCCGGAACTCGGGTTCGGTGCCGAACACTTCGTCGATCTCGGTGCTGATCCGGTCGAAGTGCCCGTCCACGCTCGGCGTCGGCTCCCGGCCGAAGATCCCACCGGCCCGTTTCAGCGGGCCGGTGTGCACGGCCGTGATCCCGATCGTCTCGAAGGCGCGCCACAGGTCCTCGTCGCCCAGGGTGCCCAAGAAGCTGCTACCCGGCTTGGTAATCATCGAAGGCGGGTACGCCGTAAACCACACCGAGGACCGGCCCACCGCCGCCGGGTTCGGGTTCCCGAACGGGGTCTGCGACAACGCGGGAACTCCGGAGAACTGGCCGGCGATCTGTTCCGCGTTCGCCAGCATGGATTTGCCCTGCAGCCAGGTGACGTAGTCGTTGTCCTCGGTGGCGCCCACGTCGCCGCTGCCTCCCCGGTGTAGTTACCCCTTCATCTTCCGGCAGCCGGGCGCATCCCGCGACCGCAGCACGTTTGCGACTGACCGCGCGGGCACAGCGGGCGCAGGACGCCGTCCAGGTCGTAGCGGCGCCAGACTCCGCGGACTCGACGCCGACGGGCCGGGAGAGAAACGGCGGGCAGCAATCTCTCGGGATGCTTTTACTCGTCGAGGAGGCGGGTCAGGACGCCGGTGATCTCCAGCACGCGTCGGACAGGAGGTTGCAGGTTGCGCACCCGGAACGCGACACCCCGCTGAGAAGCCTGGTGATATGCCCGGTCGAGTGCCGCGATGCCGGAGGAATCGCAAAATGTCAGCTGTGCGAGGTCCGCGACCACGGCGGTGGTCCCGTCGGCAGTGATGGCTTGAGTGAGCGCAGCTTCCAGATCGCCGACGGTCGCCATGTCGATCTCCCCGGTCACGAGGAGACGGAACGTCCCATCACCGGTCGTCATCGTGCTGACCATCATGCCGGATCTCCCTCCTGCCCTGCGGCGCGCGCAGGCGGTGACGTAAATGCGCACGGCTCCGGCCGCCGGCATGGTCCTGCCCCGGCCCGGCCGATCCGAAGCTCGACACGAACCGTATCGCCGATCTCTGACCGGGCAGAGGGCTGGCCAGGTGACTGGCGCATGCCGATACCGGCGACTGTGCTGGGGCCGGGCGGAAGGACGCCGGTGCAAGTCTGCTTCCGGCCCACGGCAGCCAATGGCTTTGTGTAAGGCCCGCCGGGGTATGCGGACTTCATGATTGGACGTTACGAGCACGCGGTGATCGACTGCCCGGACCCGCGGTCGCTGGCGGACTTCTACGTGCAGCTGCTGGGCATGCAGGTGGAGCGCGACGAGGACGGCTGGGTCGTGATCAGGGACGAGGCCGACCGCCATCGGCTGGCCTTTCAACGGGTACCGGATCTGCGGGAGCCACGCTGGCCTGACCCGGAGCGCCCGCAGCAGTTCCACATCGATGTCATGGTCGACGACATCGAAGAGGCAGAGAAGGCGGCGCTGGCGATCGGCGCCACGCGCCTGCCGCACGAAGGACCAGATTTCCGGGTGTACGCCGACCCGGTCGGCCACCCGTTCTGCCTATGCACGGCGTGAGGCCTTTCGGCGTCAGCAGCGTCGGTCTGGGCTGGTCGTAGACCGGCGAACGCATCACCCGGGACCGGGCGGAATAGTCCCGCGTCGGCGGGGAAACCGGGGACTATGACATCACGGACCGCGAGGAGGAAGGCATCGAACAGGCCGCCGCGGGTCTGCGCCGCGACGGCCAGAACCAGATCATTTCGGTACGCGCCGACCTGGCGACCTTCAACGGCGTCGAAGAGGTGTACGCGGCGTCAGCCGCGCACGAGCGCGTCGTACACCTCGGCGAACCGTACGCGTCGTCCCGCGTAGTACTCGGCGTGCTCGGGCCGGGGCTCGTACGTCGCGCCGGTGGCCCGGGGCGCGCGCGGGATTTCCGGTGCCAAGACGTCGAGCGAGAGTAGCGCCGTGCCCCGCTGCGTGGCGCGGCGCCGGGTCACGTGCGTGACGGGTCGGCCGAGCACGTCGGCGAGGACCTGGAGCCACTGAGGCTGGTCGTTGCTGACCCGGCCGGCCGCCGCGACCTGCACGACCTGCGGGGCGGCCGGGTGCAGTTCGTCGGCGACGCGTGCGTAGGTCATGGCCACGCCCTCGACTACCCCGCGGAACAGGGCGTCGGCGTCCGTGGCCGCCGACACCCCGGTGAACACGGCGCGCGCTCCGCCGACCCAGCCCGGCGCGCGTTCACCGGTGATGTACGGCAGCACGAGCGGGGTGGCGTCGCTCGGCGGCGCGGTGAGGACGTCCGCGAGCGCCGGGCTCAGGCGCAACGTGCTCTGCGCCCAGCTGACGGCGCGACCGACGTCGTTGATCGCCCCGCCGAGCAGCGTGCGTTCCGCGTCGACTCGGTAGTTCCATAATCCGAACGGCAGGGGATCAGCCGGGCCGTCGAGTAGTACACGCAGTGCGCCGCTGGTGGCTGTTGCTGCGGTCATTACCGTGGCGTCGGTGGCCGCGGATCCGATGTTGCTGGCGAAGCCGTCGGTGATGACGGGAAACCACGCAGCCTGGGCGAGGGCGGGCCAGCGCGGCGGGGCCGCCGACGGTGCCGGCTGCGTCATGTCCAGCGGCGAAGCGAACTGGTCGGCGCTGACGCCCGCGGCGGTTAGCAGCTCGGCGTCGAGCTCGCCGGTGCGACGGTCGAGCAGGCCGGTCCACGCGACCGTGGACGTCCCGGCGAGCGGCTGCCCGATCAGCCGTGCCCAGACGTACTCGCCCAGGGACCACCAGAACGCGGCCTCGGCGAGGATGCGCGGCTGCGCGGCGGTGAGCCAGCGCAGGCGCGGGGCGTGATAGCTGGTGTGCAGGCGGGTGCCGGTGCGCTGCTGCACCGCGTGTTCGTCGAGCTGCTCCCGAAGTGCAGTGACCGCATCGGCGCTGCGGGAGTCGGCGTAGGTCAGGCACGGGGTGAGCGGTCGCCCGGCCGTGTCGACCGCGATCAGCGAGGCGGCGAAGGTGTCCATCGCGACGCCGGCGATGCGCGTGCCCAGCCGTGGGTCGCCGGTCACGGCGTCGAGGACCTGCTCGACCTCCGCGGTTACCTGGTCGGGGTCGATGACCGAGGTGCCGTCGGGCGCGACCGTGAAGGCGTGCGGAACCTTGTGCTGCAGGCCATTGACCCGTCGGCCCGATGCGTCGTGCACGCCGCCCCGGGTAGCGGTGGAGCCGATGTCCAGCGCGAGGACCAGCGGGTCCAGTGCCGTGTCGAGGGTGACGTCGTCGTCGGTCTGAGCCATCGCGGTCCTCGTCGTCAGCGGCGCAGGTCTCCCCGGCGACCCTAGCCCAGCCCTTGGCCGGCCGCCCGCTTCGCGCACTTGCAGCGGTACGCGGTTTACCGCGCGGGCGCGGCTGCCCGACGGGCACAAGTTGCCCGCCAGGACTTCTCGCGGTTGACACGGCCGCTTCGGGACCTGATATGTATGAGTCATGCATACCAGCAATGTCGTCGCCGCCTATGTGTTGGCTGTGCATGACCAGCTGCGCGGCGGCATGCGGCACGCTGACCTGGAACAGCGCGAGCTCGCGGCTTTGACGCTGGTCGCGGAACATGACGGATGCTCGCTGGACTGGCTGCGAGGCCGGGTCGAACTCACCCAGTCCGGCACCGTGCGCCTGGTCGATCGGCTCGCCGGCCGGGATCTGCTGCGCCGTGGGGTCTCCACCGGCCGGGGTGTGCCGCTGCACCTGACCAAGCGCGGCACCGACAGCCTCGAGCGCTGGCGCGCCGAGCGCGACCGCATCGTCGACGACCTCTTGGCCGCCGTCCCGGCCGAGCAGCGGAGCCTGCTCATCGACGCGATGGCCGCCGTCCTGGCCGGGCAGCAACGACGCCGTCCGCAGGCTGACGCGACCTGCCGCACCTGCTCCTGGGAAGCCTGCGGACGCGACTGTCCCGTCGACCGCAGTGTCCCGTCCACCGCTGCCGGCGGCGAGTCATGACCGAGACCAGGTCGGGCACCCTGCAGGAGATATCGCGCCGGCGGCTCCCGCGAACGGTGTGGACCGCCGGCGCGGTGACCGCCCTGGCCTCGACGGCGGACAACTTCGTCCTGTTTCTGCTGCTGTGGGTCGCCCAGCCGCAGGGCTGGTCGGCGGTCCAGACGGCCGCGGTCGTGCTGGTCTTGCGCCTGCCGACCCTGGCCACGGGTGTGTTGCTGGGGCGGGCCGTCGACCGGTGGGGTGGTCGCCGCCTGATCCTGATCGATCTGACCGGCCGGGCCGTTCTTCTGCTGCTGCTCGTGCTGAGCTCCCGTCAGGCGGACACGCTGCCCTTGGCGCCGGTACTCGTCCTCGGCGGACTCTGCGGCGCCCTCGCCCCGGCCAGCTACGCCGGCGTCCGCTGGCTGGTCCCGCGGATCGTCGACACCGAGCAGCTCGGACGGGCCAACGCCGTGGTCGCCCTCGGCGACCAGCTGCCGCTGATCCTCGGCGCCGCCCTGGCCGGGCCCTCGCTGGCGCTGCTCGGCGCCGCCACCAGCATGGTCGTGCCGGCCGGAATGCTCTTCGTCGCCACTGCACTCACGCTCACGCTTGCCCGCCCCGCCCCGGCTGCGCCGTCAATGCCGAGAGGCCGCATCGACCCGCCGGCCGACCGGGACGACGCACGGCGGTTGCCCCCACGCGTGCTCGCCCTCATCGCCCTGTCCACCGCCTACTACTTCGCCTACGGACCGTTCGAGACCGCCAGCCCGCCGTTCGTGCGCGGCCAGCTCGGTGCCGCCGAGGGCACCTACAGCCTGCTGTGGACACTGTTCGGTATCGGCGCGCTCGCCACCCTCACCACCGGGCCGCTGCTCAGCCGGCGTCGCCCTGGCGTGGTCAACGCCGTGGGCGCCCTTGTCTGGGGCGCGGTCATGCTGCCGATCGCGGTCATCCACGACGTGCTTCCGGCCGCCGTGTTGTTCCTGGTCGGCGGTGCGATCTGGGGCCCGTACACCACCGTCGAGACCGGCGCCCTGCAGCGCTGGGTCTCCCCGGCCCGGCATGGCGCCGTCTTCGGACTGCAGCGCAGCCTGCTGGCCGTCGCGACACCGCTCGGGGCGGCCCTGGCCGCCATCGCCCTTCAAGAAGTCGCTCCGCGCACTGTGCTCGCTGTCAGCGCGGGCGGATGCGCTCTTGCGGGGGTACTTGCATTGACAAGCCGCGATCTTCGCCGGGCACAGTAAACGCATGAGCGCGCGGGGTCGGGGAACCATTGCCGCGTGCCTCTCGAACCGCCACTCTGCCGCCGGGAACCGCCGTCGCTGTCCGGCGTTGGCGGTCTATCGCCATGCAGCAGGCCGGAGGGGAGTGGTAGTTCGTCCGGAGCGGGGTACTCCGCTGGCATGGCGCTCAGCACCTACCGGAAGAAGCGCGACTACACGCGTACGCCCGAGCCGGCCGGCGTCGAAGGCAACCGGGTGACCACCCGCGGGTTTGTGGTGCAGCGCCACCGGGCGCGGCGGCTGCATTACGACTTCCGGCTCGAGCTGGACGGGGTCCTGGTCAGCTGGGCAGTGCCGAAGGGGCCGACGCTTGATGCAAAGGTGCGCCGCGGCGCGTATCACGTCGAGGACCATCCGCTCGGAAAGCGCCGTGGGACATTCTGCACACCGTCGCCGTACGGGCGCTACCTCCGCCGGTTACGGCCGTCCTACACACGCTCCAAGTCGTTGTAGGTGCGGGCGTGGTTGTCAGGCGCGTTGGCGCACATCCAGCTCACGACGCTGCTGTTGTCAGTCGAGCTGTTCAACCGTGCTTTGAAACGGCGTTGTCTCCGAGCTGCCACATTTCATAGTTGCCGCATTCTGCGGTGATCTCGGCTGTTGCCTGAGCCGCGGTGAGGAAGTCGTCGACCACCGGTGAGGTGCGTGATGCCGCCACCGCGAGGCACACCTGGTCGGGTGCCAGGTCCGGGATGGGCACGTAGCTGACTTCCGGATGTGAGTAGAACACGGTTGCCGAACGGGCCAGGAACGAGATGCCCCGGCCGGCCGCGACGTGCTCGAGTGTCTCGTCCACCCCGCGTACCAGGTATCCGGCGTTAGGGTGCGGGCGCCTGGTGGGCTGCGTGCTCGTGTCGATATGCCAGATCAGTGGCTCGCCGGCCAGGTCGGCCTCGGTGATCTGCTCCTTGCCGGCGAGTCGGTGGCCGGCGGGCAGCACTGCCACACGAGGTTCGGTGTACAGCGGGGTGACGTGCAGGCCGGTCTCGTCGATGGGCAGGCGCACGTAGCCGACGTCGATG
>NZ_JBITDW010000040.1:0-56586 GCF_044454685.1 Actinoplanes sp. NPDC051513
TTGATCAGGCCGACGGTGGCGGTCTGGATCAGGTCGTCGGTGGGCTCGCCGCGGCCGGAGTAGCGGTTGGCGAGGTGGCGGGCCAGCGGCAGCCACGCCTCGATCGCGGTGTCCCGCAGTTGCGGGTGCGACGGGTGGCCGGCGGGCAGGGAGGCGAGCGTGTTCAGCAGCTCGGTGGCGCTCTCCGCCACCGTGTTGTGGGCGGGCGCGGGCCCGGCGTAGGTCGGGATCATGCCTGGTCCTCCATAGCGGGCAGAGAGCCGTGCCCGCACGCGGCGACCGTTCATTGCTTCCACGTTAACCAGAAAGCCTACCCTGCACTAGCCGAAAGTATGAGTCATTCACGTCGAACGGCCCATCCACGCGGGGTGGGAGTGAACCGCGCAGGATTCGACGTCGCCCCCGCGTGGTAAACAGCGGGGAACATCTGCGAACCAGGAGACGGGAAACAGTGATGGCCACTCTCGGCATCGACATCGGCGGCTCCGGGGTGAAGGGCGCGCCGGTCGACACGGCGCGGGGCGAGCTGCTCGCCGAGCGCTACCGCGTTCCGACGCCGCAGCCCAGCGACGTGACCAGCGTCGTCGAGGCGGCGGCCGAGGTCGCCGCCCAGTTCGACGACTTCGACCGGGTCGGTATCACGTTCCCCGGCGTGGTGGTCGACGGCGTGACGCGTACGGCGGCGAACGTCGACAAGTCGTGGCTCGACGCGCCGGCGGCGAAGGTGTTCACCGAGCGGCTCGGCAAGCCGGTGACGGTGCTCAACGACGCCGACGCGGCCGGCGTGGCCGAGGTGGCGTTCGGCGCGGGGCGCGACCAGTCCGGGTTGATCATGATGCTGACGTTCGGCACCGGCATCGGCAGCGCGCTGTTCCTCGACGGGGTGCTCATTCCGAACACCGAGCTGGGCCACCTCGAGCTCGACGGCAAGGACGCCGAGGTGCGCGCGTCCGACCGGGCCCGCGAGGTCGACGAGATGAGCTGGGAGAAGTGGGCCGGCCGGGTGGAGGCGTACCTCCGCCACGTCGAGATGCTGCTCTCCCCCCGGTTGTTCATCATCGGCGGCGGGGTCAGCAAGAAGTCCGACCGGTTCTTCCCGCTGATCGACATCCGTACGCCCATGGTCCCGGCGACACTGCTCAACAACGCCGGCATCATCGGCGCGGCGGTCACCGCCGAGCAGGCGGCCGGCGATCCGGGAGCGATTCAGACCGACGCCGCCGCGGCAAGCGCCTGACCGAGGAGATCGAGTGCCACGCACCATCGCCACCAACACGTCCGTCGGCCGCGAGGAGCTGCTGGAGTTTCTCCGGCCGCGGCACCACGCGATCCTCATGACCACCCGCAGGGACGGCCGCCCGCAGGCCTCGCCGAACACCTGCGGGGTCGACACCGAGGGCCGGATCGTCGTCTCCACCTACCCCGAGCGGGCCAAGGCGATGAACGTCCGCCGCAACCCGCAGGTGAGCGCGCTGGTGCTCTCCGACGACTTCGGCGGGGCGTGGGTGCAGGTCGACGGCACCGCCGAGGTGCTCGACCTGCCCGAGGCTCTCGAGCCGCTGGTGGAGTACTTCCGGGTCATCTCGGGCGAGCACCCGAACTGGGACGAGTACCGCCAGGCCATGCGCGACCAGGGCAAATCACTGATCCGCCTGACGATCGACCGCTGGGGCCCGATCGCGACCGGCGGCTTCCCGGCGAGGCTCGCGAACTGAGAAAGGCTGAAAAGGGCTAGGCGAAGCCGTGGTCCTTTTCGGCGCCCTCGACGTCGGCCCCGAAGGGCGCAATCCCCGGCGAGCCGGAGGCGACGCCCAGCAGGTAGAGCAGGGTGTCGCGGTGCAGCTCGGCGATCGGCTCGAGCAGATCGGGGTGGCGCAGCAGGACCGCGGCCTCGCGGTCGCGCGGGTCCGGGTTCAGCAGGCGGCGAAACTCGCTGGGCAGGCCCCCGGCGCGCCGGGGGGACGGGCGCGGACGGTCGTCGACCGTGCCGGGGGGAACGGCCGCGGCCACCGCGTCGACGCCGCGGCGGGCCAGCATCGGGTCGGCCAGCAGGCAGGCCGCCCACGAGACGACCACCTCGTCGACCCAGGTGCGCCAGCCCTCCTCCTCGGCCTGTTCGTCGTCGGGCTCGCTGCCCACGCGCCAGTCGAGCACCGCCGAGCCGCCGGGACCGGCGATCGCGACCAGGGCCGCGTCCATCTCGGTGGGGTAGCGCAGCCACGCGGCGACGGTGATGGCCTGGCGGGCCTGGAGCTCCGAGAGCGTGTGCGCGATCGTGTCGGGGGTGCCCGCCGGGTAGGCACGCGACAGCCAGTGCGTGCTGGCGGCGATCACGGGCGAGAGCTCGACTGACGGTCCGGCCACGAGGTGCTCCTCCAGGAAAGGCGCGGAGCCTGGTCGGTCCGCGTCTGGGGTACACCTCGGTCGTTGGACATGCCGAGTTGAGTAGGGTCACCGGGATGGGACCGCTCGGCAACCAACGCGCTCCCCGGCGCGCCCTGCTCGCCTCCGGAATCGCCGAGCTGCAGCCCGATCCGGCCCGCGCGCGGGGCTGGACGCTGCTGGTGAACGGCGTGCCGCAGTCGTACGTCGACCTGTCCGATCCCGGGCACCTCGAGTTCCCCTACGAGATCCAGCTGGGCGCCGTGCTGCGTCTTTGGAGTGCTCACGACGTACGCGAACAGGTCTTGCATCTGGGGGGCGGCGGCCTGACGCTGCCCCGCTTCATCGACCACCTACGGCCCGGCACGAACCAGCTGGTGGTCGAGCGCGACCCGCAGATCCTGGCGATCGTCGAACAGAACCTGCCGTTCCCGGCGTCGATCGAGGTGCGGCTCGGGGATGCGCGCACCGAGCTGGAAGCAGCCGACGCCGGCCAATTCGGTCTGATCATTTCGGACGTCTTCGTCGGCGCCGCGATGCCGGAGAGCGTCGCGGCCGGGGGATTCGCGCGGGCCGCCCGCCGCGCCTTGAAACCGGACGGTCTACTGGCGATGAATTTGACGGACGTGCCGCCGCTCGCGCAGACCCGGATCCAGGTCGCCACCGCACGCACCGCCTTCGACGAGATCGTCCTGTACGGCAATGCGGACGTGATGCGGGGGCGACGGGTGGGAAACGTGATTTTGCTGGCCGGTAACGTGCCGATGATCAAACCGGGTAAGCATGAATCCGTGCTCCGCGGTGAAGAACTCCGGATTTTCACAGCGGGCGCGAGGCCGCTCCTGGACGAGCCGCGCTGAGCGCTCTCCGGTAGGTTGAGAACCAGAGTTTGCGGCGCGTCCGCGGGGAGAAGGGTGCCCTGATGGCGGTCTCGTTTCGCCGCGCCAGCCCCCGCTCGCCTGACTACGGTGGAGATCATGACCGGTCGTTTTCCCATCGAGGACGTGACGCCGTCGGTGTCCTGTGGCCGCTACCCTGCCAAGGCGGTGGTCGGCGAGCTCGTCCCGGTCTCCTGCGTGTCCTATCGCGAAGGACATCACACGCTCGGCGTGAACGTGGTGTGGCGCGGGCCCGACGGCGAGACCGAGCCCTTCACCCGCATGGAGCCGGGCGAGCCGGGCCTCGACCAGTGGCACGGCACGATCCGGCCCGACCGGGTGGGCCGGTGGACGTTCACGGTGGAGGCGTTCGAAGATCCGTACCGCACCTGGCGTGACGCCGTGGTCAAGAAGATCGGCGCCGGCCAGGGCCTGGAAGATCTGGCGAACGACCTGGCCGAGGGCGCCGACGTTCTCGACCTCGCCGTCAAGATCGTTCCGCACGAGCACGAAGATCGGGTACGGGCGGCCGCCGCGGCCCTGCGCGACGAGCAGACGTCGTTGTTCGCCCGGGTCTCCCCCGCGCTCGACCTGGAAGAGCTGCTCTGGCACAACCCGGTGCGGCAGCAGGTGACGACCACGAGGTCGTACGCGATCTGGGTCGATCGCAAGCGCGCGCTCTACTCGGCGTGGTACGAGTTCTTCCCCCGCTCGGAGGGCGCCGAGGTCGGCCCGGACGCGATCCCGGTCAAGCACGGCACCTTCGCCACCGCCGCCGAGCGGCTCCCCGCGATCGCGGCCATGGGCTTCGACGTGGTCTACCTGCCGCCGATCCACCCGATCGGCAAGATCAACCGCAAGGGCCGCAACAACACGCTCGTCGCCCGTCCCGACGACGTGGGCTCCCCCTGGGCGATCGGCTCCGACGAGGGCGGCCATGACGCCATCAACCCCCAGCTGGGCACCCTCGACGACTTCCGCGAGTTCATCCGCCGCACCGAAGACCTCGGCATGGAGGTCGCGCTCGACCTCGCGCTGCAGGTCGCGCCCGACCACCCGTGGGTGAAGTCGCACCCGCAGTTCTTCACCACCCGGGCCGACGGCACGATCGCGTACGCGGAGAACCCGCCCAAGAAATACCAGGACATCTACCCGATCAACTGGGACAACGACTACCGCACGCTGCGCGACGAGGTCTACCGCGTGGTCATGCACTGGGTCGAGGCGGGCGTCAAGATCTTCCGGGTCGACAACCCGCACACCAAGGCCGTCAACTTCTGGCAGTGGCTGATCCCGAAGGTCAAGGAGACCAACCCCGACGTGCTGTTCCTGGCCGAGGCGTTCACCCGGCCGGCCATGATGAACGGCCTCGGCAAAGTCGGCTTCACCCAGTCCTACACGTACTTCACGTGGCGCACGACGGCCTGGGAGATGCGCGAGTACATGGGGCAGCTGCTCGCCTCGCTCGACTGGATGCGGCCCAACTTCTGGCCGAACACCCCCGACATCCTGCACGAGTCGTTGCAGCACGGCGGCCCGCCGACGTTCAAGATTCGCACCGTCCTGGCGAGCATGCTCTCCCCCTCCTGGGGCATGTACTCCGGGCTGGAGCTCTTCGAGCACGTCGCCCGGCCCGGCTCCGAGGAATACATCGACAACGAGAAGTACGAGCTCAAGCCGCGGGACTGGGCGGGCGCCGAGCGCACCGGGCGGTCGCTGGCGCCGTACATCACCCGGCTCAACCGGATCCGGGCCGCCAACCCGGCCCTGCACTGGCTGCGCAACCTGCGCTTCCACGAGATCGACAACGCCGCGCTGCTGTGCTTCTCCAAGCGGGACGCCGACACGGGCAACACCGTGCTGACCGTGGTGTCGTTCGACCCGAGCAACGTGCAGTGGGGCAACACCACGCTGAACATGCCGGAGCTGGGGATGGACTGGCACGAGCGGTTCACGGTGGTCGACCAGATCACCGGCGCGACGTACGAGTGGGGACAGCACAACGCGGTCCGCATCGACCCGTACATCGAGCCGGCGCACGTCTTCGTGCTGCAAAGGAATTGAGGTTTTTCGCGACCTACGGCGACCCCCCGCCCGGCGTAAGTCATGCAAGCGGTCTCCACCGTCGCGAAAAGCCTCAACGATTCAGAAACCTGCGGGTGGGGTAGGTGGGGAACTCGATGGACCTGATTGAAGATCACGACCCGACTGAGGGAAGCCACGTCGAGGACGGTGTGGTCGAGCATCCCACCGCGGAAGACTTCGACCACGCGCGTGCGCTGCCCGCCGACGCCACCTGGTTCCAGCGGGCCGTGTTCTACGAGGTCCTCGTCCGGGCCTTCTACGACTCGGGCACGGACGGCTCGGGCGACCTGCGCGGCCTGATCGAGCGGCTCGACTACCTGCAGTGGCTGGGCGTCGACTGCCTCTGGCTGCCGCCGTTCTACCAGTCGCCGTTGCGCGACGGCGGTTACGACATCAGTGACTTCTACCGGGTGCTGCCCGAGTTCGGCACGGTGGAAGACTTCGTGGCGCTGCTCGACGCGGCGCACAAGCGCGGCATCCGGGTGATCACCGACCTCGTCATGAACCACACGAGTGACCAGCACGCGTGGTTCCAGGAGTCGCGCCGTGACCCCGACGGGCCGTACGGCGATTTCTACGTATGGAGCGACACCAGCGACAGCTACCAGGACGCCCGGGTGATCTTCGTGGACACCGAGGAGTCCAACTGGACGTTCGACCCGGTGCGCCGGCAGTTCTTCTGGCACCGGTTCTTCTCCCACCAGCCCGACCTCAACTACGACAACCCGGCCGTGCAGGAGGCGATGCTCGACGTCCTGCGTTTCTGGCTCGACCTGGGCATCGACGGTTTCCGGCTGGACGCCGTGCCGTACCTGTACGAGCGGGAGGGCACGAACGGCGAGAACCTCCCCGAGACCCACGCGTTCCTCAAGCACTGCCGCAAGGTGATCGACGACGAGTTCCCGGGCCGGGTGCTGCTGGCCGAGGCGAACCAGTGGCCGGCCGACGTGGTCGAGTACTTCGGCGACCCGCGCTCTGGCGGCGACGAGTGCCACATGGCGTTCCACTTCCCGCTGATGCCGCGCATCTTCATGGCGGTGCGCCGTGAGTCCCGCTTCCCGATCTCCGAGATCATGGCGCAGACCCCGGCCATCCCGGACAACTGCCAATGGGGCATCTTCCTGCGCAACCACGACGAGCTGACCCTCGAGATGGTCACCGATGAAGAGCGCGACTACATGTACTCGGAGTACGCCAAGGACCCGCGGATGAAGGCCAACGTGGGCATCCGCCGGCGGCTCGCGCCCCTGCTCGAGAACGACCGCAACCAGATCGAGCTGTTCACCGCCATGCTGCTGTCGCTGCCCGGCTCGCCGGTGCTCTACTACGGCGACGAGATCGGCATGGGCGACAACATCTGGCTCGGCGACCGCGACGGGGTACGCACGCCGATGCAGTGGACGCCCGACCGCAACGCCGGGTTCTCCACGGCCAATCCGGGCCGTCTCTACCTTCCGGCAAACCAAGATCCCGTGTACGGGTATCAGGCCGTCAACGTCGAGGCGCAGCGGGACAGCTCTACGTCGCTGCTCAACTGGACGCGTACGATGCTGGCGGTGCGACGCCGCCACGAAGCGTTCGCCGTCGGCACGTTCCGCGAGCTCGGCGGGTCGAACCCGTCGGTGCTGGCCTACCTGCGCGAGAACGGCGAGGACGTAGTGCTCTGCGTCAACAACCTGTCGCGCTTCCCGCAACCGATCGAGCTCAACCTGCAGCACTGGAACGGGTACACGCCGGTCGAGCTGACCGGCCACGTGAACTTCCCGCGCGTCGGCCAGTTGCCGTATCTGCTGACCCTCCCCGGGCACGGTTTCTACTGGTTCCAGCTGTGCAGGAGCGAGGAGAAGCAATGACGCTGCCCTTCGCCGAGTGGCTGCCGCAGCAGCGCTGGTACGCCGGCAAGGCCCGCACGCTGTCGTCGGTCAAGGAGGCGTCGTCGACCAAGCTCGGCGACAACCTCGACCTGGTCCTCATCGACGTCGAGTACACCGACGGCAGCTCCGAGCGCTACCAGGTGATCGTGGCCTGGGACAACGGACCGATCGCCGAGTTCAGCGGCGTCGCCACGATCGGCGCGGCCGGCGACCGTGCGGGCTACGACGCGCTCTACGACCAGGGCGCCGTCCGGCACCTGCTGTCGCTGGTCGCGGCGGGCGGCACGATCGGCGACGTCGTCTTCGAGCCGGAGCCCGGCGCCGAGTTCCCGGACGACGACTCGTACCCGCGGGTGTTCGACGCCGAGCAGAGCAACACCAGCGTGATCTTCGGCCAGGAGGCGATCCTCAAGGTCTTCCGCCGGGTCGCCAGCGGCATCAACCCCGACATCGAGCTCAACCGGGTGCTCGGCCGGCGCGGCAACATCCACGTGGCGCGACTGCTCGGCTCGTTCGAGACCATCGAGAGCGGCCGGCCGTCGCCGCTGGGCATGGTGACCGAGTACGCGGCCACCTCCGCCGAGGGCTGGGCGATGGCGACCGCGTCGGCGCGCGACCTGTTCGCCGACGCCGAGATGGCCGCCGACGAGGTGGGCGGCGACTTCCAGGGCGAGTCCTATCGGCTCGGCGAGGCGGTCGCGTCCGTCCACGCCGACCTGGCCGAGGCGCTCGGCTCCGGCCCGGCGCCGTTCCCGCTCGACGCGGTGCTGGCCCGGCTGCGGCAGAACGCGAACGCGGTCAGCGAGATCCAGCAGTACGTGCCGACCATCGAGGAGCGCTTCCGGTCGCTCGCCGGCGAGGTGGTCACCGTGCAGCGCATCCATGGCGACCTGCACCTCGGCCAGGTGCTGCGCACCCCGGAGGCGTGGCTGCTGATCGACTTCGAGGGCGAGCCGGGGATGCCGCTCGACGAGCGGCGGATGCCGGATTCACCCCTGCGTGATGTGGCCGGGGTGCTGCGCAGCTACGAGTATGCGGCGTACCAGTTGCTGGTCGACTCGGACGACGACGAACATCTCGCGGCGCGGGCCCGGGAGTGGGTCGATCGCAACCGGGCCGCGTTCTGCGACGGCTACGCGCACGCCTCCGGAACCGACCCGCGGGCGCACGGGGATCTGCTCGCGGCGTACGAGCTCGACAAAGCGGTCTACGAGGCCGCGTACGAAGCCCGGCACCGGCCCGGCTGGCTGCGGATCCCCCTGCGGTCCATCAGCCGGCTCGTCGGCAAGACAACTCTCTAAGGAGCCACTCCCGTGATCGGCCACCCCACCCCCTCGCTCGCCGCCGACCAGCGCGCCATGAACGGCGTGGTGGCCGGCGACACGCACGACCCGCACGCCATCCTCGGCGCGCACCCGACCGGCTCCGCCACGGTGATCCGCACCCTGCGCAAGAGGGCCGAGAAGGTCGCGGTGATCGCCGGTGGCGACCGGGTCGAGATGGTCAAGGTGCACGACGACGGCATCTTCGCGGCCGAGCTGCCCGGCACGGTCCTCGACTACCGGCTCGACGTGGACGGGGTGGAGACCGACGACCCGTACCGGCATCTGCCGACGCTGGGCGAGCTCGACCTGCACCTGATCGGCGAGGGGCGGCACGAGAAGCTGTGGCGGGTGCTGGGCGCGCAGCCGCGCGGCGCCGAGGCCGGGGTCGGCTTCGCGGTGTGGGCGCCGAGCGCGAGCGGCGTGCAGGTGGTCGGCGACTTCGTGGGCTGGGGGCCGTACGACGGCTGGCCGATGCGGTCGCTCGGGTCGAGCGGCGTCTGGGAGGTGTACATCCCCGACGCGCACGTCGGCTCCAAGTACAAGTTCAAGATCCTCGGGCGGGACGGGGTGTGGCGGGAGCACGCCGACCCCCTGGCCCAGCACACCGAGGTGCCGCCGGCCACCGCCTCCGTGGTGTACGAGTCCTCCTACACCTGGGAGGACGAGACGTGGATGCGGGAGCGGGCCTCGAAGGCCTGGCACCAGGAGCCGATGAGCGCCTACGAGGTGCATCTCGGCTCGTGGCGGCCCGGTCTGTCCTACACCGAGCTGGCTTCGCAGTTGGTGGACTACGTCGTCGAGATGGGCTTCACCCATGTCGAGCTGATGCCGGTCATGGAGCACCCCTTCGGCGGCTCCTGGGGATACCAGGTCACCGGCTACTTCGCGCCGACGTCGCGCTTCGGCTCACCCGACGAATTCCGGTACCTGGTCGATAAATTGCATCAGGCCGGGATCGGCGTGATCCTCGACTGGGTGCCGGCCCACTTCCCCAAGGACGAGTGGGCCCTGGCCCGCTTCGACGGCACTCCCCTGTACGAGCACGGCGACTGGCGGCGCGGCGAGCACCCCGACTGGGGCACGTACGTCTTCGACTTCGGCCGCAAGGAGGTCCGCAACTTCCTGGTGGCCAACGCCCTGTACTGGTGCGAGGAGTTCCACGCCGACGGCCTGCGGGTCGACGCGGTCGCCTCGATGCTCTACCTCGACTACTCGCGCAAGGACGGCGAGTGGACCCCCAACCAGTACGGCGGCCGGGAGAACCTCGACGCGATCAGCTTCCTGCAGGAGATGAACGCGACCGTCTACAAGAACAACCCCGGCGTGGTGACGATCGCCGAGGAGTCCACCGCCTGGCCCGGCGTCACCCGCCCCACCCACCTGGGCGGCCTCGGCTTCGGCTTCAAGTGGAACATGGGCTGGATGAACGACACCTTGACCTACATGACCAAGGAGCCGATCTACCGGCAGTGGCACCACCACCAGATGACATTCGCGACCGTGTACGCCTGGAGTGAGAACTACATCCTGCCGATCAGCCACGACGAGGTCGTGCACGGCAAGGGCTCGCTGACCGGCAAGATGCCGGGCGACCTCTGGCAGAAGCTGGCCAACACGCGGGCGCTGCTGGGCTTCATGTGGGCCTTCACCGGCAAGCAGCTGCTGTTCATGGGGGCCGAGCTGGCCGACCTGCAGGAGTGGAGCGAGGAGCGCGGCCTCGACTGGGCCCACCTCGCCGACCCGCAGTTCGGCGGGGTGCAGACGCTGGTCAAAGACCTCAACCGGGTCTACCGCGAGACCCCGGCGATCTGGACGCAGGACACGTCGCCGGTCGGGTTCCGCTGGATCACCAGCGAGGACTCGCAGCACAACACGTTCTCGTTCGTCCGCTTCGCGCCCAACGGCGACGTGATGGCCTGCATCGTGAACTTCGCGGCGGTCCCGTACGAGGGCTACCGCATCGGCCTGCCCAAGCCGGGCCGCTGGGCCGAAGTGATCAACACGGACAGCTCGCTCTACGGCGGCTCGGGCGTCGGCAACCTCGGCGAGGTGACGGCGGAAGATCTGCCGTGGCACGGCTTCAACGCATCGGCGTCGCTGCGGGTGCCGCCGCTGGGCGCCGTCTGGCTCCGCCACGAAGGCTAGAAGATCTTGGTGAGCCGCGGGTAGCGACGCTCCATCTCCTCGTCGTCCTCGAAGTCCCACGCGACGTCCGAGGACACGTCGCGCCCCTGCCCGATCAGCCACGCCTGGAAATACCAGAAGCCGTCGTCGGAGCAGAGCCCGCCGCAGACCAGCCAGGCCGCGCCCCACACGCGGTAGGTGTCGATCCGGCCGCGCAGGGCGTCCAGGTGCAACTGGAAGTCGACGATGCCGGCGGCCGGGTACCCGGCGAGCGCGTCGATCAGCCACTCGGCGCGCTCGTCGGGGTCGGAGGTCTTCCGCCCGCTGCGCTCGATGAGCGCCCAGAATCCTTCTAGATCCACACGGGCACTACACCACACCAAGGTGATGGCAAGATGTCCGGCACTAGAAGTCGCGCTCGTCGTCGAACCACTCGCGGGCCTCGTCGAGGTCGGCGTCGGTGCGGGCGGCCAGCAGGAAGTACGCCTCCTCGGCGTCCTCGTGGCGGTTGTGCTCGACGAGGTAGTCGTCCTCGCTCTGCAGCGCGTTCAGCCGGCGTACGAAGCCGCGGAGGATGCGCTCGGCCTCGTACGGATTGCCGTCCAGCGCGGCGGCCGCCTCGCCGTAGGCCGCGGCGACGGCGGCCGCCGCCTCGGCATCATGCGTAGCCCAGTCCTGGATGAGCGCCACCTGCTCGTGCATCACCCCATAATAGGATTTTTACCCATCTTTCAGCCACTCGGTGGCCAGCAGCCCGAAGATCAGGTCGTCGGTCCATTCGCCCTTGATGAAGGTCTGCTCGCGCAGGCGCCCCTCGAGGGTGAAGCCCAGCCGCTCCATCAGCGCCGCCGAGGGGGTGTTCCGGGCGTCGCACTCGCCGGCGACCTTGTGCAGGCCCTGGAGGCGGAACAGGCGGTCCAGCACGGCGGTCACGGCCTCGGTGGCGTACCCGTGCTTCTGATAGGGGGTCGCGAGGGTGAAGCCGACCTCGGCCTGGAGCAGGTTGTCGTGCAGATGCACGGCGACGTCCCCGATCAGGACCTTGTCGGTGGCGCGCTCGATCGCGTACTGGAACCAGCCCGGCTTGTCGGGGTCGGAGGCCATGAAGTTGGCGACCGCCGTCTCGGCGCGCAGCAGCGGGAACGGCGCGTCCCAAGACTGGTACCGCGCCACCGCCGGGTCCGACCGGTATTCGGCCAGCACCGGGCCGTCGGCGACCCGGAAGCGACGGAGGAGGAGCCGTTCCGTGGTGATGAGCATTCGCCGAGGATACGGCTGGGCACTGGCCGCCACGATCGCGCTGGCGGCGTGCACGAACGACCCGGGCACCCCGCAGTGGGCGGCCGGTGACAGCAACAGCCCGGCCCCCGCGACGTCCGCCACCGCGCCGCCGAAGAGCTGCGCCAAGCCCACCGCCCCGGCCGGCTGGGGTCCCCTCGCGTTCTCCGACGACTTCACCGCGACGAAGCTCAACCCCGCGAAGTGGTCGATCTACGACGACCCGGACGGCCACGTGCCACGCGACCCCTCCCGGGTGGCCGTCTCCGCCGGCGAACTCAAGATCACCGGCGGGAAGGACGCCGACGGCCGCGATGTCGCCGGCGGCCTCTCCAGCAACCTCAATTTCCTGTACGGCCACGTGGACGTCTGCTTCAAGGTCGACCGCGGCGCCGGCTACTCCGCGATCCTGCTGCTCTGGCCCGAGAGCGAGAAGTGGCCCGACGACGGCGAGATCGACATCTCCGAGGTGAACCGCGGCGCCCGCGCCTACACGAACAGCTTCGTGCACAACCACCCCAACAACGATCGCCTCGGCCACGCCACCCGCGCCGACTTCACCCAGTGGCACGTGATGAGCGCCGACTGGACGCCCGAGCGCGTCACGTTCTACCTCGACGGCGACAAGCAGTGGACCGTCGGCCTCGACGCGCGCACCGAGGGCCTGGTGCCGACCACCTCGCCGATGCACCTGGCGATCCAGCTCGACCAGGGCTGTGACGCCTTCATCGAGTGCCGCACCGCCGCCACCCCGGCCAAGGTCGTCATGCACACCGACTGGGTCCGGATCTACTCCTACAAGGAGGGCGTCTAGCGCATCCTGTCGATCATGGAGCGCCGGGCGCCGGGCGCCGGGCGCCGGGTGCCGGGTGCTGCGTGGTCGCGGTGGGTGCGGTCGGTCGCCGTCTGTCGGTGGCCGGGCTGGGCTTGCCATGCCTGGGTGTGCGTGGCTGAGGTGGGTGCCGCCCGTTACGCCAGGCGTGTGCACGGGATGGTGCCTGGACGCGGCAGAAACGGGCCGCCCCCAGCGCGACCACGCACGACCCCCGGCCATGGCGCGCCCAGCTCGGCCACCGACCAACCGCGACGGGCCACACCCACCCCGGCCACGCACCACCCCAGCCATGGCACGCCCAGCCCAGCCACCGACCAACGTGACAGCGACCAGTCGGGCACGAGGGTCACCCGAGCAGCCGGGTCAGTTGCTCGCGCATCAGGGCGCGGGCGACGACGGCGCGGGCGCGGATCTGCGGCTCGGTGAGCTCGACCGGCTCCCCCGCACGGCGGCGGCGGATCTCGTCGGTCAGATCGTCGGGCACGCCCAGCGCGGGGAGCCGGTCGATCGCCTCGCGCTTGGTGATCAGGCGGCCGGTCTCGATCGTGACGCCGGCCCGGGAGACGGTGGTGAGGCCCAGGTCGACGTGCAGGTCGGTGCGCCACACCCGGGCCCGGCGGACCGCGCCGGTCCAGTAGCCGCGCAGCTCGGCGCGGGCCGCGGTCGCGAGCTCCTCGCGGCCGATCTGGGGCACCAGCTCCGCGGGGGACGGCCCGTAGACCGTGACGCCGAACTGGTGCAGCTCGGCCCGGGAGATGCCGCTCAACGGCCGCCGGAACATGCGCTCGTGCGCCCAGTTGACGTGCTTGCGCGAGACATCCGAGATGTCCGGCAATGACACGTACGCGCAATGCAGTTTTGCCACGCCCAGGGTGCGGTGCAGCGAGCGCAACCGATCCCTTCGCGCCCGCGTCAGCGGCGCGGCGATGACCGCGACCAGATCGAGATCGCTGATTCCCGGCCGGTAGTCGCCCGAGCCGATCGAACCGCCGGCATAAAAGGCGGTCACCGCCGCCACCTCCCGGATCGCGGCGGCGAAGCGTGGCACGACGGGCGCGACCGAGAGGCGTTCGTCCATGCCCTCAGCATGACGCGCTTCGGCCACAAACCACCGGGTGTCTCTACGTCGCCGGGCACTTCGGCAGATAGAGTGACGTCTCCAAGTTCGGGGGGACGGGGACGATCATGCCTGGGGAGAGTACGGAGCCACTGCGCCCGTACGATCCGCGCACCCTCGGGACGTACGAGATCGTCGGCCGGCTCGGCGAGGGCGGCATGGGCACCGTCTATCTGGCCCGCACGGCCGGCGGGGTGCTGGTCGCCGTGAAGATGGTGCGCGCCGACCTCGCGCCCGACGACGAGTTCCGCCGCCGGTTCCGCAGCGAGGTGGCCAGCGCCCGGCTGGTGCCGCCGTTCTGCACGGCCGAGGTGCTCGACGCCGACCCCGACCACGACCGGCCGTACCTCGTGGTCGAGTACGTGGACGGGCCGACCCTCGCCCACGTGGTCGAGGAGCGTGGGCCGCTGACCTCGGCCAACCTGCACAGCGTGGCGATCGGCGTGGCCACCGCGCTGACCGCGATCCACGGCGCGGGCGTGATCCACCGCGATCTCAAGCCGCGCAACGTGCTGCTCGCGCCGGGCAGCCCCAAGGTGATCGACTTCGGGATCGCCCGGGCCATGGAGGCGACCGGCGGCAACACGGCCGGCGGCCAGATGGTCGGCACGGTGGCGTACATGGCGCCCGAGCGGTTCGGCGACGGCGACGAGCCGCTGACGCCGGCGGCGGACATCTTCGCGTGGGGCGGCGTGGTCGCGTACGCGGGAACCGGCCGCACCCCGTTCGCGGCGGACTCGCCACCGGCGACCGCGGCCCGGATCCTCACCCAGCCGCCCGACCTGTCCGGCCTGACCGGTCCGCTGCGCGACCTGGTCGGCCGCGCCCTCGAGAAGGAACCGGCGAACCGGCCGAGCGCCCGCGAGCTGCTCGACCTGCTGATCTCCGGGCCGTCCCGGCCGGCCGCGGCCAAGGCGGCCCTGGCCGGCCAGCCCGACCTGCGCGCCGCGGCGGCGGAGGCCCAGGCGGTCACCGGTGTCGCGGCCGAGACGGACGGCAGCACGCCGGCCGGCGGCGTCCCGGCGAGCGACGCCGCGGCCGGCAGCGTCCCGGCCGGCAGCGTCCCCGCCAGCAGCGTCCCCGCCGGCAGCGGACCGGCCAGCAGTGGACCGGCCAGCAGTGGACCGGCCAGCAGTGGACCGGCCGGCGGCGGACCGGCGGGCGACGTGCCGGTCAGTGGCATGCCGACGCTGGTCGGCTACGACGAGAACT
Source organism: Actinoplanes sp. NPDC051513 (assembly GCF_044454685.1). Taxonomy (NCBI): domain Bacteria; kingdom Bacillati; phylum Actinomycetota; class Actinomycetes; order Micromonosporales; family Micromonosporaceae; genus Actinoplanes; species Actinoplanes sp. NPDC051513. The sequence continues at coordinate 15,111 of NZ_JBITDW010000040.1, forward strand.
CGATCGTCACCGTGCCGATCTCCGAGATGCCGATGCCCCTGCCCGGCCCTCCCCCGCCCGAGCCGGGCCGGCGCTGGTTCCTCCCGGCGGCGGTGGCCGGGCTCGTGCTGGCCGTGGTCGCGGGCGCGCTGATGGTGGTCTTCGGCGGCCCGCCCGGCAAGCCCGCCGACGCGGTCGGCCCGCTGCCCAGCTTCGCCTTGAGTCCCCAGGCGGGCGGCGAGACCCTGCTGATCGACGACGAGCTCAGCCACCCGCGCTACTGGCAGCCCAAGTCCCTCGCGGCCGAGCATGCCGACTGCACCTTCGAGAACGGCGCGCTGGTGGCCAGCCGCGCTGAGAAGGGCCTGTACCGCTGCGACGGCCCGGAGGACAACGTGCCGGCCGACTTCCGCGCCGAGGTGAGCGTGCGGCTGCTGACCAAGGACAGCTGCGCGGGGGTGTGGTTCCGGTTCACGCCGTGGAAGGGCTACCTGATCCGGGTCTGCGCCGGCAAGATCTCGGTGGGCACGCACAAGTCGCCCGGCGGGGTCGCCACGATCCGGTCGTTCCCGCTCGACCAGCCGCTGGTCGTGGGTGGCGCGCCGGCCCGGATCGCCCTGCGCGCCGTCGGCAACGAGCTCCAGCTGGAGCGGGACGGCTCGGCGGTGGGCACGGTGCCGCTGGCCGACCCCGAGATCGTCGGCGGCCGGCTGATGCTCGGCGTCTACACCGACGGCGGGGTGCCGCAGACCGGGCCGTACGAGGTCGCCTTCAGCAACGTGCGCATCTGGGGCTGAGGCCGGGCCCCGGTGAGGCCCGGCCGTCGCCGGGTCAGTCCTTGATGAGGCCGGCCCGGCGCAGGGCCGCGGCCATCTCGTCGTTGACCGGGCCCTGCTGCGGACGCTGGCCGCCCTGGCGCTGACCGCCACGGTCGCCGCGCTGCCCGCCGCCCTGACGCTGGCCGCCGCCGCCCTGTCCGGCGCCGCCTTGGCCGCCACGCTGCCCGCCGCCGCCCTGCCCGCCGCGGTCACCACGCTGGCCGCCACGCTGCCCGCTCTGATCGCCGCCGCCGCCCTGGCCGCCGTGGCCGCCGCTGCTCTGGCCGCCGCTGCTCTGGCCGCCGCTGCTCTGGCCGCCGCTGCTCTGGCCGCCGCTGCTCTGGCCGCCGCTGCTCTGGCCGCCGCTGCTCTGGCTGGCACCGCTCTGCTGCCCGCCGCTCTGGCCGCCGCGCTGCTGCCCGCCGCCCTGGCCGCCGCGCTGCTGCCCGCCGCCGCCGGCGCCCTGCCGTTGCTGTCCCGGCCGCCCGTCCTCCCGTGGCCGCCGCTGGGCCGGCTCATCGGTCAGCCGCATGGTGAGCGAGATGCGCTTGCGTGCCTCATCGACCTCGACGACCCGGACCTTCACGACATCGCCGGACTTGACGACCTCGCGCGGGTCCTTCACGAAGGTGTTGGACAGGGCCGAGACGTGCACCAGGCCGTCCTGGTGGACGCCGATGTCGATGAACGCCCCGAACGCCGCCACGTTGGTGACGACGCCCTCGAGCACCATTCCCGGCTTGAGGTGCGCGATCTTCTCGACGCCCTCGGCGAACGTCGCCGTGGTGAACTCGGGGCGCGGGTCGCGCCCCGGCTTGTCGAGCTCACGCAGGATGTCGGTGACGGTCGGCAGACCCACGGCGTCGGTCACGAACTGCTCGGGCCGCAGCGCGCGCAGCAGCGGGCTGTTGCCGATCAACGACTTGATGTCCGCGTTCGCCGACGCCAGGATCGTCCGCACGACCGGGTACGACTCGGGGTGCACCGCCGACGCGTCGAGCGGGTCGTCGCCGTCCGGGATGCGCAGGAAGCCCGCGCACTGCTCGAACGCCTTGGGCCCGAGCCGGGCCACCTTCTTGATGTCGCCGCGGTTCTTGAACGGCCCGTTGGCGTCGCGGTGCAGCACGATGTTCTCGGCGAGGCCGGCCCCGATGCCCGAGACCCGGGTCAGCAGCGGCGCCGACGCCGTGTTCACGTCCACGCCGACCGCGTTCACGCAGTCCTCCACGACCGCGTCGAGCGACTTGGAGAGCTTGGACTCGGAGAGGTCGTGCTGGTACTGCCCGACGCCGATCGAGCGCGGGTCGATCTTCACGAGCTCGGCCAGGGGGTCCTGCAGGCGGCGGGCGATCGAGACCGCGCCGCGCAGCGACACGTCCATGCCCGGCAGTTCCTGCGCCGCGTACGCCGAGGCGCTGTAGACCGACGCGCCGGCCTCGGACACCATCACCTTGGTCAGCTTCGCCTCGGGGTGCCGCTTGATCAGCTCACCGGCCAGCTTGTCGGTCTCGCGGGACGCGGTGCCGTTGCCGATCGCGATGAGGTCGACCTGGTGCACGCTCGCGAGCGCGGCGAGCCGGTGGATCGACTCGTCCCACTTGTTCTGCGGCACGTGCGGGTAGATCACGTCGGTGGCGACGACCTTGCCGGTCGCGTCGACGATGGCGACCTTCACGCCGGTGCGGAAGCCCGGGTCGAGGCCCATGGTCGAGCGGGTGCCGGCGGGCGCGGCGAGCAGCAGGTCGCGCAGGTTGGCGGCGAAGACGCGGACGGCCTCGTCCTCGGCCGCCTGCCAGAGCCGTACCCGCAGGTCGGCGCCGAGGTGGATGAGCACGCGCGTGCGCCACGCCCAGCGCACCGTGTCGACCAGCCAGCGGTCGCCGGCGCGGCCCTGGTCGGTGATGTTGTTGCGGCCGGCGATGCGGGCCTCGAAGTAGCCCTCGTCCTGTTCGGGGTGCGGCTCCATGGTGAGGTCGAGGACCTCCTCCTTCTCGCCGCGGAACATGGCCAGGATGCGGTGTGAGGGCAGTTTCGCGTACGGCTCGGCGAAATCGAAGTAGTCGGCGAACTTCGCGCCGTCGGTCTGCTTGCCGTCGCGCACCTTGGCGACCAGCCGCCCCCGGGTCCACATCTGCTCGCGCAGGTCGCCGATGAGGTCGGCGTCCTCGGCGAACCGCTCGATCAGGATGGCCCGCGCCCCGTCCAGCGCGGCGGCCTCGTCGGCCACGCCCTTCTCGGCGTCCACGAAGGCCGTGGCGGTCGCGCGGGGGTCGAGCGTGGGGTCGCCGAGCAACTGGTCGGCGAGCGGCTCCAGACCGGCCTCGCGGGCGATCTGCGCACGCGTACGCCTCTTCGGCTTGTACGGCAGGTAGATGTCCTCGAGCCGCGCCTTCGAGTCGGCGGCGAGGATGGCCTGCTCGAGCGCGTCGTCGAGCTTGCCCTGGGAGCGGATGGACTCCAGCACCGCGGCCCGGCGCTCCTCCAGCTCGCGAAGGTAGCCCAGGCGCTCCTCGAGGGTGCGCAGCTGCGTGTCGTCGAGGGCGTCGGTCACCTCCTTGCGGTAGCGGGCGATGAACGGCACTGTGGCCCCGCCGTCGAGCAACTCGACCGCCGCGGTGACCTGGCCGTCACGGACCCCGAGCTCCGAGGCGATGCGCTGATGGATAGCTGTCGTCACGCCGACGATTGTGACCGAGCCGCTCGGGGGTTGTCGCGCCACCCCGCTTGATGATCACCCGAGCGGCGTCCGGAGAGGGCCCAGAGCGCCGCCTCGGTCCGCGACGAAGCGCCGGTCTTCCGCAGCAGATTCGAGACGTGAACCGTCACGGTCCGCACGGAGATACCCAGCGCCGAGGCGATCTGCTTGTTCGCCATACCCTCGGCGAGCAGGCCGAGCACCTCGCGCTCGCGGGCGGTCAGATCGGCGGACGGCGTTCTCAGGACGTCGACCCCCTCCACGGCCAGGAGCTCGGTCAGCCGATAGGGGTTCCCCTCGGTGCGCCGCCAGATGGCCTCGGCCAGCTCCGGCGATGACGCTTCCGACCCGTACACATGCTGGAGAATTTGGCCGACCTCGGCCGGCAGCAGGCCGCTCAGATGTCGCCGCACGGCGCCCGGTCGTCCGCCCAGACGGGCCAGGGTGCGCTCGGTAAGCTGCGGCGAGACGGCGGCCGCCGCGGGCTGACTGGTCACCAGCAGGAGCGCCGGAAGGTCGGTCGTGGCGAGCTCGGCGATCAGGTTCAGGCTCGCGGGGTCAAGAGCATGAAGATCTTCCACCACGAGTACGGCTTCCGCGCGGCCCACGAGCTGGTGCACCGTGCTGACCGCGATGCGCAGCAGGGCGTCGGGAGTGTAACGCTCACGGGGGACATCCGGGTCCTGTTTGAGCCAGGACAACGCGTCCGGTGGCACGTCGAGCCCGCGCGTGTCCCGCCCCGCCAGCACCGCGGCGAGCCAGTCGTAGGGCGCCGGCGAGTGCACCCGGGCCGTCCCGGCGAGCACGTTGGTCGTCTCGATCTTCTGCAGGGCGGCCGTCACCAGGGCACTTTTCCCTGTTCCGGCGGCACCCGTGACGACCGCGGTGATCGGCTTCCCGTTCGGGCGCACGCGGGACCACGCCCGCCGCAGTTCCTCCACCGCGGGCGCCCGGCCCACCATCGGCATCGCCATCATCAACACACACTACGTAGGAGGTACTAGAGACATCTCCTCAGGCCTTTGGCAGTCTTGTCACATGACGCTTGTCGTTCGGGCGGTCGCCGCCACCGATCAGGGCCTCGTGCGGTCCAACAACGAAGACGCGGTTTTCGTCGGGAACCGCCTCCTCGTGGTCGCGGACGGCATGGGCGGGCTGCCCGCCGGCGAGCTGGCCAGCGACATCCTGGTGCAGGCGCTCGGCGTGGTCGATGAGATGCCCGACACCGGCGAGCCGCTGCAAGACCTGATCGCCGCCCTGACCACCGCCAACGAGCGCATCGAGGCGGCGGTCGCCGACGACGACGCCCGCGACGGCATGGGCACGACGGTGACCGCGCTGCTGCTCTCCGGCGAGCGCATGGCCGCCCTCAACGTGGGCGACAGCCGCTGCTATCTGGTCCGCGACGGCGAGCTCACCCAGATCACCAAGGACGACACGTACGTGCAGGCGCTGGTCGACCAGGGCGTGCTCACCCCCGACGACGCCCGCCGCCACCCCCAGCGCGCCCTGGTGACGCAGGCGGTCCAGGGCGGCCCGTTCCGCCCGGCGGGCCGCATGGTGCCGGTCGTGCCCGGCGACCGTTTCCTGCTGTGCAGCGACGGCCTGTCCGACTATGTGGAAGACAGCGTGATCCTGCAGACTCTGCTCGCCAACGCCGACCGCAAGACAGCCGCCGCCGAGCTGGTACACCGCACCCTCGACAACGGCGCCCCCGACAACGTGACGGTCATCGTCGCCGACATCGCCGAAGCCTGAGCAGCCTTCCTGAGCGGCTTTGCGGGCGATGGCCACCACGATCCGAGCGGCCGCCCCGGCCGACCTGGGTCGCGTCGTGCAGATCGAACAAGCAGCCTTCGGCGCGACGGCCTTCCCGTACTCCGTCTTCCGGCGGCATCTCGACCTGTCCGGCAAGCTGTTCGCGGTCGCCGAGGACACGCCCGGCGTCGTCGGCTTCCTCCTGGCCGCGCGGTCCGTCTCCCCGGAGGTGGTCTGGTTCCTCGACCTGGCCGTGGAGCGTTCGTTCCGAAACCGTCGCATCGGCCGCGGTCTGCTGAGCCACGCGGTGACCCAGTGCCGCTCGCTGGGCGTGTCGCGCATACGCGGCACCGTGAAGCCCGACAACATCCCGTCGCAACGCGTCCTGCACGCGTTGGGCTTCGCCGAGATCGCCTACGACCCGGCATACTTCGGCACCGGATATCCCCGCCGCATCGTCGAGCTCGACCTCCGCTGACGCGAGCGGAGTGCACAGGTCTAGGGCGCGACCCAGCCCGCGCTCTTGCAGGCGGCCGTGAGGTCGTCGGCGGCCTTCTTCCAGCTTGCGCCGCCGTCGCTGGCGGCGTTGCCCATGGTGGCCGCCGTCTGCTGGATCGCCTTGTTGGCGGTCTTGCCCGACGAGGCCGTCACCTTGTCGGCCAGGGACAGCCGCTCGGGCTTGGTCTCGGCCTTCGGGTACCCGGCGGCGAAGTCGTCGCAGGCCTGCTGCCCCGACGCGTCGAGGCCCGCGTGCTGCTCGTCCTCCCGGGCGTTGCTCACCATGATCGCGATGACGATCAGCGCCACGACCGCGACGACCGTGACCACACGCTTGGACGGCTTCTTCACACCCGTTGTTCTACCCTACTGTCCACCATCGAGCTTCACGATCAACGTCTTCGGCGCGATGGCCCGGTAGGCGTCCGTGCACACCTCCGCGATCTCGTCCCAGTCCGGGTCGCGGTCGAGCCGCACTCCGATCCATCCGCGGTGCCCCACATAGGGCGGCCGGAAGAACCGCGCGGGGTCGGCCGCGATCAGCTCCTCCTGGGCTCCCAGCGGCGCCGCGCACCACATGTGCGGAAACTCGTCCTGGTGATGTCCGTCCACCATCAGATTCAAGAAACCCCGCTTGCCGCGTACGAAGAAAGCCGGCGACCCGTGACTGGCCCGCTCGCTGACCTCGGGCAGTGCCAGGCAGATCCGCCGCACCCGTTCCTCGATCTCCACGCCTACTCACCCCTTCCCGTTCCGGATAGGATCCCAGCCGGGGTGAGTCACCTGAGCGGAATCGAGCCGGCAATCGGGCGCGCCGCCGGAAAGGCCCTGTCCCGCGCCGGCAGCCACCTGATCACCGCCCACCGCCGCCGGCGGCTCGCCGACGAGGCCCGCACCCTGGTGCCGACCGCGATCGCGGCCGGCACCCTGGCCGAGCTCTCCGGCAGCCAGTCGGCCCAGCTCGCACGGTTCGCCGAGTCGCCCAACTTCGAAGACCTCGCCCTGCAACTGGTGCTGGCCGGCGGCGACCCCGAGGCGCTCTCCGCGATCCGCGCCGAGCTGCGGCAGAGCCTCCGGCACGCCGTCGATCTGGCGCCGGCCCAGATGGTCGGCGTCACCGACGTCCTCCTCGACGCGCTGATCGCCTCGCTGGACCCGCCGATCGCGGCCGGCGTGCCCGACCGGACGCAGGTGGCGGTCCGGGCGCACGTAGCGGCGGCCGCGGCCCGCAACGGGCGCCTCCTGGCGGGCCTGCGGGAGACCGCCGAGATCCACGAGGCCGCCGAACGGCTCCGCGGCCAGGTGCGGGCGCTGCGCTCGCAGATCCGCCTGCCGCACACCGGACTGAACCGAGCGGTCGACTGGGCGTCCCTCTACGTCACTCCGGTGCTGCGCGCGCGGGAGTCCGAGGTGGCGGTCGAGCCGGGCGAGCTCCTGGAGCCGGGGCGGCGCTCGGCCATCCTCGGCGCGCCGGGCGCCGGGAAGTCCACGCTGATCTCGAAGCTGGCCTTCGACCTGGCGGGCGACCCCCAGCCGCGGGTCCCGTTCATCCTGATCGCCCGCGACCACGTGGAGGCGCTACGCCAGGGCGGCAAGACCCTGGTCCACCACCTGGCCGACGCCGCCCGCAGCCCGTTCGGCGTCGAGCTGCCCGCCGACGGCATCGAATATCTGCTGCTCAACGGCCGGGCGGCGGTGTTCGTCGACGGCCTCGACGAGATCACCGACCTGGCCGTCCGCCAGCGCCTGGTGGAGCTCGTCGACGGCTTCGCGGAGCTCTACCCGCTGACCCCGGTCCTCGCCACGTCCCGGGAGGTCGGCTACGACGCCGTCGCGCTACGCGCCGATCGGTACGCGATCGCACCCTTCACCGACGAGCAGGTAGCCGACTACGCCGACCGCTGGTTCCGCAACGACGACGCCACCGCCCCCGACGAGCGCCGGTCCCGCATCGACGGGTTCCTGCGCGACAGCACCGCGCTGGACGACCTGCGCCGCAACCCGCTCATGCTGTCGTTGCTGTGCGCGGTCTACACCACCGACCGCTATCTCCCGCGCAACCGCGCCCAGGTCTACGAGCGCTGCGCGGTCCTCATGTTCGACCGCTGGGACGCGATGCGCGGCATCCCGATGCCGGTCCGCTTCCAGGGTCACGTACGCGGCGCCGTCCAGCAGCTGGCGTGGGAGATGTTCACCGCCGACGGCTCCACGCTCACGCTCGGCCGTACGCGCCGGGTTCTGCGCCGTTTCCTCGAGTCCAAGCGTTTCGACGTGGACGAGGCCGAGGCGCTGGCCGACAGCTTCCTGGAGTTCTGCGCCGGCCGCTCCTGGCTGCTGACCGAGCTGGGCACCGACGGCGGCGAGCCGGTCCTCGGCTTCACCCACCGTACGTTCCTGGAGTTCTTCACCGCCGAGCACGTGGTGCGGCGCAGCCCGTCCCCCGAGGCCGTCTGGGCCGTGCTCGCCGCCCACCTGAGCGAAGCGGACTGGGCCGTGGTGTCGCAGCTCGCCCTGCAGCTGATCGAGCGCAACGTCGACGACGGCGGCGAGTCGACGGTGGAGCTGGCCCTGGCCGCCTGGCCGTCGCCGGACCCCGACGCGCTCGCCGCCTTCCTCGCCCGCGCCACCGCCCACCTGGAGCTCTCCGGCCCGGTGCTGCGGGCGATCGTCGCCCGCGCGGTGGAACGCACCCGCGAGCTGCCCGTCCCCGAGCGCTACTTGTTCTGGCCGGACGCGTTTGTCCGGGACCGGGGCACCCGCTGCGACGACGCCTTCGTCACGCTGCTCTACGACAGCCTCGACGCCAACCTCGCCGGCCTGCGCCGGCACGTCGGTGCGGCGCTCGCGGGCGACGACGACCATCTCCGCTACCTGGCCACCAACCTGGACCGGCCACGCCGGTCGGGCGCCGACACGCGGGTCGCCTTCTGGCGAGCCCTGCAGAACGAGATCTGGGACGAGAACGCGTTCGGCCGGTGGCTGCGCCGCGAACCGTACGGCGCGCTGCGCTTGCTGAGCCTCGAGCCGGAACTGGCCGAGGAGTGGTTCGCCACGTTCGGGCCGGCGCCGCTGTACACCGGCGACGTCTACGAGCGGGGCTTCACCCTGCCCGGCGCGCTGCTCAGCCTCGCCACCCGGCCCGGCGATCCCGGCGCCGTCCCGGTTGGTGCGCACCGGCTGCGCGACCTTCTGATCGCCGCGAAGACGCCGTGGCTCCCGGCCGATCGGTGGAAGAGGGAGTCCCACCTGGCCTCCGTCGAGGTCACGATGTGGATCTTCGAGTTCGTGTACCGGGACACCTGGCCGGACGATCCCGGCGACCAGGCGACCATCCTGGTGCTCGGTCTCCCCTACCTCGAGACCGTTGCCAAGGGCCAGGTCGTCATCGTCACCGATCTCGAGCAGCTGCGCTCGATCACGGCGGCTCGTGCGGGCCGCGAGCCGCACGAGCCGCTGCGGCTGGCCGAGCCCCATCGCCGATTCCTCGAGGACTGGGTCGCCGGGCGGATCTCGGTGCTCGGCTGAGGAAAGCGACGGCTGAGGAAGCGACAGCTGAGAAAAGCTACGTCAGCTCGAGGAAGTCGCGCAGCGCGTCCTCGACCGCGTTCATCGTGCCGGGGGCCGCGTAGCCCAGGTTCTCCTTGAGCGAGCCCCGGTCGAGGATCTGCACCAGGCTCGGGATGCTCACCGACCCGCCCGGCAGCGGGTCGTCGTGGCAGAGGTGGACGCCCAGCGGGTTCCCCTGCGGCAGGTCCCGGACGATCACCAGCGCCCATACCGCCAGCTCGGGCGCCGCGTTGTACTCGTCGTTGCTGATCACCAGGACGTGGTGCAGGGCGTCGCCGCGCATCAGCGACCAGATCTGCCCGCGCTTCACCATCGGGCGCCCCGCAGGGCGATCTCGTTGCTGTCCTCGGCCTCCCAGCAGGCGCCGGTCCCCCGCAGGTACTGCGCGTAGGCCTGGGCCGCCGCTCGCTGCCGCGCCCGCCGAGCCTCCGGGAGCATCCGCCGCACCGCCTCGGTGACGGCCGCCGATGCGTTTCCCCTGCTCTGCAAGTATGTCGCGACGTCGTCGGGCACGCTGATGCTCAGCTTGACGGTCATACTTTCATCCTACCGACGAGCCCTGGGGAGGGCCCCGCCTTGCAACAAGCCACGCTCAGGCGCCGCGCCGCGCTGTTCGCCCTCTTCCTCCTTCCCGGGCTGGGCATCGCCTCCTGGATGACCCGCACGCCGGACATCCGCGACCTGCTCGGCGCGTCCACGGCCGAGATGGGCTTCATCCTGTTCGGCCTGTCGGTCGGCTCGATGGCGGGCATCCTCTGCTCGGCCCGGCTGGTCGCCCGCTGGGGCACCCGCCCGGTGATCGCCCTCGGCACGGCGCTGGGCGTGGCCGGCGTGCCGCTGGCGGGTATCGGCATCGCCGCCTCGAGCCCCGTCCTGGCCGCCGCCGGGCTCGCGCTGTTCGGGCTCGGCATCGGCTGCGGCGAGGTGGCCATGAACATCGAGGGCGCCGAGGTGGAGCGCGGGCTGGGGCGCTCGGTGCTGCCCACGATGCACGGCTTCTTCAGCCTCGGCACGGTGGTCGGCGGGCTGGCGGGACTGGGCCTCACCGCCGTCCGGTTCCCGGTCGTCGCCCACCTGGTGGCCAACGGTGTCCTCGCCGCCGTCGTGCTGGTCACCGCGATCGGGTTCATCCCCGCCGGCGTGGGACGGCAGGCCCGCACCGCGACGGCCCAGGCGCCGTCGCCGCCGGTGTGGCGCGACTCCCGCATGCTGCTGCTCGGCGTCATCGTCCTGGCCCTGGCGCTCTCCGAGGGCGCCGCCAACGACTGGCTGCCGCTGATCATGGTCGACGGGCACGGCGCCGGGCCGGCGCTCGGCTCGGCCGTCTTCGTGGGCTTCGCGGCGGCGATGGCGCTCGGCCGCTTCGCCGGCGGCGCGGCCGTCGACCGCTTCGGGCGGGCGACCGCCCTGCGCGTGAGCATCCTGATCGGGGTCGCCGGCATCGCCCTGGTCATCTTCGCCGACAGCCGGCTGGTCGCGGCCGGGGCCGCGCTGCTGTGGGGTCTCGGCGCCGCCCTCGGTTTCCCGGTCGCGGTCTCCGCGGCCGGCGAGGGCGACAACGCCGCCGCCCGCGTCTCGTTCGCCGCCACCGTCGGCTACACGGCGTTCCTGGTCGGCCCGCCCACCCTGGGCCTGCTCGGCGACCACTTCGGCCTGCGCCGCGCGATGATCGTCGTGCTGGTCCTGGTCGCGGTGGCCGCGTTCGCCACCCCGGCCGCACGACCGCGGACCGATCCTCGGGGTGCGGAACTCAGGGACGCGTCAGGGCAGATCCCGATGTTGCCGGGGCCGGGAAACCGCGACTCTTGATGTACCAACCAGCGAGAAAGCGAGAAGAACAATGAACTCGGTGCACGACTCGATGACCCGCCAGGGCCTGGTCCGGCCGCAGGAGGGGCGAATCCTCGGCGGTGTCTGCGCCGGCCTCGCGCGGCGCTTCGGGCTCGACCCGTGGATCACCCGTCTTCTGTTCGTCCTGGTGCTGCTGGCCATCCCGGGCAGCCAGATCCTGGTCTACCCGGTCCTGTGGATCCTGATGCCCGCCGAGAAGCCCGCCTACGTCACCGCGTACCCGCCCGCCGTCTGATCCCCAGACGGAAGCGTTGACGCAGGCGTAGCTGCCGCCGGATCGGTCCCAGCCCCACCCGGACCGTCCGGCGGCAGCGCTCGTCCACGGCGCTTCGCCAAACCCACGATCAAGGGCCCGAGCACGAGTACGGCGAGCAGCACCGCCAACGTGATCGGGCCGATCGAGTCCACCACCGCGGCGAGCCGTTGCTGGACGCCTCCGGCCGCCGCGACGACGGGGTCGCGGCCCGCGAGACGCAGGTCCCGGGCGAGGCGCAGCTCGTACCAGCCGTAGTACGCGACGTAGAGCCCCGAGATCACCAGGATCACCCCGCCGGCCCGCGGCACCATGGCGAGCAACCGCCGGGCCCGGGTGACGAGCGAGACGCGCAGCAGGGCCACCGCCACGGCGGTCACCCCGACCACGAGGCCCATCCCGGCCGCGTAGGAGACGTACAGCAGCAGGCCGCCGCCGATCGAGCCGGCCCGCAGGCTGGAGACCACGAGCGCGAGGAACGGCCCGACCGCGCAGCCGAGCGAGGCGACCGCGTACGCCATCCCGAAGACCACCATCGACCAGGCCGAACCGGTCAGCCGCGGCGCCCGTACGGACGGAAACGCCGGAAGCGAACCGCCCAGCGCGAGCCACCCGCCGAGCCCGGCCAGGGCGAGGCCGAAAGCCACGGTGACCCACGGCAGGCGCGGCTGGATCTCGCCCGCGACCGGCGTCAGCGCGAGGCCGAACGCGCCGAAGACCACGACGTAGCCGACGGTCAGCGCGGCCGTGCACCGCAAAGCCCGCGCCACCGCCCGGCCCGGCGAGAGGGTCCCGGCCGAGATCAGGACCGACAGGTACGCGGGGAGCAGCGCGAAACCGCAGGGGTTGACCGCGCCCAGCATGCCGGCGGTGAGCGCGAGCAGAACCATCTACGCCACCATGGATTTGACCTGCTCGGTGAGCTGGAGGTCGTCCAGGTAGCCGGTCTTGAGAACCTTGCCGGCGCCGTCGAGGAAGACGTAGGTGCTCTGCTGCGTGATCTTGAAGCGTTTCCAGATCGCGCCGGCCTGGTCGTCGAGGTGCGGGACGCTGCCGACGTTGAGGTCGGAGACGAACTCGTGCATGGCCTTGTTGTCGCCGAGCCCCGCGATGCCGAGGATCCCGAGGCGGCCCCGGTACTCGTTGGCCAGGTCGGAGATGCTCTGCGCCTCGGCCGCGCAGGTCGCGCACCACGGCGCCCAGAACCAGAGGATCGTGGGCTTGCCCGCCATGGTGGACGCGTCGAAGCTCGCCCCGTCGAGGGTCTTGCCGGTGAAGCGCAGCGCGGCCGGAACCTGCGGCGGCGCGGTCTCGGGCAGCGACACCGCCGTGATCGGGGCCGACCGCGGCGTCTCCGCCGTGGCCGCGCAGCCGCTGCTCATCAGCACGGCGCCGCTCGACAATGCGGCGGCGATCACGAGAAGCCGTCTCACAGGCTGGCCGTCGCGTCGTCCAGGCGCAGCGCCAGCGCCGGGCACACGTTGACGGCCTTGCGGGCGCCCATCTCGAGCCACGGCGGCAGCGGGGTCTGCGGGAAGGCCGGGAAGCCGTTCGCGTCGAGCCGGATGATCTCGGGGGCCACCGCCGAGCAGAGGCCGTGGCCGTCGCAGCGCGACCAGTCCAGCGCGAGACGGCGGGCGCCGGTCTCCGCTGTGTACGGCAGCGGGAGGATGCCGCGCACCGCCTTGCCGCAGCCCTCGCCGTTGGTGTGCGCGTCGACGTCCTTGGCGAACACCTCGAGCGCGGAGAGCGCGAACCGGGCCGTGCCGTCGGGGTGGCTGCACGCGCCGCGGCCCTTGACCACGCCGGCGGCCTGGCGCACGTTCTCGACCGCGTTGCCGCCGAGCGACACCAGGGTGACCGCGCGGGCCAGGTCGGGCAGGCCGAGCCGGCACGGACCGCACTGGCCGGCCGACTCACCGGCCAGGTACTGCACGACCTGCGAGACCTCGCCGAGCGGGCAGGTGTGGGAGCCGATCGGGATGAGCATGCCGGCGCCGAGCGTGCCACCGACCTTCGCGAAGCCCTTGCGGGAGATCGTGACGGTCTTGGCGGCCTCGGCAGTGATCCACTTGCCGTGGTAGCCGCCGACCAGCAGACCCGGGCCGACGTCGGCGCCGCACATGTTCAGCACGTCCATCAGCGGGGTGCCGCTCGGCGCCTCGACGACGGCGGGGTTGGTGGACGACCCGCCGACGGTCAGCATGACCGTGCCCGGCTCCTCGGGGATGCCGACCGCGTTGTACTCCCACGGTCCGAGCCGGGCCGCGATCGCGAGCTGCGAGAACGTCTCGGCGTTGGACAGCAGGGTGGGCAGGCCCATGACGCCGTTGTCGCTGGAGCGGACCTTGCGGCCGGGCGGGATGTGCGCCTCGCCGTTGATGCCGCGGACCAGGGCGCCGCCCTCGCCCGAGATGAACCGGTGCGGGACCGTGACGATCCGGGTCGGGCAGGGCATCCGCCGCTCGGAGAGCGCCGTGGTGATCGAGCTCATGCCGATGCCGTCGTCGGCGATGCCGATGACGATCTCCTCGGCGTCCAGGGCGGCGGCCGCGAGCGCGGCGCCGTCCAGGATGAGGTGCGGCGCCCGGGTGAGGACCGCCTTGTCCTTCCAGGACGGCGGCTCGCCCTCGGTGCCGTTCACCACGATCACCGGGGGCAGGTCCTGCCGGCGGCAGGAGTCGAGCACCGCGCGGACCTTGCGGGCGAACGGGAAGCCCGCGCCGCCCCGGCCGCGCAGCTCGATCCGGTCGGCGAGCCCGATCAGCTCACCGGACGAGAGCGCGGCGAACCCGCCATGGACCTCCTGGTGAGCCAGGAGGTCCAGACGGCCGTACTCATCCATGCCCGCGGTGATCCGCGGAACGCCGATCGCCGTGACCGGCGGAACCTGGGCGGTGGTGCTCAATTCGCTTCCCCTCGCAGCTGCGACCAGTAGTCGTCGTCAGCGACGTCGTCGTTCCCGCGGCCGCGGCCGCCGCGGCGAGCCCCCCGGCCCGCCGGTTCCTGCTCCTGCCGCCGCTGCCGGCGCGAGGCCATGTCGACAAGCGTCGGGGTCTCGTCGTCGTCCGCCAGGTCGACGAACCCGCTGCGGCTGTGCCTTCCCGAGTCGGCGCGGTCGATGTCGGCGCCCCGGTCGCGCCGTGCCCGGGGCGCATCCTCCATCTCGTCGAAGCGCGGCTCGTAACGGCCGCCACGACGCGGCGGCTCGTCGTCGTAGCCACCGCGTTGGCGAGGGACGTCGTCGTAGTCCGGCTCGGCCCGGCGGCGCCCGCGCGGCGCGTCGTCGTACATCGGCATCGGCTCGTTCGCGGCGGCCCGGCGGCGGCGCGGCGGCACCGGTTCGCCGAAGTCGTCGACCTCGACGCGGCGCATCCGGGTGGAGGTGTCGTCCATCTCGACGCGGCGCATCCGGGTGCTGGTGTCGTCCATCTCAACCCGGCCCATGCGGGTGGAGGTGTCCTCCAGGTCGGGGCGGCGCATGCGCGTGCTCGTGTCCTCGAAGTCGGGACGGCGCATCCGGGTGCTCGTGTCCTCCAGGTCGGGACGGCGCATGCGCGTGCTCGTGTCCTCGAAGTCGGGACGGCGCATCCGCGTGCTCGTGTCCTCCAGGTCGGGACGGCGCATGCGCGTGCTCGTGTCCTCGAAGTCGGGACGGCGCATCCGGGTGGAGGTGTCCTCGCCGGGGTAGCGGCGGCCGCGCGGGGCCGGCTCGTCGTACTCGATCTCGTCCTCCATGGCCCCGCGGCGCTGGCGCGGCGGCGCGGCCGGGGCGACCAACTCGGCCCGTTGCTCGCGCGGTGGTGGCAGCGCGGCAGGCTGGAAGGTGTCGACGACCGCGACCGGGCCGAGGATCTGCGGCTCGGGCTCGGGCTCGCGGCGGCGCGACTTCTTGGCGGGCGACGTGGTGGGCACCATGTTCCCGACCGGCTTCATCGCACCGGCGCCGGCGGTCGAGGAGAAGTCCTTGTTGCGATTGAGGCTGACCGAGAGGCGTACGGCCAGGCCGACCAGCACCGCGAGGATGCAGACGATGTAGCTGACGACGACCCACGGCTTCGCGGCGCGCCCGGCGGCGAGGCCGTGCATCAGGGCGATCGGCCACATCAGGTACGAGATCGAGTGGATCGCGCGCCACATCCAGGGCCGGCCGCGGCCGATGAAGCGGGACCGGGCGATACCCGTCCACATCACCAGAATCATGATCCAGCCGGACAGGGTGCCGAAGCCGACGTAGAGCCGGTTCCCCTGGCTGAGGAACGGGACGAAGATGTCGATCATCGCGATGTGCTTCTCGGCGATCTTCGTCCAGACGTGGATGAAGAGGGCGGTCACCGCGATCAGGCCGGTGGTGCGGTGGGTGGACTGCAGAAGCACCCGTTGCCGGATCGACAGGACGAGCCGGTCGGTGGAGACCAGGCCGACCATGATGGTGACCGAGAGAGCCACGAGCGTGATGACGCCCATGTAGAACTCGGCGTACATGTAGAAGTAGATGTAGCCGACACGGCCGGGAGCCGTCATCATCGCGACCGCCCAGATCGCCGCGAACACGCTGACGATCAGGATCAGCACGGCGCCCTTGGACGCCGGTTTGGTACCGGTAGCACCGACGTCCACGGCCACACGATTGGCGGATCGCTGGTTGTTTCCTGTCCGGGCCATTGACTCCTCGTTCTCCGCAGCGGGTCACGTCCCGTTGGGCCTCGGGACGCCGGCATCCGTGGGGGATGCCCCGTGCTTCATGCTCTGCGGGCAGATTCCGGTCACCCGGTCCCCGCCCATCCCCCATCTACGTGTCGCGTCCAGGTTCGGATGAACGTCTCGGCCCGAATTTGTCGGCTAGTTTCCACCGTGCCGTGCCACATAGCCGCTGAGCTGCGTGGACACGGTGTGGTAACGGGCAACTAAGCAAAAAATAAGGTCCGTCGTAGAGTGACCCGGCGCACCGGGTGAACCTTTCACTGTCCCGGCACGAACCATCTGGCGAGGATTGTTCAGGGCGGTGGAGACCAGGGCGACGAGGTACGGCGAGCTGCAACTCAAGGTCGGCCCTGAACAACCCTCGGTGCGCACGTGCGAGCGGTTTGAAGGAGGAAGACTCATGCGACACCGGGCAGCCCATGCGCTGGCACTGGTCGCCGCGTCCCTGATCTGCGTCGTTGCGGGGTTGGCTACGCCGGCCTCGGCCGACGTCGAGGGATTCAACGTCAACATCGGCCAGGCGCCGGGCACCTTCACCATCGGTAAGCAATCGCGCACCCTCACGGCAGTCGCCACGACCGACCGGCAGCGGCGCTGCTTCAAGGTGCGCTGGGCGCTCGTGATCAAGACTGACGGCATCAGCCTCGACCAGATCCGGGTCAATCGCGTCGAGAACGGGCAGGCATTCCGCGTACGGGCTCAGCTCGGCGCCGACGAGGCCCGGATCGTCGACGCGCAGGCCGACCCCGGCCAGCTCTGCCGTGACCAGACGGTCACCGGCCGCTGGAACATCTCGTTCGTCGGCCCGGACGACGGCCGGGTCACCTTCGAGGCGCAGGCGCTCGACGGCCCGCGCGAGCTGAGCTCGGCCGAGGCGAGCAGCCGGGTGGTCACCGCGGTCGCGGCGAAGCCCAGCCCTTCGGCCTCTCCGTCACCGTCGGCGACCGCCGAGGAGGACGAGACGGCCGTGGTCGACGACCAGGCCACGCCGGCCAAGGACCCGACCTCGGCAGCGGCGCTCAACCCGGCGTCGGGCACCCCGAGCGTGCTGGGTCCCGGCCTGATCATCGGGGCGGTGCTGGTCTTCCTGGGCGTGGCGCTGCTGCTGCGCATCCGGACCCGCAACCGCAAGGAGGAGCCGGTCTGGCAGGCCGAGACGCAGAACCTGCCCACCGGCTTCTACTCGATGCCCCAGCGCCGCCGCCGGCGCTGAATATTTCAGTTAAGACTGTTTACTGACGCGTGGGCCGGGGGCTACCTTCGGCACATGCGCCGGATATCGATCCTCCTCGCTGCGCTCCTGCTGGTCGCCGGCTGCGGCGGCGCGCCGTCGTCACCCACGCCGGCCACCACGACGGCTGACACCAGCCGGGCCGGTAGCCGGCACGCGGCCGCGGACGTCGAGTTCATCCGCGCGCTGATCCTCCACCACCAGGACGGGATCGGGCTGGCCCGCGCGGCGGCAGCACAGCCGCCGGCGCGGACGCTGGCCGAGGCCATCATCGTCACGCAGCAGGACGAAGTGGTGCGTATGACGGGCTGGCTGCGCGAGTGGGGCGCGCCGGGGCCGGATTCGGGTTCACCCGGGGCAAACTCACCCGGGGCGGCCTCACCCGGCGCAGACTCACCCGCGGCTTCCTCTCGGGCGGCCGCTCCTGGGGCGGCCTCTCCCCCGGCCGATCCGGTGCGGGCGCTGATCGCGCATCAGGAGGAGGCGATCAAGCTGGCCCAGCAGGAGCAGTCCAACGGGACGAACCCGGCGGCGCTGTCGTTCGCCAAGCAGGTGATCGAGTCTCGGGCGGCGCAGATCGAGCAGCTGCGGACCTATCTGAGCTGAGGCGCGCTCACCGCCGCCGCCGCCCGGCGGGATGCCAGCTGAGTGGGAGATGTGCGCCGGGTCACGGAATGCGTTCGAATGATCCACGATGGGTTGCCGCAATGGGCGATTTCGCATAGAACTTCATGCATGCGGCCCACGGAGATCGCGCAGGCTTGGTTTGACATGTGCCGGGCGGGAGACGAGCGACGGTTTGCCGAACTGGCCACCGACGACTTCGTCTGTCACGGGCCGGGCGGCACGGGCGACCGGGCGACGTTCATCGACTGGCTGCACTGGTATCCGACGGCGTTCGCCGACCAGCGCCCCAGCCTCGAGGACGTGATCTCCGACGGCGACCGGGTCGTGGCGCGCTACGTGGTGCGGTCCACCTACCGGGGCGGTTATCTCGATCTTCCGGCGCGGGGCCAGCACGTCGAGGAGACCGGGATCATCATCTACCGGCTGGACGGCGGCCGGGTGGCCGAGACGTGGTTCGAGGGCAACGACCTCGAGGTCGCCCAGCAGCTCGGTGGCCGGGTGCAGACCCAGCCGGACGACCGCCTCGGCTGAGGCATGCCAGGAAAGCGCTTGCCTGCATCGACGAACGTTGATTGAATGGCTCGCATGGATCGGAGAGTGCTGCTGCGGGCGGCGGTCGGCGGTGCGGTCGCCGGGGCGTACGGGATCGGGTCTTCCTCGACGGCGGAGGCCGGCGGCAAGCCACCACGCCGCACCATTTTCGTGGCCGGGGATTCGACGGCCGCCACCTACGCGACCGCCGACGTGCCGCGGGCGGGCTGGGGTCAGGCGCTGCCGGTCTTCCTGCGGCCGGAGATCGGCGTGGTCAACGCGGCGCTGTCGGGGGCGAGCTCCAAGAGCTTCGCCGACCTCGGTCGCCTCGCGCTGATCCTCGACGCGATCCGGCCGGGCGACCTGCTGCTGATCTCTTTCGGCCACAACGACGAGAAGTCCGAGGACCCGGCGCGCTACACGTCGCCGTGGGACACCTTCCAGGACTACCTGCGGCTCTACATCGACGGCGCCCGCCGGCGGCACGCCGAGCCGGTGCTGGTCACGCCGGTCGAGCGGCGCCGGTTCACGGCGGACGGGTACGCCTACCTGTCGCACGGGGAGTATCCGGACGCCATGCGCTCGCTGGCTGCCGAGACGCGCACGCCGCTGATCGACCTGACGGCACTGTCGTTCACGCTGTGGGCCCAGCGCGGCGCGGAGGCGACGAAGGACTACTTCCTGCACCTGGCCGCGGGCGAGTCGCCGAACTATCCGACTGGCGTTGCCGACAACACGCATTTCCAGGCGCACGGGGCGATCGAGGTGGCGCGGCAGGTGGCGCTGAACGGGTCGACGATCCCGGGACGTGACTTCGCGGCGCTGCGGGAGGCGTCAATTCCGGACGACTCGCTGGTGTGGCCGGCCACCCGCCCGGCCGAGAGCTGACGGCCGGGTTGCTTTGGCCGGCCACCCGCGCGGCCGAGAGCTGACGGCCGGCATGCTGCGGCCGGCCACGCGCCCGGCCGACGGCTGGGTGGCCACGCGGGCGGATGTCAATTCGCCGTCGCGCCGCCCGGCAGGCCGGCCGTGAGCCACGGCAGCAGGATCGGGAGCACCCGGTCGCTCTGCATGGCCGCCATGTGGTCGGCGCCGGGGACGATCTGGACGGTCCAGCCCCGCGCGGTCAGCTCGTCCCGGTTCGCGATCAGCGGGCCGGCGATGTCCACGACCAGGTCGTCCCACTGTGAGCCGTACGCGATGGTGTCCTTCCCGCCGGCGAAAGCCAGCCGCGGCATGGTCAGCCCGGCGAGGGCGGCCCGTTCGTCGAAGCCCTGCAGCGACTCGTACATGGTCACGTACTGCCCGGTCTGGTCGGGTGTGCGGGTGAACGGCACGCTGTCCCAGTCGCCGGCGGTGGGCTCGCCGATCGGCTTCGGCGGGTTGAGCGCCATGCGGTGGGCGACCCTCGTGACGGCGAGCATCCCCTCGTAGGGGCCGCCCAGCGGCGGATAGCCACCCATCGCCAGCGCGGTGAGCCGGTCGGTGCGCACGGCCAGCTGCAGACCGGCGAGGGCGAGCCAGGAGTAGCCGTAGTAGGCGAACCGGGAAGCGCCGCCCGCGTCGGCGATGGCGAGCAGGTCTTCGGCGAGGGCGGCCGCGGTCAGCGTACGCCGCTTGGGTCTGTCGGTCAGGTGGGTCTCGTAGTCGGCGGCGATCACTCGGAGACCGGCCGTCGCCAGGGCCGTGGCCAGGGTGTGCCCGAGGTTGGGGTCGGCGCCCCACGCCCTGATCTCGTCGGCCCGGGCGCCCTCGAGGATGCCGGCGCCGACCGGCAGGAGGATGGCCGGGTTGCCGGGAGAGCCCAGCACGGTGACGTCGATGATGGATCCGTCGTGCAGTCGCGCGGTAGCCATGCAAAACAATATACACTGTAAGGACTATGGTGACACCCGACGTCGAAGCGCACGTTCGCCGGCTCTGGCGGCATCGCGGCACGACCCTGCCGACGCCCCGCCGCGGGCCACGCCAGCAGCTCGACCTCGACGAGATCCTCGACGTGGCGGTGGCGCTCGCCGACGCGGAAGGGCTCGACGCGGTCTCCACGCGCGCGGTCGCGTCCCGCTTCGGCAAGACGGCGATGGCGCTCTATCCGTACGTCGGCGCCAAGGAGCAGCTGCTCGCGCTGATGCAGGACCACGCCTGCCCGCTGCCGGACTGGAACGATCCAGGAACCGGCCTGGCCGATGATCTCGAGGCGTGGGCGCTGGCGTTCTTCGAGGTCCACCTCGCGCACCCGTGGCTCGCCGCGCTGTCGTGGGCCGACTCGGCGCAGGGCCCGCACGAGCGGGACTGGATGGAGCGCCTGCTGGGTGTCTTCGAGCGCTGGGCGGTGCCGTCGCGCCTGCGGCCGCAAGCGATCACCATGGCGTACGCGACGGTGCGCGCATGCGCCGAGACGGCGGCCGCCTATCGACGCCTGGGGCCGTCGGGGGCCGCCGCCTGGCGGGAGCGCGCCGAGGCGACCGCGATCCTGCTCCCCGGCCTGCCGTCGCAATATCCGCTCACGGCCGCGCTGCCGCCGGTGACCACCGTGTGGTCGGACGCGCCGCGCGCCGGGCTGGTGGCCGCCGCGCGGTTGCTCGCGTCCGCGCTGGTCAGCGGTACACCTCGGTGAGCTGCACGTCGAGGACCGTGACGATCCGGCCGGAGGTCCAGTAGTAGCCGATCACCTGGAGGACCTCGATGATCTCGCGCTCGCTGAGGATCCCGCGCACGGAATCGAAGAGCTCGTCGGAGACGGTCGGCGAGCGCAGCACCTCGACGGTGAAGCGCAGCAGCGTCCGGTCGTGGTCGGAGAGCTCCGGGCTGTCGATCCAGCGCGCCCGGATCAGCTGCCGCACCCGGCCCTCGACGCCGCTGTCGCGGGCCACCGGCTCGTGCTTGGCGATCTCGAAGGAACAGTCGGTGTAGACCGCGACCGTCAGGATCACCATCTCGCGCAGGCGTCCCGGCAGCTCGAGGTCGCTGAACTGGGTCCGCGCCATCTTCACGAACAGGTTCATCGTGCCGACGCCGTGGCTCAGCATCTTGTTCATCTCGTCCGGCGGCAACGCGGCCACCAGGTCGCGCACCTCGTCGGTGAAGCTTTCCGGATCCGGATCCTCCAGCCGCGCCATCGCTTCTCCTCGTCTCGGCGGTCTCCAGTCCTCACGCCGGTAGCGGCGCCGCCGTTCAGACGGATCTACGGCCCGGCCGCGGGAGGGCCTGGCGCGGCGGTCAGCTCCGGCGGCTTGGCCGCCATCGACGACTTGAGCCACAGGCGGACCAGGCTGCGGGCCACCGACTCCCGGGCCGGTGACTCGGGGTGGCGGACGAACGTGGTGACCGTGTTGGGCATCTGCCAGAGCATGGGCTCCAAGGCGTGCAGCAGGGTGTCGTCGCTCAGGTTGTTGCTCAGGTGCATCGACTTGAGCGCCTGGCTCAGCGAGAAATTGCTGGTGTACTCGGGCGCCGGCGTCAGGTCGGGCGGGACGCGGCTGGACCAGTCGGCGTCGATCGGCTCCACGGCGGCGCGGCCCTGGCCGACGACGATGTCTCGGCGCCTCGACGGCCTGATCGGTGGTCAGGTAGGTGGCGAGGAACGTGTCGATGTCCGATCGGACCTTCGTGTCCTCCCACCACTTCTCGGCCGACGGCCGGGCAGCGGGATCGGCCTGCTTGACCCGGAAGCGCGGGTCGATGTACGCCTCGCCGAGCTGGGGCAGGACGAGGCGGCCGGCATCGCCGCTGAGCACGGGACGGGCCAGCTCGGCTCGGTAGACGCGGGCGAGATCGGCGCGATGAGCGCTCGGGTCGCTGCCCGAGGTGGCGCGCAACAGGAGGGCTTCGAGGCGTTCCAGTCCGCGGGCGGCGGCTCGCGCATCGAGTTTCCGGCCCAGATCGCGAACTCGGGAATCTCCTCGGAGAGACGGCGATGCGCCTGGTCGTAGAGCTCGGTGGCCCGCTCGGCCACCTGGGCCTTCCATCCGGCTGGAGAGTGCCGGCGACATTTTCGAGGAACCTCAGCTGTTCCTCGCGGCTGAGCCTCAGCGGGTCGAGGGATTCCCGTTCGAAGAACTCGTCGAGCGCGTCGCAGAACGCGGTCACGACCAGGACGGCGTGGGCGGCGAGCAGGCGCTGGGTGCGGTCGTGGCGGCCCAAACCCCGTACGGAATCGTGGAATTCGGCCGTGGCCGACCTACGCCGCCGCCGGGATCCTTCCGAAGTCGGGGTCGGCGACCGGGCGGCCGTAGAGGTAGCCCTGGAGGTAGCGGTATCCCAGCCGGGTCAGCGCCGCCGCCTGCTCGGCCGTCTCGACGCCCTCGGCGACGGCGGCCAGGCCGAGACCGTCGCTCAGGCGGATCAGCGTTTCCGCGATCACCGCCTGCCGGCCGGCCGAGGTGATGTCGTCGACGAACGACTTGTCGACCTTGATGGTGTCGACCGGAACGGTCTGGAGCAGGCCGAGCGACGAGTGGCCGGTCCCGAAGTCGTCGAGCGCGATCCGCACCCCGAGCGCCTTCAGCTCGTGCAGCGCCGTGACGGCCGGGCCGCCCTCGAAGACGGCCGTCTCGGTCACCTCGACGGCGAGGCAGGAGGCCGGGAGCCCGGTCGCGGCCAGCACCGACGCCACGAACGACGCGAAGCCGGGACGTGCGAGCTGCTTGGCCGACACGTTGACGCTGACTCGGGACGGCGCGTCGGTGCCGAGCGAGGCTCGCCAGGTGGCCAGCCGCAGGCAGGCGGTGCGCAGGATCCACGCGCCCAGCTCGACGATCAGCCCGTTCTGCTCGGCGACCGGGATGAACTCGGCCGGGCTGACCGTGCCGCGCGTCGGGTGATCCCAGCGCACCAGCGCCTCCACGGCGTGCACGCGCCCGGAGGGCACCTCCACGATCGGCTGGTAGACCATGTGGAACTGACCGGCGTCCAGGGCCGTACGCAGCTCGGCGCCGAGCCGGGCGTACGCGGTGGAGCGCTCGTCGAGCTCGGGGGTCCAGCGGCGCACCGGCGTGCCGGCAAGCTTGGCCGCGTGCATCGCCGACTCGGCCTGGCGCATCAGCTCGACCGGGCCGAGGCCGCTACCGCCGGCCAGCCCGATGCCGACACCGACCAGCAGATCCCACCCGTCGGCGGTGACCGGGGTGCGGAACGCGGACACCAGCCGGTAGGCCATCTCCCGCGCGTCGTCAGCGCCGGCGTCGGCGAGCAGCACCGCGAACTCGTCGCCGCCGATCCGGGCGACCAGCGCGCCGGGCGGCGCGGCGGCGACGATCCGCTCGGCCAGGGCGGCCAGCACCTGGTCGCCGGCCGGGCGGCCCAGCTCGTCGTTGACGTTCTTGAACCCGTTGAGGCCGAGAAGGGCCACCTGCGGGCAGGCGGTGGCGGGCACGTCGCGCAGGTGCAGCTCGAGACGGCGGCGGTTGGCGAGGCCGGTGAGGTCGTCCGCCATGGCCAGCCGCTCGAGCTCGCGGGCCTGCCCGCGCTGCCGGCGCATGAACTGCGACATCCGCACGGTGACCAGCAGGAAGAGCAGGACCGAGCCGATCGCGAGGGCGCGCCGGTCGATGCTGTCGCCGCCGACGCCGGGCAGCAGGAGCAGGGCCGGGGCGGCCATCGTGGCGACCCCGAAGACGATCAGCCGCATCGGGCGGACGGCGTCGCCGGCGGCGGCCGTGCCGGCCTCGGGCGCCGTCATCGACGGGTGCAGCGCCGCCGCGCCCCAGCAGAGGTAGGAGAGCAGGAACCCGGCGTTGATCACCGGGACGTCCGCGTCCCAGTGGAGCGACACCAGGGAGAACGCGGTGTCGGCGGCGAGGACCAGCACGCCGGCCGCGGCGATCAGCCGGGTGCTGGCCGTGCGGCCGCCCGCTCCGGTGAACAGCCGGGCCAGCATGGCCAGCAGCAGCACGTCGGCCGCGGGATAGGTGGTGCCGATCCAGCGCTCGAGCATCGTGGTGGCCGACTCGGCGGCGACCGGGTGCAGGACGAAGACCCAGAAGGCGAGGCCCAGCCCGGTGGCGATGATCGCGGCCTCGACGAGGCCGGCGGCGCCGCCGCCACGGCGCCGCACGAGCAGCAGCAGGCCGACGACCACCAGAGGGTACGAGGACAGGTAGAACACGTCGGCGAGCGACGGGTAGGGCTCCTGGTGCAGGACGAGCTCGTAGAACTCGTAGACGAGGTCCCCGGCGACCGCCATCAGTTGACCGGCGGCGAACCAGTACCACATGCCGGGCCTCTCCGGCCGGTGCAGGCGCACCCCGGCCAGGATGGCGAGCCCCGACAGGAGGCCGATCGCGTTGTAGGCGAGCGTGGCGGCGAGCGAGCCGGAGGGCAGCAGGAAGTATCCGGCGGTCACCGCGACCCCGCCGGCGAGCCACCAGCGCCACACCTTTGCTTGCCTCACGTGGGTATATCGGCGGTCCTCGCTCCGACTTGAGAGATGCGCGGGTCACACGCCACGAGGCGCACGACGACCCACTTCGAGGTGGGCGTGCCGCTCTCGGCGGCCTGCGAGTCGAGCGGGACCAGCGGGTTCGTCTCGGGGTAGTAGGCGGCCACGCACCCCTTCGGCGTCGGGTACTCCACCAGCCGGAAGCGGTCGGCGCGGCGTTCGATGCCGTCCTCCCACTCCGAGATCAGGTCGACGTGATCGCCGTCGGCGAACCCGAGCCCGGCCAGGTCGGCGGCGCTGATGAACACGACCCGCCGCCCCGACTTGATGCCGCGATAGCGGTCGTCGAGGCCGTAGATGGTGGTGTTGAACTGGTCGTGGCTGCGCAGGGTCTGCAGGACGAGCCGGCCCGGCGGCACGGTCAGCACGGCCAAGGGGCTGACCGTGAAGACCGCGCGCCCCGAGGGCGTCGGGAAGGTGCGGGAGTCGCGCGGCCCGTGCGGCATGGTGAATCCTCCGGCCGTACGGATCTTGTCGGCGTACCCGTCGCAGCCCGGCACGACCCGCCCGATCCGCTCCCGGATGGTGTCGTAGTCGCCGGCGAAATCGGGCCAGGGGATGTCGTCGCCGAGAGCCGCCGCCCCGATCCCGCAGACGATCGCCACCTCGGACCGCAGCAGCGGCCCGGCCGGCGCCGACCGGCCCCGGGACGCGTGCACCGCCGACATCGAGTCCTCGACGGTCACCCGCTGCACGATCCCGCCGGTCAGGTCGCGCTCGGTGCGCCCGAGCGTGGGCAGGATCAGCGCCGTCCGCCCCGCGTCGACATGACTGCGGTTGAGCTTCGTCGAGATCTGCACGGTCAGCTGCGAACCGCGCATGGCCGCCGCCGTGACCGCCGTGTCCGGCATGGCCGCCACGAAGTTCCCGCCGAGCGCGATGAACACCTTCGCGCGGCCGTCGCGCAACGCCCGGACGGCGTCGGCCGCGTCGTGCCCGTGATGCCGCGGCGGCTCGAACCCGAACTCGTCCCGCAGCCGGTCCAGGAAGATCGCCGGCGGCTTCTCCCAGATCCCCATCGTGCGGTCGCCCTGCACGTTCGAGTGCCCGCGCACCGGGCAGAGCCCCGCGCCCGGTTTGCCGATCATGCCCTGGAGCAGCGCGACGTTGACGAACTCCTTGATCGTCGCGACCGCGTTGTGGTGCTGCGTGATCCCCATCGCCCAGCAGTGCACGATCCGCTTCGAGGTGGCGAGCATGCCGGCCGCCTCCTCGATCTCGGCCCAGGTCAGGCCGGTCGCGGCGAGCACCGCCTCCCGGTCGAGCTCGCGGATGTGCGCTTTCCAAGACTCGAAGCCGACCGTGTACGCCTCGACGAAGGCGCTGTCGATCGCGGACCCGTGGGCCGCCACCAGCAGGTGACCGATCGCCTGCCACAGCGCCAGATCGCCGTTGGACCGGATCTGCAGCAGCTTGTCGGCGAGGCCGGTGCCGTGTCCGGCGAGGCCGCGCGGCTTCTGCGGGTTGTCGAAGCGCAGCAGCCCCGCCTCGGGCAGCGGGTTGATCGCGAGGATCCGGGCGCCGTTGCGCTTGGCGATCTCCAGAGCCGTGAGCATGCGCGGGTGGTTGGTGCCGGGGTTCTGCCCCGAGACCACGATCAGGTCGGCCTCGTGCAGATCCTGCAGCGACACCGAGCCCTTGCCGACGCCGATCGTGCTCGCCAGGCCGACCGAGGTCGACTCGTGGCACATGTTCGAGCAGTCGGGCAGGTTGTTGGTGCCGAAGGCGCGGGCGAGCAGCTGGTAGAGGAAGGCGGCCTCGTTGCTGGCCCGGCCGGAGGTGTAGAAGATCGCCTCGTCGGGGCTCGCCAGGGCCTTCAACGACGACCCGATGAGCGCGAACGCGTCGCCCCACGAGATCGGCTCGTAGTGGTCGCTGCCCTCGCGGCGGATCATCGGGTGGGTGAGGCGCCCCTGCTTCTCGAGCCAGTGGTCGGTGCGGCCGGCCAGGTCGGTGAGCGAGTGCTGGGCGAAGAATGCCGGGCCCACGGTGTCGCGCACGCCCTCCCAGGAGACCGCCTTCGCGCCGTTCTCGCAGAACTCGGCCGTGTGCCGGTGGCCCTGCGGGTCGGGCCACGCGCAGCTCATGCAGTCGAAGCCGTCGACCTGGTTGAGCGTGAGAAGGTTGCGCGCGGTCTTGACCGGCCCCATCTGCCGCAGCGCCCGGCCCAGGCTGACCTGCACCGCCTTGAGCCCGGCGGCGTGATCGGCCGGCGGCCCCACCCGCAGCCGGCTCTCCTCGGGATCGATCGGCGGCTCGGGGACGGCGGGGTGCATCGGCGCTCCAGCGGGGCTCATGTTGACAGTCAACATCGACGACTCGACTGCATCAACGTCGACGGTCAACACGTCAACACGTCAACATGACCGTCGCGTCGTCATCCGGTCAGGCAGTACCGCGGCGCCTGGTCGATGTCGGTCTTGGTGATCAGGTTTATCGGAACATAATCGATCTTGGTGATGGGCTCCTTGTCGAGCAAGCTGAGTGTGTTCTCCACGGCCTTCTGCCCGAGCTTCGACGCGGGAATGGCCACGGTGGCGCCGAAGCGCCCGTCCTTGATCGCCGCGAGTCCCGCGTCGGTGCCGTTGACCGTGGCGATCTTGACGTTCTTGTGGGCGGCCGCGAACGCCTGCTGCACGCCGAACGCCATGTCCTCGTTGACGACGAAGGCGTACGCGATGTCGGGGTGTTCCTTGATCATTTTGGCGGCGGCCGTCTTGGCCTTGGCGCGGTTGAACATGCCGGGTGCGGTCGCCACGACCTTGATGTTCTTGGGCAGCCCGTCGACGAAACCCTTCACGAGCAGGTCGGACGCGGCGCCGGGCGCCCCCGCGACGATCCCGGCCGTGCGGGGCGCGCCGACCGCGTCGTTGCTGACCCAGCCGGCGTCGAGCAGGCCGACCTGGTTGAGGTCGACCGCGACGGCGCCGAGGACCGTCGAGGTGTCGTCGGGGGCCACCGAGGTCAGAAAGATCGGGATCTTCGCGCGCCCGGCCCGCTCGATGTCGGCCTTGAGCGCGCCCGTGTTCACGGTCTGCACGATGATCGCGTCCACGCCCTGCGCAATCATGCTGTCGATGTTGGCCAGTTCGGTCTTGGCATCCTGCTTGGAGTTCGCGCTGATCACCTTGACGCCGCGCTGGGCGGCCTCCCCCTCGACCGAGCGCTGCAGGCAGGTGTGGAACTCGGTGTTGCCGCCGTTGACGAAGCCGAGCGTGACGACGGTCTTCTTCGGCCCGTCGCCGGAGCCGGTGGAGTCACCGCACGCGCTCAGCGTTGCGGCACCCAGGGTGATCGCCATCGCCGCGCCCATGAGGCGGCCCGTTTGTCCTGACACGGCGCAAGAACGTAACAACCGTGTGATTTTCGCAGCACCGTCCGTTGTGCACGCTAAGCCTGCACGATCAGCATCGACCGCTCGGCCGGCAGCGGTGTGCTGGCGGGAATGACATAGGTCAACGGATTCTGGCCAGGCGCGCCGGTAGCCTGACGGGATGCATCGGATCGTCGTGCTCGCGCTGGACGGGGTCATCCCCTTCGACCTGGCCACCCCGATCGAGGTCTTCGAGCGGGTCCGGCTCCCCGGCGGCGTCCAGGCCTATGACGTACGGGTGTGCGCGCCCGCGCCGGAGGTGGACGCCGGGCCGTTCACGCTGAAGGCCCATCACGGGCTGGAAGCGCTCGAGGACGCGGACACGATCATGCTGCCGGGCTGCCGGGAGCCTGCTCACGGCGTACGGGAAGAGGTTGTGCTCGGTCTTCGTGCGGCCGCCGGGCGCGGCACCCGGATCGCCTCCGTCTGCGCCGGCGCGTTCGTGCTCGCGGCGACCGGGCTGCTCGACGGACGGCGCGCGACCACCCACTGGGCCGGCGCGACCGCCTTCGCCCGGCTGTACCCGGATGTCGATCTCGACCCGGCGGTGCTCTACGTCGACGAAGGACAGTTCCTGACCTCGGCGGGCGCGGCGGCAGGGCTCGACCTGTGCCTGCACATCATCCGCAGGGATCACGGCTCGGCGGTCGCCGCGGACGCCGCCCGGCTCTCGGTGATGCCGCTCGAGCGCGAGGGCGGCCAGGCGCAGTTCATCGTGCCCGAGCAGCCGCCGGCGCCGCGCGGATCGACGATGGAGCCGCTGCTCACGTGGCTCGAGGCGAGCGCGGGACGCGACCTGACGCTCGACGAGATCGCGGCGCACGCGGGGATGAGCACCCGCACGCTGAACCGGCGCTTCCGCGAGCACACCGGCACGACGCCGCTGCAATGGCTGCACCTGGCCCGGATCCGCCGGGCGCAGCACCTGCTCGAGACCACCGCCCAGTCGGTCGACCGGATCGGCGGGACGGTCGGCTTCGGCTCACCGACCGCGTTCCGCGACCGTTTCAAGCGCATTGTCGGGACAAGCCCGCATCAGTACCGGCGGAGTTTCAGCACATCCAGGACGAACCATTCGTCATCGTGATGGATCACGGTGTCGAGATTCTTTTTCAACGCCTCGTGGACATGCGAGCCGTCATAGGTCTCGCCGCGAGGGTCCCGGTAGTGCACCGCCACGATCTCGCCGTCGGGGTCGAGGCGCTCGATCAGCCCGGTCAGGAGCTCGTCGAGGTCGGCGGCGGACAGGTAGTAGAGCAGGTCGCCGATGACGATCAGGTCGAAGGCGCCGTCCGGCAGGTCGGCCGGCAGGATCGCCCGTTCCACCGTCACGTGCGGGAACTCACGCACCGCCTCGGTGGCCGTGCGCACCGCCTCGGGCACCGCGTCCACCGCCAGGATCTCGTCGCAGCGCGGCGCCAGCAGCCGGGTGAGCAGGCCGACCGCGCAGCCGGGCTCGTAGCAGCGGCGGTACCGCCCGCGCGGCAGGCTTGCCATCGTCACGGCGTATTTGCGCTGGTCGGACCACTTGCTGGCATTGTCCCAGGGGTCGGTCTTGGCCTCGTACATCCCGACGAAATGGTCGAGCGAGACCGATCTGTCGGGCGGTCGCGGTGCGTCGTGCGCTCGTGTCACATCCGGAATTCTGCCAGTCGGGTCCCGGACTCCGTGGTAGAGCGGGTTGCCTGCCATGGCTAGCGTGCGCAGACGTGCGGGTCAGGCTTCTAGGGCCGGTCGACGTCACGGCGGGGGGCGCCGCGCGGTCGATTGCCGGTGTACGCCGGCAGGCGGTCCTCGCGGCCCTCGCGCTGGCGGCGGGCCATGTCGTCAGCACCGACCGGCTCGCCGACCTGGTGTGGGGCGACGCGGCCCCGCCGACGGCGGCGAACACGCTGCAGAGTCACGTCTCCTACCTGCGCCGCGTCCTCGGTGGGCGCGACGCCATCCTCGCCCGCCCACCGGGCTACCTGCTCGACCTGGGCGCCGAGCCGACCGACGTGGCCGCCGCCGAGCGGCTCATCGGCCAGGCCGCGCAGTGCGCCGAGCCGGTCCGCCGGGCGAGCCTGCTGCGCGCGGCCATCGAGCTGTGGCGCGGGCCGGCGCTGGCCGACCTGCCGGGCTTCGAGCGTGAGGCGCAGCGCCTCGACCAGCTGCTGCTGCGCGCCCGGCGGCAGCTCGTCGACGTGCGCCTCGAGCTGGGCGAGCATGCGGCGCTGCTCGGCGAGCTCGGCGAGCTGAGCCGCCACGACCCGCTCGACGAGGAGGTCGCCGGGTGCCTCATGCTCGCCCTCTACCGGGCCGGGCGGCAGGCCGAGGCGCTCGACGCGTACCGGCGGCTGCGCGACACGCTGCGCGAGGACCTCGGCATCGACCCCGGCCCGGCCGTACGCGACCTGGAGTCCGCGATCCTGCGCCAGGACCCGGCCCTCGACCTGCCCGCTCCCCCGGTGGCCGACACCGTCCCGGCCCAGCTGCCGCTCGCCGTGGCCACGTTCGCCGGCCGCGCCCGCGAGATGGCCGAGCTCGACCGGCTGCTGGACGAGCCCGCCGCGCACGCCGTGGTCATCTCGGCGGTCTCCGGCACCGCCGGGGTCGGCAAGACGTCGCTCGCCGTGCGCTGGGCGCACCGGGCCGCCGCCCGCTTCCCCGACGGGCAGCTCTACTGCGACCTGCGCGGCTTCGACCCGGGCGGCCAGATCATCCACCCGTGCGACGCGCTGCACGGGTTCCTCACCGCGCTCGGGACGCCCGCCGAGCGGATCCCGGACCCCCTGGAGTCGCGGGCCGGCCTGTTCCGCAGCCTGCTCGCCGGCAAGCGGGTGCTGGTGCTGCTCGACAACGCCCGCGACGTCGAGCAGGTGCGGCCGCTGCTGCCCGGCTCGCCCGGCTGCCTCGTGCTGGTGACCAGCCGCAACCAGCTCACGCCGCTGCTGGCCATCGAGGGCGCGCGGCCGGTGACGCTCGACGTGCTCTCCACCCTCGAGGCCCGTGACCTCGTCGTCGGGCGCATCGGGCGGTCGCGGGCCGCGGCCGAGCCGGACGCCGTGAGCGAGATCGTCGAGCGCTGCGCCCGGCTGCCGCTGGCGCTCGCGATCGCCTGCGCCCGGGCCGGCGCCCAACCGGAGCTTCCGCTGGCCAAGCTGGCCGGGGAGCTGCGCGACGCCGCCGGGCCGCTGGACGCGCTCGACGGCGGCGACTGCGGCACCGACCTGCGGGCGGTGTTCTCGTGGTCGTACCGGCGGCTCGACCCGTCGGCGGCCCGGCTGTTCCGGCTGCTCGGGCTGCTTCCCGGTCCGGAGGTGACCGCCGCGGCGGCGGCCAGCCTCGCCGCGCTGCCGCCCGGGAAGGCACGGTCGCTGCTGGCCGCGCTCGCCGAGGCGCACCTGCTCACCGAGAAGACCGCCGGGCGGTTCTCGGCGCACGATCTGCTGCGCGCGTACGCCGCCGAGCTCGCCCGCCTGACCGACCGGGTCGACGCGCTGCGGGCGGCGCAGCACCGGCTGCTCGACCACTACACGCACAGCGCGCACCGGGCCGCCGGGCTGGTGCACGAGCCGTCCGACCCGCTCACCCTCGACCCGCCCCGCGACGGGGTCACACTGGCCTCGCTCGCCGACCGGCCGGACGCGCTGTGCTGGTTCGGCGCGGAGTACCCGACGTTGGTGGCGGCGATCGAGCAGGCCGGGGACGAGGGCTTCGACGCGTACGTGTGGCGGCTCGCCCTGATCCTGTGGGACTTCCAGGACCGGCAGGGGCGGTGGCACGACCTGTCCGCGTCGATGGCGGGCGCCCTCGCGGCCGCGTACCGGATCGGCGACCGCGACGCGCAGGCCCGCATCCACCGCCGGGCCGCCGTGGCCGCCCGGCGCCTCGGCCACGGCGAGGAAGCCGAACGGCACCTGCGGCAGGCGCTCGCCCGCTACCGGGAACTCTCCGACCGGGCCGGCGAGGCACGCATCGTCTTCAGCATGACCGTGCTCTTCGATCAGCAGGACCGCCACGAGGAGGCGCTGCGGCACGCGCGGATGGCCTTCGGCCTGCACCAGGAGCTCGGCGACCGGCGCGGGCAGGCGTCGGCGACCAACGCGATCGGCTGGTGCCTGACCCGGCTCGGCGCCTTTGCGGAGGCGGCGACCTACTGTGAGCGCGCGCTGGACGAGCACCGGGCCATCGGCGACGAGGACGGGGAGGCGGAGTCGCTCGACAGCCTGGGGATGGTGCATCACCACCTCGGCGAGCATCGGCAGGCGGTGGCCGACTTCGAGGGCGCGCTGAAGATGTTCCGGCAGGGGGCCGACCGGTGGGCGCAGGCGCAGGTGCTCGGCCATCTGGGCGACGCGCACCTGGCGGGCGGCTCGCCGGAGGCGGCCCGGGGGGCTTGGCGGGAGGCGCTCGCGATATTGCACTCGCTGTCGCACCCGGACGCCGACGCGGTGCGCGCCAAACTCGACGGGCTGCGCTGAGTCGTTTCAGGCGCGCATCAGTCCCGCTCCAGCGCTGCTTGCCATCGTGCCTGATGAGGTTACCCAGGCTCTTCACGCTGTTGCTGGCTGTTGCCGGCACCCTGGCGCTCACGGGGGCCGCGCAGGCGGCCGCACCGACGTGGCCGCAGTTCGGGCACGACGCCGCCAAGTCCGGCGCCAACCCGGACGAGCGCACCATCACCCGCCGCACCGTCGCCGGGCTCACGCTCGACTACGTCGCCTTCGGGCCGGCCGATCCGACCTTCGGCGGCATCTCGCAATCCTCGCCGGCCGTCGCGGGCAACGTCGCCTACGTCGGCACCGACTCGGGGCTCCTGCTCGCCCTGCCCGCCACCGGCTGCGGCAGCGACAGCTGCGCGCCCTTGTGGACGGCGAAGCTGACCAACGGCGCCCACACCACCCCGGCGGTGGCGGGCGGGCTCGTGTTCATCTCGTCGGCCGGCTCGGTCGACAACGGCCTCGGCACGCTCGCCGCCTTCCGCGCCGCCGGCTGCGGCCGGGCCACCTGCACGCCGGTGTGGACCGCGCCGGTGCCCAACACCGGATCGTCGCCGACCGTGTCCGGCGGCATCCTCTACATCGTGTCCGGCGACGGCCGGCTGCTCGCCTTCACCGCGGCCGGCTGCGGCCGGTCGACCTGCGCGCCGTTGTGGACGGGCAACCTCAAGTCGTCCTCGAACGGCGCGCCGGCGGTCGCGAACGGTCTGGTCTACGCGACCTCGCAGGAGCGGCTCGTCGCGTTCCGGGCCGGCGGCTGCGGCCTGCGGACGTGCCCGCCGGTCTGGGCGAGCCGGCCGGTCGCCGGCTCCGACACGGGCTCGGGCCTGATCCAGGACGCGGGCCCCACGGTCAGCGGCGACAAGGTGTACTTCCCGAGCGTCGACTTCCAGGCGCCCGACGGGAAGGCCGGCACGGTCTACGCGTACTCGTCGTCGGCGTGCCTGAGCGCGCAGACGCTGGAGTGCACCCCGCTGTGGGTGGCGCACCCGTCCGACTTCGACTCGATCAACACCAACCTGACCGTGTCGGACGGCATCCTCTACGGCAGCGCCACCGGGTTCGTCTTCGCCTTCGACGCCAACGGCTGCGGGCAGCCCGTCTGCGGGTTCCTGTGGTTCGGCGGCCTCGGCGTCTCGGCCGGCACCGGCGCGGCGCCATCGGTGGCCGGCGGCGTCGTCTACTACACGCAGAACGTCGGCCGGATCGGCGGCTTCGACGCGGGCGGCTGCGGCGAGCTGGCCTGCGACCCGCTGTGGTCGGCCGTCACCCAGCCGTTCGAGGCGTTCATGACCACGCCGGTGATCGTGAACGGGCGGGTCTACGTGGCCGGCCCCGCGGTCGGGGGTCAGCCCACCATGTGGGTCTACCACCTGGCGAAATGAGCGCATGAGAGGGCCGCGCGTCCCATGTATCGCACATGGGACGCGCGGCGCGGCATTTCGAGAGATCATGACGGGGTGAGTGGCCGCACATTCGGGATCCTGTCGCCCTTCGTCGGGGGCGACTACTACGGGGCAATCATCGAGGGAATCAACGCGGCGGCCTCCGATGGCGGCGATCGGATCATGGCGATCCAGACGCTCGACCCCGGCGCGCACAGCGCCGACCGGGCGGGGATTCCGGATTTCCGCAAGCCGCTGTCGTGGAAGCAACTGGCGGGGCTGGTGGTGCTACCGGGGGCGGTGGACACCGCGTACGCGATCGAGGCGCGCGCTTCCGGGCTCCCGGTGGTCTTCGTGGCGCAGGACGCGAACGGCAGCGGGTGCTCGGCGGTGCTCGCCGACAATCGCAGCGGCGTACGCGATGCCGTCGCCCACCTGATCGCGCACGGCCATGAGCGGATCGCCTTCGCCGGCCACCTCTCCCATTTCGATCTGCGTGAGCGGCACGAGGGGTACCGGGAGGGGCTGCTCGCGCACGGCATCACGCCGCGGGCCGACCTGCTGTTCGAGACCGGCGACAACCACGAGAGCGGCGGGGAGGCGGTCGCGGACGCGCTGATCAGGGCGGGGATGCCGGCCACCGCGATCGTGCTCGGCACCGACCGCAACGCGATCGGCCTGGCCGCGCGCATGGCCGCCGCGGGTTACGACCTGCCGCGCGAGCTGGCCGTGGTCGGCTTCGACGACATCGCCGACGCCGCGTACATGCGCCCCAGCCTCTCCACCGTTCTCCAGCCTCTCGACGCGCTCGGCTCAGCGGTCTACCAGCTGCTGCGTGAGCTTTTGTCAGATTCATCGTCGCAAACCCGATATGTCATGACGAGCTTCGTCCAGCGTGACTCTTGCGGCTGCCCGGCCCAGGGCCTTCCGGTCTCCGAGGAGCAGGCCCGCGCCCTCTTCGGCCAGGTCCAATACCTGCAGAGCACCCTCAACATCCAGTACGAGCTCGGCATCGAGCTGCTCGGCACCCACGAGCGCGACCCCCGAGCCCTGGAATGGCTGGGCCAGACCCCCGCCATCGCCGGCTGCCTCGGCCTGTGGACCCCCGGCGACGAGACCCGCCTGGAGATCGTCGGCGACTTCCGGGCCGGCTGCGACACCGGCGCGGCCCTCGGCGCCGACGAGTTCCCGCCCCCGCAGCTGTTCGAGATGACCGACGGCCCCGCCGGCGACGTCGTCTTCCTGGTCCCGGTGCGCAGCCGCAACCGCGACTGGGGCATGCTCGCCGCCGTCGGCCGCATCCAGTCCACCACCCCGCCCGGCCGCGAGATGATGAACCAGTCCGGGGCCCTGCTCGCGGCGGCCCTCGACTACGAGGTGATGATGGCGGCGCTGCGCGCACAGGAGGAGAGCCTGCGCAACGCCGCACTGCACGACCACCTCACCGGCCTGCCCAACCGGGTGCTGCTGGAAGACCGGATGGAGCAAGCCGGCCTGCGCGCCGCCCGCCAGCCCGGCTACCGGTTCGCGATCCTGCTGCTCGACCTCGACGGCTTCAAGGCGGTCAACGACACGCTCGGCCACGGGGCCGGCGACCTGCTGCTGGTCGAGGTGGCGCGCCGGCTCACCGGGCTGCTGCGCAAGTCCGACACGGTGGCGAGGCTCGGCGGCGACGAGTTCGTCATCCTCCTCGACGGGATCACCGAGCACCAGACCGTGATCGACAACGTCCAGGTGGCGATCGCCGCGCCGTTCTTCCTCGACGGCGAGCGGGTGGCGGTCGGGTGCAGCATCGGCGTGGCCGTCTCCGGGGACGGCGACAACGGATCCAACCCGGATCACCTGCTGCGCGAGGCCGACGCCGCGATGTACCGGGCGAAGTCCGAGGCGAAGCGCCCTACTTCTCGGTGAGGTCCTTCAGCGCCAGCGCGTCGATCACGTTCTTGTTCGCGTTCCACTTCTGCAGCGTCGAGCCGTCGCACCGGGCCACATAGATCTTGCTGATCTTGTTGACCGTCTGGTACAGGTCCGGGTTCGACAGCGTCGGGTCCCGCGGAGTCAGGCAAAGCCCGGTGTTGTCGACAATCTGATAGCTGGTGAAGTAGTTGCCGGTGTGGCCGAACACCTGCCACACCTGGTTGGCAGCGCCGGTGCACGCCTTCGTGGTCACGTACTTGCCGACCGCGGTGGCCTGCGGGCTCTGCAGGCAGTACACGCTGGTCTTGGTCATCGTGATGATGCCGGTCGCGGTGTTGCCGGGGTCCCCGTTCATGTCCGGGTTCGTGTCCGACGGCAGCGCCGGCACCGTGTACCGCTGATTCCAGAGGACGTTGTTCGGGTTCGGGTTCTGCTTGCACGGCCAAGCGATCATGAACGTCGCGTCCGGGTTCTGCCCGGTGTCGTCGAGGCACCGGCCGAACTGGTTGTAGTCGACCAGTTGGCCGATCTTCCGACCGGTCTCGGACGACGCGGCGCCGGCGCCGACGTTCGCCTCCGCCGAGAAGGTCTGGATGTTGTCGTACCCGCCGCTGCAGGTCTTGGTGAGGATGATGTTGCTGCCCGGCACATTGGGCTGCTGCACGTTGAAGCAATAGCCGTCGGTGTTGCTGCCGTCGAGCTTGCTGCCCATCAGGTTGGCGCTGTCGTTGAAGCTCCACGCCTGCCGGTAGAGCGCGGGCTTGGTTGTCTGGCAGGTCGCCATCACGATCTGGAGGCCCACCGCGTGCTGGTCGGTGGCGGTGTCCAGGCACATCCCGTTCGGGTGGTCGGCGGGCGTCTGCGAGGACACCAGCTGGATCTGGAGCGTGTCGGTGTACGCCCAGGTCTGCGTGGCCTTACCCGCGCTGCACAGTTGCACGGTCACCAGGGCGCCCTCGGCCGGGTCGCTGGCGCCCGCGTCGATGCACAGGTCGTTCAGCGCGCTGTTGGTGCCGCGGTAGACGTGGATCAGCCCACCGGAGATGTTCGCGTTCGTGGTGTGCACGATGTACGTGCCGGCGAGGGTCCGGTACGACAGATCGGCGGACCGGTCGGCCGCGTTCATGCTGTCCAGGCAGTTCTTGCCGGTCACCAGCCGACCCGCGCAGCCGTTCGCGGTGAACAGCGCGAAGGCCGGGGTCGCCGCCTTCGTCTGGTTCGCGCGCAGGAACGTCCCTTTGCCGGCCAGGCAGACCAGGGACTTGTCGGCCAGCTCGGTACCGCTCATCTCCTGCGGGTCGGTCTGGTAGTAGGCGGGCGTCACGGTGTACGACTGGTCCGTCTCCGGGTCGACCTTTCCGGAGAGCGCGTCGCACGGCAGCATGCTGGTCAGGCCGACCTCGTCGCCGTCCTTGCGCTCGGTCCACGCGGCGCGTACCTGCGCGAGACCGACATCCAGGCCGGCCTGTGCGGCGTGCAGCGCCATGACCCGCCGCGACGAGAAGCTCGACGTACGCACCGACGCCAGTACCAGGTTGGCCAGCAGCCCGCTGAGGGTGATGCCCACCAGCACCACCAGCATCGCCATCGGCAGCGAGCCGCGATCGTCCATCGGCTTGATCATGACGACACGCTCCGGCCCGCGATGCATGTGGACGAGTTCAGGGTCTGGGTGGCGTTCAGCGCCGTGAACGTCACGTTGGTCTGCCGGGTGCTCGCGTTGCTCCCCACGCCGACGGTCGAGCCAACGTTCAGCTGGAGCCGCTGGAACCGGAATCCGGTCGGCGAGTTCTTGTCCGCGGCGACGGTGGTGAACGGTGTGCTGCCGCTGACCCCGGTCGCCAGCGTCTGCCAGGACGTGGGGGCCACGGGGGTCACGTTCTGCGCCCACTCGCGACGCTGGAGCTCCTGTGCCGAAGCGCTCAGGCGCAGCTCGACGCAGGTGTCCACGGAGTCGAGGCTGACCAGGTACTCGACGTACCAGTCGCCGTTGACCTGGGCCGGGTCGCTGACGCTGCGGGCGTACCGGACCTCCTTGTCCAGGCGGGCGTAGGTCGCGTTCATCTGTCCCTGCGCCTCGAAGGAGGCGTCCGTCTTGTCGACCCACCGGTGGATCTCGACGATGCCGCCGGTGAAGATCGCCATCGCGAACGCCATCAGGACCATGGCGACCATGACCTCGATCAGCGTGACGCCCTCGTCCCCGCGGGGGTCCTCACCGTCGCGCAGAGCCAGCATCACGGCACCTTCCAGGTGACCGCACGGCTCGCCGTGGCGCCACTCGTGTCGGTGACGACGAACGTCGGCGTGTAGGTGCCCTTGGTGATGGGCGTCCCGCTGACCACGCCGGTGGCGGTGTTCAGCGACAGCCCCGGCGGCAGCAGGCCGGACGCGAGCGCCCATCTCACGTACGGCTGGATGCCGCCCGCCGCGACCAGCTGGTAGTTGGCCGCGGTGTTCAGGGTCGAGGTCACCGAGCTCGTGGTGACCGACAGCGCCGGCACGTTCCAGGTGAATGTCTGCGCCGCGGTCTGCCCGTTCTTGTCGGTGACCGTGATGGCGGCCTGCTGGCTACCGACGGTCGTCGGCGTGCCGGAGACCGTTCCGCTTGACGGGTCCATCGTCAGGCCGCCCGGCAGGCCGGTCGCGGCCCACGTGTACGGCGTGAGCCCGTTGCTCGCGGTGAACGTCTTCGAGTACGCCACCCCGCCTGTCGACGAGAGCGTGCCCGGGTTGCCGAACGTCAGCTGCTTGTAGATCGTCCACGTGAATGTCACGAAGTGGTACTGCTTGTAGTCGTCGGTGACGGTCACCTTGACCGCGGTGTACGACTTGTTGGTGGTCGGGATCCCGCTGATCACGCCGGTGCTCGCGTTGATCAAAAGGCCGTCGGGCAGGCCGCTCGCCGTCCAGGTCAGGGCGCCACCGCCGCCGGTCGCCGCCATCTGTACGGAGACCGGCAGGTAGACGTCGCCCGTCCGGGCCGTGCTCACGTCCGTGGTGATCTTCGGCGCGGCCGGCACGTCGCCGCTGTTGTCGAAGACCGGCTCGACGGTGTTCTTCCCGATCAACGAGGTGGTGATGTACGAGCAGAGCTGGTTCGCGCACAACCGGTCGGTCCAGGTGACCGCCACGATCACCCGGTAGAACATCACCGCGCTGCCGGAGGTGCCCGCCTTGCACTGCACCTGTGGGTCGGACGTGTCGCGGTAGCAGAGCTCGATGAACCAGTACTGCCGGTACGCTGCTCCGCCGATCGAGAGCGTCCTGGCGACGGTGGGCACGGCCGCGTTGGCGCCGTCGCCCACGTTCGCGGTCGTGTCGTACGGCACGGTGACGTTGTCGGCCGTCTGCCCGTTGAGCACGCTGCTGATGTTCGGCACGCCGGCGGCGGCCGCTTGCAGCTGGTCGTTGGTGCCCTGCTGGTCCCGCCCGCTGATCAGCGAGCTGACCTGGATGGCCCGCGCCCGCTCCATCGCGTCGTCGGCGGCCTGCATCGCGGTCTGCTTGTCGCCTTGCTGCCGGGTGAAGCGCACCGTAACGATGAACGAGGAGCTGAGCGCCAGCATCACCATCGACATGATCGTGATCGACACGAGCACCTCGACCACAGTGAAGCCGTCATCGCGCTGGCGGCTCGCGGGCACCGGCTCTCCTTCCACAGGTCTCATCCGCCCTATCGGCAGCGGACCGAGATCGGAAAGGATTTCTCGCGGCCATCCCCCGGACGCCTGACGGTCACCGTGGCTGCCGAGACTGACGGGATGGATGCGACGGCCGTGGCGCGTGACCTGCTCACCCCGGTCCCCGCGCACGAGACGACGGGCCTGTCGGTGATCTTCGCATGCGACGGCGTCGGCGTCGTGGCGATGGACGCGCCGCCGTCACTGTCGAACGTGATCGGCTCCCTGCACTCCAGCGGCCTGATCACCCTGATCGACGCCGCCGGACTGGCCGCCATCATCGCCGTCCACCCCGACATCATCCCGCTCGGCTCGGCCGCCACCCTTCGCTTCCTGGCGCCCGCGCGGGGCCGGCTGACCGCGACCTGCTCCCTCGGCACGCACGCGCGCGATCAGCTAGCGGCCCTGGCCGCCCAGGCCACCGACAAGATCAAAATCAAGACCACCGCCGACGTACGCGATGAGCACGGCGCCCTGGTCTGCCAGGGCACCTTCGACTGGAGCGTCAGGTCGAGTTCTGTCTCGTGAAGAGTGATTGATCCAGATGGCCGGATATGCCTGGCGGCGGCGGGCTGAGCTTTGCGTACCGTGAGCGGCTCCTCCGGTGGCCGGGGCGCGTCGCCGGCGTGTGTGGGAGCGGGTCTCGCCGGCGTGTGTGGGAGCGGGTCTCGCCGGCGGGGCGTGATCGCAGCGTCGTGGGATGCCGGCGATCGGCGCGGCGGGCCGCACCCACCGACGCCCCGGGCCGCGGCAGGCGCCCGGTCTCGCCACAGCGAGCTGCGGCGGCGCGGTGCGCCGACTGCGGCACGGTATGCGGGGTGGGGCGTGCGGTATACCGGGTGGGGCGTGCGGCGTGCCGGGCGCGATATACCGGGCGCGGCGGGCTGCGCAAGTCTCCGCTGCGGTCGACGCCGATTTCGCCGGGCCGGCCCCACACCGATGTGATCGATATTTGCCGTCGCCGGTGGGAGAGCTCTGGAATGGCGTTTGCCGCTGCGGAAGAATGGCGCCAAAACATCGCTGACGGAATGGGCTTGCACAGCGGCGGAATGCGGCAGGCGCCGCGAGTCGAATGGTGTGCGGTCTTGGTCGGCGTACGGGGCGAGGCCGAGCCGCGGTGCCGGTTGTCCGCAACGACCCGGCGCGGTCGAGCGGTGACCCGCCCCTGCGCCGAGAGGTTCGGCCCTGGTCGGCGCAGGCCGCCTGCTCGGCCGCGGCTGGCACGGCGGGCGCGGGCTGGGTGGCCTGCTCGGCCACGGTGGGCGCGGTTGACGCGGGCTGGGTGGCCTGCTCGGCCACGGTGGGCGCGGTTGGCGCCGGCTGCGTGGCCTGCTCGGCCACGGTTGGCACGGTTGGCGCGGTTGGCGCGGTTGGCGCGGTTGGCGCAGGCAGCGTGACCTGCTCGGCCGCGGCGGGTTTGCCAGGCGCCGCCGCGGTGGGCTGCGCGATCTGATTTCCCACCGGGCGCACCACCCGCTGCGCTGGTGAGCCGAGGTCCTGGTTGGTGCGGGCGGGCGGCGTCACCGGTGCCACTGGGCGCGTGGGTGTGCCCGCGCGGCCAGAGAAGAGCCGACGCTCGGCCGCCGTCAAAGGTGAACCGTCGTCACCGCCGTGCAGGCGGCGCAGCTTACGGGCGTGCCGCTCGACAAGCCCCCAATGCCGCGTAGCTTAAGTTGATCATGGTGT
>NZ_JBITDW010000041.1:0-55518 GCF_044454685.1 Actinoplanes sp. NPDC051513
ATCACGCACCTCACCGGTGGTCGACGACTTCCTCACCGCGGCTCAGGCAACAGCCGAGATCACCGCAGAATGCGGCAACTATGAAATGTGGCAGCAGGGAGACAACGCCGTTTCAAAGCACGGTTGAACAGCTCAACCGACAACAGCAGCGCCAACAGAGACACGAGCGCTGCCTCCTCAACCAGCTGTCGCCGGACGCCGCCGGCTCGGTCGTGTTTCGGGTGTGGAAGGCGTCGAGGCCGGCGGTTGCAGCTGGTCGCCGAGCGTGGCCGGCCGCGGCAGATGATGGGGCAGCTGACCCGCGGCCGACTAACGGCCCGGACGAGTCAGACGGCCGGACAGGTACGGCTGCCCGGGGCGGGCAGCTTCGTGGTGAACAGGTACCGGTTGACGGTGTCCGACACGCAGGTGGAGGTCAGGTACGAGGTGTGGCCGTCGCCGGTGTAGGTGAGCAGGGCGCTGCGCGGCACCACCGACGCGACATGGGTGGCCCAGACGTAGCTGGTCGCCGGGTCGTGCCGCGAGTTGACGAAAAGGATCGGCGGGTTCCCGCGGACGCGCAGTGGGTGCTGCGGGTTGGTCGGCGTGATCGGCCAGCCGGCGCACCCGGTCAGACCGGTCCAGGACTGCACCAGGCCGCCGAGGTGCGGCGACACCCGTACGGCGGCGGCCCGCGCCTCGCGTACCGCGGCGTAACTCGTCGCAGTGGTCCTGAAGTCCAGACACTCGACTGCCTGCTGGACCGGGTCGATGACCGAGGTCGACGCGAACGTGTCGGCGTCGCCGTTCTCCGCGGCCACGATCGCCTGGGCGAGCGCGGGCCAGCTCTGCGCCGGGGTGAGCAGCAGCGCCTGGGTGCCGAGACGGATCTGTGTCCCGGTGACCGGCTTGCCGGCCTTGGGCGCGGCGATCGGCGTGGCCGTGGCCCGCGCGACCAGGGCGTCGTATGCCCGACCCGCGTCCCGGCCGTGCAGTGCGCACGCGACCGAGCCGGCGCACCAGTCGACGAACCGGTCGAAGCCGTCCTCCGCGGTGCGGGCCTCGTCCAGTAGCATCTGCCGGCTGGACAGGCTGTGCTCCAGCACCCCGTCGCCGGCCAGCGCGCGGATGTGCCGCGGGAACAGCGTGGCGTAGGTGTTGCCGATCGCGGTGCCGTAGGAGAAGCCGAGCCAGTTCAGCGACGGCTCGCCGATCGCCTGCCGGACCGCCTCCAGGTCACGGGCGACGCTCACGGTATCCAGATGCGACAGCAGCGCCCCCGAGCGCTGCCGGCAACTGTCGGCGAAAGCCCGGTTGCGGGCGACCAACGCGGTGAACGCGGCCGGGCCGTGCGGGTCGAGGTCGTCGGCGGTCGGCTGCAGCGCCGGGTCGCAGGACAGCGGCGTGCTCTCCCCTACCCCGCGCGGGTCGAGCCCGATGATGTCGAAGCGCCGCCGCAGCTCGGCCGGGAAGAGCTGGACCGCGCGGTCGACCAGTTGGGTCGCGCTGCCGCCCGGGCCGCCGGGATTGATGAAGAGCGCGCCGACCCGCCCCACGGGGTCGGTTGCCGGGTCGACGTGCAGCGACAGGGTGATGGCGGCGCCGGCCGGGGCCGCCCAGTCGAGGGGTACCCGCACCTGGCCGCAGCGCCGCCCGGCCACCGGGATGGCGCTGTCGGTCGCGCAGGTCACCCAGGTGACCGCCGGTGCCGGCTGGGTGTCCGCGTACGCCACGGCCACGGCGGCCGGCAACAGGACCGCCAGCGCCGCGGGCAAGGCCCAGAGGATTCGTCGTCTCATGGGTGTCGAGCCTGGCCGGTTCCGCGGCCCGGCGGATCACGAGCCAGAGGGAGCGTCTCCCCCATTTGCGGGAAACGCCACCCCCTCCCGGTCGGGATGCCGATGCCGACTGGGTCCGGGCAGAATGAGGCTCGTGCGAATCCTCCTGCGACGGTGGGCGTGCCTGCTGGCCGGCGGGGCGCTGCTCGCGCCGTACCCGTTGATGTTCTTGATCTGGACGGCGCTCTTCCACGGGCCGATCCTTGGGCTGAGCGGCCGCGTCGCCATCGCGGGCGTGGCCGTGGCGCTCGCGGTGCTCGTCAGCCTGCTGC
Organism: Actinoplanes sp. NPDC051513; assembly: GCF_044454685.1. NCBI lineage: Bacteria > Bacillati > Actinomycetota > Actinomycetes > Micromonosporales > Micromonosporaceae > Actinoplanes > Actinoplanes sp. NPDC051513. Next base: position 2,090 of record NZ_JBITDW010000041.1, read on the forward strand.
CGATGACCCGCCGGATGGAGATCGCGATAGCCACAGCGCTGCTCGGCGACACGACCGGTCCTCTCTCGACAGAAGGTACGCAGTGGCGGGCGAGCGTCTGGTATTGGCTGCACCTACTGCTCGGCGGGATCGCCACGGTGTTGACCGGCGCGGCGCCCTTCGTACTGGCCACCTGCCTGGCAGCGCCCTTCGCCGACGGGATGGTCAGCCTGCCGGACTGGCAGTCACGGGCGGGCCGGCCCGGGGTGCTCGTCGCGGTCGGCGCACTGCTCGCGGCGGTGCCGATCGCCGGCTTGGTCGCGGGCTGCGGCGCGGTGCTGAGCCGGACTGCGCCAGTGCTGCTCGGGCCCTCGCCGGCCGAGAAAGTCGCCGACCTGGAACGGAGGACGCGGGCCCTGGCCGCCCGCAACCGCATGGCGCGCGAACTGCACGACTCGATCGGCCACGCGCTCACCATCACCACACTGCAGGCGGGCACGGCACACGTGCTGTTCGACCAGGACCCGGCCTTCGCCCGGCAGGCGCTGGCCGCGATCGAAGAGACCGGCCGGGTCGCGATGGCCGAGCTGGACCACGTGATCGGGCTGCTGCGCGAGGGCTCGCCGGCGGCGGCCGCGCCGACGCTGGCCGACCTCGACCAATTGCTGGCGGCCAACCGGACGCTGGGCATCGGGATCGACGCCACGGTCAGCGGCCCGATCCTGGTCGTGCCCGGTACCGTCTCGCGGGAGATGTTCCGGATCCTGCAGGAGAGCCTGACCAATGTGGTCGCCCACGCCGGGCGTACCCAGATCACCGTACGCCTGGCCGCCACCGCCGACCAGGTGGAACTCGACGTCGTCAATCCGCTGGTCCCCCGGCGCCGGTTCGCCCGGCACGGCGGCGGCCAAGGCCTGCCCGGCATGCGGGAACGGGTACAACTGCTCCGCGGCGAGATGACCGCCGCCGCGGAGGGCGGGCATTGGCGGGTCCGGGTGCGGCTGCCGCTGCACCCGGCCCGATGAGCGTCACCGTGCTGCTCGCCGACGACGAGCACCTCGTCCGCGCCGGTTTGCGGGCGCTCATCCAGGCCGAGCCCGACCTGAGCGTGGTCGGCGAGGCGGGCACCGGCGCGCAGGCAGTCGCCCAGGCCCGGCAACTGCGGCCCGACGTGGTGCTGATGGACGTACGGATGCCGGAGCGCACCGGGATCGAAGCGACCGCCGAAATCCTAGCCACGATGCCGGACCCGCCCAGGATCCTGATCGTCACGACCTTCGAGAACGACGAGTACGTCTACGCGGCCCTACGCGAGGGCGCCAGCGGCTTCCTACTCAAGCGCGCCCGGCCGGCCGAGATCCTGCACGCGATCCGGCTCATCGCCCAGGGCACCACTCTGCTGTACCCGACGGCGATCCGGGACCTAGTCCGCCGGTTCGGGCGCCCGCCGGCCCGCGACGCGCTGCGCTCGGCACGGCTGACCGACCGGGAGACCACCGTCCTGCGCCTCATCGCCGCGGGACTGTCCAACGCCGAGATCGGCGCCCAACTGTACCTGGGCAACGAGACAGTCAAGACCCATGTCGGCAACGTGCTCACCAAGCTGCACGCGCGGGACCGGACCCAGGCGGTGATCACTGCCTACGAGACCGGCTTCATCACCCCCGCGTGACCGCCCGTTGCCACCCCGATCGGGACCGGGTCGCTCGGGTCGTGGTTGCCGGTGGCGGAACCCCGCGACGTGGCGCTGCACGCGGCGCCCTACGCTGGGACGGCGCGAACGGAGCCGAGTTCGGAACGGATTGGTTCATTCCCGGGCCGTTCACGTTGGCGGCTCGGGAGTGCTGTTCGGCTGCGTAGCAGCCCTCGGCGTTGGCGGGTTGGGCCAGCGGATCTTTTCAGTACTGCCTCGGCGACGTGGCCCTGGTGGCTGTGTCGGGGGCGGCTACCGCTGATCGGCGCAGCGCACGGAGGCTGTCGGCCAAATGTCCGAGGTCGGCACCGGAGAGCGGCGCGCTCAGCAAGCGGTCCAGTTCCTCGTCGAACACCGGGGCGGCGCGGGCCAGGAGCGCCCTGCCCGGGTGGGTCAATTCCACGATCGATGAGCGGCGGTCGGTGGGGTGCGCTCGGCGAACGCACCAACCGGCCTTCTCGAGGCGATCCACGGCCTGGCTGGTGCCCCCGACCGTGATCGCCAGCGCCCGCGCGATGTCGAAGACCCGGCAGTTGGGTGTCGCGTCGATGATCAACAGCATGTTCAAGCTGGCCAGGGTAATGCCGCTGGTCTCCTGCAGGCGCGCGTCGACCGCGGTCCAGAGCATGGTCTCGAACCTGACCAGATCGTCGAAGACCTGCCGCAGATCAGTCATGTCGTCTCCCGCCGTATCGGATCACACCCTAACTTACCTTAGCTACAAGTAGCTTGACACTAACTAGATTAGGGCTAATCTAGTCGGGTACGGCATGCCGCAACCGATCCGCGCAACGACAGGAACCCACATGACCGCCCAGCAACGCGACATGGTCCACCAGATTCTCCGCAACGCCCCGTTCGACCTCGGCGGGGACGTCGCCGTCCACCGTCCCCTCCTCGAGAAGATGCTGACCGTGCAGCCCCTTCCTGAGGACGTCCGGATGACCCCGGGCCAACTCGGCGGCGTACCCGTCATCGACATCGACATCGACGGTGTCGAGCCTCGCGGCACGATCTTCCACACCCATGGTGGCGGTTTTGCTGTCGGCTCCGCGCGAGGCTCGGTCGGCTTGGCGGCCAACCTGGCGCGCAAGACGGGGATGCGCGCGGTCTCGGTCGACTACCGCCTTGCCCCGGAACATCCCTATCCGGCTGCTCTGCAGGACGTCACCGCCGCCTACCGGGCCCTGGTCGAGCAGGCCGGCGACGCCGAGCATGTCGTCGTCTCGGGGGAGTCGGCCGGCGGCAACCTCGCCATCGAGCTTCTGATCACGGGCCGGCTCCGGGGCCTGACCATGCCGGCGGCCGCAGTGCTGTTCTCCCCCATGACTGACCTGACCGTGAGCGGCGACAGTTACGCCACCAAGGCCGAACTCGACCCGAGCGTCAGTGCCCAGTCGATCCGTACACGGGTCCGCGACTACCTCGACGCAACCGGCACCGCCCCGACCAACCCGCTGGTGAGCCCCATCTTCGCCGACCTCAGCGGGCTTCCGCCGCTGCTCATCCAAGCCGGATCCCACGAGGTGCTCCTCGATGACGCCACAAGCCTCGCGGTAAAGGCCGCAGCCGACGGCGTTGCCGTGATCCTCGACATCACCGCCGGGGTACCGCACGTGTTCCAGGCCTTCGCCGCCGTCCTCGACGAGGGAAACACAGCCCTCGACCGAGCCGCCCGCTTCATCGGCGACAACCTCGCCTGACCCGTCCCACCGCACCGACGACAGCCCAGGAGATCCGCATGCCGCACCGCCCCGTCACCCTCATCACCGGCGCCGGCAGCGGCATCGGCGAAGCGCTGGCCGATCTGCTGGCCAAGGCTGGTCACGACCTCCTGCTCGTCGCCCGGCGGCAGGATCGCCTCGAGAACGCCGGGTCCCGGCTCCGGGGCCGGGGGGCCTCAGTCGAAGTCCTCGTCGCCGACCTCGCCGACGAGGCCGGCCTGAACCGCGCCATCACCCGCGCCGGCCAGAACGACATCGACCTGCTCATCAACAACGCGGGAGCCGGCGGATACGCACCCCGCGCGACAGTCAGCCCCGCCGAGGTCAACCGGCTCTGGACGCTCAACGGCGATCCCGAATATGATCAGGATCGCGATGATTGAGATCGTCCAGCCAGCTGCTCCCATCAGAAACACCTACCCGGGAGGCGCAGGGCGCAAGCACCTCAGCGGTCGGCAAGCCGTGCACATCGGCGGTCTCTCGGAGTGGCCTCCGTGCCTGCCTCACGTTTCGCCTTACCGCGGCGGAGGTCAGCACCAACGTCTCGCGGCGGCGCCAGCAGCAACCCGGCGCCGACCGCGACGGCTGTCCGATCGGTCCCTGAGGCGGCCGCCTGGGCAGGGCGGGTATAGCAAGCACCGCAAGCGCTCCTTAACCCCGAGCGCCGCCGCAGCGGCTGCTGTCGTCGAGGCGATGGCCAGCTGCTGATGACCGACCCGCAGCGGTATACCCTGCGGCAGGAGGCGATCCTGTCTCTGGCCCCCCATTCGCCGCTCGGCTGGCCCGCGGCGACGCCCGCGACAGCCAGTCCCGGGAAGAGCTCAGGGGATCGCTGGAACTCACACCGCTCAACACCGCCCACCGGCCGCACGCGAGGCAGCGGACCGGACATTGGCCGTACGGATCATGGCGTTCGAGGCCGCACACGACGGCACCCGCGGCGACGGCGAGGTTACGCGGCAGCGCCAAACGCAATTGCCAGAGGGAGCAGGCTACGCGTCTCCCACTCCCTTCCCCAGCCCTGAGAACCACCCCGCTACGTCGACAACTACGTGTTGAGGCCAAGTTCGCGCTGACGTAGAACCGCTCTGTCCTGAACCCGAGCCCGCGCCGGGGCCACAACCCTTGCCGGTCCTGGAAACCGACGGCAGGTTCCCGGACGGGTTTGTTCGCCGCGCTATTGCGGCTTGGTGGCGCAGAACACGTAGCGGTTGAGGCTGAAGAAGGAGTCGGGGCCGAGCGTTTGAAGGTCCTCGACCCAGCCGTCGACGTCCGCGGCGGTCCACCCGTCACGGCCGGTCACGAACCGCGCGACAATCGGGATCAGCTGGCCGCTGTAGGTGGCGGCCTCGTAGCCGACGTTGAGTAACGTCAACACCTGTGGAGGCGCGACGTCGAACCCGGCTCGGCGCAGCTGCCGGCCGAGCGTACGGGGCAGGAACGGATCCGCCAGGTGCTGTTCCCAGGTCAGCAGGATCCGGCGCATCCGTTCGGGGTCGGTGCTGTGCCACACGATCGAGCTCCAGTCGGTGTCCAGGACCAGCATCCGCCCGCCGGGTCGGAGCACCCGCAACGCCTCTGCCAGCGCCGCCCGAATGTCCGCGACGTACTCCAGCACCTGCGTGGAGACCGCCGCGTCGAAGGAACCGTCCGGGTACGGCACCGCGTCCACGCCACCGTGGCGGTACTCGACCGGGGCGCTGCCGGCCAGCACCGCACGGCCTCGGGCGAGGGCGAGCATGCTGTCGCTAACGTCGATGCCGCAGACCCGCCCGGTCGAGCCGACCGCCCGGGCAAGGTCGGTGGCCAGCAGGCCCGGGCCGCTGCCGATGTCCAGTACCGCCTCGCCTGCGGCCAACGCGAGCAGCCGCACCACCTCCCGGCGCTGCTGGACGACGTCGGCGGTCAAATAGACCGCCTCGACTTGGCGGGCCGCCTCGACATCGAACTCCAGCATTGCGGTCATCCGCGTGTCTCCCTCCATCTCGGCCGTGATTTGGCGCTCGCTCCGCTCGCGCCGGCCGTCGCGCTTCGGCGGCCACGGTCTGTTGCGTGAGTACGCCAGCCGCGGCAGCCCCAAGCCTTGTGGCGCGCGGATGGTCGGTTGGGCCGGGATGGTCGCGCGGCTCCTGTGCCCGGCCAGGCAGGCCGGTTGGCGCACGAGGAGTGGGCCTTTGGCGGCCAGAACGCCGTCCGGACGGGTGTGGGGCCTGGCGACCGCCGGGCAGGACAGCTCGTCCTGCCCGGCGCGGCGTGGATCAGCACGGACTCGATCAGTCCCGCGGCTCCACGATCTGCCAGGCGGTTCAGACCACCGTGCGGGTGAATGTCACATGGGTGACGCCGCTGGGCGAGGAGGTGGCCTCGACCTGGTAGTCCTTCTCCACGCTCTCGAGGCCGTCCCAGAGGCGTACGCCCCGCCCGAGCAGGATCGGGACCACCACGATGTGCAGGTGGTCGATGAGCCGGGCGGCAAGGAAGTCGCGGATGACGGTGGGGCCTCCGCCGATGCGTACGTCCTGGCCGCCCGCAGCCTTGCGGGCTGTCTCGATCGCCTCGGCGGGCGAGGCGTCGATGAAGTGGAAGGTCGTGCCGCCCTCCATCTCGATCGACGGTCGCACGTGATGGGTGAGGACGAAGACCGGGGTGTGGAACGGCGGGTTGGGACCCCACGCGCCCTTCCAGTGCGGGTCCTCGTGCCATCCGGGGTAGCCGAACTTCCGGGCACCCATGATCTCGGCACCGATCCCCGAATCGAACTGCCGGACGAAGATGTCGTCAACGCCACCGTTACCGCCTGGCTCGTCGAGCCCACGCCACCACCTGGTGGCGAACATCCACTCGTGCAGCCGATCCCCGGCGTGACCGAACGGTTCGTCGTGGGTCTGACCTTCACCGGTGCCGAAGCCGTCGAGTGAGATGGAGAAGCTCTGGACGCGGGTGAGTGACATGGCTGATGCTCCTTCGATACTCGGTGGATGGTTGGACCCGCCATGACGTCATACCGGCAGGTGCCGTTGCCGAGGGGCGCGGCAGGCGCGGTGGGCGACCCCGTCGATCTCGACACAGGGACGCGGCGTGCCGTTCACGGGCGAGAAGAGCTCGAGTACTTGCCGTCGGCAGCGGTCGAGGCCGTCCGGGCGCCGTGTCCTCGTTCGACTTCTTGTGTTGAGCCTCGTCTGATCAGCTCGGCATGATCCGATGATGGCTGCCCAATGTCATGACGTCCAATGCCAAGTCCGCCCAGATTTCATAGATAAAGTTAATCTATGCTGAACCTGACCCACCTCAAGGTCCTGGAGGCGGTCGCCCGCCACGAATCGGTGACCGAAGCCGCGAAGGAGTTGCACTACTCACAGCCATCCGTTAGTCACCACCTCGGGCGGCTGGAAGCCGACACCGGAGCCAAGCTCGTCCAACGAGTGGGCCGCGGGATCCGACTCACCCCGGAAGGGGAACTCCTGGCGCAGCGGGCCACGGAGATCCTGGGGCGACTGAACGCCGCATCCGTCGAGCTGGCCGCCCGGGTGGGCCTTCATGCCGGACGGGTACGACTCGCCGGTTTCCAAACGGTCCTCAGCACCCTCGTACCGAAGGCAGCCGCTGAGCTGTCCCGGTCGCACCCGGGAATCGAGTTGAACCTCGTCGATGCCCACCCGGCCGAGGGCCTGACGATGCTGCGTTCCGGACACGTCGACATCGCCTTGATCTTCCGCAACGCGGAGACTCCTCCCGACGAGGAGGAAGGATTCCGACTCACCCATCTCCTGGACGATTCCCTCTACCTCATCAGTGACCAACCCCATCAGCGTCTCGAAGACCACCGTGACTCTGCCTGGGTCGGCGGCTGCGAACGCTGTCGAGCCGCCACATTCACGGCCTGCGCACGCGCCGGCTTCTCACCACGCGTCGCCTACTCCTGCGACGACACGGTCATCGCCCAGGCAGTGGTAGCCGCCGGAATGGGCGTTGCGATAGTCAACGGGCTCGCGTTGCATGCGCACCGAGCGTCCGGCGTCCACGCCACACAACTCACCGAGAACCCCCGCCAGATCTACGCCGCCACGTACGGCGACCCGCCCGACCCACCCGCCACGACCGCGCTGATCGAGATCCTGGCTTCAACTGCCATGACACTCCGCGCCCCGGGGCCGGAACGAGATGGAGAGCCGGCAAAGTAATCGGCGAAGTTCGACCAATCCGCGACAACGTCAAGACGCGAGTAGAGAAGCTCCGGTCCGGGCGTGCAGCCAGCCGGCAAGGACGGTGGCCAGCAGTCCCGCATCGAGCCGGATCAACAGCCGCCACATCGTCGTGCCGGCGGGCACCCTGTCGGCGAAACCGAGGCGGGCACGGGCGTGTTCGTCGAGGTCGTGCAGCCCGTCGGTGATCGCCGCGAACGATGAGGCTCCAGCCATGACCGCGCAGACCGCGACGGCCAGCACCGCGGACAGCGGAAAGCGGATCCCGCGCGGGTCACGCGGATCCGGGATCTTCGACAGCACGGCCAGCAGGCCGTTGCGCTCACCATCAGTGATCTGGGTCGGTGGGGTGGCGGCGTGGGGTGTCGTGACGGTCAGTGCGGTGATGAGAGATTATGCCATCGGCGGGTGAGGTCCTCGGGGCTTCGTGCGGCGTAGAGAACTTCATGATCACCGATGTGATCTCACCCGCTACCTTCGCCTCCACACAGGCCACTCACCCCGCAAAAATCCAGCTAAGAGGCTGCCGCCTAACTACGCAATCGCCCTGCCCGAAGACCACGCCCGACACAACGTCGTCCGGATCGCAGGTGGCCACCGGGGTCGGACAAGTCCGTGAAGTCCTCGGACTCCGGCGCCGCCTCAGCAGCACCTCTTGATCATCGTGGGAGCCGGAAGGGGCGTAAGGTCAGCATGTCGTACGAATTCCGCGACTGTCATGCGGACATCTTTCAATCGCCCGCAGGCCGCGATCAGGCGAGCACGACGCTGCACGTCCACCGACCCGTTTCAGGGAGGTTCGATCATGTCCAAGGACTCGACGACCAAGGCGAACGTCAAGAAAAAGGGCAAGACGATCAAGGAGAAGCAGACGGCGAAACGCTTGAAGCGCGACGAGCAAAAGGGCCACTCCTCGAACATCCCGCCCACGGGGCACTGAGCACAGGGCGAGCTCAGACCGGCCAAGCCATGGCCTGCGTCCGCACCGACTCATCACTATCCGTGACGATCGGAGCGCGGCAGATCCGTGCACCTAAATGATCGCAACAACGGCAGATCAGCGGGATCGACGGATCCGCAGCCACGCCGGCCATCGAGGCCACGACGATGCTCGCTCCTTTTCCATCAACAGGTCCGCCAACGCGACCGGCTCATCAGCGAGCGCTGGGTCCATCGCCACGCGCGGGTGCTCAAGGTAGGCGCGTAGCCGCATCCGCAATTCTCCGGGCCGCTTCTCATCCGTCGGCGTCAGGACCACCCGCCCATCCCGGACCGACGGGCTAATGACGGTGCCGTCAGCGCCGAAGAAGACATACTCGTCGTCCTCGACGTCAATCGCCTCGAAGTAGCCCTCGGCGTAGGTCAACGATCCGCAGGCATACACAACGCTCGCACCCTCGAACGCGTAAACCCTCACAGAGACCCCATAGTGCGAGTCTGGCCCCTGTGCAGGCCGCGGCGCACCTTGATTCTCGATTCTCGAACCGGCCACGCCGCCGAGAACACGCTCAAGTCGGACCCCGGCCAAGCCGTACGCGTCAGCAAGAACCCGGATGATCGCGGAGTTGTCAGCCACAGCACCGCTCGCGCCGCCAGGAGGCTCGCCAAGCGCGTGAGCTGACCCGAACCGACAACGGCAATTCCGACAGATGACTTGCGCAATGAAGGTGTTGAAGGTCGCCGTGTGTCCAGCCGCACGGCCCCGGTCGCACGCCCGGCGTGGCCGATGGCGCGCGGCAGCGTCGGCCCGAGGCCGAAGGTTCAGGGGTCGAGGACCGGGTCGGCGGCCAGGACCTGGCGCTGTAGTTGTTGCAGTGGCCGTCCCGGTACGAGGCCGAGCTGCTGATCCAGCAGCCGGTAGGCCCGCTGGTAGGCCGCCAACGCCTCAGCGCGTCGGCCACAGCGGTACAGCGCCAGCATCAGCTTCGCCCAGGTTTGCTCGCACAGCGGCTGCACGGACACCAGCCGCGTCAGCTCGGCCACCGCCGCCTCGTGGCGGCCAGCGGCCAGCGCGGCGTCGGCCCACATCGCCATGACGCTCAGCCTGAGCCAGTCCAGCCGGGCGGCCTCGGCTTGCAGGAACCGGCCAGCCGTCAGCCCCGCGAGCGCCTCGCCTCGCCAGAGGTCCTTGGCCCGCTGCAGCAGGTCCTGTGCCGCGCCCGGATCGCCGCGCCGAAGCGCGTGCTCGCCCGCCTGGGCCAATGCTTCGAACGACGCCACGTCAAGCTCGCCGTCGGCGACCGCCAGCCGGTATCCACCAGTCTCGGTGAGCAGGCGCGCGGGAGGCTGCCCGGCGGCGGCGAACGCCGCCCGGAGCTGGGCCACGTACGTGCGGATGTTCGAGTTCGCCCCGCTGGCAGGGTTCTGCCAAACACCATGAGCCAGGCGACCCACCGTCACCGTCCGGTTGGCGTGCAACAGCAGGGTGGCCAGCACGGCCGGCAGCCTGGTGCCAACTGTCTGGACCAGCCCCGCGTCACCGACCACTTCCAGCGGGCCCAGCAGGCGAAACTCCAGCCGCACGCCACCCTTACCCGGCGGCCGTCCGACGCCGATTGCCGTAGTCATGACCCGCTACGCCCTCCCTTCCCCTTCGCGCGATGGGATCGGCTTCGGTGTGGAAGCACCAGGCGGCCTGCCACAGGTACTCAATGACGTGCACGAAAGTCGACCACGATGGTGACCGCCTGGCGGGCAACTGGTTGGTGGTGGCCTCGCTGGCTGGCGGCCGCGGACGGACGCTACTCAGCCCGCCGTCGCTGCGTCGACAACACCGAGCGCCGGCGTCGTTGAGCGGCTCGGCTCGTCTGACGCTTGGAGCGTGGCGTCAGTGCAGACGCCAGGCGCGACACCGATACCCGGTTCACGGGCTGCGGTGCCAGCCGTGCCAGACCCCGTTGAAGTCGCACCGTCGGGCCGAACCGTCTTCCTTCCACGGTGGTCGCACGCATCATCGGCTCTCCCTCGGGTGTGCAAGCAATCGCGATCCCGGGGTGAGCCTCGCGGTAACGGGTTACCAACCGCGTTACCGATTTGTTTCCAGCCGTTGGGGCACCGCGTGCCGTCACCGGATGCTGGCGGATCCGCACAGCCGCGGTGATCGCAGATACAGTGCTGCACTTCCTCGGGCATCGCCTGATCCGGCCGGTTCTCGCACGGATCACTGGTAGTAGCCCAAGCTCACGGCCAAACGACGCGGCCGTCATCAGCGCCGTAGTGGCACGTCATTCGGCATTCTCGCAATGTTGAACTGGCACGCGGCGGCGGGCCGGGTACCAGGCCGTCTGTCCATTGCGCTACGTGGCTCGATGGATAGGCTGCGGGGAGGACACAAAGTCGGGTTCGCGGCAGCCGCTACCTGGCATCCCTGTGCTGACCATCATCCTCACGATCAGCGGTACGTGGAACTTTACGCAACCTGGAGCTATACCTCGAAGGCCTGTTCGCTGGCGCCTTGGCGATGTCCGTGGTGGGCCTCGCGCTGCCCCAGCAAGCTGCTCACGGATTGGAATGGATGGCCGGGCACGCCCAACCCGCCTCTTTCGTTCACGGCGAACCTGCGACCTGACCACCGGTTTCTTCGGCAACGAGTACATGGTCGTTGGTGGTGCGCACGTGCTGCCCTGGGTGTGCTTCACGGCGCTGGTCCTGCTGGCGCGGGCACGGCCGCGCAACGCACCGCCGCGGGGCAGGCCCTCGCGGCCGGGCTGCACCGGGAAGGGATCACCGACCGGTGAGCGAGTATTCCCCAGGCCGCAAGCATCGTCGACCACGTCCGCGGTTGCGACCTGGTCGGCGGCGCCGGCAACCCGACCGGAGGCGCCGCATGAGGATGCGATACCAGCCGGATCATGGCCTCGTCCGCTGCTTTCTGGACCTGTCCAGGGCGCACCTGCCGGAACATCTCGGTAACCGCGGGCTGGGCCAACTACGTGTGCGCCGACAGTATGGCCGCGGGGCGAATATCAGCTTGTGTGAGCCGTTCCTGGACGAGGTTGCTGCGAGGCACGCCGAGGTGAGGGTGGTTTTGGCACGCCTCGCTGTCCGGACCCGTGAAGTCTGGTCCGGACCTGATTGGCGTCGGAGTGGCCGAGCTGGCTGAGGATGGCCAGAGCGTGTTGCCATGCGCCGCGGGCGGCATCAGTATCGCCGGCGCCGTCATGAGTGTCGCCAAGGTGGATCAAGGAAACGGCCTCGTAGTAGCGGTCGCCGCGTCCCTGGAACAGCTCGATGGCGCGCTGGTAGCACGTGATGGCCTGAGGGTAGTGGCGCAGATGGTGGTGCGAGTAGCCGAGACTGTCCCAGGTGTCGGCGGCACCAGCCTGATCGCCAATCTCCTGCTGTGCGACAAGGGCTTCGCGGCAGTAGGTCAGGGCATGCTCGTGGTCGCCAAGCTTGGCGTGACACCAGCCAATCGCGTTGAGGGCATCGGCCTTTCCGGCCAGGTATCCGGCGGAAACGAACAGGTCAAGGGCTTGCCGGCAATGGTGCAGCGCTTCGGCGTAGTCGCCGCGCCGTTCGAGCAGCCCTGCAAGCCTCAGGCTGCTGCGGCCCTGACCGATGGGGTTGCCGAGCTGGCGGTACAGCTCGAGGGCCTGGCGGGCGTGCCAGTCCGCGTCCTCGCCTTGACTGAGCCGGGTGTAGGCGCGGCCGAGCGATCGATGGGCGTGTGCCATTCCGATCCGGTCGGCGTGTTGCCGCGCGACTTCCAGGGCCGCGTTCTGTGTTGTTGTCCAATCGTGCCAATGCCCCTGCCCGTCGAGGAAGTCGGCGAGGTTCCATGCCAACTGCCACGTGCGAGTGTCGAGCATGGCGGCCGCCTGCCGCGTGATCGCGACCAGGACCGGGCGTTCGACGATAAACCAGGCCAGCGCGTGTTCGGGGCCGGCAAGGTCCTCGGGGTCGGCGCCGGGATGAGGCTGGGACAAGGTGATCCAGTCCCGGTGTGGGTCCTGCAGCCGATTGGCGACATCGGCGGTGTGCAGGTAGTAATCGAGGGTCCGGCTCCACGCCGCTGATCGGTCGGCACCGGTATCCACGGTATTGACCAGTTCGGTGGCGTAGGCGCGCAGCAGGTCATGGGAGGCGAACCGGCCGGGGACATGCTCGACGATCAGGTTGGCGCGGGCAAGTTCGTCCAGTAGCACCTTGGCCTGAGGTGGCGACACGCCGGCTAGGCTGGCCACGGCTCGGATGGAGATGTCTGGGCCGGGGTGTAGGCCGAGGAGCCGGAACAACCGGGCCGTAGATGGGGTCAGGACGTTGTAGGAGCAGGAGAACACCGCTCGCACCTGGCTGGTCGCATCACCAGCATCAAGGGCGTCCAGTCGGGTTGCGGTGTCGCGGAGTTCGGCGGCGAGGATCGCCAGCGAGAAGCCGGTCTGCTGAATTCGGGCCGCGGCGACGGCTAACGCGAGGGGCAGTCGGGCGCATGCGGTGATGATCTGGTCGACTGCGTAGGGTTCAGCGGCGACCCGGTCGGTTCCGAGACGCCCGACCAGCAGCTCTTGTGCCTCCGCTGTAGACAGCAGGTCGATGGCGAGGGGGCGGGCGTTGTCGATGGCAACCAGCGGGGTGAGCTGGTTGCGGCTGGTCACCACCGCCAGCGCGGTGGGGCCGCCGGGCAGCAGTGGCCGGACCTGGTCGGCGTCGCGGGCGTTGTCCAGCAGGACCAGCATCTGTTTGCCGGCGAGCAGGCTACGGAACAGAGCGGCCTGAGCATCCAATGTGGAGGGCGCGCGTTCGGGTGGCACGCCGAGGGCGTCCAGGAACCCGCGCATGGCCTCGGCCGGGGCCATCGCCCGGTCACCGGGGTCGAAGCCACGCAGGTTGATGTACAGCTGCCCGTCCGGGAACCGGTCGGCGACCCGGTGCGCCCAGTGCACCGCCAGGGTTGTCTTGCCGACGCCCGCGGTACCCGACAGTACGGTGATGGACATCGACGTTCGCTGCTTGCCGGTGGCGGCGAGGATTGCATCGAGCCGGGCCAACTGGGCTTCACGGCCAACGAAGCCAGACATGGCCACGGGTAGCTGGGCCGGGACATCAGGTCCGGTCGAGCGGTGTCCGCCGGTCGCGATCTTCTCAGGGACCCCGTGGGCCGGTTGGTCGGATGCCTCAGGCGAGTCGAGCGCCGGGTCCTGACGCAGGATCGCCACATACCGGTCGCGCAGCTGCGGACTGGGATCGGTGCCGAGCGCGTCGGCCATCCGGGCGCGCAGGTTTTGGTACGCGGTGAGCGCGTCGGCGTCTCGGCCGGCCCGGTGCAGCGCGAGCATGAACCGGCCGACGAGTGGCTCGTGCAGCGGGTACGCGGCGATGGACGTGGCGAGCGCGCCGAGCACCTCGTGATGCCGGCCGCGCGCAAGTTCGGCGTCGACATACATCCAGGTGGCTGCCAGGCGCAGCTCGGTCAACTCGGCGCCGACCCGCTCGCGCAACCCGTCGGAGGCCACGTCAGCGAGCAGTGGGCCGCGCCAGAGCGCGAGCGCCGGTCCGAGCAGCTCGGAGCGGCGGGTTGGGTCGGCATCGGCCCGGGCCAGGTGGACCTGACGGGCAAAGCGATGCGCGTCCACCAACGCCGGGTCGGTCTCGGCCAGCACCCCGCCCGGCTTTACGGACAAGCGCAGCGCGGCGCCGTCCGAGCTGGCGGCGATCCGGCTACGCAGTCGTGAAACGTAGGTACGTAGTGTTGCACGCGGGTCCTGCGCAGGGCGCTCCGGCCAGAGCAGGCTGACCAGCCGCTCCGTTGATACCGTTCGGCCAACGTCGAGCAGAAGCAGACCCAATAGGCAGCGTTCCTGGCGACGACCGACAGCGATCGGCTCTCCGTCCCGGTCCCGCACTTCCAGCGTGCCGAGTAGCAGAAACTCCACGTCCAGCGATCGTAATCGACGTCCCGGCCACGTGGTACTGCCAGGGGATTTCAAAGTGACGTGATCTTTGTTTGTGCTGGTAGTTTCGCTTTGCCCTTGAGACGGAGATAGATGTACCCACCACAACAGGTCACCTACGATCCGTCCCGGTTCGCTACCGTCGGTGGCCCGGGTCCGCAGCTGGGCGACCGACGCCGACCCGAACGGCCGCCTCGGGCGGCAAGCGGCCAGCGGTAGACCTGCCCGCCCACACCATCCAAACCTTTGAGGTCGACGATGTCGCTGATCTACACCGGTAGGCACCTCGTTGAGCAGAAGCCCGCCACTCGCGGGAGGTACGCCTCTACATCGACGAGGAACTGCTCGAACTGCACGCCGGCCTGGTCGCGGCGGCCGACGCCTTCCTGCTGGAAAGGCAGACCTACGAACTATTCGCGGGACATTGGCCGCATGTCACCGATGAGAATGACCCCTTCGCAACCAGGCTGAACAGCCTTCCCAAGTACGTTGCCTCCACCCCTTGGACGAGGTCGAGTGGAACAACTCGATGCTGCTCAAGGGAGATGTCGCCGACGAGGTCGCCAAGCTGAAGCGCCGACCCGGCCGTGAACTCCAGATCCATGGCAGCGCGGCTCTCATCCGCTCACTCATGCCGCACGACTTGATCGATCGGTGACCGGACGCTGATACCTGAGGCCGCCTCGTCGGGTCGCGGTGCCCTGGAAGGCTTCGGCGGCCCGCGAGGCTACTTCATTGATGCCTGTCCTGCTTCCAGTTACTGCTAGTCATCCGCCTAGACAGGAGTAGGAACGATAGCGTTGCTCGCCGGCGATACGGCCAAGGTGCGGTCGCTGGCGACCACGGTGTACGGCTCCCGTCCAGTCAACGGGCAGCTCCCGATGGGACCGCATGGGTCAGGGATGAAGGTCAGGTTTGTCACATTGTCCGCCGAGGTGACTGGGCGGGGCGTTCCACTGACGGTCGCGAAGATCGTGTACGTGATCACGTCCTGATCGCTCCGCGACGCCCTCCAGGTCAGTGTGACCCTAACGAAGGGCGGAGGATTGACCGGGACGACGCTGCCGCTGAGCAGCACGGGTGCGGGCAGCACGCGTGGAGGCACCGCCTTCAGTCCGTTGCTGGGCGGCGATTGATTGAGCTGGCTGTCCTCGGCGGCGACCGTGAACACCTCCCCGCCGGAGAGGCCTTCGGAGGCGAGGAAGACGGTGGTGATGTCCGGGCTGAGCGTACGGAACAGGAACCTTCCGTTGGCGAAGACAGCGTGATCCGTGATGCCGTTGCCCGCCGGGGGCGACCAGATCAGGACGACGTTGTCGCCTCTGATGGTGGCGCTGTCGAGGGTGGGCGCAGGCGGCGAGGCGGTGGCTTGGGTCCGGGGCGAGGCCGGTACGGCTGTGGCAGCGGACGACGCGACCAGTAGTGCAGCCGCTACCAGGACCGCTCCCAGCCGTTGCGTTGCGCGGAGGTGGGTACTCATCGGCGGCAACTCCTTTTGCCTAATGGACGTCGCGCGGATACATACCCGGCGCCGCGCGACATAATCACATTCGTACGAATGTTGTCCCGGCCAAATTTGCGATATTGGCCGCGTCGAGCGTGTGGTATCGATTTGGAAACGATAATGAAACGCCGAGCCGATCGTGCAGTGACCCTCACCCACGTGGCGACATGGCTCAGCGGGCCGAGCGGTATTGCCGAGGCAGTGCGATTGTCGCGGAGACGGAAATGCCGCAGCGCTGGGCTCCCGGCTGCGCCGAGTACCAAGCAGCGTTGAGGTGTACCGGAGGAAGTACCGCTGGATGGCAACGGAATGCGTGGGGGGTTCCCGGTGGTGGTCGGGTTCGTGGCTCAGCCCCCGCCGATCAACGCGGCCGCAGTCGCCAGCGCCGCCCTGGCCACCCTCTCCGCGACCGCGCTCTCTTACGCGCAACGTCGCCTGAGCACCCCGGCCCGCGCCATCCGCGGGCGGCTTCGTGACGTCAGCGGGACGGCGACCCTTGTGGACGGTACGCGCCGCGCGCTCGACCGGAACCGTCACCAATAGTGACGCGAGCTAGTTCTCACCGAACGCCGCGCAGCACATTTGCAGCGAGAGGATTTCGAGTGCAGCGCTCTATGCGGGGATTGTGCAGGTCCTGTGCAGTGTAGAAGTATATTCGCTCGTGACACCTCCAAGTCATCGAGAGCCGACGGTATTAAAACTGTGGCACTAGGAGGGGGACGTGGATGAGAGAGGACGTGGATGAGACCTGTAGAACGTCGCCGATCCACGACGCTTTGCCTTGATGTCGAGCTGGTAGCGATTCCATGTCTGCCGCCCAACACAGAAAGGAGATGGACATGAAGCGGACGATGGCGATACTGACGGTCGTGTTGATCGTGATCGCTACCTTCGCCAGCCCGGCCCAGGCAGCGCGCTACAACGACAGCTTCTGGGTGTGCGCTCTTGAAAGGGCCTGTGTCGACTTCGTTGACGCTGGTGAAGGATGGCCCGGAGGCGGCGACAACGACGACTACGTTGTCATCCATGATTACTATGCCGACGGCTACGGCACCAAGGCATATGCCTGGCTCAACGGCGATTACCTTGGCTGGAAGTACAACGGCAACGGCTATGCGGGCGACCCCGTGCTCTGGGATCCGTTCGCAGCGTTCGGCGATGTCCACGCGGGTGACTATGTCGGGCTCAAGGTCTGCCTGTCGGATGGCCCTGGCGACCCCAACACGTTCGAAAATTGGTGCACTGCATACACCCAGCGCAGTCACGACGGTTAACGTCGTCCGACGGCCGCTCCCACTGTCCGGGGAGCCCGGGAAAATCTCACCCTCGGGCTCCCATAGATCCGTTTATTGGAGGGTTTATGCGATCACTAGCAGCGACGCGTCGGCGAATTCTGGGTAGGCTCGCAGTTGGTGTCGTGTTTGGCTCGATGGTTCTGGGATTTGCTCCGGCGGCGCAAGCGAGCGTCCCGAGTGGTGACATTGTCGATGTTGTGGTCATTCCCGGATCCTCGTCCGTCGGCGACTCGGCGACACTGACGGTCTGTAATACCGTCAACGTGTATGGGTACGTCGGTAAGACTATTTGTGAGTTCAGTGCGTTCTATTACGTGCATTCGGGCGGTAGCCGAGAATATTTCTACATTGGGACAAACTACGCCGTTTGGCACGCCTGGCAGGGTAGCGGCGGCTGGAAGAGTCTCGGCGGCAAGGCCAGCCGGTTCATTCCGAACGGAGCCTACCCGGCCCACGACACCGGATACGAAGGCGTGCGAACTGTCGGCACGGACAATTGGACCAGCTGGTGTCGCTTCAACGTCCATGGCACATGGACGCCATGGGATGACGCTTGCTGAGCCCGGTGCCGCCGCATAACTCGGTCGTCGGCAACAATTTGGTGGTCAATTTCTGTGCCGTGGAGTTCCTATGAGCAGAGCCCGGTCTATCGCCGTTGCTGGCAGTGCCGTACTGGCGCTCTCGTTGCTTGGGTCGGTAAGCGATGCGGCGGTGGCGCGCCCACCCGGCCCGCGGTCGGACGGCGGCGTGGATTCGTCGCGCATTGGTGCCGCAACGGTGCCGTCGGAGCGTCGGGCTGTTGTCCTCGGCAAGGCGTGGCGTACCTCGTCGGATATGGCGTGGACGACGAGCGGTGACGCAACCGGGCTTCACGTCTTGGTCGCCGAGGCGCGAACGGGTTACACGTGGCGGACGGTAGCGACGCTCGCCGAACCCGGGTTGGACACGGACCAATGGATCGGTAACGCCTGTATGACCGGCTCGGGCGATCGCGTAGTCGTGGTGTATGCGCCGCGGGCGTTCACGAACAACGAGGTGCTGGCGCGGCGGGGCGGGTTTACCGCGATCGTGGATCTGCGCAACGGCGCGGTGACCAAGCTGGCGGTGATGTCGAGTCTGGCCTACTTCAATCCCGGCTGTGGAACTGGGGAGGTGGCGATACTCACCCAAGAAGGTGACGAGGACCTAGGCAAGACGCGACTGGTACCCGTGGACGCGGAAGCGGGCAAGTTGAAGCCGGCCATCGTGCTGGCCGGGCAGGTTACCTCGGCAGTCCCGGCAGGGGACGAGATCGTTGCCGCGTCCGGCCGGCAGCTGGTCCGAATCGGGACCACCGGGGTGATGACCCCGATGACCCCGATGACCACGGAGAGCGGTGCCCCATTCTCGCTGCAACCCGACAGCGAGGGCGGCGTCACGTACCTGGACTTGACGCGCGACTCGATTCGGGTGTTGCGAGCCGTTGAAGGGAAGTCCTTGGTCTTGGCCACGGGCGGCTGGGACCAACTAGGACTGAGCCGAGGTAGGGGCGGCACGGTGTTCATTACTGGCAATCCCCGCAAGGTTGACGGTTTGCCGAAGACCGTACGTCAGGTCAAAGCGCCGGCGGGCGCCGAGGTGTCGGTCATCGGCGGCTTGGCGCTGACATCGGTTGCCACCAAGCGAGCTCCCCTCGCGGGCGAAGTGGTGGCCCTTTCGGATCCGCTCGAGCCGCAGCCGGTGATGATCGATGCCGTGGCGACAGGGACAGGCGAGTCCGTGCGGTTTGCCGTCCAGCCTGAGGGACGGATGGGCGGCCGCGACCCGTCAGGCGGTACGGCGCCGCCCATTGCTGGCTCCACCGGCCCGGGCAGCGGTTCTGTGTCAGCCTTGGCGGGTTCGTCGACGAGTCCGATCGACAGTGATCGGTACTGCTCGATTGCCCGGAACGACGTACGGACGATGGCTTATCAGCCGACACCGCGGCAGGCCGAGTGGGCGGTGGATATGGCGGTACAGGGTGCGTTGACCGTGACTCGGCCGGCTGGGTTCAAAGGGTTCGGGCTGCCGGCATTCTCACCACAGAGCCTGTTTCCGCCTGTCGCGGGGGGTGTTCATGTGCCGCCGCAGATCTTCCTGGGCATCCTCGCGCAGGAGTCCAACCTGTGGCAGGCCACCGGTAAAGCGTTTTCGGGTGAATACGGCAACCCGCTGACCGGCAATGTGTACGGGCTCAAACTTGATGATACGAGCGGTGAGATCCTCGATTGGATGATCCACTGGGACGACTCTGACTGCGGCTATGGCATTTCGCAGCGCACCGACGGGATGCGGATGACCGCACATCCCAAGCCGGGTGAGGTCATCCTGTCGGCTACCCAGCAGCGGGCGGTCGCGCTGGACTACGCGACGAATATCGCCGCTGGGATGAGCCTGATCCAGGACAAGTGGAACCAGGTGACCGACGCCGGTATGGCCTTGAACAACGGCGACCCGAAACGGATCGAGAACTGGTTCTACGCCGCTTGGGCGTACAACAGCGGGTTCCACAAGCAGTCCGAAGCTGCGCAGAACCACGGCGTGTGGGGTTTGGGCTGGTTCAACAACCCGATCAACCCACGCTACAGCCCAACCCGCAAGCCGTTCCTCTACCACAACAGCTGGGCTGACGCTGCGCATCCCGAGCGGTGGCCGTACCCGGAGAAAGTGGTGGGATTCGCCTCTTATGCCATCGACACCCCTGATGGTCCCGGGTTTCGTCCAGCCTGGTGGATCAACGACAACGAGAAGGACATGGCAGACCCGCCGCACGCGTTGTTCTGCGACAGTTCCAACCAGTGCGACCCCTTCAGCACGAGCGGCGCCGACGGCGGCCCATGTCTGCACCGGTACAACGGCGCATATGACTCCTACTGCTGGTGGACCAGACCGGCGACCTGGAAACCCGCATGTGACAGCACCTGCGGGTTTGAGTTGATCCGCTTCGACACCAGCTACCCGGAGCAGCCGGACGGCACGCACTACCCGCCGCAATGCGCCGCGACGTCCGGACTGCCCAGCGGATCCCTGGTCATTGACGACGTCCCGAGCGGAACACTGGTCCCGCGATGCGGGACAGCCAGCAGCGCGGGCAGTTTCTCGTTCTCCTTCCTCGAGGACCCGGCGATGCCCGGAACCTATCCGGGCAAGATTGACCTTCATCAGCTCGACGGTGGCCACAATGGCCACTTCTGGTTCGCGCACACCCGCATGCCGGGCTATCGCGACAAGCTCAAGGTCACCGGAACCTGGACCCTGGGGCAGAGTCTGAACGGATGGGCCAGAGTGCTGATCCGCACACCCGACCACGGTGCACACACCCGCCAGGCCCGATACACACTCAACGATGTGCTCAGCTCTCATCGGGTGGTCCAGCAGCGCACCCAGGCCAACACCTGGCTCTCACTCGGCGTGTTCCAGTTCAACGGCACACCCAGGATCAGCCTCAGCACCCAGACACCAGACGGCGACGGCGACGAGGACATCGCCTGGGACGCCATTGCCATCCAGCCGTTGTCTGCAAAACCCCGCGACTTTGTCGTCTCCCTCGGCGACTCCTACTCCTCCGGTGAGGGATCATCGGCTACCGGAGGCGGTGACTACTACAAGGAGACCGACGTCGACGGTGGAGACCCCGCATGGCGGGACGCCTGCCACCGCTCGCGGTATGCCTGGTCACGTCAGGCGTACCTGGCCGACTCGGCGCAGAGCATCGGCGCCCGCGCCGACAGCAGAGACAACACGATGGACTATCACCTCATCGCCTGCTCCGGCGCGCAAACCGAGAACCTGTTGCCTTCCGGGGTGTCCAACGACTTCGGCGACGCTGGTGGCAAGTGGGAGTACGGCGAACTGGCCCAGTTGGACCAAGGATACATCGACAAGAACACCACTCTTGTCACCGTGTCGATCGGCGGAAACGACGCTCGGTTTGCCGGGATCGTTACGCAGTGCATCAGCCCGACTGCGGTGCTGTGCTACAACTCGACCCTTTCCGGAGATAGCGCCCCACTCATCCAAGCGGAGCCGCAACTGATTCGGACCGCAGTCCGACAGTCGATCGTACAAACGCTGGTCCGCATCCACCTCCTTGCCCCCAACGCCAAGATCGTTCTAATGGGATACCCTCTGCTGCTGGAACGAGACGGCGCATGCATTGTCAGCCTTCCCGTGATCAACGTTGGGCTCAATCCCGACGAGGCTAAATGGATGAACGACATGGGTGACGTGATGGCACAAGAGATGAGCGGCGCCGCCGCAGACGCCACGAACGCCGGCGCACTCACCTGGTTTTCCGACCCACGCCAAGACTTCGCCGGACAAGGAATCTGCGGAAACCCAGAAACAATCCACGGCATCGTCACCGACCGAACGCCCGGTGATACCCCTGCCAACCCGACATCGGCGCAATCCTTCCACCCGAAGATTGCGGGAGCCACCAAATACGCCAACAGTCTGAACAGAACCTTCCGATCCATGAACATGTGACCCGATCACCGAAACTGTGGAGGCTTGGGACCGCACTCCCTGCGACACGGACGATCGCCGGTGTGCGGCCCTACATTGATCAGGTGACCGCTGGCGATGCGTTGCTGCTTGATCATCGCTACCTCGGCGTCCAGGTCGACGTCGGGGACCGCCACAGCCCGGCTGCTTCACCGCGCGGCGTAGGCCGCGCAGTGCGATCAGCCACCACATGACGCGCGCGCCGGCGCGCCGTCCGATCCCACCGGGCCGGGCGACGCGGACTTGCTCGAGCAGCGGAATCAGCTGCCGGGTGTCGGCGGCCTGGCCCGGCGTGATGAGCGTGGGTAACGATCGGCCGCGGCAATCGGCCAGGGTGTGGATTTGGTGGTCAGCCCGCGCCTCGCGAACGGCCGATGCTTTCACGTGCCTGTGTCTCGGCAACGGTCAGCCCCTGGCCCGGATCTCCATGAGTTTCATGCTCGGGGTGTCGTCGACGAAGATCGGCGCCTCGCTGATCTCGCCGATGCGGCGGGCGAGCTTGCTCCAGTCGTCGTCGGTGAGCTGGCCGGAGCGCAGGACGTGCAGCGGCACCCGGGCCTCGGCGGAGAGCAGCCGCATGACCATCTCGATCTTGCTCATTTCGAGCGAGAAGATGGCACTCGCGCAGTTGTGGCGGATGGCGGCGTTGCGGGCGAAGTCCATCCTCGCGGTCGACTTGCCGAGACCGGGACGGCCGGCCACGATGATCAGCTGGCCGGGGTGCAGGCCGTTGAGCAGGCGGTCGAGGTCGCCGAAGCCGCTCGGCACGCCGCTCATCACGCCGCCCGAGGCGCCGACCGCCTCGATCTCGTCGAGCGTGGGCTGCAGCATGTCGCCCAGGGCGGCGACGTCTTCGCTCACCCGCTTGTGGCCCGACGAGGCGCTGTGCGCGATCGCGGCCGGACCGACGGGGGTGCTAATCGCTGGACTGAGCGGCCCAACGAGCATGGACAACCTTGAGGCACCCCCGCCACCGGCTACCGGACGTGGCTCGCTAGCGATGGACAGAATTTCGCCTTGCCGGTGAAAGCTCCGGCCGGCGACAAGACAGGCCTCGCTCCCCCGATTTGGCCGCCTCGGACCGCGGATTTCTGCTCGTTGGCGGAGGCTCCCATAAGGGGCTGGACCACGTTATGTTTGAGTCGTCAGATGGAGTCGAGTGGAGCGACCATTCCGCCGATCTGCCGGATGCACAGATTCTAGACGCGGCAACGATGGGAGCGAAAGGCGCCGTGCTTCTCGGGTGGACCCCCGACAACAGACGCATTGCGTGGACGCGAAGGCCTGCTGAAAAGATTTGGAATAGCGCCAAATCGTTCGATCCCGGACGCCTTCCGGATGCCGGCGTTGTTCCTGTGAGCGAGCTCAATGTCGACGCGGTGGTTGCGTTAAACAGCGGCTTCCTGGCCTTAGGTTCGTCGGGTGGACCAGGCCAACCGGGCGCCGTTGGTCTGCTGTGGGCCTCTGCGGAAGGACTGACGTGGACACGGATGCCCGTAAAGCCAAACGGATTTGACCAGGCTGAGGCATTCGTCTCGGCAGCACAGCATGGCGACCAGGTATTGCTGGTGGGAATCGGTCTAACGAACATCGGCGTCAAGCTGTGGCTTGGTCGGCACGAATAGCGTTCATCTGGCGAAGTACGGACCCCGACAGTAGTACGCTGCTCTCGGCAATGTCTACGCAAGAGGGTCCCGCATTCAGCTGTCTTGATAAGCGATTCGGCGGAGGCGCTGAAGACGCACTCTTCTCGGCAAATCCGGACGTCACCGGGAGCGTCAACATCACCTTGTGTGGCCGATGAGTTGTGGGCGCCGGCGCCCACTCGCCTGCCAGCTCACCGCGGAGCATACGAACGTCGGTGCCGGCTTGTGGGCGACACCGGCAGGTTGGATCGCCACCGTCCGGCACCCGGACGGTGGCGGGTTCGCATCGCTACGGGCCACCGCAACCGACGCCACCGGGACCACGATGACCGGGACGATCCTGCGCGCCTACCGGCTGGCCGCCGGATAGCGGCGATTCGGCGTCACGCTCGCCGAGAGTTTGGACCGCGATGCCGACACTCGTAGTCAACCTGGATCGGATCCGGCTGAACGCACCGCCGGCTGAAGTCGCTCAAGCGCGTGCGAGTAGCTCTCCGGCCTCGGCGCGGGCCCGGTCGATCGTGGACTGCGGGCAGCCACACAACCGCAGGCAGGAGGCGGCGATCGCCTGCGCGTCGGCGCTGTCGGGCTCCCGGGCGCGACGGATCTGGATCACCACCTCGGTGACCTGGATGAGCAGCTCGCCGAGGCGCTGCGCACCGCCGCCGGCCAGCACCGAAGGGCTGGCCGCCCGGGCGCCCAACCGGCCGTACGCGTCCTGCAGTTCCTGGCGTTCGGCGCGGAACGAGTCGTATCGCTCGTGCTGCACCTCGGGGAGCAGGTACAGCGTGCCGATGTTGTGTGGCGTGCGGCTGAGGGTCTGCACGTCGATCAGCGCGAGCAGGTACAGCGCGGCGGCGGCGCTGGCGGTGCCCGGGACGAGCCCCTCGATCCGCCGGACGGCGTCCAGGCTGGGCCGGACCGAGGTGGTCAGCAGCTCGATGAGCAGTTCGTCCTTGCCGGCGAAGTGGTAGTAGAGCGACGCCTGCCGGATGCCGACCCGCTCGGCGATCAGGCGGGTGGTGGTCGCGGCGAAGCCGCGCTCGGCGAACAGTGCGGCGGCCGCGTCCAGGATCTGCTCGCGCGGAGTGGCGTCGGCCGGCCCCCAGGCGGGCGCATGGCGTGGCCGTCCCGGTCGAGGCCGCTGCGTCATGTCGTCAGCTTTTCATGGCGTTCCCCGCGGGCTCGGCGAGGTAGGCGCGCCACCCGCCGAGGTGGCTGATGTCGGGCGCGTTCTCCAGCGCCGCCGGTTCGACCAGGAAGCCGCTGACCGAGGTGGCGTCGATCAGCGTCACCCGGCCGATGGCCATCGGCGCCGGGATGGAGCCGACGAAGACCCCGAAGCCATCCGCCGGGAGTCGCCACAGTTCGCCCATGATGCTGCGTCCGCCGTCACCGACCCGGACCAACCCCGGCTTGGGCGGATCGGTGTCGAGCACGTGCAGGGCGTAGCTCGGCGCGGTGGCCGTGGCCGCGACGAGCGTGCCGCCGGCCGCCGCCAGCTGGACGTTCAGCGGCTGGCCGGTGAGGTGGGCGCCGACCACGAACAGGTCGATGCCCGGGTTGGCGAACCGGCGGGCCAGGTCGGCCAGCGCGCGGTCGGTGAAGGCGGTCCCGGTCAGCATCACCCCGAACGGCAGGCCGCCGACGAACCCGGCCGGCACCGCCAGTGAGGCGTAGTCCAGCAGGTTCGCGAAGTTCGTGAAGCGGCCCATCCGAGCGTTGGCCCCGACCGGGTCGGCGGCCACCTCGGCCAGCGTGGGATGCCCGGTGGTGGTGGGGGTGAGCAGCGCGTCGCAGCCGCTGAGCGCCGCCCGGCCGGCGGCGCTGAGGGTGGCGAGCCGGCCGGCGTCGGTGGCCCAGTCGGCGGCGGTCTTCTCCTTGCCGCCGAGGATGATGCCGGCGACGGTCGCATCCAGGTCGGAGCCGATGAGGTCGGCGTGCTTCTCCAGGTGCGTTCCGACGGCTGCGTACCGCTCGGCCACGAACGCCCCGTCGTACAGCAGCGACGCCGCCTCCAACAGGGGCGCGACGTCGACCTCGACGATGTCGGCGCCGGCCGAGGCGAACCGGCGTACGGCCGCGGCGAACGCCTCCCGCCATCCGGGCGCGAGTCCCTGCAGGTGCGAAGGGGTGGGAACGGCGATCCGCGGTCGGGCCGGTGCGGCCGGCGCCGGTTGAAGAGAACGGGAGAGCGGATCGGCCGGGTCGACCCCCTCCATCAGCTCGGCGACCGTACGGCCGAGGGTCAGGTCGCGAGCGAAGACGGTCACGCAGTCGAGCGAGTAGCAGGCAGGCACCACACCGGTGACCGGGACCAGACCGCGGGTCGGCTTCACCCCGACGATCCCGTTCAGCGCCGCCGGAACCCGGCCGGACCCGGCCGTGTCGGTGCCCAGCGCGAAGTCGACGAGGCCGAGCGCGACCGCCACCGCCGACCCCGACGACGAGCCGCCGGAGATGCGCGCCGGATCCCAGGCGTTGCGGACGGCGCCGTACGGGCTCCGGGTGCCGACCAGGCCGGTGGCGAACTGATCGAGGTTCGTCTTGCCGATCACCACCGCGCCCGCCGCCCGCAGCCGGGCCACCGCGGTGGCGTCGGCGCCGGGCCGGTAGGCGTACGACGGGGCGCCGGCCGTGGTGGGCAGGCCGTACACGTCGATGTTGTCCTTGACCGCGAAAACCAGGCCGGCCAGCGGCAACGACGGATCCACCGCGGACGCCTCGGCGAGGGTCGCGGCCCGATCGCGCAGCGAGATCCAGATCTCCGGCCGGTCGGCCGCCTCGATCCGGTCGAAGGCGGCGTTGACTCGGGCCGCCAGGTCTGCGGTCACGGCCGCACCGCCGCGAGGATCTGGCCGGGAGCGACCTGCTCTCCGGCCTTCACGTACAACTCGACCAGGGTGCCTGGCACCGGTGTGGTCACCTTCGCCTCCATCTTCATCGCCTCCAGGGACAGCACGGGGTCATCGGCGGCCAGCAGGTCGCCGGGCGCGGCGGACAGCTGCCAGACCGTGGCCGTGAACGGCGCGGTCACCGCCGTGGCCCCGGCCGGCAGCGCCACTTCCGCGGCCGACGCCGGCGGCTCGGTGTCCCGCCGGTCGAACTCGCCGGCGGCCCGCCACCGTTCCTTCTCCGCCTCGAACGCGGCCGACTGCCGGCCGCGGAATGAAGCGATCGACTCCGCGTTCGCGGCCAGGAACGCGTTGTACTCCGCCAGCGAGAACGACCCCTCGGCGGTGTCGAGGGCGAGCCGGCCGGCGTCGCTCTCGGCGCGGAGTTCGAGCAGCTCCCCAGCGGTCACCGGGTACCACTCGATCCGATCGAAGAACCGCAGCGCCCAGGGCTGGTCCCGGTAGCGGAAGCGATTCCAGATCTGCATCGTACGGCCGACGAACTGGTAGCCGCCGGGACCCTCCATGCCGTAGATGCACAGGTACGCCCCGCCGATGCCCACCGAGTTCTCCGCCGTCCACGTACGGGCCGGGTTGTACTTCGTGGTGACCAGCCGGTGCCGCGGGTCCAGTGGGGTGGCGACCGGCGCGCCCAGGTAGACGTCGCCGAGCCCGAGCACGAGATAGCTGGCGTCGAACACCGTGCGGTAGACGTCGTCGGGTGTGTCCAGGCCGTTGATCCGGCGGATGAACTCGATGTTCCACGGGCACCAGGGCGCGTCGTCGCGTACCCCGGCCATGTATCGCTCGATGGCCAGCCGGGTGGCCGGATCGTCCCAGCTCAGCGGCAGTCGGACGGTGCGCGAAGGGACGACCAGCTGGTGTGTGGGCGGCACCTCGGCCTCCAGCTCGCGCAGCAGGGCGGCGACGTCGCGGGCCTTCAGCACGCTCGCGTCGGTGTGGACCTGCAGCGACCTGATGCCCGGCGTGACGTCGAGGATCCCCCCGGGCTGGTGCCGGGCGAGGGTCTCCTGCAGCGCGTGCACCCGCATGCGCAGCGCCAGGTCGAGCTCCATCGGTCCGTACTCGACCAGCACGTTGTCGTCGCCGTCGCGCCGGTAGCTGACCGCCGGGCCGTCCGCGCTCGCCTCGACCCGGCCGAGGACGCCGTCGTCGCCGTCGCCGCCCCGGGTGGCGACCGTGGGGGCGCTGCGCCAGCTGATGAGACCGGCCGCGTCGGCCTCCCGGACCGGAACGAACCGTACGGTGTCGCCGGGCCGGAGCTGGCCGAGCTTCCACAGCTCGCCGCTGGCCACCACGGCCGGGCAGACGAAGCCGCCCAGGGACGGTCCGTCGGGCCCGAGGATGATCGGGGTGTCGCCGGTGAAATCCAGAGCCCCGACCGCGTACGGGGTGTCGTGAATGTTCGACGGGTGCAGGCCCGCCTCGCCGCCGTCGGGCCGGGCCCAGGCCGGCTTCGGGCCGATCAGCCGGATGCCGGTACGCGCGGAATTGTGGTGCACCTGGTAGTCGGTGGCGTACAGGACCTCGATGTCCGCCCGGGTGAAGAACTCCGGCGCGGCGTGCGGTCCCTCGGTGACCCCGACCTGCCAGCTGTTCGTCAGGTGAGGTCGTCGATCGAGGGGAGTCGGCGCGGGCAATTCCTCACCATCCTCGACGTGGCCGGGGCGCAGCACGTCGCCGGCGAGCAGCGCCCGGCCGCCGTGGCCGCCGAACCCGCCGAGCGTGAAGGTGGCCGCGCTGCCCAGATAGGACGGCACGTCCAGGCCGCCGCGCACCGCGACGTACGTGCGCAGCCCGGGACCGGTCGACGAGCCGAGGGTGAGCACTCCCCCGGCGGGCACCTCGATCGCGGTCCACAGATCCACCGGCTCGTCGTCCAAGGTGAGCGGCACCGGGGCCCCCGTCACCGCGACGACCGACGGCGTGGAGAACCGGACCGACAGGCCGCCCGCGGTGACCTCCAGCGCGGGTTTCCCGGCCGGGTTGCCCACCGCCAGGTTCGCCTCGGCGAACGAGACGGCATCGAACGGCCCACTCGGCGGCACCCCGATGTGCCAGTACCCCAGCCGCCCGGGCAGTTCCTGGACGGTGGTCATCGGCCCCGGCGCGGCCACGTCGATCCGCGGCCGAGGGTCGGCCGTGGACCGCAGCGTCGTGGTCGAGTGGACGGCGGCGCGCAGGTCGGCGTCGTCGGTGAGCGAGCGCAGCAGCCCCAGGTTGGTGACGATGCCGTCGATCCGGGTCGCGTCGAGAGCCTCGCCGAGCAGGTCGAGGGCTTCGTCGCGGGTTTGGCCGGTGGCGATGACCTTGGCCAGCATCGGATCGTAGTACGGCGAGACCTCCAGGCCGGTCTCGACATATCCGTCCACCCGTACGCCGGGAATTGAGGTCGGGAACGCCGCCCGGGTGACCAGGCCGGAGGACGGCAGCGAATCCTTCGCCGGGTCCTCGGCGTAGACCCGCGCCTCCACCGCGAACCCGGACGGCCGCCAGTCCCGCTCGAACAGCGCGGGATCCACCGACCCGGCGCCGGCCAGCTCCAGCTGCAGCGCCACCAGGTCGACCCCGAAGACCTCCTCGGTGACCGGGTGCTCGACCTGCAGCCGGGTGTTGACCTCCAGGAAGGCGGCCTCCGCCCGGACCGGGTCGTACACGAACTCGACCGTGCCGGCGCCCCGGTAGTCCACCGTGGCCAGTAGCGTTCGGGCGCCGGCGTGCAGCCGCTCCCGGACGGGCCCGGGCAGGCCCGGCGCGGGCGCCTCCTCGAGCACCTTCTGGTTGCGGCGCTGCAGCGAGCAGTCCCGGTCGCCGAGGACCGCGATCCGCCCGGCGCCGTCGCCGAAGACCTGCACCTCGACGTGGCGGGCGGGCCGGACCAGCCGTTCGAGGAAGACCCCGGCGGAGTCGAAGTTCGCCCGGGCCAGCGCCTCAACCCGCGCGAAGGCCGCGCGCACCTCGTCCGGCGAGGCGCAGGCCTGCATGCCGATCCCGCCCCCGCCGCCGGTCGCCTTCAGCATCACCGGCAGGCCGATCGCCTCCGCCGCGGCCACCGCCTCGTCGGCCGAGCCCAGCAGCCCGGTGCCGGCCAGCAGCGGAACGCCGGCCTGCTCGGCCAGCGCCCGGGCGGTGTGCTTGGCGCCGAACGCGACGATCTGCTCGGGCGTCGGGCCGGCGAACCAGAGCCCGGCCGCCTCCACCTCGCGGGCGAACTCGGCGCTCTCGGAGAGAAATCCGTAGCCGGGGTGGATGATCTCGGCTCCGCTGCTCAGCGCGGCGGCGAGTATCAGATCGCCACGCAGGTACGACTCCCGGGCCGGCGCCGGGCCGAGCCGGACCGCGGCGTCGGCCTCACGCACGTGCGGCGCAGCCCGGTCGGCGTCGGAGAACACCGCGACCGTACGCAGGTTTAGCTTGCGGGCCGTGCGGATGATCCGGCGGGCGATCTCGCCACGGTTCGCGATCAGCACCGTGCTCACGGCTGCACCACGATCATGCGCAGCGGCGTGGGGTTGAAGTCGTTGCACGGGTTGTTCATCTGCGGGCAGTTGGAGACGACCACCAGCACGTCGATCTCGGCCCGCACCGCCACCCGCTTGCCCGGCCCCGACATCCCGTCCACGATCCCCAGCGCACCGTCGGGCTCGACCGGGACGTTCATGAACCAATTCAAATTCGAGACCAGATCCCGTACGCCGAGGCCGTGCTTGGCCCCCTCGCTGAGGAAGTTCTCCCGGCAGCCGTGGTGGAACATCACGTGGCGGCCGTAGCGCAGGGTGTTGGACTCCTTGCCACACGCCCCGCCGATGGTGTCCTGCCGGTCGATCTCGTTGGCGACGACCGTCATCAGCGGGCGTCCCTCGTTGCTGCGCAGGACGGTGCCGGTGCGGACGTACGCGTTGCCCTGCCAGGCCAGCGTGTCGGGCACGCTGTACCGCTCGTCCGGGTCGTGCGCGTTGTAGATCAGGCAGTCTGCCGACTGGTTGCCGCCGACGTCGACGATCGTGAGCACCTGCCCGGCCGCGACGACGCCCGACCAGGACGCGTTCGGCGCCACGCGTTCGTCTTTGGTCACGGCGCCGCCGACGAGGGGCCCACTCCACTCAAGGACGGTCATAACCCGCGTGCCTCCGCGTAGTCGACGGTGTTGAGGTAGGCGCGGTTCAACTCCGGGGTGGCGTCGAACCGCGGGTCGGCGGGGCCGGTGGCCTCGCCGCGCCACGCGTGCACCCGTAGCGGCCCGACCACGTACTCGGGCCGGGGGTCGCGCGGGTGGGCGACGTTGGCCAGCAGCACCAGCAGCGGCAGCTCCGTCACCAGCGTCACGTGAGTGCCGGGCCCGGCCGAGCCGAGCCAGCCCAGCTCGCCGTCGTCCGCGACCCGGATGCCCTGGAAGAAGCTGACGCTGGGCGGCAGGTCGCGCCGGGTGAGGCCGTGCTTGGCGGCCGCCTTGACGAACAGGCTGCGCCCGGCGGGCGAGGGCCCCTCCGGCCGGGCGTCGCCGTACTTGCGCTCGTTCCAGGCCTCGGTGGTGGTGCCGCAGAACGCATCGTGGCGCCCCGAGGAGTCCTCGACCAGGCTGGCGAGCACCCGCCCGTCGCCGGAGAGCAGCGGCGTGCCCGCCCGCAGGTAGGCCTGCCACGGGATCTTCAGCGTGTCGGCCACGTTCAGCCGCTCCACCGGCTCGAGCGCGTTGTAGACGAGCAGGTGCGCGCACGCCTGTCCGGTGGGATCGTCCAGGCGCAGCCGCGTGCCCCGGGCGAGCACCTTGTGCGTGTACCCGCCAGGCGCCACCGTCTCGGCCCAGGTGAGCCCGGCCGGGTCGACCCCGGCGGGGAGGTACGGGCTGCTCGACGCGGGCAGATAGGGCATCCACTCGCTGCTCAGCCCGGCCTGGGCACGGGCGTCGTCCCGCGCGCTGAGGACGCTGTCGGTGCGGTGTTCGGCGCGGATGTTCATGCTTCGGCAGGCACGTGAGTGTGCGGAACGTGGACCAGTTCGATCCGTCGGTGCAGCCGCTTGTAGCCGAAGTAACCGGCGCCGATGGCCACCACGGCGGTAACCAGCAGCAGGGCGCTGTACTGCAGCACCCAGTTCCCGTTCGGCGAGAGGTCGTAGATCTCCGTCCGCGGCCACATCAGGTTGACCACCATGATCACTTGGTAGATCACCGCCACGACGTTGACGGCGAGCCCGAACCGGCCGATCGAGAACAGCGGCTTGCCGTCCTCGTCCACCCCGGCCGGGAACCGGTCGGTGTTCCGGTGCCGGATCCGCACCACCAGCAGCGGGAGCGTGACACCGAGGTAGCCGATGTAGAGCATCGCGATGCAGATGCTGGAGAGCGCGGTGAAGATCGTCGTGGAGTTGATGTTCACGAGCAGCGCGATCGCCGCGCCACCGCCGACCACGATCGAGGTGAGGATGGGCGTCCCGGTGCGCGGCGAGACCTTGCCCAGCGCCTTCGCGAACGGGAGGGCGCCCTCGCGCGACATCGAGTACATCATCCGCGCCCCGGAGGTCTGGCAGGCCAGGGTGCAGGCAAAGACCGCAACCGCGACGCAGCAGAGCAGCAGCCGGCCCAGCACGCTGCCGAGCCGCTCGGTGAGCACCCAGGACAAGCCGAGCGAGGAGAGGTTGCCGTCGGTGAGGCTTGGGGCGGCCATCAGTGCGGCCAGGATCAGCAGGCCGCCGCCCAGGCCCGAGGTGGTCAGCGCGCGGATGATCGTCTTCGGCGTGGTCTTGCGCGGCGCGTGGGTCTCCTCCGCCAGCTCGCCGGCCGAATCAAAACCGACCATGACGTACGCGGCCATCAGCGCGGAGGCCAGCCAAGCGAAGAAGTAGGGACCGCTGCCGTTCCAGCCAGTGTGGTGCAGCACCACCGACGGGCCCCGCTCCGAGAGCGCGAACAGCACCCCGATCAGCACGATCACGCCGACGATCTCCACCGCGACGCCGACGCTGGTGGCCGCGGCCATCTGCCGGATGCCCAGCACGTTCACCAGCGTCGTGACGGCCAGCAGGAGCACGCCGAGGATGATCGCGTTCTGCGCCCCGGTCGCGGAGAGGATCGACGGGTCGGCCGACGAGCCGCCGACCATCTGGAAGCCCGACCAGATGGCCGGGAGCACGGCCTGCATGGCGATCGCCGCCACCGCGACGGTGAGAATCTGGCCGATCACCATGATCCAGCCGGTGAAGAAGCCCCAGCTCACCCCGGCCAGCCGGCTCGACCACTGGAAGATCGCACCGGACACCGGCCAGCGGCCGGCCAACTCGGAGAAGCACAGCGCGACGCACAGCTGCCCGGCGAATACCACCGGCCAGGACCAGAAGAACGAGGCCCCGCCCAGCAGGAAGCCCAGCCCGAAAAGCTGGAACACCGTGGTCAGGATCGAAACGAAGGAGAAACCCGCGGCGAAGGACGCGAACGTCCCGACACCCCGGTGCAGTTCTTGTTTGTAGCCGATGTGACCAGGGTCGACGTCCGCGCTGCGGACGGGCGCGGACTCGGTTGCGCTCATGACTCCACCTCCGGCGGGTCTTATCTGTCGCCTGACAGGTAATGGACCTGAGGTTGGAGCCCGGGTGTTCCGGAAGCAGTTCCGCGACGTTAAGACCCGGTTCCGCCGCGTTAATTCGCGATGACCGTCGGCCAGTCCAGGCCCAGCTCCGGCAGAGACCCGCTGGGCCAGGCGCCCTCGGTGACGATCCCGACGATGGTCGTGCACTCCGACGAGAGCACCTTCCCCGAGAACGCGAAGGCCCTCTACGACGCCGTCCAGGGAGAGAACGAGCTCGTGTGGGCCGACGGGAACCACTACGACTACTACGACCTCGCCGCAGCAGATGGACAACGCCGTCGGGAACGTGTCCCGGTTCTTCCGCGCCCACCTGGCCGCCTGACCATCCGAAGCCTCGGCGCAGACGCCACTCGTCTGCGCCGAGGCGGCCCAACCTCGACGAAAGCAGCCCGATGTGAGCGCGAAGAACCCGCACCTGGAAGAGCTGGGACAGTTCCTGAAGGCACGCCGCAGCGAACTGGACCCCACCGACGTGGGCCTGCCCCCGAGCGACCCGGGAACACGCCGGGTCTCCGGCCTGCGGCGCGAAGAGGTCGCGGCGAGCGTGGCGATCAGCCACGACTACTACACCCGCATCGAGCAAGGCCGGCTCGCACCGTCCGAGCCCGTGCTCGAGGCCATCGCCCACGCCCTGCGCCTGACCCCGGATCAGCAGACCTACGTCGAGGGCCTCGCCCAGCAGGCTGACCGGCGCACTTCCCCGCCGCGCCGGTCGAGCCCGGTGCGCCCACAGATCCAGCGGCTGCTCGACCAGCTGACGGACACGCCGGCATTCGTGGTCGGTAAGTACCTCGACATCCTCGCCTGGAACCCGCTCGCCGCGGCGCTGCTGATCGACGTCGACAAGATGGCCCCGCACGAGCGCAACTACGTGCGGATGATGTTCACCGACCCGAGGATGAAGGACTTCTACCCCGACTGGGAAAGCATGGCCCGCACCGGCGTCGCCCTGCTACGGATGCAGGCCGTCGACAACCCCACCGACCCGCGGCTGGCCGCCCTCGTCGGCGAGCTGTCGGTCGCGCACCCGCAATTCCGCCGCTGGTGGGCGGCCCGCAACGTCGCCCGGCAGGAGTTCGGCTCCAAGACCATCCGCCACCCCGAGCTCGGGGACCTGGTCCTCGACTGGGACGGCTTCAGCTGGGCCGGTGACCCCACCCAGCAGCTGATCGTCTGGTCGGCCGAACCCGGCTCGCCCACGCACGAGAAGTTCCGGATCCTCGCCTCCTGGATCGCGGCTCCCGCCGCCACCCGGCCCGCTCCCGCCGAAAGGACCGATACGTGACCTGGCCCGCCGATGATCTGAAACGTATCGCCCGGTCGCTTCTGCTCCGGGTCAACCCGCAGCGCGCCGACGGAACTGCGAGCCGTGATGTCACGGTCGGGTTCGTCATCGTCGACGGCGACATCTACGTACGGTCGATGACCGCCTCCGGGCTCTGGTACCGGCGTGCACTCGCCAACGGCGCCGGCATCATTCGTGCGGGGCGCGTCATCCGCACCATGCGCGAGGTCACCTTCCATGACGGCGCCGATGCACCCCACGAGCAGGTCGACGCCGCCTACGCCAAGAAGTACCGCCTCGCCGGCCGGCGCATGATCGAGTCGATCACCAACGAAGCGATGCAGCCACTCACGGTGCGCATCGACCTGCGCCCGACCACACTCTGATCGCCCGGCGCCGTTGCATTGTCTGTTCGGCAGGCGCGACGAATTTCCTGGGCCGCCGCTGGTCAGATGGCTCGAGCGAGTCCGGCGAAGGCGGCGGCGAGTCTGGTGGCCGGCGGATTGTCGAGTGCGATGTCGTAGTGGCCGCGTCGCAGGTTCTGCACGAAGGCGTGCCCGGCGATCACCACCTGGGCCGTCCGATCGGTCTGGAGTCCGCGCATCGGTCGCAGTCGGTGCTTGAGCTGACCGTGATCGGCCTCGAGCAGCATCGGCCAGCAGCGGGGTGAACCGCTGCACCCACCGGTAGACCCTGACCTGGTCGACGTCGATCCCGCGTTCGGCGAGCAGCTCTTCGACATCGCGATAGCAGAGCCCGTAACGCAGGTACCACCGGAC
Source organism: Actinoplanes sp. NPDC051513 (assembly GCF_044454685.1). NCBI lineage: Bacteria > Bacillati > Actinomycetota > Actinomycetes > Micromonosporales > Micromonosporaceae > Actinoplanes > Actinoplanes sp. NPDC051513. Next base: position 37,113 of record NZ_JBITDW010000041.1, read on the forward strand.
CGCCACCACGATCACCTCGGCCGGGAAGCGGAACCCTACGAACGCGACTGGGGAGGCAACCAGGGACGAGTCTGCGCAGCATGCTTCACCGGTCAAGCCTGCCTCGATCTTCCGACGGGGCGAACGCAACAGAGCCGCAAATCCGCGCACTCGATTGCATTCTGCGCCGAACGGCAGGCGGATGACCGTCAGCTCGCGGTCGGCGACGCGGCGCGCGACGCATGACGTCGCGCACCGCGTCCGGGTCACGAATCATCTTCACCTGATGCGTGACGACGCCGGTGGAATGATCAGGGTCGCTGGGCTTGATGCTGGGCGGGCGCCGGCCGGGCCGCCTGGCCGCCGGGGGCGGGACTGTGCGGCGGCTTGCCGGTGTGGTCAGGTCCGTACGCGAAGCCGACTACCGCGCCGATCAGGGCGAACGCGGCGGCGGCGAGCAGGACGTAGTTGAGCCCGCCGGCCGTGCCGGCGGAAGCAGCGTAGGTCACCCCGGCACGGAGGGCAGGCGGGAACTCGGAGGCGACCCGGGTGCCGGCGCCGGAGGCAACGGCAGCGGCGAGCCGATGGACGACGTCGGGCGGGACGGGCGAGTCCGTCAGGGCGTGCTGGGTGGCGGCGGTGACGCGGGAGGCGTAGAGCGCGCCGAGCACGGCTACGCCGGTGGCTGTGCCGACTTGGCGCAGCGTGTTCGTCAGGCCGGCGGCCATCCCGGCGCGGGCCGGCTCCACCGCCGAAAGCGCCGCCGACGCCAGGCCGGTGGAGGTGATACCCAGCCCGAACCCGGCCAGGATCAGGCCCGGCAACAACACCAGCCAGGTCGAGGTCGCGGTCAAGTGGGCCATCGAGCCCAGCCCCACCGCGGCCGAGGCCATCGCCACGCCCAGCAGCACCCGCATCGGCACTTTCCCGATCAGCCGGCCGGTCACCAGGGCGACCGTGAACGACGCCAGGAACATCGGCAGGAACCGCAGACCACCCTGGACCGGCGAGTAGCCGAGGGTGTTCTGCATGTACAACGACAGGTACCCGATCATCCCGATGGCTGTCGCCGAGATCGCAAACGCCACGAACCCGGTCGCGGCGAAGCTGCGCCGCCGGAACAGCCGCAAATCCGCCATCGGCGCGGCCGCGACCCGCAACTCGTAGAACACGAACCCGGCAAACGCCACCGCCGCGATCACGAACACGGCCACGATCGCCGGGCTCCCCCAGCCCATCGTGTTGCCCCGGATCAGGGCGAACATCAGCGCGGTCAGCGCCACCGTGACCAGCGCCGTGCCCACCCAGTCGGCCCGGCCGCCGGCCGGGTTGCGGGATTCGCGCAGCCGGGCCATGCCGCCGGCGAACGCCGCCACCCCGATGGGCAGGTTGACGAAGAAGATGAACCGCCAGCCCAGGGTGTCGGTCAGTACCCCGCCGACCAGCGGCCCGACGGCGCTGGCGCCGCCGAGCGTCGCGCCGAAGGCGCCCAGCGCCCGGGCCAGGGCGGCGCCGGAGAACTCCGCGCGCAGCAGTGGCGTGGCGGTGGCGAACAGCACCGCCCCGCCGACCCCCTGCAAGGCGCGGAACAGCTCGAGCGCCAGCGCGGTCGTGGCCAGCGCACAGGCCAGCGATCCGATGGTGAAGACGACCATTCCGAACAGGAACAGCCGGCGCCGGCCCAGCCGGTCACCCAGGGTCGCGGCCGGCTGCAGCAGCACGGCCAGCACCAGGGCGTAGGCGGCGCTCACCCATTGCAGGTCCGGCAGGCTCGCATGCAGGTCGCGCTGGATCGATGGCAGCGCCACGCCCACCACGGTGATGTCCAGCAGCAGCATGAACGCCGCCGTACACACCAGTCCAAGAGTCCACCGCTGCCGCGACGCCGTCGCCGGGAGTTCAGCCATCTGTCTCACCCCAAACGCGGCTACGGTCAGCCGCACCGCTCGCGCCGCCGGACCCTTCGTCCGTACGGATTCCGTGGTACGCACGCTCGTCCACGACCAAAGCCTGGCGCACCGCAGACAGTGGAAGCGCCAGTGCTGACTACTGGTATTAGGAACGCCCGGAACCCGGGGCCTGGGCCCTCGTGGATGGCGTCGGCTCGAGTAACGCCTGGCGCAGCAGCAGCCGGTTCAGGCCGAACATGATGCCGAGGAACCACTGCTTCAGGCCTGGGGAGTCCGGCAAGGGCTCGCGAGAGGCCAACGCGCAGACCCAACGGGCGCTGTCCGAATACTGATTCGCCGTCCCGGAGACTCACCGTTCAACCCGGCAGTACCTGGCGGCTGGAGCAAGGGTCACGGTCTGGCCGGTGGGTCCGGGCCTAGCGAGCGACGCACGAAACGGCGACGGTTCAGCCGGCCAACGTGGCGAGGTCGACAATCTTCGATGCCGACGGCGCTTTCAGATCGGCGAAGTCCGACCCAAAATCGGTGAAAGTCAGGATACCGCCAAGCTGGATACCGCCGTCCATCCGCAACGGATAGGGCGGGCCCTCGACGGCGACGAACAGCGTGCCAGGATCCGAACTCGTGTCTTTGATCGCGACGGCCTGCTTACCATCGATCATCTGGATATCGCCTTTGGTGTAGGCGCTGTCAGCGTCGATGAGTCTGTTGGCGTCAGCGTAGTTGAACATGTTGTCGAAATCTTTGTTCGTCGGCGGAACCAGCACCCAACGACCCTTGACGACTGCCATAACCTTCTTCGCCTGGCTGGCGTTGCCGATGCTCGCCTTCCAGAACGCCTCGTACGGACGCATGTACGCCTTCTTGCCGACTCGAAGTAGTTCGACGGTCGACCCATCGATCGTCAGCGCGCCCAGGACGTCCGCGCCTCGTACCTTGAAGTCGAGCGCGAAAGACGTGCCGACCGAGTGCTCGTCAACCGAGTGGACGACGCCCTCGAAGCGAAACGACTTCGCCTCGGCCAACGCGGACTTCGCCTTCTTGACGATCGCTGCTGGTTCCAGGTCGGCGACGCCGTTGCCGGCCAGCGTGGACGGCGTCGACGTGGACGGGGCGGCCGACGCTGCGGCCACAGCCGCCCTGCTTGAATCGCTTGCTCGCCCGCTCGTGCACCCGCCCAGCAGTAACGCGCCAACGGCCATCCCGGCCGTGGCAGACCGCATCCTTGTGATCCTCATGAAGTTCGCTCCCCCGTTTCCGACACCACGGTCCCGACCCGGCCTCAGTGATCGGCAGCACACGACATCCGCTGCCCAGATCAGCCTTGACGCCGCCCGCGCCAAGCTTCGATGCCGCCCCCTGGCCGGCGGACTTGGTCAGCCAGCGAATGCGGCAGGATCTGATCGGACCTCGACGTGCTATTCACCCACGCCGGAGCCGATGATCACGAAGGTGGCACCGGTCCGCTCGCTACGTGCCTCGCCCGCCGACGGCAGGCGCATCATGGTGAGCGTGACCTCGCGGGGCCACCACCGGGTCGGCTCCCGCCAGGCGCATTCAATGATCGTGGCCTCGAGGTTGTCGGCGCAGTCGCCGACCTGCTCCCACTGGTCGAGCTGTGTGGCGACGACCTTTCGCGACTGCAGCCAAGGCGAGCCGGGCGGCATCGCGTAGCTGCGCACAGTTGCCCTCCCACGATCGTTGCCCAGCCTGAGCGCAACGAGGGCGGTGCGGTCGGCGACATCCCTCTCGTACTCCGCGCCGTCGAAGGAAGGCGCGGCCGCCCCTGCGGGCGGGGCGATCGCATGCGCGATGCCGGAGGCTTTCCATCGCAGCAAGCCAGTCGCCGCCAAGGCGATCACGACAACTAGCACCAGCCCTGCAACAGCGGTGCCCAAACGCCGTCTACTGATCCGCACAGCCGGAGTCTAAGCAGCACACGCCATGCCCCGAAGGTCCTGCCCCGCCCAGCACGCCCCACCCGCCGCCGCTCTCCCCGCCGCCATCACCCTGCCGATCAAGCGGCCCGGACACCTCGCGCACGCCAGCGCGCGGACAGCGGCCATGAGAGGGCACCTGACCTTGGTACCGCGTGCCATTAGGGTGCGGAGCGTGGAGGACGTGTGGACCGTTTCCAGGAGCGGCAGCGGAACGGTACAGGTGACGTTGCGAATTGGTCCCCCGCGTCCGCTGGTGGCCGTCCTCACGGAGGCGGAACTGGTGAGCGTCGCGAACGTGATGCCCGCGGTGGCCGAGGCCGTTCGGCGCGGCGAGTTCAGCAGGATCCAGCTCGCCACGATGTTCCGGACGGCAATGGGACGGGACCCGTTCAGGCAAGCGGCTACCGCGGAGCGCCGGCACGGTCATACCGCTTGGTGGGCTGATGTCGCCTACATCGTCGTCGGTCTGGGCTTTGCCCCTGGGCACAGCAATCTGTGGCTGCGGCTGGCAGGTTGGGCGCTCGCTGCCACCGCTCTGGGTGATCTTGTCAGACGCGTCTGGCGCAGGCTCCGCTGAGCTGACGCCCGAGGCGAAACCGGCCGGCTCCGCTGCGTCCCTTCCGGCATCCGAAGGTCACCCGCTGTGAAGAGGGCTCTGTCCGCCGCTAGATGATCGCACCGGGTCTTGTCCTCGCGGCACCCGATTCGCGGCGAATCCGGATGCCAGCTCAACGACCGATCAAGCAGGTGCGAAGTTCCATTGCGATGGCAGAGCGCTCTCGCACAAGGCGCAGGTGAAATCGCCGTCGCGGATGATGTTGCGCTCGCCGCATGTCGGACAGCGGCGGAAGACCAGCTTGGCGCTGAAGTCGCCGGGGTGAGGCAGGCCGAGGTCGTCGAGTGCTGTGCCGACCGCTGTCCAACAGTCGGGATCGGGGCAGTAGCCGGTCGATTGGTTGGTCACGTGAAGTACGCGGCGATCACCACCGTCGTACGAGAACGTCATCTCGCCCGCGGCTAGCACGTCTTGGCCGTCGGCCAGGGCGACGTGTTCGCTGCGGCGCGGCGCGAGCCTGAGGCGGCCGTCGAGGGCAACGACGAAGGTGAACGGTTCGTCCAACTCGGCCTGCGTGCGCCTACCAAGCCAGCGGTCCAGAGTCTCGCGAGAAACGACGATGACCGCTCCTGTCGCCGGATGTTCGTCGCGAAGCTCTGCCGGACCGACGTAGCGATACCGTCGCAGCCGGTTCATCGCACGACCGTAGCGGGGACACGCGCAGTCCGTCGACTGACCCGGTCGTCAGAGCGGACCCGCCGCTCGATCGGCGGGCTGCCCTCCCGGTACACGTGAATCCCGTAGACGCCCAGGCCCCGCTCATTATTCGCACGGATGAAGTCGTCGAGGAGATCGTCGCCCATCGACGAATTCTATAGAGGCCGACCGGGACGGCGCCGACGGCTCAACTGGCGTGCCGCCACAGCGCCCAGGATCGGCCGAACGACATCCGCGCAACGACATGATGGTGCTCCTCCCGCCGGCAGCAGCATCGGCACGGTCGACACTGAGGAGCGATCCAACGGCTGCCGCGCCCACATGGCGGCAGACCCGGACGGTCTTCCATCGAGCTAGGCCGGCATCATGATTTCGTCAACGCGCTGAACAGCGTCATGAACACGGCGACTATGGTTTACAGCGGCTGCGTATTCACCGCGTCCTTCGCGCTTTCGGGGAGTGAGAGACCATGGCCAAGCAAACCATCACGGTGCTTACGGACGATCTCGACGGCGGTGACGCCGACCGCACCATCGAGTTCGGGCTCGACGGCGTGAACTACACCATCGACCTGTCCGAGAAAAACGCCGGCAAGCTCCGCAAGGCACTCGACCCCTACCTGACAGTCGCCTCCAAGGTCGGCCGCAGCAGCGCGAACGGGCGTATCGCCTCCCGCACCACAGCGGCATCGAGCCGGTCGAACCGCGATCAGAACCAGGCCATCCGGGAATGGGCCACTAAGAACGGCTACGAGGTGTCGGAACGAGGACGCATCCCGGCTTCGATCGTCGAGGCCTTCCACGCCAAGCGCTGACCGGTAGGGCAATGAGCTGCGCCCGGCCGCGGCGGGCGCACCACTCCAGCACCAGGCAGCGAAGAGCTGCACCGCCGCTGGCGCGCGCTTTGTCCGCGGCAGATCAATGCACTGGATCTTGGCGTGCCGCTGTATTGTTCCCGGCGCAGTGCACTAGCCGCTCGTTATGCCGGCGAAATCCAGTAGACGGCACATGTCATGGAAGCCCTCCGTGCAGGCACCAACGACCGCGCCATGCCGGCCGGACGTTTCCGCGTAGAGCAACAGGAAGTACGGATCGACGGCGCCCGGGGCATCGATGTTGGCCTCGACGACCTCGCCGCTAACCGGATCTTCGAACCGGCAATGCTCCCCGTGCGGTTGCAGGTTCCAGGTCGCGTCGCGGCAACGGACCGTCTCCGGGCAGTCCCCGTCGATGTCACTCCCGGGTGCCACGCCAGCCCGCATTTGATCGACGAGTTCGCCAGCCACTTGCCGGAATTCGGCGACAAGATGTTCCAGAGCCGGGCGTACGGTCGCAGCCTCCGAGTCGGTGAGGAGTTGCAGCACGGTCAGGGCTGATCTCCGACCCGCCCTGCTCGGCGACGCGATGACAATCACATCGGGCTGCAGTGCAACGCTTAAGGCCCGTGCGGCGGCCGTAGCAGCCGGCATCGTGACGCTCTCGTCCAGCGGGATCATCAGTCGGCGACCACGAGCGACCCGCAGACGAATGTCGACGGGGTCCGGCACCCGGTCGGGGACCACTCCAGCTTTTGCCTCTATGCGGCGAGGCTAGCCGACGGAGACGGTCGACCACCATCCCGACGTCTACGCTGCCGCGCAGCAGAGACGGACCCCGCGAGAGCTGTGTCGGTGACACGCACGGCGGCGCGGCCTGCCACCGTACGTCACAGCGACGCACCGGGCGACCCCACGGACAGCGGCAGATCCGGACGTCGGATCTGGCCCTTCGCAGTTGAACGTCATGGACAGCTACGCGTGGGCGTCGCATTCTCGAGAGTATTGGTCGGCTGAGGCGGATTCTCGATAGGATCGTCCGGCCTGTCGGGATAGTAGTGAGACATCGAGGAATTCCGTTCAGTGTCTGCGATTGCGGCCTCCGACTCCGCCTCCGTGAGCTGCCGGTCACCGCCTCGGATAGCCTCGTCCCACGAAACGGATGGGCCGCCGAAGCGAAGCTCGGGCGGGTGTTGCCGCTGCGCGCTTTGCTCGCCGCCGCAGCGGCCGGAACTGTCGGCTTCGGCTGGACCCACGGCCATCACCGCAAAGAGAATGACGACGATGCCGGCCGCAGCATGCCGCAATTTCACCAGGCCGTCCTTCCATCCGTAGCCGACCGCAGCCGGACGATCCCGGTCAAGCCGCCGTCCTTCCTCATCGAAGACGGGTCGCTGGTCAGGCTAGGTACGTTCCGTTGCGACCACGGTTGCGGTTCGGTAGCAGCGCGGCAGAAATCTGCGAGCGACGCCATCGCGCCCTCTCGTCGGCGTAAGCACGTAGGCCGAGCATCGACGGCACGCAGCGTGACGACTCGCCCCGCGCTCGTACGCACCATCGGCGGCAGATGTGCGCACCGCGCTGGAGCATGGAGGTACGTCAATCTGCCGGTGGCCGGCCGGTCGGGATCCGGCTGCGCCGCGTCTCGTATTCGTGCGCGGTGAGGATGCCCAGCCCGCCGTAGCAGCCCCGGTCGTCGCAGCTGAAGCCGACCGCGAAACGGGCGACCGCGTGCTCGAGTCCGACTCAGGTGACCAGGACATGCTGTGGTACTGGCTCGCAGATCACACCGGGGTGTCCATGCCATAGGCGATCGCACAGAGGTGCGGGATCTCTGATGCCGATCGTCGTGACGTCAGGGCCGCCCTCCGTGGGACCGAGGTATTCCACGAACAGACCAGCGGACAACCGGGGAAGGTCCAGGACGTCTTGTTCCGCCATCACCAGAGGCTACGTCACTCGATCTTGCCGACAGACGGCTACTGCGAGGTCCGAGCTGATCTACGCGCAGGCCAGACCCAATACGGCCGCGTCGAGTCCATACGCGTCCTATGCTGCACCGGCAGGCCCGCCCAACGCGCGCGATGCCGGGTAAGCGCGCGTCACTGAACCCAAGGATGGCGGCACCGTTCGAGCCGGGCCGGGCTCCCGACCAGCAGCCCTTCATGGCCCGCGCACCTCGTGCCGTCACCACGACCCGACAAATGCGCAGGGGCCAGCTGCATCCCGCACAGTTTGACCGTTACCCACCCACCGTAGATATCCGGCAGGCTCGCAGAGGCGCGGATCGCGGCGGAAGAACGCACCTCGGGGATCGGACAACGTGTGCGACATTCTGGCGTGGAAGCGATTCCGCCCGCGAAGTGCTGTACACGGGCATAGCCAGCCATGCTGCGCGCTCACTACGGTTAATATGACCCAGAGTGATCATCAGGCGAGGAGGACCCCATGCGGTGCAGCGGTACCTATGAGTACCTAGACAGCCTCGGCCCCGAAGAGCAGGCGCGGCTCGATGCTGTGCACCGCTACCAGCTGGTGGATGAGCCGGTTGAGGACACGTACGAACGGATCGCGTTCGTCGCCGCCGCCCTTTTCGACACTCCGATCGCGACGGTGTCGCTGGTCGAGCGGCATCGCGTCTGGCTGGTCGCCGCCTATGGCCTGCCCGGCGTCCGTGAGGTCGGCCCGGAACCCGGCCTGTGCGGGTCAGCAATCGCCCAGGACGGCGTCTATGTGGTCAACAACGCGGCCACCGACCCGCGCACGCACGAGCACCCGTTGGTCCGCGGCGAGCTTCGCCTGCGTTTCTACGCGGGAGCGCCGATCCGGGCCTACGACGGCTACCGGCTCGGCACGGTTAACGTGATCGACAGCCGGCCGCGCGAGGCGACGAAACAACAGTTGACCGCACTGGAGCGCCTGGCCGCGACAGTGTCCGACGAGCTCGAACTACGCCTGATGGTGATCCGCAGCGCCATGGCCGAGCAGCGCATGCGAGAAACGGTCAACTGAGTAAGGGCCCATGTGATCGGTAACGCCGATCGTATGCCTACCTCTGGCAAGATTGCCGGTTTCATCACCGCGGAACGCATCAACGCCTGATAAAGAAACGGCCCGTCGGCTCTCGCATCGTTCCTGCGGGTGCGTCTGCGCACCGGGCCGACGCGCGCTCTGACCGCAGTTCGAAGCGTCGGCCAGCCCTGCGACTCAGTCACTCGGCGTGACGGCTCACTGCCCGCCTACGGGCACGATCGGCGGCATGACAATGCGTCGCCGAAGTCGGAGCTGAATGGCGACCCCTTCGCCATCGACCTGACCGAGCGTCAGGGCGCTCACGGGCGAAATCTTGCCAGGGCCCATTTCTGGAAAGGGCCGCCGCATGCAACGCCGCGGCGAGCGAGTCGCGGATAAGGCGTCGCCGGGCTCGTCCGATCGCGAATCGATGTCTCGTGTATGTGGTTGCTGCCCACGTGCCAGCTGGTTGAGTATCAGCCGATCGCGGCGATCAGCGGTTACTACGCCCGAGGCGGAGAGGTGCACCGGTTGACCGGCGGGCGAGGTCGGCTGGAGTTCCTGGGCACCCAGGATGTGCTGCGCCGGCTGTTGCCGCCCGCCCCGGCGCGGGTGCTCGACGTCGGTGGCGGCGCCGGGGTGCATGCCCGCTGGCTCGCCGCCGGCGGCTATCAGGCGCGGCTGGTCGACCCGATGCCGTTGCACGTCCGGCACGCCGCTGAGATCGCCGGGGTGGACGCGGTGCTCGGCGACGCCCGCCGGCTCGACGAGCCGGACGGCCACCTACCAGGCGACCCTGCTGCTCGGGCCGCTGTATCACCTGCCCGAGCGCGGGGATCGAGTGAGGGCCCTGCGGGAGGCCGCGCGGGTGACCGCGCCCGGCGGCATCGTCGTCGCGGCGACGATCAGCCGGTACGCCGGGTTGTACGACACTCTGGTCCGGGGCCGTTATCTCGAACCGGAGGTACCCCGGATCACCGATGCCTAGGTCGTGACCGGGGTGCACAAGCCCTTCGAGCAGGACCTGTTCACGCATGCGTACTTCCATCATCCCGACGAGATCGTGGCCGAGTTCGCCGAGCCTGGCCTGACCCCGGCGACGAGGTACGCGCTGGAGGGGTGGCGCCTGGCTCTTCGCCGACCGCGACGGCTGGCTGGACGGCGACGAGCGCACCGTCGGGCTGCTCGAGGCGCTGCGCTCCGTCGAGCGGGAACCAAGCCTGTTCGGCATCAGCTCGCACCTGCTGACCACAGCCGCCGTGAAGTAAACGAAGCGTAGACACCGCGCCTTCTCGGCGGCATGATCGGGCGTCGAGGTGATAGCTGCGCATGGCCGCTAGCCTCGTCCGATGACCACCGACCTGCCCACCTTCGAGTTCGCCTTCCCCGGACCGTTGCGCGACAAGCTGGTCGCGGCGGTGCTGGACGGGACCAAATCCACCACCACCGGCCTGCTCCAGGACTATGAGATCGACGGCGAACCGCTTCCGGTCGTGGGAACCCGAGCGGCGGTGGTCGACTCCGCCGGTCGTCGGGTCGCGGTCATCGAGCTGATCGAGGTGCGTGTCAGTCGACTTGGCGACGTCGATCTCGACCATGCCCGCGACGAAGGCGAGGGCCACGATTCGGTAGCCGCCTGGCGAGCCGGGCACGAGGACTACTGGCACGGCGCGGACTACCGAGGCTGGATGGGCGACCCAGACTTCACCGTGGACGACGACACGCCGGCCGTACTGGAGCGGTTCCGCCTGGTTGCCGTCCTCTAACCCTTCGCGACCGACGGGGACCCCGCGCACCTCCCGCAGGACCCGGACCTAACCCCACTGACCTGCGACGTTTGGCCATGAGCTTCATCTCGGTATGACCGCGTGTCCGCCGCGGCCCGGTGTACGCAGCGTGACGGCCGGCAGGTCCCCGAACGCGCTCGGCGGCAGATCAGTACGCAGCCTCTTCGCATCAACTTGAATCGACCACGAACACTGATTCCCGGGCACGCCGCATCGTTTAGTTACCGGTCTTGAGGCTAGGTAAGGATAGCGGTGTTGGGTTGTCGGTGGCCGGCGCCGCGGCGGTCATGGTGTGAACCGGTTGTACAGATGGCTCGACCGGCGAATCCGGAGCGGGTACGCCGTGGGTCGCGGATAGGCCGTGGCGGGATCGGTACGCCACAACGCCGGCGGTGAGGAGGGCGAGTGCGGGTACGCCCTGCCAGCCGATCTGCAGGACCGCCAACGCGCCGGCGGCGTTGAAGGAGGCGTGGAGGAGCCCGGCGGCGAGGGTGCTTCCGCGGGTGTCGATGAGCAGGGTGCCGATCAGGTATCGCATGAACGGGGCGGCGGCGAGTAGGACGGCCCAGGTCGCGGCCGCGTCGGTCCAGGTGGTGCCCTGCCAGCCTTGCGTCTCGAACGCCAGCGGCAGGTGGATGAGGAAGAACGGCACCGCGGTGAGCAGGGAGCCGGTCAGCAGCCCGCGGCGTGTCATCAGGCGCTGTTGGACGAAGCCGGCCCAGACGGTCTCTTCCCAGACGTTGGCGGTGAGGGCGCCGAACACCAGGTAGATCAGATAAGTCAGTGCGACGCTGAGCCAGCCGTCCGCCGGTGCTTGCAGGGTGCCGGTCGCGGCCGCGACGCCGAGGGTCAGCAGCGGCATGGCGAGCAGCAGCAGCGTGTACCGTCCGGCGCCGAGGCGCCAGTTCACCAGGCCGGCGAAGAGGTTCCGGACGCCGGGGCGGCCGTTGATCCAGTAGGTGATGGTGGTGGCGCCGCCGAGCAGGACGAGGAGTTCGCCGATCTTGGCCGGCATCACCGGCCAGCCCGCGAGCAACGAGATCGCTTGAGTGATCCAGGTGAACGCGATGGTGCCCACGAGCAGGGTCGCCACGGGGTAGCGGGCGGGCCGCGGCAGACCGCTGCGCGGCAAGGCCACAGTGGAGGTTGACAACGTGATCTCCTGAGGGTCGGACGTGCCTGATCGGTATGGCTTGTGTCGGGTTGGCGAGCAGTCAGCCTGGTGGGAACTGTTCGGCAACGTCATCGCGTCGTACGGTCGATTGACACGGTGAGGGTGCCGGCGTCGTCGTGGCCGAGCTCGACGAGAGTTGCCTCCCCTGAGGCTCCGCGGTAACGGCCGGTCCCGCCGACGATGGCCAACTGCTTGGTCGGCGCGTTGCTGACCAGGCCCTGGTAGCTGATCTGGCCGTCTGCCAACGAGATGGTTCCCAGGCATTCGATCTGGAAGCCGTCCGGCAAGGCTGCCGTGATGACGCAGGTGCCGCCCTCGACACCCACGTGGCGTCCGGTGAGGTCCATCAGATCGTCCTGGAACACGAGTTGGTCGCCGATTCCCGGGCCGGGTTCGCCCAGATCGACAAAGTTCTCGGGGAACGGACGGAAGTGGACGGCGAAGGTGAGCACGTCTCTGTGTGCCGTCGCCGAGTCGACGCCCGCCTTTGCGGCGGTCGGAGGGCTGGCGATTGCGGCGGCGCCGATGGCGAGCGAGGCGGCTGCGGCGACGAGGCTGGAAAGCAGGATGCGATTCATGACTGCAGCGTGCTCGCGGGTGTTGGCACCGGCTTGGAACCCCCTCCAAGCCCGGCCCGCGTCGGACTACTGCTGGTGGGTCCAGCGGCGACGGGTCTGCCGCGCTCGTCGTGCGAACGCTTCGGCTCCTTGTGCCATGGCGACGGATTCTGCTTGATGCAACGCCTCGTGGGCTTGCGCGCGATGGACACCGCCGAGATCGTGCAGCCGCAGCGCCACGGTGCGCCGCACTTCAGCCTCAGGCCATCGGACGCCGGTCGTGTCCATCTCTATCAGGGCTTCCTCGAGTGCCTGACGTGCGCTGTCCAGCTGGCCGGCGAAATGTCTGGCGTCCGCCAGCACCAACAGTCTGAACGGGTGCTCCATTCGGGTCGGGCTGTCCCGCACGGCGCTCCAGCCGTCTTCCACCTGAGCAAGTCCGCCGGTGACGTGCCCTTCGTGAATCGCTGCCCATCCGGCCATGATGCTGCCGTGCGTGACGTGTTCGGGTGCCACACCGAACTGTTTGTGCAGCTGCGCTTGTTCGGCCAGGCACCGGCCGACGGCTGCGAAGTCGCCTTCGAGCAGCGCCAGCGACAACTCCAGCTGGAGGCAGAGCACAGCGCCGTACGGCGATTCCAGGCGCGCCAAGGCGGTAGCGGAGCGAGCCGATGCCCACGCCTCGGCAGGCTTGTCCATCAGCCAGAGGGCCATCGCGCGGAAGCTGCTCGCCACCGCTGTGACCGGAAACCCCAGAGGTGAGCGCACCAAGCGTGGCGCCGTGGTGGCCGCACTACCAGGGGCCGGAGTGAGCGCCGCATCCAGGTGGCGGAGGGCCCTACCAGGATTCCCCGAATAGCAGGTGCTCGCACCGATGGCGAAGTTCCCCACCATACGGAACGTCGGCTCCGAGCCGTTTTCCCCGAGCGCCAGGATCGCTTCGCCCAACCTGGTGGCCGTCGCCACGTCGCCGCGGCTCAACGACACACCCCAGGCGCCTTCGATACTCTCCAGCACATCAGCATCGGGTTCCAGCCCGACCGCGAGTTCTTGAGCGCGTCGAAACGGCTCAGCAGTCTCCGGATCGGCAAGCCCGCGGGTAGCCCGCATCAACTGGCCCAGCCGAAACTGGATCTTGATCTCCTGACGGTCCCGGTCGGGCCCGGCCGGTGCCGAGTCGAGCACCGACGATGCCTGGCGGAGCATCCTTTCGCCGTCCTCCCAGCCGAATCGGGACCGGCTCACATCGGCGGCTTGCAGAAGGCAGCGCACTGTCTCCTCGACCGGTAGCACACCGCGACCACACCAGGCGTGGTGGGCGCGCATCGAGACCGTCGCCGCATCTGTGCGACCCCGCGCTGACATCGTCTGGGCGGCACGGGCATGCAGCCGGATCCGGCGGCTGCGGCTTATCCCTTGGTACACGGCATCATGAGTGAGGGCGTGCACGAAGTGGAACGCGTCCTCGTCCTTTCCGTGTTCGCTCACGAGGTTGGTGAGCAGGGCGACTTCGATCGCGTCGAGGACTTCCTCCGCGCCCAGCCCGGAAACAGACTGCAACATGGTGAGATCGAACTCGCGCCCCAGGACGGCGGCGATGGCCAGCACCGCCTTCGTCTGATCCGGAAGACGTGCCAGCCGCCGCCGGACGACGCCGAGCACGCCCGGTGGAATGCTGCGCGCCGCGTCATCAGTGTTGAGCCGCTTCTCGCTCACCAGCAGCGACACCAGCTCGGTCACGAAGAACGCGTTGCCCCCGGTACGCTCCCAAATCGTCCGCACCAACGGCCCGGCCACGTCATCGCCGGTGGACTGCTCCACGAGCTCACCGACCTGGGGAAGGGTGAGACCCGCCAGCGTCCGCAGTGACACGCCACGCTGGATCGCCAGGGCACCCAGCGCGTCGGCCAACGGATGACCCTCTGCGAGGTCTGACGCACGATACGTGACCACCATCAGGATCCGAGCTACCTGGATCCGGGCGGCGAGGTGCTGAAGAAGTTGGACGCTGGCTACATCGGCCCAATGAAAGTCTTCCAGCACGACGATCAGCGCGCCGGGACCGCGTGCGGCATCCTGAAGCACCGAAAAGATGGTTTCGAACAGGCCAAAACGCGCCGGCAAGGATTCGCTGATCTCGGTGGTACCCGTGGCGACGGGCCGCAGGCTGAGCAGCGGGCTCAGTAACCGCAGCCGCGGATCGGTTCCGCCTGCCACGTCCTGGCCGTCGAGGTCGGCATGAAGTTCGTCCAGGACCGCCGTCCACGGCCAAAGCGGCGGCGCACCCGCAGACTCGTGGCAGCGACCCCACCGCACGGTCGCCTCGGCGGACCCGGCGCCGGCCGCGAACTCGGTCACGAGTCGTGTCTTACCGATACCCGGCTCCCCTTGAATGAAGACCACACCACCGGTACCGCGGGCCGCCCGCTCGAAGGCGTCGTCGAGCTGCCGCAGTTCCTCGCCACGCCCGACGATCGTCGCTGCGTCGGCTTGTCGTGGTGTTCGTGTAATCCTGGGCGCGACGAGCGCCACATTGGACCCGGGTGAGCTGCCCTCAGCGGACGTCGGCGCAACGTCGAGACTTTCCGCCTGGGACAAGATGTCAGCCTCCAGCCGGCGCAGCTCTGGACCTGGATCCACCCCCAGTTCGGTGACGAGTACACGCCGCGCGCGTTGGAAGGCCTGCAGGGCGTCGGCTTGCCGGCCGCTGCGGTACTGAGCGGTCATGAGCATCGCCCAGAGCCGTTCCCGCAGCGGGTGTTCAACGAGCATGGACTCCAACTCCGCGACGACAACCGCATGCCCGCCCAGAGCCAGGTCAGCGGCGACCTTGTCCTCGCGGACCCCTCGGTAGAGCTCCTGCCAACGCGTCACCTCGGCCTCGGCGAAGGCCTCGCTCGCGAACTCGGCAAGCGGGACCCCCGCCCACAATCGGTGTGCCTCGAGCAGGACGGTGGCCGCCTGCCCCACACGGCCTTCCTGCAGGAGTTGGTGACCCGTGAGGGCCAGGCTCTCGAAGCTGAAGGCGTCGATGCTGCTCGGGTCCGCGTTCAGCAGGTAGCCGGGAGGTCGCGTGACGAGAACACCTGGCCGGCTTCCCGGTGCTCGATCCGGCTCAAGCACTCGACGCAGATTGGCCACGTATGCGCGCAACGAACTGATCGCCTGCGGTGGCGCCGCATCGCCCCAGAGTTGGTCGATCAGCCGATCGAGTGAGACCACCTGGTTGGCCTGCAGGAGCAGCATCGCCAGGACCGCGCGTTGTTTGGGGGGACCGACCTCGACGAGGCCCCGTTCCGAGCGCACCTCCAAGCGGCCGAGGATCCGGTATTTCACCACTGCCGCTCCCCTCCGTAACGAGCGGGGTAACCGTACTGCCGGCGGCACGCCCTGCGCATCGTCCACCACCCGGTTGGCACCGTCGGTGGCGCGGGAATCGGACCATACCGGGCGGTCGGAAGCGGTCATGGGCTCACAGGTCGAGTGTCCACCGTCCGTCCGCAGAGCGCCCGTACCCGGCGTCGCGGAGTAGGCCTATGACCTCTGCTGACAAAGATCTCGGATGAGCGCAAAACCGGGTTATACCGGCGGCGCGCAGGAAGTCGGCAACATCAGAAAGGATTCGGGCGCCCAACGACCGCCGCGAAGCACCCGGCCGTACGGCCAGAGCGCACAGAACGGCGGTGACACCATCTACGTCCGCGTGCAACAGCAGGACAGCAGCAGGGTCCTCCACCGTCGCCGCCGTGGGATCGGACAACACGAACATCTGCACCGGCGCCGGCCAGGTCGGCAGCACGGCGGCGGGGCCGTTGCTGAGCGCCATCGGTCGGATCCAGCCCAGCGCACTCTCGTCCACGACCGGAACATGCCGCACGAGCAGCGATTCGTCGGAGTCATCCATGGGCCCACCGTGCACCACCACAGTTGGACCTGGCTTGGCGCCGCCTCCAATCGGGCCACAACGGCTCGCCGGCACACTGCCCACGTTCACATCCACCACAAGAGCACACGTTCGGCTCGCCAAGCTTCATCACTCACACCCCGCACACCAAGCCCGCGCCGACAGCCGGTGCACCGAGGAGCACGCCATGACCACTACCTCAGGAGCTCTGACAACCGAACCGCACCCTATGGCCTTTGCGGGGGCGGCCCAGGCCCTCGTTCTCGTCCTGGCGCTGCGGACGCTGCGAGTGCCTGGCCCGACGATCACCAACGCCCCGGAGGCCGCCTTGTCGCCTCGACCCTGGCGTCAGTGGTTCGCCGGGGCCCTTCGCCGGACCACCTCCGCCCCCATCCGCCAAGGAACAGAAGGAGCCTGACATGACGTCCAACGACACGGCTTTGCGGACAGTGCAGATCGCCCAATGGAGCCGCAGCAAGGTCCTCGCGGTGTGGGCGGCGGCGGCCCTTCCCATGGGCATACTGGCCTGGGTCGTCGCACCCCTTCTGGCTCACGCCTTCTCGGGGCCCGCGGCGCTGGAGCGAGCAGTCACGCTGAGCCTTACCGCCGGGTTGATCTGGCAGTTCGTCCTGGTCGTGGCGCTCGTCCGGCGCGAGCAGGGCACACTGAGCTGGCCCGTCGTCCGGGACGCGCTCTGGCTCCGGGCGCCGGTGCACCCGGGGACCGGCCGTCGAGGCGGCCTGCTCTGGCTGGTCCTTGTGCCGTGCATCCTGCTGTTCGGCGCCGAGGAGTTCCTGCCGTCGACGATGCCGGCGGCCGGCTACGACCTGCCGACGTTCCTGCAGTCGGACGCCGGCTCGGCCCTCCTGGCTGACAGCTGGGCCTGGTTCGCCGTCATCGTCGCCTTGACGATCTTCAACACCGTGCTCGGCGAGGAACTGCTGTTCCGTGGCCTGCTCCTGCCGCGGATGCGGGAGGCCTTCGGCCGCGGGGACTGGGTGGCCAACGGCGTGCTGTTCGCGGTGTACCACCTGCACATGCCGTGGGCGATCCCCGCCGCCCTGGTCGACACGGTCGCGATCGCCTTGCCGTCCCGCCGGTACCGCAGCGCGCTGATCGGCATCATCGTGCACAGCGCCCAGAGCGTCGTGGTGCTCGCGGGCGCCCTCAGCCTCGTCCTGGGGTGAGCCGGCGCCTGCATCGGGATCAGGACCACGCACTGGGCTGCCGCCTGGGCCCGGATGCCGACGCGGGCGCGTCGAGACGATCCAGGCATGCCTGGATCGATCTCTGCGAGGGTCCGCGACAGCGTGGGTAGGGACTCGTCCGCGATCATCGGAACGACGGTTTCAAATGCCCCTGCGAGGAACAGGCTGCGCGGCAGGAGAGCATCCGGCGCGGCTGCTGCTCGCGCAACGCACATCCGAGACTGGCTGGACCAGCGGCCGGAGTCGAGGTTGTGGGTCGTCAGCGTGTGCGCGGGCCAGGGCAACGACCTCGTCGGTGTCCTGGCGTGTCGCTCGGACGCCGCGCGGGTGCGGGCCGAACTGATCGAGAAGGAACCGCGCAGCGCCGCAGCCGCACGGGAGCGCTGTGGGTGCCGAAAACTCGACCGCGCCTTTGGCTCGCACCACGCGTCCGATCCTGATCGATAGCCGCGATCTATCTGAGCACGTTCAGAAACGAGCCTTAGAACTTGAACACGTTCATCCGCGGACCGTTCCCGTCGGGGAGACTCCGAGCAACGCCCAGGTCAGGAACTCGGATGAGTTTTCGGCAGCCACAGCGCTGCCGAAGCAATGCGGCATTGGCTGAACCGCTCCGGAACAGAATCACGAGGACCGAATACTTCATTGATGGACGGCAGCAGCCGTTCGACGGGAGCGTCGTACGCGCGTGCGGAATTTGTCAAGATCGGTGAGACCAGTGGGTGTTAAGCAGCGAGGGTCATGGCCTCGGGCTGGTCGGTGGCGGGTTCGGGTTTGTTGATCCAGGCGGTGTCGGCCAGTCGCAGGCTCTTCGGTTGGGGTCGGCGGGTGAACCGTTCGGGATTCTG
>NZ_JBITDW010000042.1:0-45528 GCF_044454685.1 Actinoplanes sp. NPDC051513
AACCCGCCAGCATCCGCCACCGGACGCCAGCCACGATCCGCCTGCAACTCTTCCCACCACCAACACCATGATCAACTTAAGCTACGCGGCATTGGACAAGCCCCCACGCGCGCTGCCGGGCATGCACCCGGCGGAACTCTTCACGCGCCGGCGAATAACGACGAGGGCCATGGGGTGGCACACGGCAGCCCAGCCCGCTCGAACCAGACCCCCATCCAGACAGATCTCTGGAGCGATGTCGCGGCCGGTGTTCCGCTCCCGGCCGAGGTGGCAAGATCTGGCACGTGAGCTGGCTGAGGCGGCACGACCCGCAACTGGTGGCGGTCCGGCGGGCCGTCCGGGTCACCCTGGTCGCCTGCCTGGGGTTCTACCTCTGCCGGTACGTGCTGGACGCGCCTGCCATGGCGCCGTACGCGTTGTTCGGCGCGGTCGCGCTCGGTGCGCTCTCGCAGATACCCGGCACGCCGCGGCGCCGCGCCCGTACGCTGATCATGGTGTTGCCGGTCGCCTGGGCCCTGGTGTCGGTCGGCACGCTGCTGTCGTTCAGCACCGTCGCGGCGACCGCCGGCATGTTCCTGCTCGGCTTCGCGGTCAGCTACGTCGGCGTCGGCGGCACACGGCTGGCCGGGCTGGCCGCCGGCATGCAGCTGCTCTACATCCTGCCGTGCTTCCCGCCCTACGACCCGGGGTCGCTGCCGGCCCGTCTGATCGGCGTGACCATGGCGATCGTGCTGCTGTCGATCGCCGAGGTGACGCTCTGGCCCGACCCGTCCCCGGCGCCGTACCGCGAGAAGCTGGGCGCCGCGATCGGCGCGCTGTCCGGGTGCCTCGAAGCCGTGGCCGACACGTGGAGCGGCGACGCCAAGGGCCGCGAGCGCCTGGCCGCGCTGCTGCCGGAGGCCACCGACGCCGCCGACGCCCTCCGGCCGTCGCGGCTTCCCCCGCTGCAACGCCCCGCCTCGGCCGGCCGCCGCGACCGCGCGCTGAGCTCGGCGGCCGGGACGGCGCGGCTGCTGCTGGGCCGGGCGGTCGACCTGTTCTTCACCGACGAGCGGGGCTCGGTCACGCTGCCGGCGGCGACCCATCTCGTACGCGAGACGGCCGGCTGCACCGCGGCCGCCGCGGCCTGGCTGCGCGGCGACGGCCCGCTGCCCGACACCGGTCGCGTCGCCCAGGCGCTCACCGAGTTCCGGGTGGCCCGCATGAACACCGACCCCGGCGGCATCACCCCCGAGCGGCTGCGCCTGGGCGCGCTGGCGCTGTCCCTCGGCGAGTGGACCAAGAACCTGATCTTCGCGATCCGTATCGCCGCCGGCGAGCGCCCCGACCACCCCGACCCCACGCCCGAGTCGGCCCGGCCCGGCCCGTTCTGGTACGCGTACCGCAGGACTCCCGCCCTGTACTGGCACCGCCTGCGCGAGAACCTGACGCCGCGCTCGGTCGCCTTCCAGGGCGCCCTGCGCCTGGCCGCCGCCCTGGCCGCGGCCCGCCTGCTGGCCGGCGTGCTCGACCTCTCGCACGGCTTCTGGGTGCTGTTGACGATCCTCACGGTCCTGCGCACCTCGGCCGCCGAGACCCGCTCGGCCCTGCGCCCGGCCCTGGTGGGCACCGTGGCCGGCTCGCTGGTCGCGGCCCTGCTGCTGATCGGCGGCATCCACCCCACCGCGTACGCGATCGCCCTGCCCATCGTCATGATCGTCGGATTCGCGGCCGGTCCGCTGGTGGGCCTGGGCTGGTCCCAGGCCTTGTTCACGCTGGTGATCACCTTCGTGTTCGCCCAGGTCACCCCCGTGGACTGGCGCCTGGCCGAGGCCCGCGTCCTCGACGTCCTGGTCGGCGCCGCGATCGGCGTCCTGATCGGCCTGTTCGCCTGGCCGCGCGGCGGCGGGGGCGAACTGCACCGGGCCACCAGCACGTTCCTCACCGCGTCGGCCGGCGTGATCCGCGAGACGGTGGCCGTGATGGCCAAGGGTCAGCAGCCCGGCGCCGCGATGCCCGAGGCCCGCCTGGCCGGCCAACTGGCCGACGCGTCCTTCGCCCTCTATCAGAGCGAGCGCCACCGGCCGGCTTCGGTGGACTGGCAGGCCACGCTGCTGGCCGGCCACCACGCCGTGCGCGGCGCCGAGGCCCTCGTGCGCTCCTGCCCCGCGGGCGGACTGCTGCCGTGCGTGGAGCCGCTGACCAGCCTGTCCGCCGACGTGGCCGGCCGCTACGACCAGGCCGCGGCCGCGCTGGCCGAGCACGGTCGGATGCCGTCGTTCGCGGCCGCGCCCACCGGCCTCGCCTGGCCGGCCGATCTGGGCCAGGACCTCTACATCATCGCCGACCTGCGCGTCTGGCTGGACGGCCTGCGCGAGGACATCGGCGCCGTCACCGGCCGCCCGGAAGGCGTGGGCGGCCTGCGGGCGCGGGTGGCCCAGCTGGCCGACGGCGCGACCTGAACCGGCGTGGCCCGGGTGGTCCGAGTTCCGCTGTTCCGGCGGCGCGCGACGTTGATTTGCGACATTCTGCGCAAGTGGCGCAGATGAGCCGGGCCGAGGCGACCCAGGGGGTGGAGCAGCGGCTGGCGGCGACCGTGCACGCCTATCCGGGGCTGCGCGTCGAGGCCGTGCCGGCCCAGTTCCTGCGGATGCCCGCGTCGCACAGCGGCGGGCGGCGGGTGCTGCGGGGCGGGCGGCTGCCCGAGGCCGACGACGAGGTCTTCGCGGTGATCGCCGAGTTGTGGCGCGACGCGGGCTGCCAGGTCACCGACGGGCCGGCCGCGGACGGGCGGCTCCTTCAGGTCGAGGATCCGGACGGGTACTTCATCTCGCTGGCCCGGCATGACCTCGACGACCCGATCCTCACGGTGGCCTCGCCGGCGTTCCCCGCGCCGTTTCTCGATCCGGGGCTCGCCGCGGGCCTGGTGGCCGGGGCCGGTGTCGGATGTTTCGGGCCGTGCGTGGCCAAGGTCGGGCCGTCGGCGATCATCCCGGGGCTGGCGTCCTACTGGGGATGGGTGCCGATCTTCGCCCTGGTGCTGGCGGGGAGCCTGTGGTTCCCGGAGACCAGGCGCTTCGGCATCGGGCTGGCCGTCACGGGCACGCTGATCGGCATCACCGTCTCCGCCATCTTCTCCTGACACCTTCTCCCGCGGCGCCCGGAAGCAACGATCCTGCGACCGGCATTGCCTGCGGTGAGCGCGCCGAGCCGCCGAACGTGACGGCATGCGAATCCGGCTGGTCTTGGCGCTTCTTACTGCCGTGTTGTCCGTCCTGGTGGGTACGCCCGCGCAGGCGACCCGGCCGCCGGCGGTCAAGGCGGTGACGTTCAACGTGTGCGGCAACGTGTGCCGCTACGGGGAAGTGAGCAGCACCGCCGGAAACATCGCCTACAAGATCCGGGCGCTGGGCGCCTCGGTGACGATGCTGCAGGAGCTCTGCTACTCGCAGTTCCTGGGGATCCGGGAGCGGCTCGCCCGCTACGGGTACTCGGCCGAGTTCGCGCGGGCGTCGAGCGGCGGGCGGTGCGACGACGACGACCGCAAGCACGGCAAGGCGTTCGGGATCGCGATCGTGGCGCGCGGAAAGATGACCGGCAAGGTGCTCTACAAGCTGCCCAGCCCGTACGGCACGCACCAGGAGGGCCGGGCGGTCCTCGGCGTCACGGTGCGGCTGCCCGGGCGGACGCTGTTCGCGGTGACGACCCACACCGCGCTCGGGCCCAACCTCTCCGTCCAACTGGGCGCGCTGCGCCGGTGGCTCGTGCCGATCGCGTCGAACCGCCCGGTGCTCTTCGGCGGCGACCTCAACGTGGCGCCGGACAGCGGGGACCTCGACGCGTTCTACGCCGCCTTCGATGAGGCCAACGCCGATCGGGCCAACGGGCTGCCGACGTTCCTGCCCCGCCCCACCCGGAAGATCGACTATCTGTTCGGCAGCAAGGGATTCCTCGCGCCGGCCGGCGTGGCCAGCGCGAACACCGGCTACTCGGACCACAGCATGTACCTCGGGGCGTTCCGGTAGATCATGTCGGCATGGAACCGACACTGCGGGACTGGATCGAGACCGAGGCGCTGCCGGGCCGGCGAGTGGCCGGCGAGCGGACGCTGACCGGGGGCTACAGCAACGACAACGTGCAGGTCACGATCGACGACGGGCGCCGGTTCGTGCTCCGCCGCTACCGGGGTGCCAACCGGTGCGCGGTCGAGGCGGCCCTCGCCCGGCGGCTGACCGGGGTGATCCCGGTGCCCGAGGTGGTGGCCGCCGACGAGACCGGCAAACGGGCCGGCGAGCCGGTGCTGCTGTCGGCCTTCGCCGAGGGCCTCATGGTGGGCGACGACCTGGGCGATCCGGCGGCCGACGGCCTGAGCCGGGAGCTCGGGCTGGTGCTGGCGCGCCTCGGGTCGGTGACCTTCGACGCGCCGGGGTTCTTCGCGGACGAGCGGCTCGAGCCCGACGGCGCCGAACCCACGCTCGGGCTCGACGCCTTCGTGGACCGCAGCCTCCGCGATGGCAACGCGCACGGCCACCTCAGCGCGGCCGAGCAGAATTCGCTGCGGCGTTACGCCGAAGAGGCGGCGCCGGCGGTGGCGGCGCTGGCGGGCAGCCGCCGGCTGGTGCACGCCGACTACAACCCGAAGAACATTCTCGCGGTGGGCGACCGGGTCACGGCCGTTCTTGATTTCGAGTACGCCTTCAGCAGTTCGCCGCTGTTCGACGTGGGCAACATGCTGCGCTTTCCGCGCCGGCCCGGTTTCGCGGAGAGTTTCGTGGCCGGGTTTCGGGACGGGGGCGGAGAGCTCCCACCGGACTGGCGGGAGCTCAGCCAAGCCCTCGACCTCTACTCGCTTGCCGATTTCCTGACCCGGCCGGTCGAGCACCGCTATTTCGGCCGCTCCCTGGAGCGGATCCGGGCGCTGCTCAACGGAAGGTCCGGTGACTGACCAACGGCCCCGGACGGAAGTTCACGAAGGCCGGCGCGTCGCCGAGCCCCAGCTCCAGCGCGGCCCGCTGCAGGCCGGCGGTCGTCGCCCGGTCGTCCCAGCGACCCGTGACCGCCCGGTGCTCGGCAGCCTGGACGGCCGCGATCAGTTCCGACGACGTGAACGAGCAGTGCCCGCGCCGCGCGACATAGGCCTGCCGCAGCAGCGGGCCCTGGGCCTGTTGCGCGTACCGGTTCTCGTACTCGACTGGCGCCAGCTGGTCGTAGAGCGTGTGCATGGTCAGCATCGGTACATCGAGCCGGCCGGTCACCGTCGAGGTGCGGGTCAGCGACGCCACGGCGGGCCGGTCGGCGCGCACGGACGCGTCGCGGGTCAACGTCTTCAAGTCGGCCGAAAGAGAAAGTCCCGCCGACCGGTAGAGGGATTCGACCGTCGCGCGGTAGGGCGACCGCGACAGCAAAGACGCGTAGTTCACGCCGGCGTTCCAGGAAGCGTTTCCGCCCGCGCTGAGCTCGATGTAGTAGCGCGACGGCATGATGAACGGCAGCGTGGCGACGAGCCAGTCGTACTGGGCCTGCGCGATTCCCTCGGGGTCGGCGGGCGGGGTGGCCTGCGAGGCCGACCAGGTGGGCATGTTCAGCAGGGCGGTTCCCAGGGCGACCCGGGCGCGCCCGGCCGCGGAGTCGCGGGCGGCGGTGGCCGCGGCGGCGAGCTGGGAGGCCGCGGCGGCGCCGTCGGCGGGACTCGCGTATCGGACCAGCGGGACGGCGACGCCGAGCAGGCGGGACAAGGCGTACTCGCCGTCGAGCTGGTAGTTGTTCAGGTCAATGCCGCCGCCGAGCAGGCCGCAGGTGGAGACCGCGGCGTCGAGCCGCCGGCCGGCCCGTTCCGCCTCCTGGGTGCTGATCAGGCCGCCCATCGAGGTGCCGAGCGCGATGGTCGTCCGCGGCTTTCCGATGACCTTCTCGACGGCGGCGAGCGAGGCGAACTGGTCGCGGGTCGCGCTGGAGAGCGCCCACAGCGAGCCGTTCGGATCGTAGGAGGACCCGACCAGCGCGTAGCCGCGGTCGAGCATGGCCTGCTTCGCGTCGGGCGACGGCGCGTTCGAGGCGGTGAGCGTGCCGAACCCGTGGCTGTAGAGGATCAGCGTGCCGCCCCAGTCGGCGGGGACGTCGGCGATCCAGGTGGCGCCGTCGGGGAGGGTTCCGGTGTACTGGGTGTCGGTGGCTTGTGCGGGCGCGCCGACCGAGAGCGTGGCAGCCAGGACGGCGGCCGCCGCGAGACGAAGCATCGTGACCTCCTGCGCAGGGTGGGGACGATTCCGCCGGGCACGAAAAGCACCACGGCGATCAGCAGCAGCGCGTAGACGGCGTACGAGAGCACGCTGGGCGCGTAGCTGGGCATGCCGGGTTGCGTGGCCAGCGTCGTGAGCAGCTGGACGACGAGGGTGATCAGGGTGGCGCCGACGAGCGCTCCGGCGATGCTGCCGATGCCGCCGACGACGGCCATCACGACGTACTCGATGGAGAGCAGCACCGGGAACGAGCCCGGCGCGAGATATCCGAGAAAGAAGGCGTAGATGCCGCCGGCAAGGCCGGCGAAAGCCGCCGAGATCGCGAAGACCAGCAATCGGTACGCCCCGACGGGCACCCCGCTGGCCTCGGCCGCCATCTCGCCGGTGGCGAGCGCGCGCAGCCCCCGCCCGACCCGCGAGCGCACCAGGTTCCACGCGACGACGCTGACCAGCGCGACGCCGGCCACGGCCAGAAACAGGTAGTGGACATTTTCGTCGAGCTCGAAACCGCCGATCGAGAGGTAGGGGAGGCCCTGCAGGCCGATCGCGCCGCCGGCCCAGTCCGCGTCGCCGAGCACCGACAGCAGGATCAGCTGTAGCGCAAGTGTCGCGAAAGCCAGCTGATGCCCGCGCAGCCGCAGGATCGGGATGCCCACGACCACGGCGGCGAGGGCCGCGGCCACCGGCGCGAGCAGGAGGCCGAGCAGCGTCGGCACACCGTGCAGCGAAAGCAGCCCGGCCGTGTACGCGCCGATCGCGTAGAACGACGCCTGCCCGAGCGAAACCTGCCCGGCGTAACCCATCAGCAGCGAAAGCCCGACGACCGACATGGCGGAGAGCCCGAGCAGGATCAGGACGGTCTGGTTCACGCCGCCGCCTCCACCACGTCGCGGCGACCGGCCCGGACGATCAGCACGGCCAGCATGAAGATCAGCGCGACCTCCGTCTGGTACGACGTGCTGAGGTACCCGCCGACCAGCGCCTGCACCACGCCGAGCAGCAGCCCGCCGACGAGCGTGAGGCCGGGCCGGGTCAGGTTGCCGAGGATCGCCGCCGAGAAGCCGTTGACGACCAGGGCCACGTCGCTGTCGAAGGAAACTTGCTGCACCGGGGTGACCAGCACGCCGGCCAGCCCGCCCAGCGCGCCGCCGACCGCGAAGGCGAGCAGCCCCATCCGCAGCACGCTGATTCCCACGACGCGGGCCGCGTAGGGGTCGGCGGCCGTCGCGGTGAGCGCCTTGCCGAGATCGGTGCGGGCGAACAGCAGCGCCGTCGCGGCCAGCACGACGGCCGTCACCCCGATGATCAGCAGATAGTGCGTCTGGACGCGGCCGCCGAGCACGGTCACCGAGCCGGGCAGGCCCGCGAACGACCGTGGCTGGTCACCCCAGAGCAAGATCTCTATCGCGTACGCGAAAATGCCGAGCCCCAGCGTCACGATCAGCGCCGCCTGCGGGGTCGTTCCGGGCTTCCCGGTCGCGACCAGCCCCACCAGCAGCCCGATCAGGCCGGCCACCAGCACCGCGAGCCCCTCGGCGAGGCCGTGCGGCAGCCCGGTCGCGAGCAACGTGGTGACCGTCAGGGCCGCGAGGACCGCGAAACTTCCCTGCGCGAAATTCACCACCCGGGTGACGCGGTAGATGACCACGAGGCCGCTGCCGGTCAGCGCGTACGCGCACCCGACGCCCACCCCCGTGATCAGGTACTGCGCGAGCTCACCCATCACCCCTCCAGCCCCAGGTAGGCGGCGGCCACCGAGGCGCTGCCGGCCAGCTCGGCGGACGGCCCTTCGGCCACGACGCGTCCCGCCTCCAGCACGTAGGCCTTGTCGCAGAGGTCGAGGGCGAGCCGCGCGTTCTGCTCGATCAGCAGCACCGCGAGGCCGTCGGCGGCGTTGCGCTCCCGCAGGTGCGCGGCGAGCCCGGCGACCACTTTCGGCGCGAGCCCGAGCGACATCTCGTCGATGACGAGGACGTCGGGCCGGCTCATCAGCGCCCGGCCGAGCGCGACCATCTGCTGCTCCCCGCCGGAAAGTTTCCCGGCCTGCCGCTTTCGCAGCTTCGTCAGCTCGGGCAGCAGCGCGTAGATGTGCGCGGTGTCCCGGGAGCCGCTGCGCCACGCGCCGAGCCGCAGGTTGTCGTCGACGGTCAACGGCGCGAAAAGATGCCGTCCCTCCGGGACCAGCGCAAGTTTCCCGTGCACCGCGAAAGTGCCGGCGGCCGGCTTTCGCAGCCCGCACAGCGTGTTGACCAGCGTGGACTTTCCGGCGCCGTTCGGCCCGATCAGCGCGACCATCTCGCCGGCCGCGACCGACAGGCTCACCCCGTCGAGCGCCGTCGCCGCGCCATACCGGACCGTCAGCTCCTCGACCCGGATCATGCCGCACCGCCGCGGCCGGCCGCGATGGTTCGTTCGTGGATGCGGGTCATGCCGCACCGCCGGGAGTCGGCGGCGATGGTTCGTTCGTGGATGCGGGTCATTCCGTGCCGCCCAGGTAGGCCGCGATGACCCGCTCGTCGGCGCGGATCTGCTGGAACGTCCCGGACGCGATGACCCGGCCGAGGTCGAGCACGGTCACCCGGTCGGCCAGGCGGGCCACGAACGCCACGTCGTGCTCGACCAGCAGGATCGACAGGCCCTCGCCGCGCAGCTGCTCGATGAGGCCGGCGAGCGCGGACCGCTCGGGGCCGCGCAGCCCCGACGCCGGCTCGTCGAGCAGCAGCAGCCGCGGTTTCCCGCACAACGCGCGGGCCACCTGCAACGCCCGCTGCTGCCCGAGCGGCAGGCCGTCGGCGGGCCGGCCGGCCTGATCGGCCAGCCCGACCCGCTCGAGCGCGCCGGCCGCCAGCGCGCGGATCGAGGCCTCCTCCCGGCGATGCCGCGGCAACCGCAGCACCGCCGACAGGGGACCGGCCCGGGTGACCGCGTGCGCGCCCACCATCACGTTCTCGGCCACCGTCATCCCGGCGAAGACCGGCGCGTCCTGGAACGCGATCGCGATGCCGCGCCGCGCCCGGCGGTGCGGGGCGAGCCGGTCGATCCGCTCGCCGTCGTAGCGAAGAGTCCCGGCGGTCGGCACGAGCTGGCCGCCGATCAGCTTGAACAATGTGGACTTCCCGGCGCCGTTCGGCCCGATCACCGCGTGCGTCTCGCCGGCCCGCACGTCCAGGCCGACGTCGCGCAGCGCGAAGACCCCGCCGAAGCGCCGGGTCGCGCCCTGGACCGAAAGCAGCACGCTCACGCGGGCAGCTTTCCCTTGGCCCAGTCGGTCGGCACGAAAGCGCCGCCCTTGACCTGGTTGATGGAGATGTAGTCGGAGGTCAGTCCGGCGTGGTCGGTGGCCGTGTACTTGTAGACGCCGTTCGGGGTGGTCAGCGTGAGCCCCTCGAACGCGGCCTGGATCTTCGCGGGATCGTCGCTGTTCGCCCTGGTGACGGCCGCGGCGAGCAGCTTCATGCCGGTGTAGCCGTCGGCCGCGAACTGCGGCGGCGGGTAGCCGTACTGGGTGGTGAAGGGCTTGGACAGCTCCTCGATCGCGGTCTTCTGCGCGCCGGCCGGCAGCGCGTCGCCGACCACGGCGATCGAGCTGGCCACGAAGACGCCCTCGGCGGCCGGTCCGGCCGGCTTGAGCCACAGCGAGCTGGCCTGCGAGCCGGTGAACATCAGCGGGATGTCGACGCCGGCGCTCGCGTACTGTTTCGCGAACGCGACGCCGGGCGGGCCGGTCGCCCACACCGTCAGCGCCTGCGCGCCCGACGACTTGACGTGGTTGATGATCGCGCCGAACTCGGTGGTGGATGTCTGGAACTCCTCGTCGGCGACGAGGGTGACGCCGTACTGCGCCGCTTTCGCTTTCATGCCGGCAGTGCCGGCGTTCGCGTACGAGGAACGGCTGTCGTGCGCCACGGCAACTTTCGTGAATCCCTGTGCCTGGAAGTACTGCAGGATCCGATCGGCGTAGGTGGCCGACGTCGCGGGGACGACGAAGACGTACGGATGGATGGGGTTGACCTGCTCGTCGGCGGGCGTGAGCGAGACGTACGGGATCTTCGCCCGATCGACCTGCGGGATGGTCGCCAGCGCCGAGTTGGAGAACGGCGAACCGATCACCGCGGCGACCCCGGCGCTCTTGAGGTCGTTGAAGCTGAGCACGGACTGCTCGGGCTGGCTCTTGTCGTCGCGCACGGTCAGCTCGATCTGCCGGCCGAGCAGGCCGCCCGCGTCGTTGATCTGCTGGACGGCGAGCTTGACGGACTTCTCGTCCTCGCTGCCCAGTGGGGCGTAGTTACCGGTCAGGGAAACGATCAGGCCTATTTTCAACGGCTCGTCGCCGGCGTTGCCGCCGTCGTCGCTGTCGCCACAGGCGGCGGGAAGAAGCAGAAGGAACGCGGCCATCGCGGCCAGAGGACGTCGCATGAGTACCTCCGGTGTACTCAGGAACGGGTGCCGCCAAGTTAGGCGCAATTTTGACGCTGGTCAATAATCTGCCCGACATCAGAGCACATGCCGCCAACATCGCCGGTACTGTGCGCGACGTGGCCCCACCATCCGCCTCGGCGATCATGCTGACGTTCCTCGGCGAGCACCTGTTCGACCACGGCGTCTGCGTCTACTCCGGAAGCGTCATCGACGTGCTGGCCCGCGCGGGCATCTCCGAGGAGGCCACCCGCTCGACCCTGACCCGCATGACCGCCCGGGGCCTGCTGCGCCGCCAGCGCAACGGCCGCCGCATGTACTTCGGCCTCACCGCGCACAGCACCCAGGTGCTGCGGGATGGCGCGGTGCGGCTGTGGCAGACCGGCGCCGTCAACCGGGAGTGGGACGGAACCTGGACGTTGCTGGCTTTCTCGCTGCCCGGCGAAAGACAGCGCGAACGGCACGACCTGCGCGCGTCCCTGGCGTGGGCGGGTTTCGGTCCCGTGCAGGGCGGGCTGTGGATCGCCCCCGGCGCCGCCGACGTGTCGCACCTGCTGACCGGCCACATCCGGGTCTTCCGGGGCACGGCCGACCCCTCCACCGACGTCGCCGAGATGATCGCCGGCGCCTACGACCTGCTCGCGCTGGCCGCCCGCTACGAGGACTTTCTGGCTCGCTGGTCTCCGGTTTCGTCGTTCACCGACCCGCTTGCCACGAAACTTCTGCTGGTCACCGACTGGCTCCAGATCATCCGCCGCGACCCGCGCCTGCCGGTGTCGCATCTGCCCGCGAAATGGCCCGCGGTCGAGGCCCAGGAGCTGTTCTTCCGCCTCAACGAGCGCCTCGCCGCCCCGGCTGCCGAGATCGCCGCGACGCTTCTGGAAACCATCCCCGACACCGGCGAGTGAGACCCAGATCAACAGTCGTATGCGCATGAGTGGTTGTAGCGTGGCGGCGTGTCTCTCAAAGCCGATCTGACCAGCGCAGACCTTACCGAGATCCGGCAGTCCGCCCTCGGCGCCGCCGACCCGCTCGGCCTCGCCGCCGACCTGGCCGAGGCCGCGGACGCCGGGCGACTCGCGGACAAAGACGATGCCGGGTACGCCCTGGCGCTCGCCGCCGAGATCGCGGAGAGCCGGAGCAAGCTCGACGCCGCGCTCCGGTACGCCGAACGGGCCGTCGACGCGTACGGGACGCGCGACGACCCCCAGGCCGGCGCCGCCCGGGCGCTGCGGGCCCGCATCCTGTTCCGCACCGGACGCGGGGACGAGGCCATGGCCGACCTCGAGTCCGTGCGCCCGCTGCTCACCCAGCACCCGGACGCCGCCGCGTACGTCAGCGCCGCCCTCGCCGCGGGCGGGCGCAACCGGGTCGCCGAACAGTGGCTGACCGACGCGGTGCAGGCCGTCCTGGCCGACCGCGACCAGCCCGCCGAGCCGGCCAGCGCCGAGGACGCCGGGCTGCTGTTCTTCCTGCTCCAGCAGCGGCACCGCACCCGGCACGCGCTCGGGCTGCAGCACGACCACCACGACAACCTCGCCGACCGGCTCGAGACGCGGCTCGCCAACGCGGCCGCCCGCCCGTCGGAGGAGCCGGTCTTCTTCCCGCAGGCCGAGTTCGGCAAGCTGCTCGCGCAGTGGCCGGCGCTGTCCGGGGCGTACGGCGCCGACTGGGACGAGCACCGCGCCCACCTGGAGCGCGAGCTGGTGCGCCAGGCGGGCGCCGGGAGCGTCGGCCTGTCCCTGCTGCCGGCCGACGTCGCCGGCCTGACCCGGTTCGCCGGGGCCGGCGGCGACCCGGCCGCCGAGCAGACCCGGACCGGGTACGCGCGTCAGCTGGCGAGCGGGACCGCGCGGATTCCGTGGCCGCCGGAGCGCAACGAGGCCTGCTGGTGCGGATCGGGGCTGAAGTACAAGAAGTGCTGCCTGCCGCGCTCGCGCGGCTGACCTTCGTCGCACAGCAAGAGTGGGCGGCCCGTGGATGGTCCGCCCACTCTTGCCATCGGCGACGGGTTACTGGCCCGAGGTGTAGAGCCGGCCGATCTCGTCGGCCGAGAGGGCGCGGTCGTACAGGTGGACCTGGTCGACCGTGCCGTCGAGGTAGTCGACCAGGTTGCCGCCGTACTTGCCGCGGCCGATCACGGTGTTGCCGGTCGGCGCGGCCTGGGGCATGCAGGCGCTCGCGGTGCCGGCGAGCGCGCCGTCGACGTAGAGCCGGAGCTCACCCTTCACGGTGTCGCGGACGCCGACCAGGTGGTACCAGCGGCCCACCTCCGGCTTGACCGGCGCCAGTGCCCGCACGCCGGCGAAACTCATCGCGAAACGCTGGTCGGCGCCCGAGTACTGCAGGAAGAAGTCGCTGTTGGTGGCGCCGTCCTGGCTGATGACCGTCTGGAACGCGCCGTCCGCCTTGTCGAGCTTGACCCACGCGGCGGCCGAGTAGTCCGACGCCGTGTTCAGCACCGGCTTGCCGGCGTCGAGGTAGCCGCCGTTGAGGTCGACGCCCTGCCCCGTGTGTCCCTCGGCGAACGGGGCGTTCCCGACCGGGGTCAGCGACCCGTAGGAGCCGTCGAGCGGCCAGAACGCGATCCCGGTCAGGCCGGGCGTCCCGGCGGGCGGCTGCGGCACATTGGCGCCCGACCCGTCCGCCTGTTTGATGATCTTCTGGTTGATGGCGCGCACCTGCCGGAGGTCCATCTTGGCCACCTGGCGGTCATAGGTGAAGAAGCCGTTGAGCTCCGCCTCCACATCGGTGATCTGGGTGTAGATCGCCGCGCTGATACCGCAGTACTTGGCCGAGGTGATGACGGCCTCCTGGTTCGCGACGTATTTCGCGGTCAGCGCCGGCGAGTCGGGTTCCATCTCGTACGCCTGGCCGTCGCCGAACCACATGTGGTTGGAAACCTTCAGCCCGAAGCCGCCGTGCTCGCCGTCGATGGCGACCCGGTTGCCGGCCGGCGCCGGGGTGGCCGGCCCGAGGTACTGGTGGAAGTCGATCACGTCGCCCGCGCCGGAGTCGCCGTGCGAGTTGCAGCAGTTGACGCCGCTGTGCGCGTTGACGAGCCGGGACGGGTCCTGGGCCTTGACCTCGCCGGCGATCCGCCCGGTGTCGTCGCGGCTCCACTCGCCCCAGCCCTCGTTGAACGGGACCCAGGCGACGATCGACGTCCACGACGAGTGCTCGCGGACCATCTCGTGCAGCTCGGCCTCGAACTGCGCGCGCCAGTCGGCCGGGATGGGCCCGGTGTTGGCGGCCGGCATGTCCTGCCAGACGAGCAGGCCCAGCTTGTCGGCCCAGTAGTACCAGCGGTCGGGCTCGACCTTGATGTGCTTGCGCACCGCGTTGAAGCCGAGGGCCTTGTCCTGCTGGAGGTCCCATTTGAGCGCGTCGTCGGTGGGCGCGGTGTACAGGCCGTCCGGCCAGAAGCCCTGGTCGAGGTTGGCCATGTTGAACAGAATCTTTCCGTTCAGGGTGATCCGGAGTTTTCCGTCGGCGCCCGGTGCGGTGCCGATCTGCCGCATGCCGAAGTACGACCCGACCAGGTCGATCGTCTTGTTGCCGTTCAGCAGCTCGACCGACAGGTCGTACAGATACGGATTGTCGGGCGACCAGAGTTTCGCGTGCGGCATGGGAAGCGTCAGGTCGGCGTCGGCCGCGCCGGTGACCGACCCGCCGCCGCGAGCGGCGGCGCGCACGCGCAGACCCGTACCCGCGGATGTGTTGACTTTGATCTTGAGGTTGCCGGCCGGGACGTCCGGGGTGAGCGTGAGCGACGTGATGCTCGCGGCCGGGACAGGCTCCATCCAGACGGTGCGCCAGATGCCGGAGCTGCCCTGGTAGAAGATGCCGCGGTCGGAGGTGCGGCGCTGCTTGCCGATCGGCTGGCCGGTCGCGTCGGTGAGATCCTCGGCCCAGACGATGAGCTCCTGCTCGCCGCCGGCCTTGAGCGCGTCGGTGACGTCCACGTCGAAGCCGTCGTAGCCGCCGCGATGGGTGGTCACCTGCGTGCCGTTGACGAAAACTTTCGCGTCGTAGTCGACCGCCCCGAAATGCAGCTGCAGCCGGTTGCCGCTGCCGACCTTCCAGCCCGCGGGGACCGTGAAGGTCCGGCGGTACCACATGCGGTCCTCGTGCCGCTGAATGCCCGAAAGAGCGGATTCGATCGGGTACGGGACGAGCACGCGTTCGCCGAGCGTCTTTCGGGTCGGCACCGCCTCGCCCGGCGCGGCCCTGGCGAATTCCCAGACGCCGTTGAGGTTCTGCCACTTCTGTCGGGTCAGCTGCGGGCGGGGGTATTCGGGCAGCGCGTTGTCCGGATTGACCTTGCCGGTCCAGGGCGTGGCGATCGGCGGGATGCCGGCGTGCCACCCGTCGGCGGCCT
This sequence comes from Actinoplanes sp. NPDC051513, assembly GCF_044454685.1. Classification (NCBI taxonomy): domain Bacteria; kingdom Bacillati; phylum Actinomycetota; class Actinomycetes; order Micromonosporales; family Micromonosporaceae; genus Actinoplanes; species Actinoplanes sp. NPDC051513. Next base: position 15,016 of record NZ_JBITDW010000042.1, read on the forward strand.
GGATCGCGGGGGCGGGCTGCGGGACATAGGCCGTCGACTCGTGGAAGCCGGAGGCGGTGGCGGAGGAGGCGACGCTGAGGACGAGGACGGTTGCGGACCCGGCAGCGGACAGCCAATGTTTTTTCACGCGCGAAAGTCCCTTCGGAGCGGAAGAGTGCGCTCGTGTTTCGCCATGAGCCAACACAGTCCAACAAGGTTGCTCAGGTTACGTCAAGGTTTCGTCGCGATCTATGTACAAGGGGGCAAGCCGTCGTGCGAACGCCGCATGGTGACGGGCGCAACCCAACTGCGACCGAGCCTCGATAAAGCGCCGGGCGCCGGTGCCGACCTATAGGGCCATGAGCGTGAGCAGCGGAGTGCGACCGGCAGCCGTCCTCGGCTCGCCGGACGGACCCGATGCCGCCGGCGACCCGCAGGACGCGCTGCTCGAGGCGCTCGTCACGTTCATGACCAAGGACACCCCGTCGGTGCAGCACGTGCTCGACGTCGCCGCGCCGTACCTGAAGGCCGCCGCCGGGCTCACCGCCGCGACGGTTTTCGAGCTCGACGCGGAAACCGGGCTGCTCAACCCGACCGCGCGCCTCGGCGAGCCGGGCGGCCGTGACCTGCTCACCGCGGGCAAGGTGTTCCGGATGGCGGCCGGCGCGAAACCGCTCGCCGACGGCGAGCGCCTGGCCGTCCGGCTGCGCATCGGCGGGCAGACCGTCGGCGTGCTGCTGCTCACCGGCGCCCACCTGGACCTGCTGCGCCTCGCCACGCTCTCCCCGCTCGCCCTGCACTTCGCCACCACTCTGCAGGGACTTTCCGCCGAGAAACAACGCCAGTTCATGGCCCACGTCTCCGCGATCATCCGGCGCCTGTTCGAGCAGGGCATGGAGGCCACCACGGTCGACGAGGCCGGCCGGATCCTCGTCTCGTCGGCGGCTGAGGCCTTCCGCACCGAATACGCCGCCGTCGGCCTCGTCGACGGCGACGGCCGCGTCCGGTACCTGCACACGGTCGGCCTGGACGGCAGCGACGAAAAGCTCGCCCACCTCATCGGCATGCCGGCCGCCGAGGCGCCCGTCTGGCGGACCCTCGGCGACGGGAAGCCGTTGCTGATCGGCGACGCCTCCACCGCCGCGGCACTGCCCAACGGGATCATCCGGCACATGCGCCTGAAGTCGTACGTGGCGATCCCGATCCGCTCGGCCCAGGGCGCCGTCGGCATGATCATGTGCGGCGACGGCACGCCCCGCGAGTGGACCAGCCGCGACCGGATCCTCGCCGAGCAGTTGTCCGTCGAGGCGGCGCTGATCGTGGACAGCGCCGGGATGCGGCAGGCCGCCCAGGCGCACGTCGCGCAGCTCAGCCACCAGGCGTTCCACGACTCGCTGACCGGGCTGCCGAACCGGTCGTACCTGCTCGAGCGGGCCGAGCAGGCCGTCGAGTTGGCCGCCGCGACCGGCACCCGGGTGGCGCTGTTGCTGCTCGACCTCAACGGCTTCAAGGAGGTCAACGACACCGCGGGCCACCAGGCCGGCGACGCGCTGCTGCAGCAGGTCGCCAAGCGCCTGCTCGGGGCCGTTCGCGACAACGACGTGGTGTCGCGCCTCGGCGGCGACGAGTTCGCGATCCTGCTCACCCGAAACCCCGACGACGAGGTCGCCACCGGGGTGGCCGGCCGGATCGTGGACCGGCTGCGCGAGCCGTTCACGATCGAGGACCGCGCGGTGCGGATCGGCGGCAGCGTCGGCATCGCCCTGTTCCCGGACGACGCCGGCGAGTACGAGGAGCTGATGCGGGGCGCGGACGCCGCCATGTACGAGGCGAAACGCGACACGAAGAGGTTCGGCGGCGGCGCTCGCCGATATTCCGGCGAAGGATCCGGCGGCGGGTGGGACCAGCCACGCTCTGCTTGACGCGTACCCTTCAGGGCCGTCTGAAACCCGGTGCTCCCGCTCTTGCCTCGCGACTCGGCCGGAACCTCGCCACCCCTCAGACCGCGCAGCGATCCGGTTCGTGACTGGATACCCCGGATTATGGTTGGTCAATGATCCGGCCTCGGACGGTTGTCCTCAACGGTGATCTCGGCGGCGGCAAGACCACCGTCTCGGTGATGCTGGCCGAACGGCTCGGGGTGCGCCGGGTCAGCGTCGGCGACCTCTACCGGCGGATGGCCGCCGACCACGGCATGACCGCGCTCGAGTTCAACCTGCACGCCGAGCTCGACGACAAGGTCGACCACTACATCGACCAGCTGCAGCACGACATCGCCACCTCGGGGGAGAGCCTGGTCGTCGACAGCCGGCTGGCCTGGTTCTTCTTCACCGGCGCGCTCAAGGTCCACCTCGTCACCGATCCCGTCGTGGCGGCCCGGCGGGTGCTCGGGCGGCCCGCCGACGCGGTCGAGAGCTACGACGATCTGGACTCCGCCTGCCGGCAACTGGCGGCCCGCAGCGAAAGCGAGCGACAACGGTTTCTGTCGCGGTACGGCGCCGATAAGACCCGGCTGCGCAACTACGACCTGGTCTGCGACACCACCCGGGCGGCGCCGGCCGAGATCGTCGCGCGGATCATCGAACTGCATTCGTCGCCGCCGGACGCCACGCCGGTCTGCTACCTCGACCCCGACCGCGTGCGGGTGACCGGGGAGACCGATGAGGACGGCGAGATCGTCGTGCGTCATCGGGCGCCGCACTTCGTCGCGGTGCTCGGGAACCGGCGGCTTCGCGCCGCCACGCGCGCCGGCGAGAAGCTGACCCCGATGCGTCTCGCCGATTAGCCGCGGCCCGTTCTGCCGCACGCCGGCATCAACCCGTGTTGGATCTTGATAACTTGCGGTCCGATGCGAACGGAAAGTCACCAGCCTTGCGCGCCGTTGATCAAATCCTGGCAAACTTAAACGGATATATCCGGTGCAGGCGGGCGCCACGCCCAAGTGCAACGGGCCGCACCAACCTCAGCCACGCACACCCAGGCATGGCAGGCCCCAGCCCGGCCACCGAAATACCGCGACCCGCCGATCACTACATGATCGACAGGACGGGCCCTACGTGCGCACCTGGGCCAGCAGCTCGGCGGTGGCGGCCCACAGTCGGCGCTCGCGGGCCGGGTCCTGGGCGATCGGGTGCACCTCGGTCAGCTTTCCGCGCACCACGAAAGCGCCGTCCCGCAGCGACGCCCACTTCGCGTCCAGGGCCATCGAGGCCAGCACGGGAGCGGAATTGTCCGGAGTGGCCACGCCGGGGATGCGGGCAATTCCCCGCGCCATCGCCTGGAAGGCCGCGGGTGCGTCCCGGCCGAGGGCGGTGCCGGGCATCCAGCCGGGCTCGTACACCGCGACGTTGACGCCGGCGGGGGCCTGGCGTTGCAGTTCGTGCGCGTAGTAGAGGATCGCCAGCTTGGCGTCGGAGTAGGCGACGCCGGAGGCGGTCATGCCCGGGCTCTGGTCGCCGGTCGCGGGGCGGGCCAGTTCGACGGGGTCGCGCCACTGCGCCTCGGGAACTTTCAGGAGGCGGCGCCAGAAGTTGGCCTTGTAGGTGTTCGAGCCGAGCAGGATCACGCGGGCCGGCGCTTTGAGCGAGGGCAGCAGGTCGGCGATCAGCTGGGCGTGGGCCAGGTAGTTCACCGCGAAAGTCAGCTCGTATCCGTCCGCGGACGCCCGGCGGGTGTCCGCGGACATGGCGCCGGCGTTGGCGACGATGGCGGAGAGGGGATCGGCGGCGCCGGACGCCAGGAGATCGCGGACGGTGGCGGCGGCGGACCGGACGTCGGCGAGGCGCGCCAGGTCGGCGGGGATCGCGTGGACCCGGGCGCCGCGGGCGCGTGCCGCGGCGGCCACCGCGGTCAGCGCCGGGCCGCCGCGGCCCACCAGCAGCAGGTCGGGGTGGGCGGGGTGGCCGGCCATGGCCAGGGTGGCGGCGCGGCCGAGGCCCCGGGTCGGGCCGGTGATCAGCACGGTTGTCATGAGCCGAGCCTGCGGCAACGGCGCGGCGACAGGCAGCCGTCCGGTTTTCGTAGGACTGGCAGGGCCAGGACAACCGCCGCGGCGGCGCGGAGACTGGTACGCGTGGAGACGTGGGAGTTCGGGCGGATGCTGCGGCGGTTCCGCGACCGGGTCGCGCCCGGGACCGTGGGCCTGCCGGTCGGGCGGCGACGGCGGGCCGGCGGGCTGCGCCGGGAGGAGCTGGCCGGGCTCGCGGGGATCTCGGCGGACTACCTGACCCGGCTCGAGCAGGGGCGGGCCACCGCGCCCTCGGCCCAGGTCGTGGAGGCGCTGGCCCGGGCGCTGCGGCTGCCGGACAGCGAGCGTGACCTGTTCTACCGGCTGGCCGGGCACGCGGCGCCGGGGCTCGACGTGGTGCCGTCGCGCGTCACGCCGAGCGTGCAGCGGCTGCTCGACCGGCTGGCGCACACGCCGGTCGTCGTCTACGACGCCACGTGGACGCTGGTCATGGCCAACGCGCCCTACGACGCGCTGATGGGCGAGACGACGACGTGGCGCGGAATCGAGCGGAACGCGATCTGGCGAAACCTCGCCGGGCCGGGCGGGCGGGTCGTGCACACCGCGCAGGAGCAGGCCGAGCACGAGGCACGACTGGTCGCCGACCTGCGGCTGACGGCCTCGCGGTACCCGGCGGACCGGGAGCTGAAGAGGCTCGTCGGAGAGCTGGCGTCACGGTGCCCGCGATTCGGGGACCTGTGGGAATCGGACGCGCCGCCGCCGCTGCCGGACCCGTCGAAGCGGAAGGTCGTCGACCACCCGGCGGTCGGGCGGATCGCCCTCGACTGCGACACGCTGATCGTCGCGTTCGACGATCTGCGCATCACGGTCTACACGGCCGAGCCGGGCACCGAGGACGCCGAGCGGCTCGCGCTCGCGATCGTCCTCGGCACCCAGACGCTGGTCTAGGTTTCAGTCGGACGGGTTGGCGTCCTTCTCGCGGTCCAAGGCCAGGTCGAGGGCCAGCACGCCGGCGATGATGAGCAGCGGGTCGATGCCGTCGGCCACCCGGACCGCGTACGTGTCGCGGATCGTCAGCCATCGCTTGGACACCGCGGCCACCTCGTCGCCGTCCTGCTCGATCACGTACTCGTGGTCGAGCAGGTCGCCCTTCATCTCCAGGTCGCCGGGGCCGGGCACGTCGATGGTGAACTTGTCGCGGAACGGGGTGAAGAGTTTCTTGCGGACCTCGGCCGCCTTCTCGCCGCCGATCCGGATCTCGTAGGTCGGGCGCAGCGCGATCAGCTGGCGGTGCACCGACGCGACCTCCTCGCCGGACGGGTCCTCGATGACCACGCGGCCGCGGACGCTGAAGACCTTGCCGTCCACGCGGTAGAGCTTGGCGCCGTGCTCGTCCAGCACGTCGAAGTCGTCGCCGATCGCGAAAAAGCGTTCCCTGATCAAGTACATGAGGCGATTCTCCGCCACCGGCCCGGCGGCCGGGGACGGCCCGGTGCCGCACCCGGCCGGTCCCGCACGGCGGCGACGGCCGCCGCTGCGGTGGGGATCAGGCGAAACCTCGTACGATGTCGTCCTGATTTTGGTTCCGGGCCTCCGCCACGTCGGCGAGCAGGCGATCCCACTCGGCGTCCTCCCGCAGCGGAATCCGGGTCGTGGCGCGCGAGTTCGTGTACTCCCACCACGCGCCGACGCGGACCGGCCAGAGGCCCATGCGGATCGCGCCGCGCAGGAAACAGCGGTGGGCCAGGAGCGTCGCGGCCAGCATCTCGGCGTCGAGACTTTCGCTGTCGACGGCCTTGCCGAGCGCGCGGACGTCGCGGTGCATCTCGGAGTACGCGATCAGCGACGGCATCGCGGGCACGACCAGCTCGGCGTCCTCGGCGATCAGGTCGTCGGCGTAGGAGGGCGTGAAGACCAGGTCGTCGACGGTCACGATCAGCGGGAGAATTTCGCGGCCGCGGCGAACGTCGAGCTGGACGGCGGGCGCCCGGGTGGGCACGAAGACGTCGGCGGCCTCGACCACGTCGTCGGGATCGAGCGACGCGGTGTCGCCCAGCGCCGGCACGTGGATGTGCAGAGCACCCCGGCGAATTGTCACGTCAAGGCCGGGGACCTCGGACAACGCCTCGGTCAGTTCGTAGCTCCGCATGCAGCCGTTATACGTCACGGTGGCCGGCGGCCGAACCCCGGGCGGGCGGCCGGGGCGACAAATGTTTCCTGGGGGTATCCGAATCATTGCGGTGGGAGCGCTCCCATGTCATGCTGTGCGAACGGCCGGGAGCGATGCCCCTCGATACGTGAACCCGGCTGAATCCCCCTGGCGCGAGGGTGCGCCATTCGCATGTCTCGAGGAGCCACCACATGAGACCTGTCCTCATCCGCGGACTGACCGCGGCTGCCGCGGCCTCACTCGTCACCGGTCTGGGCATCTTCGCCGCGACCAGCGCGAGTGCGGCCGCCGGCTGCCGGGTCGACTACACGGCGAACTCCTGGAACACCGGGTTCACCGCGAATCTGAACGTCACCAACCTGGGCGACCCGATCTCGGGCGGCTGGAACGTCACGTGGACGTTCCCGGGCAACCAGCAGGTCACCCAGGGCTGGAGCGCGACGATCGCCCAGTCCGGCGCCAACGTGACGGCGACCAACCCCTCCTGGTCGACCGGTATCGCCACCAACGCCAGCGTGAGCTTCGGCTTCAACGCGAACTACTCGGGTACGAACACCGCGCCGTCGTCCTTCAAGCTCAACGGTGTGGCGTGCACGGGCGGTGTGGGCCCGACCAGCTCACCCACCGCGTCGCCGACGTCCTCGCCGACCGCTTCCCCGACGTCTTCGCCGACCTCGTCGCCGACGTCGTCGCCCACGGGAAACCCGGGCACGAAAGTTGACAACCCCTACGCCGGCGCGAAGGGCTACGTCAACCCGGAGTGGAAGGCCAAGGCCGACGCGGAGTCCGGCGGCAGCCGCGTCTCCAACAACCCGACCGCGGTCTGGCTCGACCGGATCGCCGCGATCGCGGGCACGACCGGCAGCAGCTCCAACGGCTCGATGGGCCTGCGCGCCCACCTGGACGCCGCTCTCGCGCAGGGCGCGGGCTACATCCAGCTGGTGATCTACAACCTGCCCGGCCGGGACTGCTCCGCGCTCGCCTCCAACGGTGAGCTGGGCGTCAACGACCTGCCGCGGTACAAGGCCGAGTACATCGACCCGATCGCCGCGATCGAGGGCGACGCGAAGTACAAGAACCTGCGGATCATCAACATCGTCGAGATCGACTCGCTGCCGAACATCGTCACCAACACGTCCGGCCAGGCCGGCGCCACGGCGACCTGCGACACGATGAAGGCCAACGGCGGGTATGTGCAGGGCGTCGGCTACGCCCTGAACAAGCTCGGTGCGATCGGCAACGCCTACAACTACGTGGACGCCGCGCACCACGGCTGGATCGGCTGGGACTCGAACTTCGGCCCGACCGCGGACATCATGCTGCAGGCCGCGCAGGCCTCCGGCAGCGTCAACAACGTCACCGGCTTCATCACCAACACGGCCAACTACTCGGCCCTGCAGGAGCCGTACTTCACCATCAACTCCTCGGTGAACGGCACCAGCGTCCGGCAGAGCAAGTGGGTCGACTGGAACCAGTACGTCGACGAGCTCTCCTTCGCCCAGGCGTTCCGGACGAAGCTGGTCTCGGTCGGCTTCAACTCGAACATCGGCATGCTGATCGACACCTCGCGCAACGGCTGGGGCGGCTCGGCCCGTCCGACCAAGGCGAGCACGTCGACCGCCGTGGACACCTTCGTCAACGAGTCGCGCATCGACCGGCGGATCCACGCCGGCAACTGGTGCAACCAGTCCGGCGCCGGCCTCGGCGAGCGGCCCAAGGCCTCTCCGGCCAGCGGCATCGACGCCTACGTCTGGGTCAAGCCTCCGGGCGAATCGGACGGCTCGAGCTCCCTCATCCCCAACAACGAGGGCAAGGGCTTCGACCAGATGTGCGACCCGACCTACACCGGTAACGCCCGCAACGGCAACAGCAACAGCGGTGCGCTGCCCAACGCTCCCATCTCGGGTGCATGGTTCTCGGCTCAGTTCCAGCAGCTGATGCAGAACGCGTACCCGCCGCTCTCGTAACCCGCCCCCATAACCGCCGGGCCCCGCTCTCTTCCCACGAGGAGCGGGGCTCGGTGTGTTGGTACCGGTGTAGATCAAAGACCAAAAGCTAAGAATCATTTAGTACGGGCTTTGACAAGTTTCCTGGTCTTCGGCCCGGCGCCGTCGTTGGTCACCCTCCGATCGCGGCTGCCGGGCTGTCCTGATGGCAACCGTGAGCTATGCTCACTATGATGAACGCTCACTTATCTGGCGACGCTCACTTACCCGGCGATGCTCACTTATCCGGCGATGCTGGCTTTGCCGCGGCGCTGGATCGGCTGCTGTTGCTGACCGTGCTGCTCAATGACGACATGCATCGCGGTCTCGCGGCCGACGGGCTGACGCCGTCGCGTACGTCGTTGCTGTGGACTCTGTGGCGGCTCGGGCCGTCGCCGCAGAAGGACATCGCCGCCGCCATGCAGGTGAGCGCGCGCACGGTGACGGGGCTTGTCGACGGGCTGGTCGCGACGGGGTTCGTGACGCGCGAGCCGCACCCCTCCGATCGGCGGGCCTTTCTGGTCACTTTCACGGCGCGGGGGACTGCCGCGGTGGAAAAGCTGGAGGCCGATCAGCGCGAATTTTCGCGGCAACTTTTCGCTCACATGCCGGCCGAGCGGTTCGAAGGGCTGGTGGCGGGGCTGGACGACGTGCTGGCGACGCTGCACGCGCTGGGGTTGAGGAGTCCGTTCTGATGAAACTCGTCAAGTTCGTCGTCATGTACGAGATCCGGTTGTGGATCGCCCTCTACCGGTGGGTGTTCCGGCGGCCGGCGCCCGTTCCGCCCGGCAGCGAAAGGTTTCCGTACTCCGGTGCCGTGATGACGATCCTCATCGCGTTCATCGTGGTGTCGGCCGTCGAGATCCCGATCCTGCATCTCATGCTGCCGTGGGAGGCGGTGCGCGTCGCGTCGCTCACCGTCGGCTTCTACGGGCTGTTCTGGATGTTCGGGTTGCTGGCGACGATGCGCGTCTACCCGCACCTGCTGGGGCCGGACGGGCTGCGGATCCGCAACTCGCTCATCCTCGACCTGCCGATCCCGTGGGACGACGTCCGGGACATCCGGTCGCGGGGCCGCTCGCTGCCGCCCGGTGGCAAGACCCAGTTCGAGGACGGCGTCCTCTCGTTCGGCCTGGCCAGCGGCACCACGGTCGATGTCGTCCTGGCCCGCCCGCTCGTCCTGCCGGTCAAGCAGGCCGGCGGCGAGCCCGTCACCGAGATCCGCTTCCACGCCGACACGCCCGGCGATCTCGTCGCGGCCGCGCGGGCCCACTTGCGATCGGAAGTGGGCTAGGAAAGGTACGTGGAAATTTCCAAGGTCGCCTGGTCGGCCGCCGGCCGGCGTCTGACCGCCGCGGCCGGCTCGGTGACCGGCAACCGCTACCAGGACAATTACGACGTGGTGCACCTCGATCCGGGCCGGGTCCTGGCGGTGGTGGCCGACGGCATGGGCGACGGCCCCGGCAGCGCCGCCGCCGGCCGCACGGCCGTCGACGTCTTCGTCCACGACGTCCCGGTCAACTGCGCCCCGGCCGCGCTGCGGGTCGCGGTCGATCAGGCCCAGCAGGAGGTACGCCGGGCGGCCCGCACCCTCGACGAGCTGACCGGCTGCACGATGACGGCGTTCGTGGCGGACGCGAACGCGGCGGCGTGGATCGTGCAGATCGGCGACTCCCGCGCGTACCGCCTCCGGGACGGTCTCCTGGAGTTGCTGACCGTCGACCACACGGTGGCGTGGCTGGGCCTGCTCCACGGCTGGTTCGCGCACGACTCGGAGGACGCCCGCGTGGCGCGGTACCGGCTGACCCGCTACGTGGGCCACCCGGAGGGCCCGGAACCGGACGTCCTGAACGTCACCTTGCGGCCCGGCGACGTGTATCTGCTCTGCTCCGACGGGGTGAGCGATCAGCTCTCCTACGAGCGGCTGATTCAGCTGCTGGGCACCAACCCCGACCCGGCCGCCGCGGCCCACTTCATCCTGGAGGACACCCTCGAGGCCGGCGGCGCCGACAACGCCACCGCCGTCGTGATCAAAGTCGAGCCGACGATCTGAGCAGAGCCGTCGCCCCGGCGATCGCGTCGTCGATGGGCGCGGCGCCGGGATGCCAGCGGGCCTCGTGCTCCAGCACCACCGGCACGTTCCCGCTTCGTGCCAGCACGTCTCCCAGCGGGATCGCGCCCGTTCCCGGGACCAGGGGCGTGCGGTCGTTTCGCGATGGCACGTCCTTGATCTGGACCTCCGCCAGCCGGGACCCGAGCGCGGCGGCGGTCTCCGCCGGCTCCTCGCCGGCGCGCCATGGGTGCAGCGCGTCCCAGATGGCGCCGATCTCCGGGAAACTTTCCAGCACGCGGCGCAGGTCGGCGCCGCGCAGGTAGGCGTCGTGGGTCTCGATCATGAGCCGGACGCCGCTGCCGCGGGCCCGCTCGACGGCCGTCGCGAGCGCCGCGGTGGGGTCGCCGTCGCCCGGCATGAGCCGCAGCGCCGGCGCGCCGAGGTCGTACGCGAGGTCGAGATGCGCCTGCAGGCCGGTCGCGCCTGCGGAGAGGTCGACGTAGGTGGCCAATCCGGTGAGCGTCAGCCCGTCGCCGGCCAGTTGCCGCCGGGTTTTGCGTCGCTCGCGCGTCCCGAGCCCGACGTGAACCGGCTCGTCCCCGGCGCAGCGAAGCTGGACTCCGGTGACGCCGTGCCGTCGCAGCAGCGCGCCCACCCGATCGAGCGGCAGCCCCGGGCACCCGAGCGTGGAAACCGCGAGAACCATGACGCCATCATCCGGGCGTTCACCCGGATCCGGCCGCGAAGTTGCCGTACACGTGGATCCGCTTGTGCTCCACCGAGGTCACAAAGGACTCGTACGTGTCGTCGGCGGCGTTGCGCTCGCCCGCGGTGTACTCGGCCGCGAAAACGTACGTGCCGGACTTGAGCGTGGCGCCCGCGCGCATGACGAAGTGGTAGAGCAGCGCGCCCGGCTCCCTGGTCACCGTGGCGGTGATGCTTTCGGCGGGCGTCCCGAAACCGGTCGACGAAAGACTGGGGGAGGTCAGCGTCACGCGGATCGTCAGGTCCAGCTCGGTGAGGTCGGCGCCGGGCTTGAGCGTGACCTCGCTGCGGCCCTTCGCGGGGATCGAGCCGTCCGACCAGAGGCTGCCCTTCTCGGCCTGGGTGTCGCCGGGGTGGCCGCGCACGGGGCCGGCCGGCGGGCTTTCCGGGGCGCCGGATGTGACCGGAGGCGAGGTCACCGAGGTGCGCGGCCGCTCGGTGACGGGCCGGGAGGCGGGCGAGGTGGCGGTGGCGACCTCGCTGGGCGACGCGGATGCGGTGGGGGCGGCGACCACCGGGGGCGGCGGCGGGGTCCGGTCGTCCGCGAGGGCCCACTTGGCGACGCCGCCGAGCCCGAGCACCAGCAGAACGCCCAGGCCCGAGCCGGCCAGGCGCAGGAAGCGGCCGCGCGGCCGATCGGCGGCGGCGCGATTGGCGGCGATGCGGTTGAGCATCGCGGTGCGGTCCGGCGTGTGGGAGTCCCGCTCGTCACGCAACGCGTCGCGCAGGAAGTCGTCGCTCACCGGGCCACCTCCGGGTCGAATGTGAGGTCCTCGAGCAGGTCGGCGAGCTGCTTCGCGCCGCGCGAGGTCTGCGACTTCACCGCGCCGACCGAGATGCCCAGGATGTCGGCGACCTCCCGTTCGGGCAGGTCGAAGGCGTACCGCAGCACCACGCACGCGCGCCGCCGGTAGGGCAGGCGCTTGAGCGCGGTGCGCACGTCGAGCACGGCCGGCACGTCGGGGCTCGGGGCCCGGTCGCCGCCGAGGCCGATCAGCGCCAGGCCGCGCCGGGCGCGGCCCTGCCGGCGGATCCAGTTGCGGGTGAGATTCGCGACGATCCCTTTCGCGTACGCGGCCGGGTCGCCGCTCGCCGCGACCCGGTCCCAGTGCTTCCACACCTCGGTGAGTGCGTCGGCGGCGAGGTCGTCCGCGACCGTCCGGTCGCCGCTGAGCAGGAAAGCCAGCCCGGCGAGTGCGGCGTGGTGCTTCTCGAAGAACGCGTGGAAGGCCTGGTCGCGCACCGCACCTCCCACCGTCTCCGCCGCGAAAAGATCAGCCTGGAGACGATAGCGGAAGGGTGTCGAGCAGGTCATCCGCGACCGCGCGGGCCGGCTCGCGACAGGCCTGCTCCCGTTCGCGGAAGACATTCTGCGCGCGGGCGGCCGGCCAGTCGGCGGGGAGGTGCTCGAGCGGCAGCCGGGGATCGGGCCGGATGGCGTCCAGCCACTCTGCGATCAGGCGGAGCCGGTCGGCGAGGGGGTCACCGGTCGTTCTCGCGCCGTCCCAGCAGCTCAGGAACTCGTCGTATCGGGCGCCCACCTCGGCAAGGTCGTAGGCGTCCCCGATCAGATCGGCGATGTCGGTCGTGTCGTCGGCGCGCGCGAAGAAGACTCGCGCGTGCGCTTTCAGGCCCAGCGACGAAACTATTCCGGCCGCGTCGACCCGGCCGGGCGCGATCCACAGACCGCCCTGCACCGGGCCGAAACCGGACCAGGCGAGCCGTGAGCGCAGATCGTGCCGCGCGCGCTGCATCGACTCGGGCAGCGAGAAGCTCAGCAGCGTCCACGTGCCGTCCCACCGGTCGTTGACCGCGCCGTCGTGCCAGATGCGGGCGCGCCCGTCCCGCAGGATCGCCGACGAGCGCTCGGTGAGGCCGAAGTACATCTTGCGGCCGACCGGCCGCCGGCGCAGCAGGTCGCGCCCGACCATGCGGTTCAGCGTCGAGCGGGTGGCGTGCGCCGAGACGCCGGACCGGCCGAGCGCGTCGATGATGCCGCCGGCGCCGAGGCAGACGCCCTGGTCGAGTGCGTACGTGCCGAACAGCATGAGCATCAGGTCCTGCGGTTGCATGCCCCAATGTTAGGCACATTCTTGACGACCGTGAAACTGACGCCTAACTTCGGAGACGTGGACGACATCAATCTCACCGGCCGGGTGGCCATCGTCACCGGCAGCGGTCGCGGGCTCGGTCTCGCGTACGCGAAAGCCCTTTCCGCCGCCGGCGCGTCGGTCGTGGTCAACGACGTCGATCAGTCCGCCGTCGACGACGCGGTCGCCTCGCTGCCGGGCGACGCGGTCGGCGTGACGGCCGCGGTCGGCGACACGGAAAGTGCCGACCGTCTTGTCGGGGCGGCAGTGGAAAGTTTCGGCCGGCTCGACATCCTGGTCACCAACGCCGGCATCCTGCGCGACCGCGTGCTGTGGAAGATGAGCGACGACGATTTCGACGAGGTCGTCCGCGTCCATCTGCGCGGCACCTTCACGTGCGCCCGGGCCGCCGCCGTCCGGATGCGGGAGCAGGGCGAGGGCGGCCGGATCATCCTGATCTCGTCGCCGGCCGGTCAGCGCGGAAACTTCGGGCAGACCAACTACGCGGCCGCGAAAGCCGGGATCGCGGCGATGGCCCGCACGTGGGCGATGGAGCTGGCGCGCAACGAGATCACGGTGAATGCCGTCGTGCCGGTCGCCGCCACCGCGATGACCCGCACGATTCCCGCTTTCGCGCCGCTCATCGAAAAATCCGAGAGCACGGGCGAGCCGCTGCCCGCGTGGGTGCGCCGCGACGAAGGCCTCGGCAGCGTCGACGACGTGACCGGCCTGGTGGTCTTCCTCGCCTCCGACGCGTCCCGGGGCATCACCGGGCAGGCGATCGGCGTGGGGGGCGATCGCCTCGCGCTCTGGGCGCACCCCCAGGAGAAGACCGTCGCCTTCGCCGACGGCGGGTGGAGCGCTTCGGCCATCGCCGCCGGGTGGGCGTCGGGTGTCGGCTCCTCACCGGAGACGTACGGGATTCCCGCCCCCAAGCCGCCGGCGGATTGACGTGGATCTCGAGTCACTGGTCGCCATCGACGTGCACACCCATGCCGAGGTGGGGCGGGACGGGCGCACGTCGCTGAGCTCGACGTTGCTGGCGGCCTCGGAGGCGTATTTCAAGGCGCACGGTCACCGGCAGCCGACCGTCGACGAGATGGCGGCGTACTACCGCGAAAGGCGGATGGCGGCCGTGGTGTTCACGGTCGACGCGGCTTTCGCCACCGGGCATCCGCCGATCCCGAACGAGGAGGTCGCGGCGAGCTGCGCCGAGCATCCCGACGTGCTGATCCCGTTCGCGAGCATCGACCCGCACCGCGGCCGGGCCGGTGTCCGCGAGGCGCGCCGCCTGGTCGAGGAACACGGCGTGCGCGGGTTCAAGTTTCATCCGAGCCTGCAAGGTTTCTCGCCGGACGACCGGATGGCATACCCGCTCTACGAGGCGATCGAGGAGCTCGGGGTGCCGGCCCTGTTCCACACCGGGCAGACCGGGATCGGGGCGGGAGTGCCGGGCGGGGGCGGGATCCGGCTGCGGTACTCGAATCCGATGCTCGTCGACGACGTGGCCGTGGACTTCCCCGAGCTACGGATCATCCTGGCCCACCCGTCGTTCCCCTGGCAGGACGAAGCTCTTGCGGTCGCGACCCACAAGCCGTACGTGTATATCGACCTCTCCGGATGGTCGCCCAAGTACTTCCCGCCGCAGCTGGTGCGCTACGCCAATACGTTGTTGCAGGACAAGGTCCTGTTCGGTTCCGACTACCCGGTGCTCACCCCCGACCGCTGGCTCGCCGATTTCGACCAGCTCGACATCAAGCCGGCGGTCCGTCCCAAGATCCTCAAGTCCAACGCCGCCCGGCTTCTGAACCTCTCCTGAAGGAGCTCCCCATGGTCACTGTGAACGGACTCGACGAGCTGAAGGGCCTGGCCGGCAAGGACCTCGGGCACAGCTCCTGGCTCGAGGTCACCCAGGAGCGGGTGAACACGTTCGCCGACGCCACCGGCGACCACCAGTGGATCCACGTCGACGTCGAGAAGGCCAAGGCCGGGCCGTTCGGCGGGCCGATCGCGCACGGCTACCTCACGCTGTCGCTGGTCATCCCGCTCTTCGGCGAGATCCTCAAGGTCGACGGCATCAAGATGGGCGTCAACTACGGCCTCGAGAAGGTGCGCTTCCCGCACCCGGTGCCGGTCGGCTCCAAGATCCGGCTGAACGCGAAGGTCGTGTCGGTCGAGGACGTCGCCGGCGGCACGCAGAGCACCTTCGACTTCACCGTCGAGATCGACGGCGTGGCCAAGCCGGCCTGCGTGGCCCGCACGGTCTACCGGCAATACGTCTGAGCCATGCGCAACCTAGGGCTCGGCTCCTGGCCCGCGCGGCGGGCCGCGATCTCGCCGGACCGGGTGGCGCTGATCTTCGGCGACCGGTCGACGACGTACGCGTCCCTGCACGATCGGGTTTCCCGCCTCGCTTCTCAGCTCCTGGACGCCGGGGTCGAGGCGGGCGACCGCGTCGCCTATCTCGGGCCGAACCATCCCGCTTTCGTGGAGACGATGTTCGCCACGTACGCGATCGGCGGAATTTTCGTGCCCTTGAATTTCCGGCTGACCGCGCCGGAGATCGATTACCAGCTGGGCGACAGCGGGGCTCGCCTGCTGGTGTACGGGCCGGAATGCGCCGACACGGTCGCCGCCTGTGTCACGTCGCTGACGCGGGTGCCGCATTCGGCGTACGAGAAAATGATTTCGGACGGCAGCCCGGCGGCGCACGACGTCGCGGTCACCCTCGACCAGCCCGCGTGCATTCTCTACACCTCGGGGACCACCGGGCGGCCCAAGGGAGCGGTGCTCACCCATGGGAATGTGATCTGGAACAGCTACAACGTGCTCGTCTGCGTCGACGTCGCCGGCGACACGGTGACGCTCACGAGCGCGCCGCTTTTCCACGTGGCGGCGCTCAACCAGTGCCTGCTGCCGACGTTCCTCAAGGGCGGCTGCTCGGTGCTCATGCCGTCGTGGGACGTGGACGGCTGCTTCGATCTCATCGAGCGCCACCGCGTGACCTGGATGTTCGGGGTGACCACGATGTTCGCGGGGCTCGCGCAGTCGCCACGTTTTCGCGACGCCGACCTCAGCTCGGTGCGAAACATGATGGTGGGCGGGTCGGCGGTGCCCGGCGCGCTGATCCGGACGTATCAGGAGCGCGGGCTCACCTTCTGCCAGGGCTACGGGATGACCGAGACGGCGCCCGGGGCAACTTTCCTCGAGGCGCCGGAAAGTTCCGCGCACGCAGGGTCGGCCGGGGTGCCGGTGATGTTCGCGGATGTGCGGTGCGTGCGGCCGGATCTCACCGATGCTCCGGTGGGTGAGCCGGGGGAGGTGCAGGTGCGCGGGCCGAATGTCTCGCCCGGGTACTGGCGGGACCCGCGGGCGACGGCGCAGGCCTTCACCGAGGACGGGTGGCTGCGGACCGGGGACATCGCGGTGGTCGACGACGGAGGGCACTACCGGATCGTCGACCGGCTCAAGGACATGTTCGTCTCCGGCGGCGAGAACGTGTACCCGGCCGAGGTCGAGGCGGCGATCTTCGAGCATCCGTCGGTGCTGGAGGCCGCGGTGGTCGGGGTGCCGGATGACAAGTGGGGTGAGGTGGGGCGGGCCTTTGTGGTGCTGGCGCCGTCGGCTTCGCTTTCGCTGCCGGATCTGGCGGAGTTTCTCGGCTCGCGGCTCGGTCGCTACAAGATCCCGAAGTATCTCGATGTCATGGAGTCGCTGCCACGGACGGGGTCGAACAAGGTCCGTAAGGCGCCGCTGCGGGAGCTGCCGCTGCCGACGTGAGGCGAGTCAGGGCCAGCTCGGTTCGCGGCGGTCAGGGCCAGCTCGGTTCCCGGCGGTCAGGGCCAGTTCGGTTTGCGGCGGTCAGGGCCAGTTCGGTTTGCGGCGGTCGACGAAAGCCCGCACTCCCTCGCGGCGGTCGTCGGAGAAGACCGTGGCGCGCCAGGCGGCGTCCTCGATGTCCAGGCCGGCGGCCAGGTCGACGTCGAGGCCGCGGCGGATCGCGTTGCGGGCGTTGGCGACCGCCACCGGCGAGTTGGCGGCGATCTGTGTCGCCAACTCGGTCGCCGCCTCGAGGTCCTTTCCGGCGGGCACCAGGCGGTCGACCAGGCCGAGCCGCGCGGCCTCGGCGGCGGGGACGTGCCGGCCGGTGAGGATCAGATCGGCGGCGACGCCGTAGCCGACCCGGCGTGGCAGCAGCTGCGTGCCGCCGCCGCCCGGGACGATGCCGACCCTCACCTCGGGCAGGCCGACCACGGCCGTTTCGTCGGCGACGATCAGGTCGCAGCACAGGGCCAACTCGTAGCCGCCGCCGAGCGCGTACCCGTGCACGGCCGCGACCACCGGGACCGGTATGGCGAGAATGCTGCCGAAAGCGCGCCGGAAAACCAGACGCTGCGCCATGAAGTCGGCGTCGGTGAGGCGGTCGCGTTCCTTGAGGTCGGCCCCGACGCAGAAGGCGGCAGGGGCCGCCGAGCTGAGCACGGCGGCCCGGACGCCGGTCTCGTGCACCGCAGCCGCCGCGGCGGCGGCCAGTTCCTCGGCGAGTCCGGTGGAGAGCGCATTGCGGGCGGTGACCCGGTTGAGCCGGATCTCGGCGACATTGTCGTGATGGCTCAGCTCGACGTCCGTCATGCGTCGATTCTCCGACGACCGCAACGCCGTCGCTGATCTCTGCGGGTGTCGCGGCGGTTCGCCGGCCGGCCGTGCGGGCTCCCGGTTCCATCGCAGCGCCGGGTGCGCGTCGTGCCTTGACAGGTGGACGGGCTCGGGCGGAGGATTTCCCGGAGAGAAAGTGACTTTCGGAGAGCGAAAACAGGGGATGCCATGCGGCTGGTGACTTTTGACGCGGGACGGGTCGGGCGGCTCGACGGAGAGACCGTCGTGGAGCTCGACTGCGGGTCCACGCGGGAGTTCTTCGAGCGTGGCGGGGCCGTGGGCGAGACGGGGGAGCGGCCGGCGCTCAGCGAGGTGACGCTGCGTGCGCCGATCCAGCCGAAGAAGTTCTTCCACACGGCCGGTAACTTCTCCGTGCATCACGAGGAGTTGCAGAAGGTCAACTGGTCGCACCCGGTGCACAAGGGGATCGTGTTCTTCCAGAACGTGGACGCGATCGTCGGGCCGGAGGACGCGATCGTCTACCCCGAGGGGCTGACGAAGGAGCTCGACTACGAGCTCGAGCTCGCGGTGATCATCGGCAAGTCGGGGCGGTGGTTCGGGCCCGAGGAGGCGAACGACTACATCGCCGGGTACACGGTCTTCAACGACATCACGGCGCGCGACATCCAGCGGGTCGAGATGAAGTCCGGCGTGTTCTCGTTCTCGAAGGGCATCGACACGTTCTGCCCGATCGGGCCGTGGATCATGACCGCCGACGAGGTGCCCGACGCGCAGAAGCTGGCCATGGAGCTGCGGGTCAACGGCGAGGTGCGGCAGAGCGGCAACACCGACCAGATGGTGCTGTCGATCCCGCACCTGGTGGCGTTCCACTCGCCGCAGGGTTACTCGGCCGGCGACATCATCACCACCGGCACGATCTCGGGCGTGGCGGCCGTGCAGCCCAATCCCTTCGACTTCTACCTCAAGCCCGGCGACGTCGTCGAGGCCGAGATCGCGGGTATCGGGACGCTGCGTAACCACGTTGTCCCGTGGAGCGCGGCGCATGACACGCCCCCTTACTCCGGGTCGCTCTACAACGAGGGCTGAGACCATGCGCTTCGGTACGCAGAACGGCCGCCTGGTACTCGTACGCGAAAATTTGGCCCTCGACATCGCCGAGCACAGCGACCTTCCGAGCGACGTCAACGCTGCCCTCGAGCGCTTCGACGAGCTGGTCGGCTGGACCGATTTCTCGCAGGCGAAACCGATCGAGAAACTCGGCCCGCCCGTCCCGCGCCCGCAGCAGGTTTTCGCGGTCGCGCTCAACTATCGCCCGCACGCCGCCGAGGCCGGTTTCCAGCCGCCGGACGAACCACTGATCTTCACGAAGTTCCCGTCGTGCATCGCGGGGCCGGACACCGAGGTGACGCTGCCGCCCGGCAAGCCCGATTGGGAGATCGAGGTGGTCGCGGTGATCGGGCGGGGCGGCTACCGGATTCCGCGCGAGCGCGCCTGGGACGCGGTCGCCGGCCTGACGGTCGGCCAGGATCTTTCCGAGCGTGCCTCCCAGCTGCGCGGCGCGCCCGCGCAATTTTCGCTGGGCAAGTCGTTCCCAGGTTTCGGTCCGATCGGCCCGGTCGCCGTGACGCCCGACGAGTTCCCCGACCGCGACGACATCGGCTTCGAGTGCCACCTGGGCGGTGAGCTGGTCCAGCACGGCCGCACCAGCCAGATGATCTTCCCGGTCGACGACCTGGTCGCCCGCATCTCGGCGGTCTGCCCCCTGCTGCCCGGCGACCTGATCTTCACCGGCACGCCCGCGGGCGTCGGCAACCGGCGCAACCCCCCGCGCTACCTGCAGCCCGGAGAAACGCTGGTCAGCCGCGTCGACGGCATCGGCGAGATCCGCCAGGCGTTCATCTGACCCGCCGGGCTCGATTCGTCTCGCGGATGACTGACCAGGCGTCGGCGACCGGGCCGAGGTGGCGCAGCTTGTCGGGGTTGAGGACGGCGCGGATCGTCTGGACCCGGCCGTCGAGGATGTCGAGGGTGATCGTGTTCACGATGCGGCCCTCGCGGTCGCGGAAGAGGGCGCCCGGCTGGCCGTTCAGGTCGTGCGGCTCCATCACGCCACCGACCTCGGCGAACGGCGCCGTCAGCGCGGCCAGCACCCGGGCCACGTTCGCGGCGCCGAAGACGCCGTCGCCCCACAGGGGCGCCTTGCCACCGCTGTCGCCGATCAGGCTGACGTCGGCGGCCAGCAACTCCTTGAGGCCTTCGACGTCGCCGGCGCGGAAAGCGGCGAAGAAACCGTCGGCCAGCTGCGCGCGGGCGCGGCGGTCCGCCGCGAAACGGGCCCGGCCGTCGTCCATGTGGCGGCGGGCGCGCACCGCCAGCTGGCGGCAGGCCGCCTCGGAACGGCCCACCGCGGCCGCGACCTCGTCGAAGCCGAAACCGAACACCTCACGCAGCACGAAAACCGCGCGTTCGAGAGGGCTGAGTCGTTCCAGCAGCAACAACGCCGCCGTCGACACCGAGTCGGCCAGCTCCGCGGAGCGCGCGGGATCCTCGTACGGGTCGTCCAGCAGTGGCTCGGGGAACCACCGGCCGACGTACTCCTCGCGGCGGACCCGGGCCGAGCGCAGCACGTCGATCGCGATCCGGGACACGGTCGCCGAGAGATAGTTTCGCGCCGACTCCGGCTCCGTGCCGGCGCGCGAGTAGCGCAGCCAGGTCTCCTGGACGGCGTCCTCGGCCTCGCTGACGCTGCCGAGAATCCGGTACGCGATCGAGAACAGCAGCGGCCGCAGCCGTTCGAATTCCTCCGCACGGGTCATGCCAGCTCCTCCTTGAAACCCTGCCGCCAGGAGGCGTAGCGCGGGTGCCAGCCGAGCTCGCGCTTCGCCTTGGCGTTCGCGAAACCGCGCCCTTCGGTCATCATCGAGACCGCCGTCTTCCCGGCCAGGGGCCGGGCCAGCCAGACCGGGATCCGCATCGGCGGCTTGGCGCCGGCGCACTCGGCCAGGTACGGCAGCCATTCCCGGGCCGGCGCCGGCTCGTCGTCGACGATGTTGAACACGCCCCGGGCCTTCTGCTCGGCGGCGAGCACGGTGGCGCTTGCCGCGTCGTCGAGATGTACCCACGAGCAGTACCCGCTGCCGTCCCCGACGATCGGGTACTGCCGCTTGCGAATCAGCGCGACCTGGTCGTCGGTGGCGCCCGGCCCGTAGAACGAGCCGTACCGCAGCACCGCGCCGCCGGCGCCCACCACGACCTCCTCGAGGTGGCGGATCGCCGCGGCGCCCTCGCCCGTGCTGGTCGGATCCAGCGGGTCGTCCTCGGTCTTCACCCAGCCTCCCGACCGGAGCCCGTTCCACGCGCCGTAGCTCTGCGCGACCACGTGGGCGTCGCCGGCAGCCGCCAGCAGGTGGTCGGTGCCCTCGGTGCGCAGCCGGTTGGTGGTGGCGAACCAGCGGTCGAAGTGCCGGATGTCGGGCTTGCCGGAGATCGCGGTCATCTGATGCACGATCACCTCGGGCGCGGCCTTCTCCACGGCTTCGCGCACCGACGCCGCGTCGAGGCCGTCCATCGCCACGGCAGCGGCGCCCATCCGCTCCAGCAGGCCGAACTTGGCCGCGCTGGTCGTCGTGGCCGTCACCTCGTGCCCGTGCGCCACCAGCTGCGGCACCAGCCGCCGCCCGAGCACCCCGGCTCCACCCGCCACGAAAACCTTCATCTCCAGCACCTTCCTCTCGTCTCTACCACTCGGGACGAGACAGCGCAGCGGGCTGTGACATCACGCCGCCGGCGTGGCATGTCACAGGACGGCGGCCTGTCCCGTCCCGAGAACATGAACGTTGTATTGATCACCGGAGCGAACAGAGGCATCGGGCGGGCGGCCGCGGAGCGTCTCTCGGCCATGGGCACGACGGTCGTGGTCGGGGCGCGGGACGCGCGGCAGGGCCGGGAGGCGGCCGTTGCGGTAGCGCCGGGGGGTTAACCCCACTCGGTTTCCGGGGGCTCGCGGGATGTCGTACGCATCGACGGTCTTCTTATGGTCGAGGTCTCCGGCCAGGAAGGATCTGACATGCGAAGACATCATCTCGGACGATGGGGGCCGGCCGTGGCAATGACGGCGACCCTGATCGCCGTCGCCGCGGGCCCCGCCGTCGCCGCAGGACCCGCCGTCGCCGCGGCACCCGACCGGCGGCTTCAGGCCGCGGTCGAAGATCTGCACGAGTTGGGCATCACCGGAGTCCAGGGACTGACCCGGGTCGGCGGGGACACCGCCCGAGCCCGCGCCGGGGTAGGTGACCTGCAACGGGGGACGCCGGTGCCGCTCGACGGGTATTTCCGGATGGGCAGCAACACGAAAACTTTCGTCGCCGTTGTCGTGCTGCAGCTGGTGGGCGAAGGAAAGCTTTCGCTGGACGACACGGTGGACCGGTGGCTGCCCGGGATGGTCGCGGGCAACGGCAACGACGGCCGCCGGATCACCGTGCGGCAGGTGCTCCAGCACACCAGCGGCATGTGGAACTACACCAACGACATCGAGGCGCTCGGATCGTACGAGGCGTACCTGGCGCACCGCTTCGACCACTACGACGCCGCCGACCTGGTGGCGCTGGCGATGAAGCATCCGCCGGAGTTCGCGCCCGGGACGCACTGGGACTACTCCAACACCAACTACATCCTCGCCGGAATGATCATTGAGCGGGTCACCGGACGGTCGTGGGCGACCGAGGTGCGCGACCGGATCCTGCGGCCGCTGGGGCTGCGGCACACCATGGCGCCCGGCGACCGGCCGACCGTGCCCACCCCGCACGCCCAGGGCTACCAGCAGTGGGCGCCGGGCGGCGAGCTGACCGACACCACGGTGTTCAACCCGTCCGTGGCGGACGCGGCCGGCAGCCTCATCAGCACGCCGACCGACCTCGCCCGCTTCTGGCAGGCGCTGCAGCGTGGAAAGTTGCTGCACCCGCGCGAGATGGCGCAGATGCACCGGACGGTCCTGGCGGAAACTTTCCAGGACTGGATCCCGGGCGCCCGCTACGGCCTCGGCATCATGTTCCTCCCGAACCGGTGCGGCGGGTACTGGTCGCACGGCGGGGACGTGCCGGGCACGAGCACCGCCAACGGGGTGAGCGCCGGCGGCGACCGGGTGGCCGTGCTCTCCCTGACCACGCAACTCGCCGACGAACAGGCGGCGGTCGCGGTGCAGCGGCGGTCGCTCCAGCTCATGGACGACGTCATCTGCGGTCACGCGTGAGCACTGCGGTGCCGGGCCGGTGAAGGCCCGGCACTGCGACCGTGCCTGTGAGCGGGACGCGAGCGGTCGCGAGTGGGTCGGGAGCGGTCGCGAGTGGGTCGGGAGCGGTCGGCGCCGGTGCGCCGGTGTCGGCGCCGACCACGACGCGGTGGACGCTCACCTCGGCGATGTCGTCGAGCGTGGCGCCCGCCGGTAGCGCGACCGTCGTGGCCGCCGGGATGTCGCGGGGCTTGTTCTAAAGTTGGGCGGGGTATCCGTTGTCGCGGGTGGTTCGTTGTCGCGGGTGGGGAGGTGCTGCACGTGATCTACATCGTTGGGCCGGCCGTCGTGGCGTTGCTGGTGGCAGGGTTCGTCGTGCTGCGCCGCCGGCGTCGCGGTGGCAGTCGCATGCCGGCAACCTTCGCGCTGGCGCCCGCCGGTAGCGGGCAGTTGCCGGAAACCTTCGCGGTGGCGCCGGCCGAGGGCGCGCGGTTGCCGGATTCCGAGGAAAGTGACGCGGAGCGGCGCGAGCGTTTGTTGTGGACCGCTTTCCGCGCCGGTGACATTCCCGCCTGCTGGTACCGGCAGCAGATGGCGGCGATCGCGGCCGACACCGCCGACCAGGGGCCCGGCGTCTAGGGAGTCCCTCGGCTTACGATCGGGGCATGGCCGGACATCCTGTGGTGACGGGCGAATACGACGACGCCTACCGGGCGGGCAGGCAGCCCTGGGAGATCGGCGGGCCGCAGCCCGCGCTGGCGGCGGTGGTCGAGCACGAGGTGAAGGGGCCGAAGGTGCTCGACGCCGGCTGCGGTACCGGCGACCTTGCGATCGCGCTGGCCCGCCGGGGCCACGACGTCACGGCGGTCGACGTCTCCGCGGTGGCGATCGCGGCGGCCCGGGGCAAGGCCGACGCGGCGGGGCTGACGATTCATTTCGACGTTCAGGACGCCACGCGGCTGTCGGTGGCCGCGGCGCCGTTCGACTCGGTTCTCGACTCGGGTTTGCTGCACAGCCTGCCCCGGCTCGCCGACGTCGCGGTCGATGACTATCTCGCGCTGCTGCCGGGCTTGGTCGCGCCGGGCGGGCTGCTGTTCGTGCTGGCCGTGTCGGCCGCGGGTGGGCAGGGTTTCGGCGTGACCGAGGAGTTCCTGCGCGAGAGTTTCTCGCCGCCGGCCTGGGCCGAGACGCGGATCGAGGAGACCACCGTCGCCGCGGAGCCCGGGGACGAGAAACTTTCGTTCCCGGCCTTCCTGCTCCGCGCGGTTCGCGCGTCCTAGGCGGCGCTGCTTCTCAGGCGGCCCCGTTTCGCGGGCGGCCCTGTTTCGCGGGCGGCCCTGTTTCGCGGGCGGCCCTGTTTCGCGGGCGGCCCTGTTTCGCGGGCGGCCCTGTTTCGCGGGCGGCCCTGTTTCGCAGGCGGCCCTGTTTCGCAGGCGGCCCCCGTTTCGCGGGCGGCCCTATCTTTCCGGCGGCGCTGTCTTTCAAGCGGCGATGGTGCCGAGGTCGGCCAGGGCGTCCGGCGGGAGCTGCAGCGACGCGGCGGCGATGTTTTCGCACAGGTGGGCGACCGAGGACGTGCCGGGGATCAGCAGAATGTTGGGGGCCTGGTGCAGGAGCCAGGCCAGGGCCACGGCCTGGGGAGTCGACTCCAGGCGCTTCGCGACATCCGTGAGCGTAGCCGACTGTAGGGGGTTGAAGCCGCCCAGCGGCCAGAACGGGACGTAGGAGATGCCCTGATCGTGCAGGCCGCCGATCAGCGACTCGTCGCCGCGGTGAGCGACGTTGTACCAGTTCTGGACGGTCACCACGGGGGCGATCGACTGGGCCTCGGCCAGTTGCCCGGCATCCACGACGCTGACGCCGAGGTGCTTGATCAGGCCGTCCTTGCGCATCGCGGCCAGGGCGCCGAATGGCTCGGCCAGCGATCCGGGGACGACGGAGTGGCCGTCGGGGCCGCCGCCGACCCGCAGGTTGACCACGTCCAGCGCCTCAACGCCGAGGTTTCGCAGGTTTTCGTGAACCTGGGAACGCAACTGCTCGGGCGACCGGGCGTGCAGCCAGGCGCCGTCGTCGCCGCGCACCGAGCCGACCTTGGTGACGATCACCAGCTCCTCGGCGTACGGGGACAGCGCCTCCCGGATGATCTCGTTGGTGACGTGCGGGCCGTAGAAGTCCGCGGTGTCGATGTGGTTCACGCCCAGCTCGGCGGCCGCGCGCAGGACGGCGACGGCCTCGGCGCGGTCCTTCGGCGGGCCGAAGACGCGGGGGCCGGCCAGCTGCATCGCGCCGTAGCCCATCCGGGCGACGGTTGTGCCGGCCAGGGAGTAGGTGCCACCAGGTGTGTTCGTCATGGGAACAGCGTCGCGCGCGGCCGTTCGCGCAGGCAGTTCCCTGCCGATACTGGGTGTGACAGGGACAGGATGACGACAGCCGGCGAGATTACCGTGGCGCTATGAGCGACAACCTGATCGGCGACTTCCTGCGGGCCCGGCGCGCCCTCGTGCAGCCGGAGGAGGTTGGCGTCCGCGTCACCGGCACCCGCCGCGTCGCGGGACTGCGTCGCGAGGAGGTCGCCATGCTCGCCGGGATCAGCAGCGAGTACTACCTGCGGCTCGAGCAGGGCCGCGACCGCAACCCGTCGGTCCAGGTGCTGGAAAGTCTCGCCCGCGTTCTCCAGCTCGACGAGGACGCCACCGACTACCTGGTCTCCATCTCCGCGCCGAAACCCAAGCGCGCTCGCCGCCCCCGGCGAGAGGCGGTCCCGGCCGGCCTCCGCCAGCTGCTCCAAGTGATCGGCCTGCCCGCGTTCGTCGAGGGCCGCTACTTCGACGTCCTCGCCGCCAACGATCTCGCCGCGGCACTGTCGCCGAACCTGCAGGCAGGCGAAAACAGAATGCGCGCGGTTTTCCTGGACCCCGCCGAACGCGCCCTCTACCCGGATTGGGAGCAGGACACGGTCACGCTCGTGGCCGGCTTTCGCGAGTCGGTGGGAAACGACACCGACGACCCGCGTTTCGTTCAACTGGTCGGCGAGCTTTCGCTGGCGAGCGACCGTTTCCGCCAGCTGTGGGGCCGACACGACGTGCAGGGCCGGGAGGGCCGACCGACCAGGATTCAGCACCCCGCAGGTCGGCGAGCTCACGGTGCGCCGCGAGAAACTTGTCGTGGGTGGCGCGAAAGATCAGATCCTGGTCGTCTACCACGCCGAGCCGGGCACGAGCAGCGCCGACAAGCTGTCCCTGCTCGCCTCGCTGGACCGCCCGCCGGACCGCCGGACCGCCCGGCGTGCCTGACACGCGTCGGCGGATTCTTCCGCTCGACCTGATGACCGGCTTCACGACACGGTCGGCCTAGGATTCGCGTCGATGGCACGCACTCGGCTGTACCTTGTCCGGCACGGTGAGCACGACCCGGCGTCGGGCCATGCACCCGGCGGTGGCCTTTCGGCGCTCGGTCGCGAGCAGGCCGATCGCGTGGGCCGGCGGCTCAGGAAACTTTCGTTCGGGTCTGTCCACCACAGCCCGCTGGCGCGGGCAGCGGAGACGGCCGACATCGCCGGGCGACACTTTCCGGGGACGCCGCGACATTCGGGTGACTTCGTCGCCGACCGCACCCCGTGGCCGTCCGCGAAGACCGGGTATCCGCAGCGGTGGCACGGCTGGCTCGACGGCGTGCCGATAGACGAGCGGGATCGGGATGCCACCGCGCTGCGCGCTGCCGTCGAGCACTTCGGGGTGCTCGGGGACGGCGACCGGGACGAGCTGCTGATCACGCACAACTTCGTGATCGGGTGGTTCGTGCGGCACGTCCTGGACGCGCCGGACTGGCGGTGGCTCGGACTCAATCAGGCCAACGGCGGGATCACCGTCGTGCAGTGGGAGTCGGGCCGACCCGCGACGCTAATCGCTTTCAACGACACCGGGCACCTGGACGCGGAAGACGCGTAGCTGCAGGGCGAGCGTGGCGTAGTAGCCGACCAGGGTGGTGAGCTCGAAGAGGGCCGGCTCGCCGAGGGTTTCCACGGCGGCCGCGTACTCGTCGTCGGTGAGGTCGTTGCGGACGGCCAGGGCCGTGCTGACTTCGAAGATCAAGCGCTCGCGAGGGTCGGTGAAGACCTGAGGGTCACCGTCGCGCAGGGCGGTCACCTCGGTCTCGGACATGCCCGCCGCGCGGGCCACCGCCTCGTGGGCGTGCCGCTCGAAGGCGCTGTCCCAGGCGCGGGCCACGGTGAGGGTGGCGATCTCGCGGGCGCGCACGTCCAGCGCCGTACGGTATCGAATCGCGCCGCCCAGAGCCTGCAGCGCGGCGCCCAGCTCGGGTTGCAGGAGCATCGCGTTGAACGGGCCCCGCAGGGCGCCGGTCTCGTCGACGAGGGCGAAAGGGCCGTTGGCGCGGGGACCGCCGGCGATCGCGTCGTAGACGGCACGTTGTGCGTCGTTCAGATCGCCGGGGCGGAAACCACGCAGGCGCGGCGTCATGCGACGAAGCCCAGGATCGCGGAGATGTCGGCGCAGGCGTCGGTGACCAGGGGGCGTAGCTCGCGGACTTTGCGCCGGCTGGACCAGTCCCGGGACTGCACCGCGAGGTTCGCGCCGGCCACGACCGAGCCGTCCGCGTCGCGCACCGGGGCGGCGACCGACCTCAGCCCGTACGCGAGCTCTTCGTCCTGCATCGCCCACCCGTCGTTTCGTATTTTCGTGAGCTCGTCGCGCAACTCGTCGAGGGAGAGTTTCGCGTTCGGGCCGTGGTTGACCTTGAACGAAGTTTCCGAGACGACGGACAGGTCTTGCGAGTAGGCCAGCAGCAGCTTGCCGATCGACGTGTGCACCGCGGGCAGCGTGGAGCCGACCTGAATGTTCGCCGTGACGAGGTCGCCGTTGCGCAGGCGTACGAGATAAAGCACCCTATCCCCGGCCAGCACGGCGAGATTCACGGTTTCGCCGGTGGCCGACGCAAGTTGCTGCAGACGCGGCGTAGCCGCGGAAACGAGATCGAGACCGCGCAACGCCGCGGTCCCAGCGTCAGGACGCGTACGGCCGGCCGATAGTCGCCCTTCGGTAAGTGGTCGAGGTAGCCCTCGGCGGTCAGCGTCATCACGACGCGGTACACCGTTGGCAGCGGCATGCCTACCGCCGGCGCGATGTCGCTGACCCGCCAGGTCGGCCGCTGCTCGGTGAAGAGCGACAGGATCCGCAGGCCCTTGGCGAGCGCCTCCACTCGATACTCGACCATATGACGGAAGCTACTTTCGCAGAGCGAGAAACGCAAGGTTGCTGAAAGCCGCGTAGTGACCATTGACACCCGGGGGCGCGACCGGAAACACTCGGTAACACGCGGTAGAAAGTCATTCTCGGCTGGTGAAAGTAGGGACCCGATGACGCGCACGGTCTTCACCAAAGGGCTGGTCCTCGACGGCAGCGGGGCCGCCCCCGCGCCGGGCGAGGTCGTCGTCGAGGGCGACCGCGTGGTCGAGGTGCGCGCCGGCTGGCAGGACGATCATGGCGAGGACCAGGTGTTCGACGCCAATGGCTGTACGGTCATGCCCGGCATGGTCGAGTCGCACTCGCACCTGACCTTCCCGTCGGCGGTCGGGCACATCGACCCGTCGTTCAACCCGCCGCTCGATGTTTCGTTCTTCCACCACATCGAGGGCATGGAAACAGAGCTGGCCCGCGCCGAGCGCAACGCCGCGATCCTCCTCGATGCCGGCTTCACCTCGGCCTACTCGGCCGGTTCGCTGCTGCCCATGCCGGTCGAGGTCATCCTGCGCGACAAGATCAAGGCCGGTGCGGCGCCGGGTCCGCGCATGCGCGCGGCGAGCATGGAAAGAGACAACCATCCCGTACGTCCCGACGGGCACGTCGAACCGGACTGGCAGGGGCCGGACGCGTGCGCCAAGTGGGTCCGTGACATGGCCGCGCAGGGGTACGACAGCGTGAAGTTTCTGCTCAGCAACGACGACGTGTTCGTCGAGGGCGGCTCGCACATCACGCAGTACACGCTCGAGGAGGCGATGGCGGCCGGCGCTGCCGCTCGCGAAGCGGGCGTCTGGCTGAACTGTCACGCCCAGTCGGCCGAGTCGGTGAAGATCGCGGTGAAGGCGGGTTTCCGCTCGATCTATCACTGCACCTACGCCGACGAGGAGGCGCTCGACCTGCTCGAGTCGGTCAAGGACACGGTCTTCGTCTCGCCCGCGCCCGGCATCATTTTCGCGAATGTCTACGAGGGCGAGGAGTTCGGCATCAGCCGTGAGGTCGCCGAGAAGATGGGCTCGGTGGCGGCGCTCGAGGGCATGGCGGCGATCTACCCGGAGATTCGCCGACGGGGGATCCGCGCGCTGCCCGGCGGCGACTACGGCTTCCCGAACAACCCGATCGGCCGCAACGCCCGCGACCTCGAGCTCTTCGTCGACGTGCTGGGATACACCCCGCTCGAGGCGCTGACGGCGGTGACCCGGTACGGCGGACAGCTGCTCGAGCTGGGCGACATCGGAATGCTCAAGCCGGGCTGGGTCGCCGACGTCCTGGTGGTCAAGGGCAACCCCGCCGACGACGTACGCATTCTCCAGGACCCCGAAAACTTGCGCGTCATCATGCAGGCGGGCCGGTTCCACAAGGCGCCCGCGGTCGCATGAGGGAGATCGTCTACGCGCGGGTGCCGGGCTTTCGCCCACTTTCGCTCGACCTTTTCGTGCCGCCGGGCGCCACCACGCTCTGCGTGTACCTGCACGGCGGTGGCTGGCGGGTCGGGAGCCGGCGGGAGGAGCCGGCGGCCGGCTTCTTCGAGCAGGTGACGTCGATGGGCATGGCGGTGGCCAGCGTCGACTACCGGCTCAGCGGCGAGGCCGCGTATCCGGCGCAATCGTCGGACGTGGCGGCCGCACTGAAGTTTCTTGCCACGGTCGACCACGGGTGCACGCGGACCGTCGTGTGGGGGGCGTCGGCCGGTGGACAGCTGGCGGCGATTGCGGCGCTCACGCAGCCGGCGCCGATCGCGGCGGCCGTGTGCTGGTATCCGCCGACCGATTTCGACGCGCTTTCCAAGGACATCGCGTCCGCCGGTGGCGTGGGCGATCGCAGCGCCTCGTCGCGGGAGGGCCAGCTGATCGGCGCCACCCTGGACGAGAGGCCGGATCTGGCGGCCGCCGCCAGCCCGATCAGCCATGTCCGGCCCGGGGCGCCCCCGTTCTTGTTGGTGCACGGATCGGCCGACGTGGCCGTGCCGCCTCGGCAGAGCGAGCGTCTCGCGGAAGCGCTGCGAGGGGTGGGCGGCTCGGTCGAGGTCCAGGTGATCCCGGGGGCGAGCCACATGTTCCCTGAACTCGACGCCGAGGCGATCCGGCCGGTGGTGCGGCGTTCGGCCGATTTCCTGCTGTCTGCATAGGCCGGCCGCCGGTGTGGTCTCGGCTGCCGTTGACGGGTTGCGGCTCCGGGGGCCGCGGTTCCGCAGGCAAAGCGCGTTGGTGATGAGTTGTTGCGCGGCGCGCGCGGCGATTCATCAATGATGAGCTGGCGTTGGGTGCGCGCGGCGATTCATCAATGATGAGCTGGCGTTTGGGTGCGCGCTGTCCTGTCCCGAGACATGTGTCAAGGGGAAGTCCCGGTAGATGTGTCAGGGGTTGTTGGTCATGGTGTTCGGGTGAGGGTGATGTAGTTCTTGC
>NZ_JBITDW010000043.1:0-27744 GCF_044454685.1 Actinoplanes sp. NPDC051513
GGTGAAGCTTCTCGACTATCTGGATCGCCTCGCCCGTCGCGGCGCCTGGCCGCCGCGCTGATGGCAGTGCGTAATCGCCATGGGCGGCCCATTCGCGATGACAGCGGCATGAGCGGACGTTGCGCATCTGTTACTGCTCGCCGGTGATCAGGGCTCGGAGCGGTGCCACCGGAACGACGTTCTCGGCCTTGGCCACCAAATCCGGGTCGACCGTGACCAACGCATCGGCTTGCAACCGGGTCACCGCCAAGTACTCGGCGTCACGCAGGGTGTCCCAGTCCTGTTGACGCGCAATCCGCCACGCTGTTGCACGCGACACCCGGTCACCGAGGAGTCGCATTTTGAGTTCGGTGATCCGCTCGTGAACCTCGAGCGCTTCGCGATCAGTACGTCCGCCTCGACGGACGTCGCGCAACAACAGTTGCAACGCCTCCGAACGAATGATGTTCGGCGCAATCAACTGGTGACTGCGGTTAACGGCAAGAGCGTTGTCCACGAGATGCAGCAAGGTGGCGGCGTCGATCACGTAGCGGGCCATCCCGCCACGGTAGACCGGACCACGACGCCCCGTTCGAGCAGTGACGGCCGTTCGTATCATCCAGGCGCGTAGACGGGCGCTCGCTCATCGGCAGGAGCGTGCGCCAGACCACCGCACCGTGCATCACGCCGCGTGACAGTTCACCGCCGACCGCCACCCGCGGTCGGCGGCAGATCCGTACGTCCAGTCACACCCGCTCGCCTGTCGGCCTACGGCAGAGAAATCTTAAAGTCGGGTCCGTCGTCGGGCACGACGAACGGCGCATACCCCACGGCGACGACGTCGACGACCAGATCGGCGAAGACCAGCGAGAGGTTGTGCCCATTCGTCTCGATGGCTGCTTCGTAGAACGGGATGCCCATGGAACGAGACCAACGCTCAGCGCCGGCCGACTCGCTCAACAGCCTCATCCCCGGGTACAAGTTCTGCCATTTGACGCCCCAGACGTACCCCTCCAGGTCGCGGCCTTGGTCGTAGTCCACGAGCCGGTCATCGAGCGACTCGCCCCAGACCTGCGGCGAGAGGGCAGACGCAGCCGCGGCATGAACGCAGTACTTGAACCGGTACCGAAGGTGTACCGGGGCGATCTCGGTGCGTGGGTCGGCCGTTGCATAGACGAAGACGTCATAGTCCCGCAGGTAGTCGGCGAAGCCATGAAACACGATGGCCTGGTCGAAGACCTCATCGAATGCTGCCTGGATGCCCGCCTCGTCCACGAGCAGATCCTTCACCATGCCCCAGCCGTTCTCCAAGAACCCCTCGCCTGCACAAACAGCATCCGAAACACGTGATCAAGATGGACCGACGGCCGTGACGCTCAGTAGCGCGCGCCTTGCGGCAGATGAATGCGCCGGGCGGTCTTGCGCATTGGTAGCCATTCCGCATTCTGCGATGGTCGTGTGCGGCTGATCGGGTCGTCGCTGATTGGACAACCGACGGCTTCTCCGCGTTGCCGCGGTAGTGCGTTCGGGATGTCTTCGCGAACGACTCAGCTCAGTGCTGGAGGGGCACCAGGGCGCATTATCGGCCGACTGGCCCGTTGCCGCGTCGTGGCGACTCTGTGCATCGGTTGCCGAGCAAATACCACCCAAGCTTCCCGGGCCGGTTCGGGTCGATCCAAGACGCCCGCGCGTTCTGCGACACGTTCTTCACCTGGTACAACCACGAACACCACCACACCGGGATCGGCCTGCACACCCCGGCCGCGGTCCACTACGGCCACGCCGACGCGATAACCGTTGCCCGCCAACAGGTCCTGGACACCGCTTTCGCCCAGAATCCCGAACGGTTCACCCGCCGACCCCAACCGAAGAGCCTGCGACTGGCCGACACCGCCTGGATCAACAAACCCGAACCCGCCACCGACCAAGCCGAGGCCCTGACCCTCGCTGCTTAACACCCACTGGTCTCACCGATCTTGACAAATTCCGGATCGCCGCCGCGGCCCTCGTGATCCTGCACATCGAACACGGCCGGACCACCTGAACCCATCACCCAACGTCAACGGGCGTTACTCGGAAAGCCTCACTGGGCGACGAGCTTTCCTCGTGGGTTCACCGAAAACAACTGAGCTGATCGACCCGGATCGGTAGCGGAACACGCGCTTCCCGTTCGGCACTCCAGTCATCCGCAGGGCGACGCCAACCTGTACCGACCACCTCTGTCTCTCCGCAACGACGGACGAGAGGTGGCCGGTACAGGTTGGCGCTTCCCCCCGGCGGCGGACACGACATCAGCGCCCTGCGCCAAGCTTGCGCCCAGCTGGCCGCGGACGGTCCCGGCAAACGGGAAGGAGTGGCGCCGCTCCCATCACCTTGGCGCTCACAAACGATGCGGAGGGCCGAACGAGTGGTCGGCCGCCTCAACACCCTGACCGGTGAGCTGCTCGCCTGGGTCCGCGTCGCAAGCAATACGCCGCATCCGGGTGACAGAACCCCGCCGACGAGCACGCAGCGACCCACCCGAAAGCCCGCCGCCGCACCGTCCAGATCGAGTTGGACGCCGTCCGCGATAGGTAGGGCACTGACCAGCGAAACTCACTCTGAGCATGCGGTTTCCGAAAGGTCTTAGGTTTGTGCATAATAGCTTTAGGAGGACGGGCATGGTGCGAGTGGGACTGACGGCGGAACGGGTGGCTCGGGCCGGTGCCGAGCTGGCTGACGAGGTGGGCTTTGAGCACGTGACGCCCTCGGCGGTCGCGCGGCGGGTCGGCGTGCAAGTGGCCAGCCTCTACTCACATGTTCGCAACGCGGAAGATCTACGCGTCCGCATCGCGTTGCTCGCCCTTCAAGAGATGGCTGATCGAGGCGATGCCGCGCTGGCTGGGCGGGCCGGCCGGGACGCGCTGGTAGCGCTCGGCGCCACCTATCGCGACTACGCCCGCGAGCATCCCGGCCGGTACGCCGCCGCGCAGCTACGGCTCGACCACGAGCTCGCCATGGCCAGCGCCGGCCCCCGGCACTCAGCCATGATGCGGGCGATGCTGCGCGGTTACGAGCTGACCGAACCCGATCAGACGCACGCGGTCCGGCTCATCGGCAGCGTTATCCACGGATACATCACCCAGGAGCTGGGCGGCAGCTTCGACCACAGCGAACCCGGCCCGCAGCAATCGTGGGAGCGCATCCTCGACGCCCTCGACTCGCTGCTGCGCCACTGGCCCCAAGAAGGACAACGATGATCACCACACCTGTCACCGCCGAACTGATCCGCGGCGCCGTCGAGCTCGAACCGACTGCCCTCGGCCTGATGCCGCACCGGTTGCCCGCGTGGGCCCGAGCCCAGGGCAACGACCCGCAACTGAGCATGGCCGAAAGTCAACCCTCCGGCGTACGGGTGGTCTTCCGCACCCGCGCGGCAGTCATCGAACTCGTCACCGCGCCGACCAAACTCGTCTACCGCGGCGCCCCGCCCCGGCCGCAGGGCGTCTACGACCTGTACGTCGACGGCGTTCTGGCCGGTCAGCAGAGCGTTACGGGCGGCACCACTGTCACGATCGACCTGGCCACCGGCGTGACCGAAGCCGAGCCCGGCGAGCCCGGCCGCGCGCGCTTCGAGGGCCTCTCCCCCACGCTGAAGACCGTCGAGATCTGGTTGCCGTTCAACGAGAAGACCGAAGTGGTCGAACTGCGCACGGACGAACCGATCGAGCCCGCGCCCGCCGTCGATCGCCCGCGGTGGCTGCACCACGGCAGTTCGATCAGCCACGGCTCGAACACGGCGAGCCCCAGCACCACCTGGCCCGCCATCGCCGCCACCCGCGCCGGCCTCGAGCTGACCAACCTGGGCCTGAGCGGCAGCGCGCTGCTCGACCCGTTCACCGCCCGCACGATGCGCGACCTGCCGGCCGACATGATCAGCGTGAAGATCGGCATCAACGTCGTCAACGCCGACCTGATGCGCCTGCGCGCGTTCGGACCAGCCGTGCACGGCTTCCTCGACACCCTGCGCGAGGGCCACCCGACCACACCACTGCTGGTGGTGTCGCCGATCCTGTGCCCGATCCACGAGGACACACCCGGCCCCGGCGCCTTTGACCCGGCCGCGCTGGCGGAGGGCCGGGTCAGCTTCGTCGCCACCGGTGACCCGGCTGAGCGGGCTGCGGGCAAGTTGACACTGACAGTCATTCGCGCGGAACTGGCCCGCGTCGTCGCCGAACGCGCCGAGACGGACCCACACCTGTCCTATCTGGACGGCCTGGAGCTGTACGGCGAAGCGGACTTCGCCGCCCATCCCCTGCCCGACCAGCTTCACCCGGATGCCGCCACCCACCGTCTGATCGGCGAACGCTTCGCGCAGAAGGCCTTTCCATTGCTCGGCCACCTGACCAGCTGACGCTCCGACGGCGTCCCAGAGCTTGTGGTGGATCACGTCGTAGCTCGTCACGGCCCTGGTCTGCATCGCAGCATCAAGCAGGCCAGGAAGCCCGCGTCTCTGTCCCGCCCATGGGTGTGATGACGCTGCCCGGGCGCGTCCGGTCGCCCGACGACGTTGCCGAGTTCAGAGGGTTCGACGACGCCGGCCGTCCGTGACCGCTGCAGCCTTACCGTCCCTTGA
The DNA here is from genome assembly GCF_044454685.1 of Actinoplanes sp. NPDC051513. Lineage (NCBI taxonomy): Bacteria > Bacillati > Actinomycetota > Actinomycetes > Micromonosporales > Micromonosporaceae > Actinoplanes > Actinoplanes sp. NPDC051513. Next base: position 4,595 of record NZ_JBITDW010000043.1, read on the forward strand.
CCGAGGCCGGCCGAGCGCTGAGCTGGCCCGACGCTCAACTATGAGCCTCGTGGCGCGCGATCGTCCGGCCCGCCTTCTGTCGAGTGGGGGCTACGGGGAGTTGCCGGTCACGCGGCCGATGCCTTTTCCTTTGGGCCCTTGACTGTGTGCCCGCCACATGGTGGGGGTGATCACATGACGACATCGATGTTCAGCATTGGTCTCTGCGCGGCCGGAAGGCGGCGCAGGACTGGTTCCTCACCAATACTGGCTCTCCCCTCGATCGTCGTGACCGCCGCGTTCGAGCCCCTTCTTGTGAGGGCTGAACGGTGACCGTAAGCACAAGCAAGGGTCAGGCTGACCATGACGCCGTGTCGGCGCTGCCGGGTACCGATCCCGACCGCCCCTTCGGCGTCCACTTCCGCATGACGCGGTGGAAGTCACTGATCGTTGTCATCGCGATCCCAGCGACGCTTCTGCTCGTCCAGGTCATCGTCTTCCAGGGAGTCGTGGCGATCGAGGGTCCGGCCGACCCGAACAGGCCTTCCCTCACGCCGCTCACGATCGCCGCGACGGGCATCAGCACCGCGATCACCGCCGTGCTCATGACGATGCTGGTGGCGGCCATGGCCAAGGTGCCGTGGCGGGCTGTGTTCCGTCACACCCGAGCCTTCGATCGGCGCCGTGTCGGCATCTACATGTTGGGGTCTGCGGTTCTTGTGGGCCTGACCCTTCTCGTGACTTTGCTGATCGCACCGGAGTCGACGGGATGGGGCTCGTTCGCCGTTGGAGCGACCACCATCGCCATCATCCTCGTCACCCTCGTCGCGACCCCACTGCAGTCCGCAGGCGAGGAAATCGCGTTCCGCGGAGCGCTCATCCCGGCGGCCGGCTCCTGGTTCCGCAACGCCCGCCTCGCCATCACCTTCGCCATCCTCGTCTCCGGCGCGCTCTTCGCGCTGGTCCATGTGACGCTGGACCCGTGGCTCGTCAGCTATCTGATCGTCTTCTCAGCGTGCACGGCCGCCATGGGTCTCATCAGCGGAGGCCTGGAAGCCGCCATGGCCCTCCATGTCTCGAACAATGTGATCGCCGGCATCGTGAATTCCCTGTTCACCGGGGGCGAGTCCACGACTCTCAACCGTGCCGTAGGCGCGGGCCCCAGCGCCAATCTCATCATCCTGATGGCAATGAATGTCTTGGCGGTCCTCATGGTCTGGCTCGTGGAGCGCGCGAAGCGGTCGCATGCGCGTGACAACGAGCCCGTGGCGGCGCCGCACCTGAGCGGGCCGGCCTGACGGATTCGACGGCCCATCACCGGTGGGTGGCGGGCGACCAACCAGGATCACGGCGTGCGAAGGCGACGACCCATTCCACCGAGAAGGGTCCGGCGAGACTGTGTACTCCGGGCCGAACGCCATGCCGGGGCCGCGCCACTCAGGCTTGAGCGTTGCCCATGTGCCGCCGGCTGGACTGTGTTGCGGGAACACGCTTTTTACTGGGTGGGCGCGTCCCGCTCGGTCCGGTCGAGCGACCGGCACGCTGCGCGACTGGGCGCGCCCTCACCAGGCGCCCTGCACATGAGATCGGAGTCACTGTGAGCAACCACGACACGTACCAGGCCTTGCGGGTGACCCTCGACGACGGCGTCGCCCGGGTCGTGATCGACAACCCGCCGGTCAACGTGCTCGGCGCCGCCCTCATGCTCGAACTTCGCGACCTGCTCACCGTCCTCAAGGACGACGACACCGTACTGGTGATCGTGTTCGAGAGCGCCGACCCGGAGTTCTTCATCGCCCACGTCGACATGTCCGGCACCGCTGAGGCCTTCGCACCGCTCGCGGCCGGCCTCCCGGACGGCGTCAACGTCTTTCAGGCCCTCGGCGAGCAGCTGCGAAACCAGCCTCAGGTGACCATCGTCAAGCTCGCCGGCCTGGCCCGTGGGGGCGGGGCCGAGTTTGTCGCCGCCGCCGACATGAGCTTCGCCGCGATCGGCCGCGCCGGACTCGGCCAGGTCGAGGCGCTGATGGGCATCGTGCCCGGCGGTGGGGCCACGCAGTATGTCCGTGCCCGTGTGAGCCGCAACCGCGCCCTGGAAGTCGTGCTGGGCGCGGACCTGTTCGACGCGGAGACGGCCGAGCGGTACGGCTGGGTCAACCGGGCGTTGCCCGCCGACGAGCTCGACCCGTTCGTCGACCGGCTCGCCCGCAATATCGCCGCGCTGCCCCACGGGGTGATCGCCGCGGCCAAGGCGGCCATCGTCGCCGACGATCTGACCGAGGGGCTCGTGCGCGAGGATGCCGCCTGGGCGGGCCTGTTCGCCCGTCCCGCCGCCATGCGGCTGATCAGCGGCGGGGTCACCCACGGCGCCCAGACCCGTGAGGGCGAGCGTGACCTCGAAGCCCTGCTTCGTGGCCTGAAGGACTAGCGCAACGGCGAGAGACGCGATGGGCGCTCGGCGCCCGGTTGCCGATGCGGCAAGGCCGCACCCGAGGTTGTTCCTCGAGTGCGGCCCCCTGACCCGGTGGTGATCAGAACTTGGCGGCGGCGACGTCCGCGAGCGTCACCCGGGACACCGTGTAGGTGGTGGTGACGGAGGCGTCGGTGTACTTGACCGGCATGCCGCTCTCGGCGTCGACGACCACGCTCTCGGGGCTGCTGACGGCCGGGGCGCCGGCGGTCAGGGTGAGCACCTTCCGGCCGTCGAGGGAGCCCTCCTCGATTGCGATCTCGGGCATCTGGTCGAGCAGTCGCAGCACGCCGGCGCGGACGGCCGGGTCGCCGGCACCCTCGCGCAGCGCATCCATCGAGTTGTTCCACACCCAGTTGTCGGTGCCATTGACCGGAACCCCCGTGGCGCCCGAGACCTTCCTCTTGATCTTGTCCGCCTCCGAGAGCGGCCTGACGGCGCCCGGAGACTCGAACGGCGCCGGGTCGTCACCCGTGTGGTAGGCGCGTGCCATCCGCTTACGGGCCTCGTTCAGGTCGCCCTTGGCCGCCAGCCTCGCCGCGGCGACCGCCCGCTTGCGGCCGGCCTCGTCCGCCTTGTCCATCTGTGATCGGCCCTCCTTGACCCGGGCCGGGAGTCCGGCGCGGGTCCTGGCGAAGAAGTAGTCACCGTTGTCGGCGTACAGGTCCCAGTCGTCGACCTTCTTGCCGTCGGTGTAGGCCTGGCTGCGCGAGATCAGTGTCGCGTCGCCCTCGGTCTGCGTGAGCGTGGTGAGGTGGCCGACCAGGCGCACCACCGGAGGCTGCTCGGCGGTCACGGACGAGCCCGGTGCGGCGAGGTTGGGCGCCGGCGACTGGGACGGGACGCCGGTGCCACCGGAGGCGAGCCACCGCCGTGACCGCGGCGGCGGCGAAGGTGCCGCCGGCCGTGGCGGGCCAGGCGATCTGGCGCCGGCTCATCTGCTTCCCGCGGGCCAGGATCTCGTCGATCTGCGGCGAGTATGACGGGTCGGAGCGGAAGCCCTGCAGCGCCGTGGTGAGGCGATCCTCGGTGTCGTGAGACATGTCAGTACTCTTCCTTCAGGACGGACTTCAGCTTGATCAACGCGCGGCTCGTCTGGCTCTTGACGGTGCCCTCACTGCACCCGAGGGTTGCGGCGGTCTCCCGCTCACTCAGTCCCTCGAGAAACCGCAGGACGACGGTGGCTCGCTGCCGAGCCGGGAGCGACTGCAACGCTTGCAGCAGCTTGGCCCGGTTCACGACGCTGTCGGCCATGTCGGCGACCGCCGGATCCGGCACCCGGGTGCCGGATTCCACAACGTGTTTCCGATTCCGGCGCCAGCCGCGCCGCGACTCGTTGATCAGGATGCGACGTACGAAGCCTCCCGCTGACGGCGCCGGCGAACGCAAAGGTCTCCCGCCGGCCATGCTGGCCGCGCTCTGGACGGTCAGCAACGGCCGCTGTTACGCCCCGGCGTGTCCACACCCGGTGGCGTTCGAGGTCAGACCGGGAGAGTTCAAGAAGAACGCGCAGGTCGCCCACATCTACGGCGTGCGTCCGGGCGCTCCGCGCTACCGGCGCGACCTGCCCGCCGAGAAGCGAGACTCCTTCGAAAACCTTCTCCTGCTCTGCCTGGCCCACCACGAGGAGATCGACGGCAAAGACGGTGAGAAGCGCTACCCGCCGGAACTGCTCCGAAGGTGGAAGGTCCAACACGAGGGTGCCGAGAATGCCGTCCTCGACCGGCTGCGGGTGATGGACACCGACGCGCTCATGAAGCTGCTGACCGAGATCGCCGAACCGCCCGTCAAGCGACTGGAAGCCATCGTGGAGCGGCTCGAGGAGACCCATACCGTCTCGGCCGAGACGGTAACCGAGCTGAAGTCGATTATCGCTCTAATGTCCGACACGGGCACAGGTGTGAACGCCGCCACCGCAGCGAGCCTCGCCTACGCCGCCGAGGTGCTCAACCCCTCGGATCTCAAAGCAGCTGCGGCCGGACTCAATCATGCTGCCGACGTGCTGCCCGGCGTCATCACCCGGATCGAGAACGGAGTGAGCAGCATGAACCAATACATGTAGGCCTTCAGCTCGAAGGCCGGAACCGCCATGTCAGTTGACGCTCCGTTCGCGACGTCGGTCGCCGAGGCCGATCGACGTCACGAACATGTCCACGACGTATCCACCCAGCTCAGGAACGATGTGAATTCCGTGGCGGTCGGTAAGATCGAGCAGGACTATCTACGCCGGGTGGTGCTGCGGGAGCATGGCAGCAGCCACACCCCGACGGCCGCGCCAGGTTTCATCACGGCCACGACCCGGGCAGCCCTGGCAGCCGGCTACCACGTGGTGCTGGAAGGGATCCTGCACACCAGCCAGTACCGATGGCCGCTACGCGAGTTGATCGCCGAGCATCCGGGGCCGTCGTTCACGTACTGGATGGACGTGACGCTCGAGGAAACGCTGCGCCGGCACGCCGGCCGCCCCGACCTCACCCATGTGACCGCCGACATGATGCGCGGCTGGTACACCCCGCTCGACCTCTTCGGCGTCGTCGGCGAAACGGTCATCGCCGAGACCTCCGGCCTCGAGACACCGTATCGATGATCCTGCACGGCAGCGGCCTTGCCGTAGCTGCCGCGTTGACACCCTGCCCACTGCGGTGTCCGACCTGCGCCCAGAAGCACCAACCGGTGAGCAACGCCACGACCACCAACAGCCCCACCGAATCCTTCTCCGGGAGGCAGATGTGAGCGCACACCAGCACGACCGACCCGACACGACGCTGCTCCCCGGCGAGGCAGCGGGGATCTGGCAAGCCGTGGCCGCGTCCCGGGAATGGTTGAACGAGCACAACGGCGACAGCGACCCAGAGATCGGCCTGCGGGTGCTCAAGGTCGTCGCGCCGCCCGGCCGGACGGCGCCCCGATCTACGTCATCCTGGACAACCTGTCGGCCCACAAGAACCGGCGCATCCGCGCCTGGGCCGAGAAGAGCAAGGTCAGGCTGCTGTTCGCGCCGACCTACGCCTCGTGGGCCAACCCGATAGAGGCGCACTTCGGACCGTTGCGCCAGTTCACCCCTGGCCAACTCCCACCACCTCAACCACACCGTCCAGACCCGCGCCCTGCACGCCTACCTACACTGGCGCAACGCCCACGCCCGCCATCCCGACGTACTGGCCGCCCAACGCCGCGAACGCGCCCGCATCCGCAGCGAGAAGGGCATCCGCTGGGGCGGCCGACCCCTCACACCCGCAACCTGAACCTCTCACCCATCCAGTGATCGTTTCCGGTCACGGCACAACGTCAGGTTCTCGCATCACGGGCGATCCGGTACAGCACGTTCCGACGCAATGGCCCTTCAGACACGGTGGGGTCGTCGAAGTCGTCGCCTGGATCCCGGGTCATGCCGATTCGGCGCATCACCGCTTGAGACCGGAGGTTGGTGGCGGTCGTCACCGCAAGAATTTCCGGGAGTTCGAGAGTCTCAAAGCCGAAGGTCAGGCCGGCCAGGGCCGCCTCGGTAGCGTAACCGTCCATGACCCCGCTCGTGCACCGTCGCCGCTCAACTGCCGCTGGCAGACGAAGCCAACCGCAGACCTTCTGAAGGAACGTACCGGAATCCGAGGACCGGGCGCGGAGGTCAGTGAGGCGATTCCTCAGCGCTGATGTCGGTGACAGTCGCGCCGTAGGCGGCGACTAGGGCGTCCGCGTCGACGAAGGCGATGCGCCCGGCCGTCCCCGCGCCTACGGCGATCCGGCGGCCGACTATTCGCTCGTCGGCGACGACCGGCCAGGCCGTGGTCGACCCGATCGGCGTGACGCCGCGCCGGTAGCCCGTCGCGTCGAGGGCCATTTCGTCGTCGGAGATCCGCAGTTTGTTGACGCCCACCACCGCGCGGAGCTTCGGCCACGAAATCTGGCGGCCGCCGGGGATCAGCGCGAACAGGAAGCTTCCGTCGTGTCGCTTCACGACAAGCGACTTCACGATCTCGACCGGCTGGATGCTGAGCAGATCGGCTAGCTCTGCGAGATTCTGCGCCTCCAGATGCTCGACGATCTCGACGTCGAGTCCGCGCGCAGCCGCATCTGCCTCGAACCGCTCCGCGCCGTCGATCACACGACCTGCGTCGCTCATTCCTCTACCTCTCGGGCTTGAGCACGCAGGTATATGACCCTCCGCACGGGCATCACAATAGCCTGCGGGCCTCCAGGCGACAAAGCAACCGGTTGAGTGAGAACCGTCGTCTCCACAGGGGAGCGCCCGCGGCTGGCATCTGCCTTCAGCGCTGGGCGATCGGGTCGGGCCTCGACGTGGCCGACCACCAGCGGAAGATGGTCCGCTCGCCTGCCCCGGCGCGCGACGCTATCGCGTCGATCGTGACGTGGTCGTATCCCAGCGCCGTGGCAAGGGCCGCCGCGGCCTCGAGGACGGCCAGGCGGGTCGCCTCGTTCCGTGGCAGCTGGCCTGCCTGTCATGGAAGCAATCAAGCCTTCACCGTATCGTGCGGGTCCCCCAGCACCCCGTTCCATACGCCTGGACACGGCCACTGGTTTCCTACCATGCTGTTGTCCCCTTTTGCCTTTCGGCTCCGGGTAAGGCATCAGACCCAGGAATATCCCTCCGAATTCCTCCCGATTCAACCGGGGATATCGCAGAGTGCTTCGTGGCGCACCGTGATTCCCTATCGTGCCATCCTCGACGTCCCCCGCGAGGTAAGCATTCAGAAGGATCTGTGACGCTGGGTGATTCGCGCTGATCAGGCGTCGAGTGCGACGGGTGGCATCCACAGGTTGCCGGTGAAGGCGCGGTGGATCGCGTCGAAGGCTGACAGGCCGTGCTTGCGGGCGCTGTCGAGGTAGGAGCGAATGGTCAGCCAGGCGGCGGCTCCCGTTTCGGACTGATGGCAGCCCGAGATCTTCACCTGCGTCTTCACCGGACGGAGCGCCCTTTCCGCCGCGTTGTTCGTGAACGGCACCCAGCCGGGGAAATCGGCGAAACGCAGCACGTCACAGGCCCGCCGTTGGAGACGTTCCAGCAGGTTCCGGGCCGGGGACTGTTTGTGCCCGGACACGCGGGGATGCAACGACAGCCCGACGCGCAGGCCGTGGTGGAAGGACTTGAGGTAGACCTTGGCCCGCTCGGGTGGAATCTCGCTCAGCCCATCGGCGCGGGCCTTGCCGGCCTGCTTGTTCAGCTCCGCCAGAGCCCAGCGGATCTGTCCGGGCCACCGCTGGGTGGGGTGGTCCTCGGCCGCGGCGGTCAGCTCTCTGACCAGGTGAGATCCACACAGTTGGTGCCGGGCGCCGGGGTAGCCGTCATACAGCGACAGCGAGTCGTGGACCAGCACGTCGCGGAAATCGGGCAGGATGCCCAGGGCGTTCACGCCGTCGCGGGAGCGCTCGCCCAAGCCGAGCAGCGTCAAGTGGCTGGTGCAGGCCACGTGCAGCCAGCGCCGCGTCGTCCCGATCCTCGTGGTGGTCTCATCGACGTGCAACACATGGGCGAGCGTAAGGAGGGCACGGATCAGCTTGACACTGTCGGTGACCAGCAGCGCGGCCTCAGCGACGATCGAACTCACCCAGCCGGGTGACACCCGGGCTCCGGTGACATCGGCGATCAGCTGAGCGCAGCGCTCTACCGGGACGTGCTGAAAGACCAGCAGGTAGGCGGCCAGCGCGCGCAGGTTCGGGCCGTACGACGACGGGGACCCCGCCACCTGCTCGGGCAAGACCGCTGCGGTGACCCGGCCGCAGCCGCCGCACCGGCTCCGGTGCGTGCGATGCTCGGTCACCATCACGGTAACCAGGGGAATGTCGCGGACCTGACGACGCGCGAAGCCGACGCTGTCGGCGGCCGACAGCATCTTCCCGCAGCCGCCGCACGCGTCAGGGAGGTGCTCCTCGACCTGGTCCGGAGTCTCGACCATGGCCAAGCCCGCGCCGGGTGCCCCCGGCTGGCGGCCACGCTTCTTCCTGGTGCTGACCGGCGGCTTCTTGTCCGGCCGGACGAACGTGTCGCTGGACGGCGGCAAGGACGAGTTCCCCGAGTTGCGGCCAAGCCTGCGCTCCAGCTCGGCGACCCGAGCGGTCAGCCGGTCGACCGTCTCCTCCAGCCGCGCGATCGTCTCGCGCTGGGCCTCGATCGTGTTCATCTGCCGGACCACCAGCGCCGCCAGCTCGTCATACGACGGGCGGCGATCCGGGGGCTTCGACACCCGAAGATCATCCCACCGCGCAGGCGCTGCTCACGCCATCGCGATCTCGAGCTCCTGAATGCTTACCCCGCGAGACGGTTTCTTACCTTTCCCAGCTGCTGTGCGCCGAGCGGCGCGAGCGAGGCACGCGCAAAAACACCAGGAGCCTCACCTCCTGGTGGCAGGCAGTTTTCGGGCTGGTGTGGCTGCGCAACGGCGGCGATGTTCGCCAGCTCGGCCTGGGCATCGGGCTGTCGCAGGCGACCGCCTACCGGTACCGGGACGAAGTCATCGATGTCCTGGCAGAACAGGCACCCGAGCTGAAGGACGCACTGGAGCAGGCGCGCGCCGACGGACTGCCGCACCTGATCATCGACGGCACGCTGACGAGCATCGATCGGGTCAGCGAAAAGAAGACGAGTGTGAAGGGCAAGGAGATCGACGCGTGGTACGTCGGTAAGGCCCGCGCCTTCGCTGCCAATCTGCAAGGGCTCATGCAGCCCGGAGGCTTCCCGAACTGGATATCCGGCGCACTCCCCGGGTCCACCCACGACATCACCGCAGCGCGAGACAGGTTCTCGATGCCATCCGCCCCTATCTCAGGGACATGCCGCTCCTGGCCGATTCAGGCTACGAAGGCGCTGGCAACGGAATCCACGTCCCGGTCAAGCAGCCCGCAGACGGACGGGAGTTGGACGTTGACACCCGTACCAGAAACGCGCTTCTTCGTTCTCTGCGCTGCCTGGGAGAACGCGGCTTCGCGCTCTTGGAGCAACGCTGGCGGACGCTTCAGCACATCACGCTCAGTCCAAGCCGAGTCGGCGATATCGCCAAGGCCGCTCTCGTTCTCACCCACGTCGAGCACGGCAAGATCACGTGAGAGTCGCTGGGATTACCTCAATACAGCCGGTCCAGGGCGAGGGCGGGTTCGCCTTCGGCGGCCATCGGCCGCATGCCGACGTTCATCGCCTGGCTGACCAGGACGGCGGCGATCGAGGTGATCATGTCCTGTTTGCGGGAGGGCGTATCCCCCGACACATGGGTGAAGTGGTCCAGGCAGCCGGTCCAGGAGTGCACCTCCAGCAGGGCGTCGGGCAGGTCCACGATGGGCATGCGGGCGTCGATGCCGGCGCGCAGCGCGGTCAGGGAGGCGGGCTCGTCCAGGCGGTCCAGGCCGGTGAGCACCAGATGGTCCTTGCCATCTTCGTTCTTGGCCAGGCGTACCCAGTCGTTGCGCCCCTCCTCTTCACCGGACAGGCCGGCGGCCAGTTGGCGGTAGGCGAAGTCGAGAGTGGCGGCCCAGCGCTCCACATTGGCGCCGGGCTGCGGTGACAGGTTCAGCTCATCGCAGATGCGGGGCCGGGCCCGCTCCCACTCGGCGCCTCTCAGCAGCCCGGCGGTGGGGTCGCCCCACTTGCGCAAGCCCGGCACGAACACCTCGTGGCGGCGCAACGATTCGCGTAGCCGCTCGACGACCGCCACGGTGTAGGCGTGTCTGTTGAAGGTGCCCGCGTGCTCGCCGCGCTTCGGGAAGACGCGCCGGTGCCAGGCTGAGGACAGCAAGCCCGCCGGAACCTCGCTGGGGTCGACGTCGGTGCGACGGCGCTCGATCGCTGTGAGGAAGTCCAGCGCCTGCAGCACCTCATGGCCGCGCCGCACTCCCTGACCGGCGACCTGACCGGCGGCGATGGCGGCGCCGGCGGCGAAGTCGAGGTGCTTGAGCAGCTTGGGCAGGAACCGTCGGACGGTGGCGTAGCGATCCAGCAGTTCTTCCTGGAAGTCCTCATCGGGTTCGCGGGCGATGTCGCCGATGACGTCGGCGGCGGCACCGATGGCGGCCAGATCCATCTCATCGAGGGCGGCGCGGATGTCGCCATCGGGGATCTCGGCGACGGAGCGGACCTTCAGCCACACCTCGCGCAGCACGATCGCCGCGGTGTCGAGGTCTTTGAGGGTGCGCATCCGCTCCTTGCTGGCTTTGAACGCCGAGGTGCGCAGCAGATCGCCGACCGCCAGGTCGAACACCTCGACCGCGTCGTCGGCCGACTGGGGGGCCATGGTCGCGGCGAAGGCGACCAGGGTGGCGAGTTTGCGGTCACCGGCCAGTTCAGCGACCGCCTGGGCGCGGGCGGCGTGGGCGAAGCGGGCCAGCGCGGCGATCTTGCCGGGCGGCACCGCGCTCAGGTCCCAGCCGGCCGCGCCCAGGCCGCGTAGTTCCACATGCCGATCCAGGGTCTTGACCAGGCCGGTGCTGCTGACGTCGGTGGGGCTTTTGCGTAATCGGTCCAGCCGGGAGACCCGCCCGCCCTCCTCGATCTTGACCAGGTTCTCCAGCACGGCGGCCTGGTTGGGGCTGGCGGCCAGCAGCGCGTTCTGGCGGGCGGCGACGCGCTCGCGCAGCGCGGCGATGAGCCGCTCCAGGGTGGTGACGCCGGGCAGCAGGATCTTGGCCTCCACCAGGCGGTGGGTGGCCAGGTCGAACAGCACGATCGGGCGCTCGCCTGTGGTCCAGGCCCGTTTGTAGAGCCAGCAGGCCAGCGCGAACCACTGCTCGCCTGCGAAGGCGGTGAAGCCGTAGCCGGTGCGGATCTGATCGCGGTGATCCCAGCGGGCTTCCTTCTCGCCGTACCCTTTCAGGTCGGCTGCCTGCAGGCCGAGCTGCTCGGCGACGTAGTCGACCACCGCGGCGGGAACGTCCTCGGGATCGTCCAGGAAGCAGTTCAAGAACCGGGCGGTGCCCAGTTGCACGGACCAGCCGAGCTGGTTGCGGGCGCCGTTGGCGACCATCGCCCGGCGCCGGTCGTCGACATCCAGGTGGAAGAAGGCGCCCAGCTGGGCGACGTCGGGGACGGCGTTGAAGACGCCGTATCGGCTACGTTGCTCGGGGTGAGGAAACTGACCGGCATGAGGGGCCTCCAGGCATGCGAGGGTGCCCCCACCTCGCGTAGCGCGGCGGGGGCACCCTCACGGATATCAGCACGGGTCAGGTCAGATGATCAACATGACCGATTACGTGGTGCATTGTGTCAGTACCACGCCGGTCATGATCACCGGGGCGATGCGTGTGCACGCCCGGCTGCCGATGATCGGGACCTGCCTCTCGCCCCGGGTTGAGCGGAGGTTCCCACGCGGCAGGAACACGGGCCAGCGGCTAGGGTGTCTGAGAACCCGAGCGAACTCGGGTTCTCAGACACCCGTGACCCATGTGAGGCGACTCCCCTCCGGTAGTCGGCCTCACCCGTTGTGCATACCAGTAACCCGCCGGACGCGGAGAGCGAATACCGGGAACTGTCGGTAGAATGGGGGCCGCCGGCTAAGGTGGCCGCAGGGTGAATGGATGCGGCGTCGGGCGGTCGGGCCGGAGTCTGCGGGCTGACTTGAAGAGGTAGAGCCCCTCGTCGCGAGATTTCACCAGAAACTCGGCCCCCGGAAACGTGATCGACCTCACGCCTTGATAAGGCATGCTGCACCCCCAGCGCCTTTGGTCGATTCAGTGAAGCCCGAGTGATACGCGTGCGCTCCTGAGCTCGCGCGTTGGCGTCAGGAACGAAGGGTGCGCAGGCCGGTGCGGATTTCGCTGACCAGGATCTCGGGCTGTTCGAAGGCCGCGAAGTGCCCGCCCTTGTTGGCCTCGCCGTAGTGGATCAGATTGCTGTAGGTGTCCTCGATCCAGCTTCGTGGCAGGCGTGGGATGTCCCTCGGGAAGACAGTCACCGCGACAGGAAGAGTCAGCTTCGGGCCGGCGAAAGTGCGTGATTTGTTCTCCCAGTAGATGCGGCCGGACGACGCTGCGCTGTTGGTGAACCAGTAGAGCGATATCGCGTCGAGCATGTCGTCGATGCCGAGGGTGTCCTCGGCCAACCCGCGGTTGTCGGTCTTGGACTGGAACTTTTCGTAGATCCAGGCCGCCTGACCAGCGGGAGAATCTGCCAGGGCGAATCCGACGGTCTCCGGCTTCGTGCCCTGAAGGTGGTTCGACCCACCGAGATCACCGGTGTAGAGGGCGAGGGTCTCCACGGCGTGACGCTGTTCGGGCGACAAGGTGTCGGGTATCTGGGCGGGAAAGGCAAACTGGGTGTTCAGATGAATGCCGAGAAGCCCCTCAGGTTGCATGGCCCCGAGGGCGGTGGTGACGGCGGCACCCCAATCGCCGCCCTGTGCGGCCCATCTCGGGTAGCCGAGACGCTTCATCAGCTCCACCCACGCGCTCGCGATGTGCGATACCGTCCACCCGGTCTTCGTGGGCTTCTGGGAGAACCCGAACCCGGGCAGCGACGGTACGACCACGTCGAAAGAATCGGCGGCGTCCCCGCCGAACGAGACCGGATCGGTCAGCGGGCCGATCAGCTTCAGGAACTCGACGATCGAGCCCGGCCATCCGTGCGTGAGTATCAGCGGCATAGCGTCGGGATTCTTGGACCTGACGTGGATGAAGTGGACGTCCAGCCCATCAATCGTGGTCAGGAATTGGGGGAAGCGATTGAGCTCGGACTCGAAGCGCCGCCAGTCGTAGCGGTGCTCCCAGTAGTCGACCAGAGATCTGGCGTTCTCTACGCGAACCCCTTGCGACCAGTCGCCCACCGTTTCCGGATCCGGCCATCGAGTTCTGGCCAGTCGTTGCTTCACGTCGTCGATCTCCGAATCCGAGATCGAGACGGTGAACGGGCGGATGAGGGCCGCGGTTGGCGGCGTCGGTGCGGTCATTGCCTTCTTCTCTTCTCTTCTCTTGAGCTTCGAAGCACAGCACAACTCTCCGTTGCACACTGCTGTGCAGCCTATTTCATTGCACACCAGTGTGCAGTGTGATTAATTGCACACTGGTGTGCAACAATGGTGTCGTGCCGACCGAGTCCTCCCGTGTGCGCTCGATGAACGAGACACGTGATCGCATCCTTGACGTCGCCCTCGATGTGCTGGGAGAGAACCCCGACGCCGGAATGGGCGAACATCGACCTCTCGCAGGGTCGCTCTCAGCGCAGTTGGCGGAAGAACTCGGTGATGTCGTTGGCGAGCAGTTCGGGCTCTTCGTGGGCGGCGAAGTGTCCGCCGCGTGGCATCGACGTGTACCGGGTGACGTTGTAGGTGCGTTCGGCCCAGGAGCGCGGGGGCTGGGTGAGGTCGGCGGGGAAGACGGCGACGGCGGTGGGCACTTCGACCTTGTCGACGCGCCGGGTCAGGCCGTGGGCGTACTCGTAGTAGGGCCGGAACGACGTCGAGATCGTGCGCGTGAACCAGTACAGGGACGCCTGGGTGAGGACGAAGTCGTCCGTGAACCGCGACGAGAGGTCGCCTCCCGAGTCGCTCCAGGCGCGGTACTTCTCGACGATCCAGGCCAGCAGGCCGGTCGGAGAGTCGGACAGAGCGTGGGCCAGGGTGAGCGGGCGGGTGTTCTGCTGGTGCTGGTAGCCGCCCTCCTCCGCGCTCCAGGTGGCGACCTGGTCGAGGTAGGCCTGTTCGTCCGGGGTGAGGCTGGCGGCGTCGTACTTCTGGGGTGCGGCGACGGCGAGCAGGTGGATGCCGGCCAGCGACTCCGGGTAGGCCTCACCCAGACGTGAGGTGATTCCCGCGCCCAGGTCGCCGCCGTGGGCGGCGTACCGGTCGAAGCCGAGCTCGTCCTGCATGAGCCGGTGCCAGATCTGGTGAGTCTGGAGCGTCGGCGGGAGGGTCGGTCGTTGCGGTGAGAACGCGTAGCCGGGCAGCGAGGGGACGACGACCGTGAACGCGTCGGACGCGTCGCCGCCGTGCTTGGACGGCTCCGCGAGACGCCGGGCGAGGTCGGTGAGCTCCAGGAAGGTGCTGGGCCAGCCGTGGGTCAGGACGATCGGCAGGGCGCCGGGCTGCTCGCCGTCGAACCGGAGGTAATGGACGGGCGTGCCGCCGATGGCGGCCGTGTGGTGCGGCAGGGCGTTGATCCGCGCCTCGTGGGTGCGCCAGTCATAGCCTGTGGCCCAGTACTCCGCCAGGCGGCGCACCTCAGTGGTGTCGGCGCCCGCTTCCCAGCCATCGACGGGCCACCGGGTGGGCCACCGGGTGGCGCGTAGCCGCGCGCGCAGGTCTTCGAGTTCTGCATCGGTCACCGCGATCACCGGCGGGTGGTCGGTCATGTGCCTCTCCTGGTCGTGCTCACGTGTTGGTCGTGCTCAGGCGCGGTGCGACAGCGCCCTGGACCTGGTCGACGACCAGGTCGGGACGGGTGACGAACGGGTGGTGCCCGGTCGCCAATTTGCGGTTATCGCGTTGCGGTGGCCAGTGCCGCGCGGATGGCGTCCGCGCCGGCCGGCTCGCCTTTCTCGTTCGAGGGCGGCCCGTACGGGGTTCCCCACACCGGTGTGCCCGTCGCCTGCCGCCAGCTGTCGGCCAGCGGTCCCGCGTCCACCACGCCGTACCCGATGGAGTCGATGAACTCGGTCACCGTCGCCTTCGCCGGCGCGGAGTCCCCGGCGATCGGCAGGTACGAGCGGTCGGCGGCCCCCGCCGGGCGGGCGAGTGACAGCAGGTGCTTGAAGTAGATGGTGTTGAACGCTTTCACGAGCCCGGCGTCCGGGATGTACCGCAGCAGCAGCTCGCTCGAGGTGAGCGACGTGCCGTCGAGGTCGGGGATGTGCCCGTCACGGTCGGGGCCGTAGTTGCACGTGTCGATGACTGTCTTCCCCGCCAGCGGCGCGGCGGGGACGTCGGGGAAGGCCGTGACCGGCACCGTGACCACGACGATGTCACCGGCCGCCGCGGCTTCCTCGCTCGTCGCCGCGGAGGCCCGCGGCCCCAGTTCAGCGATGGTGTCCGCGAGCGTCTCGGGGCCGCGCGAGTTGCTGAGCACGACCTGGTGGCCGGCCTCGATGGCGAGTCGCGCGAGTGTGCTGCCGATGGATCCGCTTCCGATGAATCCCACAGTCGTCATATTTTCAGCGTCCCTCCAGAAGAGCATTGTCCCGGTCAAGTGCCGGACTGATTTGCGTTGGGTCCCCCTGCCGTCAGCCCGGCGGGGAAGTAGTGGCCGTTGTCCAGATCGGTGAGGAGGTTTGGTTAGCGGGTGAGGTTGGCGGCCACGTCCGCCCGGGCCGAGCGACGGACGGGGACAACGTGACCACGCCGGTAGGCCAGCCACATGAACACACCGGTGGCCAGCACGCCGAACACCACCGCGTAGATACTTCCCTCCGGTCCGAAGTCGCCGCCCGTGATCAGCGCGGGACCCGAGATCGTCGCGTCCAGCAGGCCCTGCGCGGTGTTGGTGCCGGACACCTCGGTGCTGAAGATGGCGCTCGCGGCGATGTTCCAGCCGAAGTGCAGACCGATCGGTACCCACAGCTTGCGGGTGGCGATGTAGGCGGCGGTCAGCATCCCGCCTGCCTCGATGGCGATAGCGATGGCACCCCACAGGGTGGCGTTCGCGTTGAGCAGGTGGATCAGGCCGAACAGCGTGCCGGTCAGCGCGAGCGCGATCCAGGTTCCGGTCCAGCGCTCGACGTTCCGGAACAGGACACCGCGGAAGACCAGCTCCTCGGTCACGGCGGCACCTGCCATGATGCCGAGCAGGGCGACGGCGCTGGCCGGCGTGCCCAGGCCGTTGATCGTGTAGTCACCGGTGATGGCGATGATCGCGATGACTGCCCCGAACAGCGCGATGCCGAGCAGCGTGCCCCAGCTGATTGCGGCACCTGCTCCCTTCAGCGACACCTCGACGGGGGCCCGGTGCTCGGTTCGCCGCACCACCCAGCCGTAGACCAGGACCGCGACGACGGCCGTCAGCAGGCCGGCGACGAGCGCCAGCCAGGGGTAGTCCTTCACCGCAGCCGTGCCCAGATTGCCGACGATCCAGACCGCCGCAACCGCCAAGAGCTGCCATATCAGACGCACGATGACTCCTTTGTGAGATGTATCGCAGCAGCAGTCCGCTCGAGGTGAGCGAGAAGCTGTCGAGCTCGGCGATGCGCCCGTCACGATCGGGGCCGTAAACGTCGCTCCAGAAGAGCCTTGTCCTCGCCATGGGCGCGACCCGTTGCAATGAGGTCTCTGCCCTCAGATGGCGGGGACGTCAGCTGACGGGAAGTAATGACCGTTGTCCAGATCGGCGAGCAGGCTGGGCTGAGCGGGTGCCCAGCCGAGCGTCCGGCGGGTGACGAGGTTGGACGTCGGGTAGCTCTGATTGACCACGTTCGCGAGGAACCCGAAATATCCCGGCAGCATCAGTTCGTCCAAGGGCACGCTCACGACGGGCAGGTTCAGGCGACTGCCGATGGCCTCGGCGATCTCGCGGAACGCGATGCCCCCGTCCTCGACCGCGTGCCAGTAGTTGCCGGCCGGGCCCTTTTCCAGCGCCAGGCGGAACAAGGAGGCGAGGTCGCGGGCGTGTACGGCGTTCCACAGGTTCGTGCCGTCGCCGGGGTAGCCGGCGAAGCCCTTCTCCTTCGCCAGGGCGATCAGTGTGGGCAGGAAGCCGGCACGATCGGTCGTGTCGTGCGCGATGTTGGCAATGCGCACGATCGAAGACCGCACCCCCCGCTCCGCGAGGCCGATGACGGCTGTTTCCACGACGTTACGAGCCCGCAGGGTGCCCTTGTGCTCATCGCCGACGGGAAGGGCCGGATCCTCCTCGGTGGCCGGCCGGCCCAGGTCCAGCCCGGTCCCGGGCGAGCCGATACTCCCCGCCGCGACCAACGGCTTTCCGGTTCCCGCGAGAGCCTCGCCGTACGCGAGCATGACCGGGAGCTCCGCGGCGGCCACGGCGTCGATCCCGCCGGACGGAAGCAGGTCTTGCCGGTGCGCGACATGGATGACGCCGTCGGAATCCGCCGCCGCCTCCTTGAGCCCGTCCAGGTCCTGGAGGTCGCCGCGGCGCACCTTCGCGCCAAGCGCGGACAACGCCGCCGCGGCCGCGTCCGACCGCGCCAGTCCAGTGACCTCGTGCCCGGCAGTGACGAGCTCGGGAATGATGTACGAACCGGAATGGCCGGTCCCGCCAGTCACGAAAACTCGCACGCTACTGCTCCTTATGAGTGATGTGTTGCGAGGAGTGGTGCTACGGGGTTCGCGCTCAGGCGGGGAAGTCGACGCTGAGGGCGACGTCGAAGGTCCCCGCGCCGTTGCGGGCCAGGCCCATCAGCAGTGGCCCGACCCCTTCCAGCCAGCGAGCCATCTCCAGGCCGCCGACATCGAGGGGACGCAGTCCGAGGCTCTTGATGAACGCCGACACGCTCGCCTTGGCCTGCGCGTCATCTCCGGCGAAGAACACGTCCAGCGGACGATCCTGGACCAGGACGTGGCCGAAGACGGTGTTGAACGCCTTCACGACGGACGCGCTCGCCGGGGCCGCCTTGGCGATCTCCTGCGCACCGGACGTGCCATCAGGAGTGAGCAGCCCGGTGGCGTCGGCGTTGAAGGTGTTGGAGATGTCGATGATGACCTTGCCGGCCAGTGCATCCCCGTACCGGGCGACGACCGGCACAGCGCTGGTGTACGGCACGGCCAGGACGACGATGTCGCCCACAGGGACCGTGCCGAAGGTCCCCGCCGTGGCCCCGGCGCCGAGTTCGGCGGCCAGGCCCTTGGCCTTGGCCGGGTCCCGGCCAATGAGTTCGACGGAGTTGCCGCCGGCGACCGCGCGGGCGGCGATGGCGTGGGCCATGCCCCCGAGGCCGATGAAACTGATGCTGCTCATGGTGAGTGCTCTCTTTCTTGGGTGGTCGTTTCTTCGGTGGTCACAGCCGGCCGGTACGCGCGATCACCTGGCCGGCGAAGTCGAGCAGCTGGTCAAGGTTGGTGAACATCGCGAAGGCGTCGAAGTACGCCTCGTCAACACCGGAGTCGGCGTATCGCTTCAGCTGGTCCGCGACCGAGTCGACGGACGTGCCCGGCTCGAGGTTGATCCGCATGGCCGTCTTCAGTGCGTCGGGATCGCGGCCGGCGTCCTGCGCCGCTTGACGCGCGATCGACCACAGGCGGCCGGCGCCCTCGTCCTGACTACTGATCGACGCAGCGGGCGCCGGCCCTTCGACCCCGAGCCAGCCGACCCCGCTGCGGCCGACTCGGCGCATCGCGGCCTCGCTGGCACCGCCGATCCAGATGGGCGGCCCGCCCCGCCTGGACCGGCCGGAGGCGGGCGTGGACCGCTGGCATGGTGAAGAACTCGCTGTCCCAGGACACGGGACTGGTCGTCCACCATGCGTGCAAGAACGCCAGCATGTCATCGAGCATCTTGCCGCGCCGCTGCCAGTCCGCGTTGCGGACCACGTCGTACTCCTGCTTCATCCACCCCAGCCCCACCCCCACACCGAGGCGGCCGTCGCTGAGCACGTCGAGCGTGGCCAGCTGCCGGGCCAGGTGCGGCGGCTCGTAGTAGAACGTGCTGAGCGTGCTGGTGTTCAGGCGCACCCGGCTCGTCGCCGCCGCGGCGACGGTCAACAGCAGCACCGGATCGAAGGAGCGGGCCATCTGCGGCCCTCGGGCCAGATAGTTGCTGCCCACATCAACCGGCGTGACCAGGCGATCGCCGACCCACAGGGCGCCGTAGCCAAGGTCCTCGAGTCCGCGGACGAAAGCGCTCAGGGCGGAGGCGTCACTAACGGAGGGCCCGACAAGGGGAATCATGAAACCGAGCTGCATTGTGATGATCCTCCTCAGGCAAATTTTCGCCACTGTTGATCTCCGACAACTGCGAGTCGGTGTCCATCAACCCGTCAGAGCGCATGGCGCTCTGTTCGCCGACTGCTCAGCCGTTAACTTCGTTGACGCCGAGGGCGAAGTTCCCGTGGCCAACTCCGTTGCCGGCGAGGCCTACCGTGACCAGGCCCATCCCTTCCAGCCACTGCGCCATCTTCAAGCCGCCGACGTCCAGCGGGCGCAGTCCGAGGCTCTCGATGAATGCCGCCACGCCCGCCTTGGCCTGCGGGTTGTCGCCAGCGAAGAAGACGTCGGGCCGGCCCTCCGCCAGGACGCTACGGAAGATGGTGTTGAAGGCCTTGAACACCATGGCGCTGGCCGGGGCGATCTTGGCGACCTCCTGCGCGATCGAGGTCGGCTCGCTGTGGGCCAGTCCGTCGAACGTGGCGTTGAAGGGGTTGCTGATGTCGACGATGATTTTGCCCGCGAGGGCGTCTCCGTACTCGGCGACGGTCGAAACGACACCGGCGTACAACAGGGCCGTGATGACGATGTCCCCGGCCGGGACGGCACCCCATTGACCTGTCGTGGTGCCGCCGCCCAGAACCTTAGCCAGGGCATCGGCCTTGGACTGATCGCGTGCCATGATCTCGGCGGTGTTGCCGCCCGCCACCGCGAGCATGCCGATCGTGCGGGCCATGTTCCCCGCACCAATGAACGTGATGCTGCTCATGAGCTGTGCTCTTTTCCTGTTCAGGAGCCTGTTCTCGAGGCGCCGTTCTGACTCGTTCGTGTGTGGTTCAGATGGCGGTCGTGCCGCCGTCGGCGACCAGTTCCAGGCCGTTGACGTAGCTGGAGTCGTCGGAGGCAAGGAACAGGGCGATGGTGGCGATCTCTTCGGGACGGCCCATCGTTCCGCGGGGGATGAGGGACTCGAATGCGGCCCTCGTTGCCTCGTCGAACAGCTCTTCCTGCTTGGCGGTGCCGACCTGGCCGGGCGTCAGGACGTTCACCCGGATCTTGCGGTCCCGCAGCTCGTTGAGCCAGACACGGGCCCAGGCCTGCTGGACGGCTTTGCTTCCCGCGTAGAGGCTCCAGCCCGGGAAGGCGCCGAGAGAGGCGTTGGATCCGGTCATCAGGATCGAGCCGTTGTCGTTGATCAGCGGCAGCGCCTTCTGCACGGTGAACAGAGTGCCGCGCGCGTTGAGCCAGAAGGCGCGGTGGAACTGTTCCTCGGTGATCTCGCCGAGGACACCGGGTTCGCCCATCCCGGCACTGGCCCACAGCACGTCGATCGAGCCCTTTTCACGCTTGACCGTGTCGTACAAGCGGTCCAGGTCGTCCAGTTCGGCCGCGTCACCCTGGACGGCGGTGACGTTGCGGCCGATCAGCTTGACGGCGTCGTCCAATGCTTCCTGCCGCCGGGCCTGGATGAAGACATACGCTCCTTCCTCGACGAACAGCTTGGCGCCGGCCAGCGCCAGACCGGTGGATCCGCCGGTGATCACCGCTACCTTGCCATCGAGCTTTCCCACGATTACTCCGTTGAATTGATGGGTTTCCGAAACAGGAACGGAAGAGGCCCAATTCTTGATGTGCGAATCCTCGTTTTGGGCCCTGCTATCAAATACCGATCCCGAATTCTTGTACCGAATTCTCTCGGCCCAATGAACAATGCCACCGGCCTGAGCGGGTGTCCAAGACCTGTTTCAGCCATGGTGATACCTTCGAGGCATTGCCGGACCGGGAGGCCCCATGGAGGCTCCGTTGCGTTAGCTGATCGGAAGATCAAGGCAGGCTTGACGAGTGGAGTCTGTGGTTCGGTCAGGTCGCTGTGCGCCTCCTCGGTCGGCGTTCGCCGGGTTCCGCTTCCCAGCCGAGGTGATCGTGGTGGCGGTCCGCTGGTACCTGCGCTACGGCCTGTCCTACCGCGACGTCGAGGAACTATTGGCCGAACGCGGGATCGAGGTCGACCACGTGACGGTCTACCGCTGGGTGCAGCGGTTCACGCCCCTGTTGGCCGACGCCGCCCGGTTCGCCCGCCACTCGCCGGGTGACCGCTGGTTCGTCGACGAGACTTACGTGAAGGTCAACGGGGTGTGGCGTTACGTCTACCGGGCGATCGACCAGGACGGGTAGGTCATCGACGTGCTGGTCTCGACCCGGCGGGACGCCGCAGCCGCCCGCCGGTTCTTCACCCGCGCGCTAATCACGTTGAGGGTGCGCCCTGTCGAGGTGGTCACCGACGCCGCACCGGTCTACCCCGGTGTCCTCGACGAGTTGCTGCCGGGGGCGTGGCACCACGTCGAGCAGTACGCGAACAATCCGGTCGAGGCCGATCACGGCCAGCTCAAACGCCGGCTCAGACCGATGCGCGGGCTACAGACCGATCGGAGCGCACAGGTGGTGATCGCCGGGCACGCGTTCATGCAGAATCTGCGCCGCGGCCACTACGAACTCGGGATCGACGTCCTGCCCGCGGTCCGGCTCGCCACGGCGTTCACCGAACTCGCCCAGGCGATCTGACCATGGGGCCTGGCCGGGCCCCATCCTGCCCGCGATCTCATAACGCAACAGAGCCCACCGCGGTGATGCGCTCGGTGAGCTGGACGTCGACGCGTAACCGCCGGGACTTCACGCCGGATTTCTGCCGGTAGTAGGCGGACCTGGAGACCTTGAACAGCTCACACGCACGCTTGACGTTGTGTTTGCCGGCCTTCTCCGCCTCGATGAACGGGTACACGTTCACCGGGTCTCCTTGGCGAAGAAAGCCGTCGCTCGTTTGAGGATGTCGACGTCCTCGCGGAGCCTGCGGTTCTCTCTGCGCAGCGCCGCAAGCTCAGCCTTCTCGTCCGAGCTCAGCCCGTCGCTGCGGGTGCCGGCGTCGAGGTCTGCTTGCCTGACCCATTCACGCACCGCGGTCTCGGTCAGGTCGAAATCCTGGCTGACCTGCCGAACCGTTCGGTCCCCGCGCTGGCACAACTCGACAATCTCGGCCTTGAACTCAGACGTGAACGACCGCCGAGGCCGTGACCGCTTCTTCCCCACGTTCTCCATGATGATGGACATCCTTCCGGAGACCCCAGGTCCCCTGATCTTGGATGTCCGTCAAAACGGGGCAGGCCCAGGGCGTCGAGTGATGAGCCAGACTTGCTCGGTGCGCTCTCTGGCGTGTGGCGATCCTGAAGCCTCGACGGAGACTTAACCCCGGGGCCTACCGGTCGTGGGCGGCGTGTCAGGCTCTGAAGTGTGTTTCATGGTCGTCGGGGTGAGTCTGCCGACAGGTGCGCGTTCGGTGACCGGCGCGACGACTGGCCGTTTCAAGTGTCAGAGACGCTCGAGCAGCTCAGCCTTTTTCTTCGCGAACTCCTCGTCCGTGAGGATGCCAGCGTCGTGGAGCGAGGCGAGCTTCGCGATCTGCGCGACCCGTCCGGCCGCCGCGGGGCCTTGCTGCAGCTGCCCGAGTTGCTCGCCGAGCACCCGCAGACGTTCGGCGACGGCTGGACCCTGGTCCGCCGCGAGTACATGACCGCGATCGGCCCGGTGGACCTGCTGCGCCGCGACGCCGGCGGCGCTCGGTGGCCGTGGAGATCAAGCGGCGTGGCGGGATCGACGGCGTCGACCAGCTCACCCGCTAACTCGAACTGATGAACCGCGACCCCGCTGCTGGCCCCGGTGCTGGGCGTCTTCGCGGCCCAGGAGATCAAGCCGCAGGCCCGGGTCCTGGCCACCGACCGCGGTATCCGGTGCGTGGTGGTCGACGACGACAAGCTGCGCGGCATGAAGCGCAACGAGCTCACCCTGTTCTGACCGGCCGTGCCTCAGTCCACGGGCAGGCGCAGGCCGCGCACCGGTGAGGCCAGGGCGAGCAGGAGGCCGATCGCGGCTGGCACGGCCAGCAGGAGATAGGCGGTCCGGATCCC
>NZ_JBITDW010000044.1:0-18688 GCF_044454685.1 Actinoplanes sp. NPDC051513
CCATACCTGGCAGCACGGATAAGCACGTCCAAGATCCCGGCGAAGTGACACATGTATCGGGACTTCAACACTGACAGATGTCATGGGACTGGATACCCGGCCCAATCGGCCCATCGGGCCAAATGAAGCCGCACCAGCGACGACCGCGCCTGTGCCCCGCCGTCCTCGGAATCCCAGTCCTGCCCGTTGATGCCGTTGGCCGAAATCGAAACCGTCACGTACCCCTGCGAGGCCAGCAGCCGCTGCGCCTGCAGATAACCGCGATAGCTGGGGATCGGCTCGGCGCCCTCCGGGCACGGCCATTCCTGCGGCACGTCCTCGTCGGCGCCGCGATAGCAGACCGTGTGCCGTCCATGCAGGAAAAGCGCGAGCGGCCGGGGCCCCTTCGCACCGACGGGCGCCACCACGACGGCCCGCATCTCCACCTTCTCCGGAAAGTCCGGAAGCTTGACCGGCGCCAGGTCGTATTCGCCGGTGATCGACCGGTACGGCCCCGGCTTCCCCGGATCGACGGCATTGACCGCCCGCGTGTCCGGCCCCGAAGAAACGGCGCTCTTCCTCAGCGCCGGTGTCTCGGGCGCCTTGTCGATCCGCTTGCCGCCGGCTCGGACGGAGAGCTCGCTGAGGCTCTTCACCTGCCCGAGCTCGAGGCTGAAGCTCTTCCCGTCGGCCGCCGGCCGTGGACGCCCCAGAAGCTTGTCCCCCGCCCAGAATTCGACGGCGGCGTCCCCCATCGGCACCTTTGTTCCGGCCCGCCACACGAGCCGTCCGTCCTCGACGGACCATCCACCGCCGTCGGTTCCCGGCGGCTTCTGCGGCGGCGCGGCGGTCGCGTGTCCCGCCGCGCCCACCACCATTGCCATGACCAGAAGCGTTGACCCCAGTAGTCTGCGCATGCGGACGTGTCTAGCGAACGCATGCAAATATCCCGATCGGTCGCCCTCACAGGCTCCCGGCGATCGACGCCTTGATCAGCAGTTCGGCCCATTCCGCCGCGGGATCCGAGCCCCACGTGATCCCGCCGCCGGCCCCATAGACGGCGGTCGAGGTGCGCCGGTCGATGACGGCGGTGCGGATCGCGACGTTGAAACGCGCCCGCACCGGCGCTTCCCGCGGCCCGATCAGCCCGACCGCGCCGCAATACACGCCACGCGGCCCGCACTCGAGATCGCGGATGATTTCCATGCTGCGCTGCTTGGGCGCCCCGGTCACCGAGCCGCACGGGAACAGCGCGCGAAAGATGTCGACGAGCCCGCTGCCTTCCTTGAGTCCCGCCACCACCTCGGAGGTCAGCTGCCATACCGTCGGATAGCGTTCCAGCGCGAACAGCTCCGTCACCTCGACGCTTCCGGTGACCGCGATCTTGGCCAGATCATTGCGCAGCAGGTCGACAATCATGAGGTTCTCGGCCTGCTCCTTGGGGCTTGCCCGAAGCTGCCGCGCGACCTGTTCGTCGTTCTCCGGGGCGCGCGCTGCGGTCCCCTTCATCGGGCGCGTTCGCACCCGGTCGCCGGCCCATTCGAAAAACAGCTCCGGGCTGGCGCTCGCCACCACAAAGGGACCCATTTCCGCGTACGCGTTGAAGGCGCCACCCTGCACTGCCGCGAGATTCGCATAAAGCTCGAGCGGGTCGCCGCCGAAGGCCGCGCGCAGCCGGCCCGTGAGGTTGCACTGATAAGTCTCGCCCGCCTCGATGTGCTTGCGCACCGCCTCGACCGCCCGCCGATGCTCCTCTTCGCTCCAGTCCAGCGCCCATCGCACCTTCGCCGGGCGCGACGGCGCGATCACCGGAACCGGAACCGGCTCCTCGCAGAGCCCGAACCAGGCCAGCGGCGGCTCACCCGCGCCCCGCGGATAGGCCGGAAGCCGCGAGTCCAGCCCCGGCGCCGCCTCGTAGGAGACGAACCCGTACGCCCACGAGCCGGACGCCTCCACCTCCGCCAGCACCGGCGCCACCTCGTCGGGGTGAGAGGCCACGAGCACGCGGTACGGCGGCGGGCAGGCCACCGCCCGCCCCGACACCAGATCATCGAATCGCGCGTTCATGTCCCCCGGAGCCCCTGCTTGGCGTTTCCTCGGAAGAGGCTACGCCGGGGTCAGCGGAAGCCGGCGAGCTCGAAGAGAACGAAGCCGAGCGCGGCCAAGGGGACGCCGGGCCGAAGTCTCAAACCCCGCGGCGGAGACGCAGCGGCAGCAGCGCCGGCACGCGGCGCATGTGATCGGCGTACGCCGGGCGGCGCTGAACCGATCGGCGGTCCATCAGCGGCACGCTCACGAACACGAACAGCAGCACCATCGCGACCGGGCCGAGGACCGTCCACCACCAGCCGGGCGCCGCGGCCAAGCCGAACAGCCACAACCCCCACCAGAAGGCGATCTCGCCCAGATAGTTGGGGTGCCGTGAGAACCGCCACAGACCCTGCTCGAAGATGCGGCCGCGGTTGGCGGGATCACGGGCGAACGACCGCAGCTGCCGATCGGCGACCGCCTCGGTACCCGCGGCCAGGACCACCACCAGCGCGGCGACGACATCGAGCCAGCCCAGCGGCCGGTCGAGCACGGTCACCGCGGGCCAGGCGGAGAGCAGTCCAGCGAAGACGACCAGCGTGGGCATCGCCTGGATGCCGACGAGGTTGACCACCCAGAACGGCAGCCAGGACGGGCGCTGCTCGCGCAGTTGCACGTAGCGCCAGTCCTCGTGGCCGAGGCCCCGCCACGACGAAGCCCAGTTGACGGTCAGCCGCACCGCCCAGGCCAGCACGAGCACCAGCACCGTGAGCTGCCGCTCGGTGACGGCGGCTATTTCGCCACCGGCGCGCCACCACAACCACGCCATGACGATCACCGACGGCGCGACACTCCAGTACGGGTCGTACAGGCTCGCGTTCCGGACCACCACGCTGGCCGCGAACACGACGACGGTCGCGGCCAGGTCGGCGACGAGCGTGACCGCCAGGGGGTGCGCTCCCGGCATGGCGGCGGCGACGGCCCACGCCGCAAGCCCGGCCGCGACATAGACGGCCGCCACAACGGCGAAACCCACCGGCCGGGACGAGCGATGATCCGCTGCCATGCGACGAGGGTAGGCGGTTGTGGTGGTCTTCGGCACGGTGTCAGGGGTTCGACGGCGGAATCGCCTGGTGGAACCGGAAGAAGCCGTCCGGGTCGTACTGCGCCTTGACGCGTCGCAGGCGGCCGTAGTTCGCGCCGTGGTAGGCGCGCGGCCAATCCGTCAGGTCGGGATCCGGAAAGTTCGGGTAGACGCCGCCCGACCCCCACCGGCGCACCGACGCGTGCGAGCGGCCCAGCCAGTCCCGGGCCGCGTCCCGCGCGCCGGCCGGCGCGTCGAGGCCCGCCGCGGCCGAGTGCTTGAGCAGGAAGATCGCCTCGCGGTGGGCGAACGCCGTCGCGTGGACCGGGACGCGGTTGTAGGCGCCGCCCCACGGCGTGAAGTCCAGCTCCCGGGCCTGCCCCGGCGCCCGCTCGCCGACGACGTGGGCCACCAGGGCCGCGATCGCCTCCTCGGGCAGCTCCCGGTTGAAGAACTCGGACTTGCTGAACGTGTAACCGGGCCACGGCGGCCCCTCGGCGGCCAGGCGCCGTTTCGCCTCGTGGAACGGCAGGTGCCGGGTGACCGCGGACAACGGCTCGGCGCCGGCCATCGCGGCGAACGAGCCGAGCAGCTCCACGGTGGCCGGCTCGGCGCCGAGCATCGCCCCGGACAGGGTGAGCATCGGCGGCCGCTCGACGTCACCGTCGACGGTGAGCAGCAGGCTGGCGGCCAGCTCGTCGGGCCCGGCCGGCGCCCAGGCCTGCCAGGCACCGATCACCCGGGCCGCGTCGGCGGGCCGCCAGGTGAGACGGAAGCTCGTGGCCGGCGGCGCGGGAACGGCCCGGAACGTCAGCGACGTCACCACGCCGAACTGACCGCCGCCGGCGCCCCGCAGCGCCCAGAACAGGCCGGCGTCGTGGTGCTCGTCGCAGTCGACCGTGCGGCCGTCGGCCAGCACCACGCTCGCGGAGAGCAGGTTGTCGCAGGTCAGGCCTCGGCTACGGCCCAGGATCCCGAGCCCGCCGCCGAGGGTGAGGCCGGCGATGCCGACCGTCGGGCCACACCCGGCGGGCACCGTCAGGGCGTGCTCGGCCAGCGACCCGTAGATCTCGCCGAGCCGGGCGCCGGCCCCCACGGTCACCGCGTCGCCGGAGACCGACACCATCCGCATCGGCGACACGTCGATGACGATCCCGTCGGTGGACGACCGCCCCGCGAAACAGTGCCCGCCGCTGCGGGCCGCGCAGACCAGCCCGTGCCGTCGCGCCAGGGCGACGACCTCGGCGACGTCACCGGCGGAGGCACAGCGCACCACCGCCAGCGGCCGCCGGTCGGGCAGGAGCGGGGCGGCGGGCTTGCGCGCGAGCTCGTAGCCGGGCGTGCCGGGAAGCACGACCTCGCCCGGCAATGTGTCCCAATCGACTGCCATGCGCCGACGTTACGGCCGGCCGTGCGCGCCTTTCTTGAACAGAACGGCCATCGACACCGCGTGGTCGTGCCCGCATCCGCAGGACCGCTCCACGTCGCCGAGGAACACCCGCGGCGTGTCACCGGTCAGCCGCACGCACTCCCGGGTCAGGTGGGCCTGATCGGCGTAGCCCGCGTCGGCGGCCAGCCGGGCCAGGCCCGCCTCCGCCGGGCTGTGCCCCCGTGCCAGCGCGTACTGGGCGCGCGCGAGGAATCCCTGGAATCGCAGGATCCGCTGCAACGTCTTCGGTCCCACCCCGATCGTGGACCGGCACAGGCGGCGGAAGCTGCGCTCGGGCATGTTCAGCGACGACCACAGCGAGCGGAGGTCGGGCGTCCGCCCGGGCATCAGCCGGCCCACCGCCTCCATCACGAGCGGGTCCACGGCGGCCGCCCGCTTGATCGCGAGGTCCTGAAGGGCAGCCAGCGCGTCATCGGGATCCTCGCGCGCGCTTGCCCGGACCGCGGCGTTCCCCCACACCTGCGCGGCGTCCACCGTCTCATCCACGAGCTCCGACGCCGGCATGCCGAGCAGGGCCGCGGCCGCCCCGGGACGCAAGCGAAGACCGACGACGGTGCTTCCGGGTTCCAGCGTCTCGACGCGCGGCCCGGTCAGCGGCCCGACGATGTGCGGCGCCGAGCCCACCCGGCACAGGAGCTCGACACCGCCGCTGGGGACGCTGCGGTGGGCGTACGGCGCCGCCCCGGGGAGCACATGCTGTACCCACGTCGCGGAGACGAACCCGGCCAGCGCGGCGACCGGCGGCCGC
Organism: Actinoplanes sp. NPDC051513; assembly: GCF_044454685.1. Taxonomy (NCBI): domain Bacteria; kingdom Bacillati; phylum Actinomycetota; class Actinomycetes; order Micromonosporales; family Micromonosporaceae; genus Actinoplanes; species Actinoplanes sp. NPDC051513. Next base: position 5,290 of record NZ_JBITDW010000044.1, read on the forward strand.
TCCCGATAGGTCTGCCCCATCGGCGGACCGGCGACCCGAGCAGATCGGACCATCCCCGGACTATCGCAGCAGCCCGAAGACAACGCCCGCGACGACCGCGCCGATCGCCGCACCCGCCACGACCTGCGCGACCGTGTGATCCTCGAGCCGCACCCGCGACCAGCCCACGGCCGCCACCACCGCCGCCGAGGTCAGCAGGAGCGGCCCGAAGACGAGCACCAGCACGACGGCCGACCCGGCCGCCACTCCCGCGTGGATGCTCGACTTCCAGAAGTGGTTGATCCCGGTGGCGACGACCCCGCCCGCGAACGACGCCACGATCAGCGCGATCAGCTCCCGCGGCGCCCCGCCTGCCACCAGCAGCCCGAGCCCGGCCAGCACCGACGCGAGCCCGAACACCAGCGGTCCCGTCCGTTGCGACCGCTCCCCGATGTGCCGGTCGCTCAAGCGGCCACGGCGCACACCACGCAAAATCATCGCGTACGGAATGGCGGCGCAGAACAGGGCGGCCAGCAGCCCCCACCCGGCCGCCCCGGCGTGTGCGCCGATCACCACCGGCATCACCGCGGCCAGCACCGCCGGCGCGAAGATCTCGGTGAACAGGCGCGCGATCACAGATGCCGGTCGAGAAAGCCGGCAACGGTCCGCGCGAACGTCATGATCGGGACGTTATCAGCCGGTAGTGATCAGGAACGGCGTGAGCTTCGACGTGCCCGCCGCGACCGGGACCACCACGCCGCGCAGCGGGGTCGCGCGGTTCCGCCGGCCGGGGTTCCCGGCGCAGTATGGTCGCATGACTTCGCCGGACGTCGTGGACGATCTCGAGGCCGAGCAGGACCAGCTCGAGGCCCTGCTCAGGAAGCTCTCCCCCGCCGACTGGGTGTCGCCGTCGGCCGCCGCCGGCTGGACCGTGGCCGACGTGGTGCTGCACCTGGCCCAGTCCGAGGAGATGGTGCCGGCCGCTCTGTCCGGCGTCTCCCTCGAACTGCCGGCGCAGGGCGGCAGCGTCGACGAGGTGATGGACGCGTTGGTGCGCAGCCAGCCGGCCACGCCCGCGGAGATCTTCGAGCGCTGGCGGGCCGCGCGCCGGGCCTCGGTCGCCGCGCTGCGCGGCGCCGATCCGCAGCGGCCGGTGCAGTGGGTGGCCACGCCGTTGAAGCCGCGCACGCTCGCGACGACCCGGCTGGCCGAGCACTGGGCGCACGCGCTCGACGTCGCCACACCGTTCGGCCTCGACTACCCCGACACCATGCGCCTGCGGCACATCGCCTGGCTCGGGCACAGCACTCTGCCGTACGCGTTCGGCCTGGCCGGCGAGCCGGCGGGCGAGGTGTTCGCGGAGCTGGCCGCGCCGGACAGCTCGGTGTGGCGGTTCGGCGACCCCGCGGCCCCGTCGTCGATCACCGGCAGCGCCGGCGCGTTCTGCCGGGTGGGCGCGCGCCGTCTCGCGCCGGCGGATTCCGGGCTGCGGGCCCAAGGACCGCACGCCGAGAGCGCGCTCCGCCTGCTCCGCAATTACGCGTAAGAAGTGTTCGCGTTTCGCATCTTTCGAGGGAGGGGTGGTCGGCCGAACGGCGGTTCTGCTGTCCACGTGCGGAAACCACACTGGCGCGGTGACGAGTCAGACTCCCCTCTGGGGACCGCCTCCGCAACGGCCCGGTTTCTGGGCCCGCCTTTCGCCGATCCAGCGGGTCGGCCTCATCGCGGCCGCCTTCGTGCTGCCGTGCTGCGGCGGGTTGACGGTGATCGGCGCGCTGACCGGTGACACGAAGCCGGTCATCGTCGAGACGCCCGCGGCCGCCGAGGCGGGGGCCGAGGACGACGCCGACGTCGCGGCCGAGCAGTTGGCCGGCGCGCCCACCACGGAGTCCGTCACCGCCGGCCCGGCCGCCACCGGGTCGGGTGAATCCGCGCCGGCCCCCACGGGAACGACGGCGCCGGCCGTCACCAAGAAGACGGTCAAGGTCACCAAGTCGATCGCGTTCTCGACGAAGAAGGTCGAGGACGACACCCTCGCCGAGGGCAAGACGAAGGTGACGACCAAGGGCGTGGCCGGCGTGCGCACGCAGACCTACGAGGTCACCCTCACCGACGGCAAACAGACCGGCCGCAAGCTGATCAGCGACGCGGTCACCAGGAAGCCGGTGACCAAGGTGGTCGCGGTCGGCACCAAGGCCGCGTCGAACGGCTGCGATCCCAACTACACGCCGTGCGTGCCGATCGCCTCCGACGTCGACTGCGCCGGCGGCAGCGGGAACGGCCCCGCCTACGTCGACGGCCCCGTCACGGTCGTGGGCAGCGACATCTACGACCTGGATCGCGACGGCGACGGCGTCGCTTGCGACAGTTAGGCGTTTTTGCCCCTTTGCACGCTCAGCGCTACGCGATTACGGTCCGTTTCCGGCGACCACCTGTCACCGCCGGAATACGGGCCGCCGCCGTTTCCCCGATGAGCTGCGGTTTCCCCACCTCACCGGATGGCTAGTCAGGTCGCCCTATTGGCACTACAAAAAGGGCCCGCCACCTGCGCGAACGCGGCTTACTTAAGGATTACTAAAGGTTCGCGCTTGATCGACACAATGGTATTGACCGCGGGTACATCATGTGTGCGTGGCAATCGAATCACGCGAGTTCATCTCTCCCCGGCCCAGGCATCGGGCGAATCCGCGCGCTTACCACGAGGTCGACTCGCCAACAAGTACGCACCTGCGCGAAGTCCAATACAAAGAAGAGGTATTGGATGCGGGGCGCGGGGAGGCCATTCAATCCCTGACCCACAACGTTCTCGTTCACCGCTCGCTAGAAGTCTCGCCGAACGGCTTCATCACCATCATCAGCATCATCCAGGGCGTTGCGCTGGCGCTGCTGGCGCAGAACACGTTCCCGAAGCCGTCCGGGCTCGTCATAGTGCAGAGCATCACCCTGATGCTCGTTTTCGTCGTCGTTTTCTACTACTACCTCACGATGAGCATCCTGCTCCGCTGGGCGCCCTCGTTCGTCGACTGTTTCCTGCCGTTCGCGATCGCCGGCCTCGAGATACCGCCGGCCTTCTTTCTCGGCAACGCGGCGGTGTGGAACGCCTGGCTCGCGGCACTGTGGCTCTTCGTGGCGATCGGTTTGTGGATCACCACGAAATGGGCGCCGCCCTCGCATTTCGGCAAGGTTCGCAAGGCTCACAAACGGTTCCTCGAGATGCAGCACGAGTTGGGACTCTGCGTAGTCGCCGGAGGGTTCACGGTCGGCGCCTGCGCCGGGCTGGCCGCGATCGACCCGGCCCACCAGCTCTTCTGGGGCCTGGCGGGCGCCGCCGCCGTCCTCGCCGTCGGCGCCTGCACGATCTGGCGCATCGAGATCCGCTCCTCCCAGATCCACGCCCTCTATGGCGTGAACCGCCCACCCTTCAACTAGCCATTGCTGGCCGTGGATGTGACGACGTATGTTAACGTTCACAAACCGTCCGCGTCAGGCTCCCCCCTGCCTCACTCGGACCGACGCCGTCGCTCCTCCCTCTCGCGACGCCGGTCCGGCCGAGCCGTATCCCCACGCCACGGAAGAGGTAGCAATGGCACGATCCCGTACGCGCAGAGCCCTGCTCCCGGTCGCCGCCGCCGGCGTCCTGCTGGCGGCGCTGTTCACCGGCGCCACCCCGGCGCAGGCCGCCATCGCCCAGCCCTGCGACATCTACGCCACCGGCGGCACCCCCTGCGTCGCCGCGCACAGCACCACCCGCGCCCTCTACGGCACCTACACCGGCTCGCTCTACCAGGTGCGCCGGACCTCCGACAACGCCACCCTGAACATCGCGCCGCTGGCGGCCGGCGGGGTCGCGAACGCCGCCGCGCAGGATTCGTTCTGCGCGGGCACCTCCTGCGTCATCACGATCATCTACGACCAGTCCGGACGGGGTAACCACCTCACCCAGGCGCCGCCCGGCGGGTTCCAGGGCCCGGCCGCGGGCGGCTACGACAACCTCGCGAACGCGGTCGCGGCGCCGGTCACGATCGGCGGCCACAAGGTGTACGGCGTCTTCGTCTCGCCGGGCACCGGCTACCGCGACAACTCCACCAACGGCATCGCCACCGGCGACCAGCCCGAGGGCATGTACTCGATCTTCGACGGCACGCATTACAACGGCGGCTGTTGCTTCGACTACGGCAACGCCGAGACCAGCAGCCTCGACACCGGCAACGGCCACATGGAAGCCATCTACTTCGGCAACAGCAAGGGCTGGGGCTACGGCTCCGGCAACGGGCCGTGGGTGATGGCCGACCTGGAGAACGGCCTGTTCTCCGGGGTCAACGCCGGCCTCAACTCGGGCAACCCGTCGGTGAGCCACCGGTTCCTCACCGCGATCGTGAAGGGCGAGCCCAACCACTGGTCGATCCGGGCCGGCAACGCGCAGTCCGGCGGCCTGTCCACCTACTACAACGGCGTGCGGCCCAACGTCTCGGGCTACAACCCGATGAAGAAGGAGGGCGCGATCATCCTGGGCATCGGCGGCGACAACAGCGTCAGCGCCGCCGGCACGTTCTACGAGGGCGTGATGACCTCGGGCTACCCATCCGACGCCACCGAGAACTCGGTCCAGGCCAACATCGCCGCCGCCGGGTACGCGACCGTCGCCCGCCCCGGCCCCGCCGTCGGCTCGGCCGTCTCGCTGCGCGCCACCACGGCCTGCTGCACCACCCGCTACCTCACGCATTCCGGCACGACCGTCTCCACCGCCGTGGTCTCCTCGTCGAGCGCGGCGACCGACAAGGCGAACGCCACCTGGTACGTGCGGTCCGGCCTGGCCAACAGCGCCTGCGTCTCGTTCGAGTCGCGCAACACCTCCGGCAGCTACCTGCGCCACTCGAACTACCAGCTCTACCTGAACGCCAACGACGGCAGCGCGCTGTTCGCGAACGACGCGACGTTCTGCCCGCAGGCCGGCGTCAACGGGCAGGGCAACTCGTACATGTCGTACAACTTCTCGCTGCGCTACCTGCGCCACTACAACAACAGCCTGTACATCGCGGCCAACGGCGGCTCGACCTACAACTCCGCCACCTCTTGGTCCGACGACGTGAGCTGGGTGTCCATGGCCCCCTGGACGCCCTAGCTCTCCCGGCCGCCCGGGCCCCCAGAACCCGGGCGGCCACACACGCCGACGTCTCACTCCTCGCGGTCGGCGGCGTGCCGGCGGCCCGGGAACCCAGTCCCGGGCCGCCGTTCCTGTGCCACCCAGCCGGATCCCGTTACCCCCTATGTGGATCGATACGACTAGAGTTCGACGCGTGGACGTCTCGATCACGGTGGGCGACGCGGACACGTTGCGGGGACTGCGTTCGTGGCTCGTCGACGAGCCCGCCCTGCGCGGCCGGGTCACGACCCGGGAAAGCCCCCCGGCCGACGGCACGCTGGGCCCGATGCTGGAGGCGCTGGTCGTCGCCGTCGGCCCCGGCGGCGCGGCGGCGGCGCTGGTCACGGTGCTGGTCACCTGGCTGCGCCAGCAGCGCGCCGACGTCACGGTCAAGGTCGAGCGCCCCGACGGCAGCTCCTTCGAGATCACCGCGTCCCGGGTGAAGGGCGTCGACATGGCCGCCCTGCGCGCCGAGATGGAACGGCTCGCCGGCGAGATCGACCCGCCGTGACCGACCTCGCCGGCCCCGGCGTCCGCGCGCTGGTCATCGGCACCGCGACGCACACCGGCCCGGTCCTGCCGCCGGTGCCCGCGGCGGCCCGCAGCGCCCACGCGGTCGCCGAGGCGCTCACCGAGTTCTGCGGGGCGGCGGCCGGCAACGTTCGCGTGCTGATCGACCCGCCCCGGGCGATCGACATGGCCGAGGCGGTCGCCGAGGCCGCGGCCGGCGCCGAGTCGGTGCTGCTGGTGTACTTCGTCGGCCACGGCCTGCTCGACGCGGCCGGCGAGCTCCACCTGGCCGCGGTGGCCACCGACACGCTCAAGCCCGGGCTGAGCGGCCATCAGGCGCTCGCCTTCTCGGCGCTGCGCCAGGCGCTCATCGATTCGCCGGCGGCCGCGGTCGTGCTGATCCTCGACTGCTGCTTCTCGGGGCGGGCACAGATGACCCCCACAGCGGCCACGGGCTTCACCCCGCCGCCGGTCCGCGGCGCCTACGTGCTCGCCTCCGCCGAGAACCTCGCCGACGCGCCCGCCGGCGCCGAGCTCACCACGTTCACCGGCGCGCTGGTCACACTGCTGGCCGAGGGCGACGGCCGGGCGGGCCGGCTGCTGACCCTCGACGTCGTCGCCGACCGGCTGGTGAGCCGCCTGCAGGCCGCGGGCGCTCCGCTACCCCGGCGGCAGAGCGGCGACACGGCGGGCTCGCTCGTGCTCGCGGTCAACCGGGCGGCGCCGGCGACGACCGAGCCCGAGCCCCCGGCCGAGGGCATCTGCCCCTACCTCGGCCTCACCTCGTTCGGCCCGCAGGACGCCCAGGTCTACTTCGGACGCTCCGATCTCACCGAGCGGCTGCTGACGCAGGCCGGCGAAGCAGCCGCGGCGGGCCGGCCGCTGCTCGTGGTGGGCGCCTCCGGCTCCGGCAAGTCCTCGCTCGTGCAGGCCGGCCTGGTGGCCTCGCTGGCCGGCGGCGGCCTGCCGGGCTCGGCCCGATGGCCGGTGGTGGCGATGACCCCGGGCGACCAGCCGAACGCGCGGCTGCGCAAGGCCGGCGCGAGCGACCGCCGCACGGTCGTGGTGGTCGACCAGCTCGAGCAGTTGTTCACGCTCTGCCCGTCGGCCGCCGAGCGCACCGAGTTCCTGACCGCGCTGACCGGCCTGGCCGCGAACCACCTGGTCGTGCTCGCCCTGCGCGCCGACTTCTACGCACAGGCGGCGGAGCATCCCGAGCTGCGCGCGGCGCTGGAGCATCAGTTCCTGGTAACTGCGATGACGCCCGACGAGCTGCGCGCGGCGATCGAGGGCCCGGCCCAGGTAGGGGGCCTGCGGCTGGAGGGCGGCCTCGCCGACGTCATCCTGCTCGAGCTCGGCGCCGGCGACCGCCTGCCGCTGCTCTCCCACACGCTCTGGGCGACGTGGCGCAATCGCGAGGGCAACCGGCTCACGGTCGGCGGCTATCGCGCGGCGGGCGGGGTCGAGCGGGCCGTGGCGACCAGCGCCGAGGAGGTCTACGAAGGGCTGGGCGTGGGGTCGCGCGAGGCGCTGCGGCGCATGCTTCCCCGTCTGGTCCAGGTCGGCGACAACAACACCCCCGACACCGTACGCCCTGCGGCGCGCGACGAATTGCTCAAAGGCGAGGCCGACGAGCAGGCGTTGGAGGCCTTCACCGCCGCCCGCCTGCTCACCCAGGACCGCGACACGGTGCGGCTGAGCCACGAGGCGCTGCTGCGGGCCTGGCCACGCCTGGTCGAGTGGCTCGACGAGGACCGCGACTGGCTACGCACCAGCCAGCGCCTCGCCGCCGACGCGGAGGCGTGGATCGACGCCGGCCGCGACCCCGCCCAGGCCTACCGCGGCAGCCGCCTCGCCACCGCCCGCGAGGGCGCCCACGTGCACGACCTCCCACCCGACTCGGCCGAGTTCCTCGCCGTGTCCGAGGGCCTCGAACGGCGGTCGACCCGGCTGCGCCGCGCGGTGACCGCCGCGCTGGTCGTGCTGCTCGTGCTGACCGGCGCCGGCGCGGCGGTCGCGCTCTGGTCGCAGCGCGAGACCGTCGCCCAGCGGCAGTTGGCCCTGGAGTCGCGCAACCGCGCGCTGGCCCGGGCGCTGACCAACGAGGCCTCACGGTTGCGCCAGGACCAGCCCGGCCTCTCCAAGCAGCTGGCCGCCGTGGCCTACCGGCTCGACCCCGCCGAGGGCGGGCAGGCGGTGTTGAACAGCGCCGGTGTCCCCGGCCAGCTCGCGAGCACCTACAAGGCCTTCGACCTGGCCTCGAACAGCGCCGGCAAGGTTCTTGTCCTGGCTACCGGCCAGGAGCTGGTGCTGTGGGACGCGCCCACCAGCACGCTGCTGTCCCGGATCGACTCGCTGTTCACCGGCCCGGTCACCGTGTCGCCGGACGGCCGGGTGCTGGCCGCCGCGGCCGGCTCGCTCGACGGCGGCAGTCCCGTCCTCGGCGGCACCCAGCTGATCGAGCAGCCCCGGCCCGAAGTGCGACTCTGGGACATCAGCGATCCTCGCCGGCCGCGGTTGGTGCGCGCGCTGCCGACCGGCACCAAGAGCATCACCACGCTGGCGTTCGCCCCCGACGGCCGGCTGCTCGCCGGCGCCGGCACCGGCGGAACGATCCGTCTGTGGGACACCGGGAATCCGGCCTCACCGCGCGAGCTCCCGCCGTTGACGGGCCACCGCGGACGGGTCGACTCGGTGACGTTCGCGCCGGTCGGGCACCTCATGGCCAGCAGCGGCGCTGACGGCACGGTCCGCCTCTGGGATCTGACCGACCCCGCGCGGCCGGCGGCGCGAGCCCGGCTCACCGGATCGAACGACCCGCTGGAACCGGAAGTCCGGATGATCCAGCACCGTGTGTCATTCGACCCCACCGGCAAGCGGCTGGCTTTCGTCGCCCTCGAGAAGGCGATCAACGCGAAGCCCACGAACGAGCTGCCGGCCCTCTACGACGTCTCCGATCCCCGCCGCCCCCACCCGGTCTACCAGCAGCCCGCCGAGCTCGGCTGCGGGCACATCTACGCGATCCTGCTGCTCGACAACGCCGTGATCACGTCCTGCTATCTCGGCACGGTGCAGACCTGGGTCCGCGGAGCGAGCCACACCCAGGAGACCCTCGGACAGTCGATGCTGGTCCCCGCCGCCAGGATGCCGACCACCACCGGCGCGAGCCTCCAGACCGGGGCGCTGCTGGCCCGCCCGGACGCTGCGGGCCTCCGGACGGTCGCGGTGGCCGGCACCGCCGGCGTGTTCGTCTGGGACGTCACCGATCCGGGCCGGTCGGGCCCGGTCGCGACCACCGTCGGCGGGCCCAACGGGTTCTCGATCCGCGTGCAGTTCAACCCGGCCGGGCCGCCGTTGATGGCCGAGACCAGCGGGCGGGACGGCACCAGGCTGCTCGACGTGTCCGATCCCCGGCACCCCGAGCTGGCCGGCGCCGTCGCCACGACAGACCCCCTGGACGGCTGGTACGGACAGGAGGCCGGCGCCGGCTTCGCGTTCCGGCCCGACGGAGCCGTGGCCGCCGCCACCAAGATCGTGAAACAGCGCCCGCACGTCGTGCTGCTCTCGACCAGCACGCCGGACGGCCCGCCGCTCGCGGAGATCACCACCGGTCTCGACTACGGCGCCGCGGCGCTGTCCTTCTCCGCCGACGGGCGCCTGCTCGCCGTAGCCGACCACGAGGCGAAGCCCCACGACGACGCGGCGCCCTCGGTGAAGATCTTCGACGTCGCCGACCCGGCGCGGCCCCGTCTGCTCTCCTCGTTCCCGGCGCTCAGCTGGGATCTCGCTTTCGCGCCGAAGGGCCGGCTGATCGCCGTCTTCACTCGGAGCGAGATCATCTTGCGGGACCTCACCGATCCCGCCCGTCCGCGAACGCTGCGCGGCTTCCGGTTCCCGACCGATGCGGGGCTGACCACCGGCGTGTTCACGCCGGACGGCACCCACTTGATCGCCGGCGACAGTTCGCAGCAGGTCCGGGTCTTCGGCATCGCCCCCGACGGCCTGTCTGGCGAGCCGGGCGTCTTCCTCGGCCAAGGGGGAAACGGCAACACCATGATCGCGATCAGCAGCGACGGCCGCACGCTCGCCCTGCCCGGCGACTACGACGCCGACGAGGTCGATCTCTGGGACATCAGCAAACCGGAGCTCCCGCGCGTGCGGACGTCGCTGGTCGTTCCGGACCGCTCGGGACTCGACGTCCTGGCGTTCAGCCCGGACGGGCGGTTCCTGGCCGTGAAGAAGGGCGTGAGCGTCGAGCTGTGGTCGATCGACCCGGCTCTGGTGATCGGCACGCTGTGCCGGCTGGGCAGCGACGCGATCACGACCACGCAATGGGACGCCTACGTCGGGCACGACGTGGAGTACCAACCGCCGTGCTCGTAAAATTGATAGATCGACAACTCTCTAAATTGGATGTTCGGCCCATGCCTGACGCACGCCGAGTGCGGTCGGATCGAGGCGACCGGTATAACCGTTCGACCTAGGAGGGACCGTGCGCACACCATCCCGTGCGTTACCGGCAGCCGCCACGATGCTTCTTGCCACCGCGCTCGTCGTCGTCGGCCTGCCGACCGGCGGCCAGGCCGCGCCCGGTGGGCCGGCCCGTGCCGAAGCTGCCCGCACGCCTGGTGACGACCACCTGGACAAGACCAAGGACAACCGCCGCGGAAGCATCGCCCCGACCGACCGGCAGCGCTCGCTGGCCGCCTCGGCGGGCGCGAAGGCCCGCTGGAACACCTTCGGAACCCCGGCCACGCTCACACCGGCCGCCAAGCCGTTCGCGGCGGGGCTGCCGTCCGACCCGATCGCGGCGGCCCGCGCGTACGTCGACGCCAACCGCGAGGTGCTCGGCCTGACCGACCGCGGCGCCGACTCACTCGACCTGCTCACCTCCGCGCCGCTCGGCGCGGGCGCCGCCGTGGTCTTCCGGCAGCGCTTCGGCGACCTGGTCGCCGGGCACGACGGCCTGCTCAGCGTGGGCGTGCGCGACGGGCAGGTCTGGTACGTGAGCTCGTCGCTGTCGCGGGACGCGGCCGCACCCGAGCCGGCCACGCTCACGGCCGCCGACGCGCAGCGCATCGCGGCTGCCGACGCGGGGACAGCGAGCCCGACGGTCATGGCGAACCGCCTCGTCGCCGTGCCCACCGCGGATCGCGGCGCCCGCGCGGCGTACCAGGTGACGCTCGGCGCCGACCTCGGCGGGGCCGAGCCGGTCGCGTACACGACCTATGTCGACGCCCGCGACGGCGGCGTGCTGCTGCGCGAGGACATCGTCGACTCCGACCACGACAACGCCGAGTGGAAGGCGTTCCCGTCGTCGCCGCCCGTGGACTACTCGTCGCGGGACACCCGGCAGACCTGGTGCTTCGCCCCGCAGCGCGGATGTGACTACGTCATCGGGACGGCTTCCTCGCCGAACGCCTGGGATGTGCTCGACGGCGCGCCGACGAACACGACTCTCGGGAACAACGCGGTCGCCGTACACAATTGGAACTCGAACGACCCCTTCACGGTGGGCACCGAGACGGCGACGGCGAAGCCGAATCGTGACTACGACTACCGGTGGACCAACCAGTGGTACAAGGAGCAGTGCTCGCCGGCGGTCTTCGAGAGCGCGCAGCGCAACGACATCGACGCGGCCCGGGGCAACCTGTTCGCCATGCACAACCGCATGCACGACTGGGCCTATCAGCTCGGCTTCACCGAGAAGACCTGGAACATGCAGGACGACAACTTCGCCCGCGGTGGGCTCGGCAACGACCTGGAGCAGGGCAACGCCCAGGCCGGTGGGATCAGCGGCGGGCCGCCGGACTTCGCGGCGCGCGACAACGCCAACCAGATCACCCCGCCGGACGGCCAGGCGCCGATCACCAACATGTACCTGTGGCAGCCGATCGCCGGCTCGTTCTACGCGCCGTGCGTCGACGGTGACTACGACATGTCCGTCATCGGCCACGAGTACACGCACGCCATCACCAACCGCATGGTGGCCGGGCCGGACGCGGGCGTCAGCACTCCGCAGGGCATGAGCGAGAGCTGGTCGGACCAGCTGGCGATGGAGTACCTCAACGAGAACGGCTACGCGCCGCACGGCATCCGCGCGTACACGGTCGGCCAGTACGTGACGTCCGACCCGATCGCCGGGATCCGCAACTACAACATGAGCCAGAGCCCGCTCAACTACAGCAGCATCGACTACGACTTCGTCGGCCTGCAGGTGCACGCCTCGGGCGAGGTGTGGACGGCCACCAACTTCGACATCCGGGCCGCGATGATCAAGAAGTACGGCGCGGGCACGCCGTCGCTGCAGAAGTCGTGCGCGGCCGGGCGCACGCCGGTGACGTCCTGCCCGGGCAACCGGCGCTGGGTGCAGCTGGCGTTCGACTCGTTCCTGCTGATGGCCAACAGCGCGAACAGCATGGTGGACGCGCGGGACGCGATGCTCGGCGCCGACCTCCTCCGGTTCGGCGGGGCCAACCAGGCCCTGCTGTGGAACGCGTTCGCGAAGCGCGGCCTGGGCGAGGGCGCGGCCAGCGCCGGCGCCGGGGACGTGAACCCGACGCCGAGCTTTGCGTCGCCGTACGCCTCCGAGGCCACCGTGACCTTCCGGCCGGTGGACGAGCACGGCGAGGCGGTGCCGAACGCGAAGCTGTTCGTCGGCGACTACCAGGCGCGGGCCGTGGCGGTGGCCGACACCGACCCGGCGACGGCGCTGCCCGACACGGTGAGCCTGATCCCGGGGACGTACACGTTCATCGCGCAGGCGCCCGGGTACGGCGAGGCGCGGGTCAAGGCGACCTCGTTCCGCTGGGCCAAGCCGGCCAAGCTGACCGTGCGGATGCCGCACAACCTCGCCTCCGGCAACGCGGGCGCGGTCGCCACCGGCGACGGCGTCAACGTGGCCCGGCTGGTGGACGACGACGAGGCGACCAACTGGGCGTCGCTGGCGAGCCCGGTGGCCGGCAAGCAGGTGATCGTCGACCTCGCGGGCGGGGCGCAGAAGATCCGGCGGGTGCAGGTGAGCGCCATGCTGCGGCCGCAGATCGCCACCGACCCCGACGGCGCGGCGCAGAGCCGCTTCTCGGCGCTGCGGCAGTTCCGGGTGTCGGCGTGCACCGCGTCGGCCACGGTGACCTGCTCCTCCGCGGCCGACTTCGGCGTCGTGTACACCAGCAAGGCGGACGCCTTCCCGTCGGTCGCGCCGCGGCCGCGGGCGCCCCAGCTGATCGTGCGGTCGTTCGACATCCGGCCGACGACCGCGACGCACCTGCGGTTCGAGGTGCTGACCAACCAGTGCACCGGCGGGCCCGACTACGCCGGTGAGCAGGACGCCGACCCGCGGGCCAACACCGACTGCGGCACCGCGAGCGCGCAGGCGCTCAACGTACGCGCGGCGGAATTCCAGGCCTTCGGGAGCTGACCGATTTGCGCGGTGATCGGGCCCGGTGGGCGCCGGGTCCGATCACCGCACAGCATACGAACAGACATTCCTGCCTGACTCCGCGGCGGGTGTGTGATCACCGGTTCCCCATTTAATCTGCGGCGAGTAAATGTACGCCTGGGGGACGGTCAACCGTAGGCACCGGATTGCACAATTGGATGGCTTGCGCGCGCTCGCCGTCGGTCTCGTTCTTGTTGATCATTCGGTGGCGTAACTGGATAGGTGCCTGACTTTGGGTGTGTGGGAATCGCACGGCGGAGCCCGGTGGTGGCTGTGGTCAGGCGGTGGCGGGGATCCAGGGGTTGCCGGTAGCGGCTTGGATGAGG
>NZ_JBITDW010000045.1:0-17063 GCF_044454685.1 Actinoplanes sp. NPDC051513
GGGATCCGGACCGCCTATCTCCTGCTGGCCGTGCCAGCCGCGATCGGCCTCCTGCTCGCCCTGGCCTCACCGGTGCGCGGCCTGCGCCTGCCCGTCGACTGAGGCACGGCCGGTCAGATCCGGCCGGTCAGAACAGGGTGAGCTCGTTGCGCTCCACGCCGCGCAGCTTGTCGTCGTCGACCACCACGCACCGGATACCGCGGCCGGTGGCCAGGACCCGGGCCTGCGGCTTGATCTCCTGGGCCGCGAAGACGCCCAGCACCGGGGCCAGCAGCGGGGTCGCGGTTCACCAGTTCGAGTTAGCGGGTGAGCTGCTCGACGCCGTCGAACTCGCCGCGCCGCTTGATCTCCACGGCCACCGAGCCGCCGCCGGCGTCGCGGCGCAGTAGATCCACCGGGCCGATCGCGGTCATGTACTCGCGGCGGACCAGGGTCCAGCCGTCGTCTGCGGGTGCTCGGCGAGCAACTCCCGCAGGTGGGCCTCCACCCCGTCCTTCACCAAGCCGGGTCCACCCCCAGCTCGTACGAGGCGTCCTGGAACATCTCCTCGAGGGCGATCCGCAACTCCTCGCCTCTATCCGGCGCCGAGAGGATCTCAAGGTTCGGCCGTGAGAACCCCCGTCCGAGGCCGTAAGCAGCCGGTGGTCAGGTGGTCGAGTGCAGGTTCAGTGCAACCGACGCGGCCGTGGCACGCCACCCTGGGTTCGGCGCCGCCCAGGCACTGCAGGATTGCCGGACAGTCTGGTCGCAACGGGCACGCCACGACGTCGACGACTGGCGACGGCACCGCAGACGCTGCGCGATGCAGGTGCAGACAACCACGGCGGCCGTGGTGCCGGTTATGTCCATAGACGTGGATGGCACAATTGGCACAGCCATCATGGATGGCACGTGCCATTTGTGCCATCGTCGTTGCATGACGCCTATCCCGCTGTCCCAATGGGCTGATCGCAACGGCATCCCGCGGCGGACGGCCTACAACTGGGCCAAGTCCGGCAAACTCAACGTGCCCATCCACCGCACCCTGACCGGCCGGCTCGTCGTCCTCGACGACACCGACGACGAGCCGAAAGGCACCCACCCGTTCACGTCCGCCTACGCCGAGGCATTGGGTCTGCCGGTGGGCACCCACACCAAGGACATGCACCACTCCCCCGTACTCGAGGCATGGGGCACCGACCTGTACAACGCCGTCGCCGACGACCTGCGCCCCGTCGTCTTGCAACTCGCGATCGCTGCCGCTTGCTCGCGAGCCAAGCGGGACACCTGGTGGCGGCTGACCGACTGGCTGGGCCGGGTGGAGCTGGCCGACTGGTTCACCGCCACCGGGTTCCCGCAGATCGCCGCCCTGTTCGCCGACCGGCCCGCGATCACCGACAAGGACAGCTACCTCGACTGGTGGCCCTGCGGGGTCGGCTCGTTCGAGTTCTGGCGCGACTTCGACGACCAGGTCACCGCCGCGGTCAACGCCGCCGAGCTCGGGGCACCGGACGACAACGGCGCCGCCGCGGCGCTGGCGGAGAACAGCCTCACCGAGGAGATCCCGATCGCCGGCCGCCGTAGCAGCCTCCGCGAGGTAGTCGACAAGCTCGCCGGCCGGGACATGCCCGGCCTGCCCGCGCCCAAGATTCCCGACCGCAGTGACCTGTGGAGCTTGCGCGCCATGTACGCCGAACCGATGTGGGCACTCGCCCGGCCGTACACCCGCCGCACCGCCGACATGATCTGCGGCCTGGTGGGCTGGGACCCGCAGAGCCCTGCCCCGCCGGCCGGGCATCCCCTGCACGAGATCGGCTACCCGGCCTGCCTGCACGCCTCGGAGACGGCACTAGTGCCGCACGTGCACGACGCCCACATCCGGGAGATCGAAGCGTTCCGGCGTATCGCCCTCGGCAAGCCGTTCGACAAGCTGGCCGCCTGAAGTAGGTCCCGCGCCCCGCGACCGCACAACGGTGCGGCCAGCCGGGGGCGACACGCCGAGTACACCGGCGCTGACCTGCGGCCGACTCATCGGCAGCGCCCGGCTGATGTGGCGCTCCGATCGTCACCGACGATCGCGCAACGCGCGCCACAGCGTCCTCTTGACGCTCTTTACCTTGAATGCCGCTCGCCAGGGATCCCCGTGGTGGATCTGAGCGGTGATGGCGTCCGGTGACGCCACCTCGAATCTCGGATTGCCCGGCGCGGCTGCCACCTTGCGCCGCTGCCCTGCCTCCCCGGACCTGCCCCCATCCAACGGATGCCGGTCCGGGCCCTCCCGGCACAGTCGATCTCCCGAGGTGAAGGTGTCCACAGACGAACCCATCAACGTCGGCTACGACCGCGCAACGGGCCGCGCCGTCACCGTCGGCCAAGGCACCTACGCGCACTGGCGAGCCAAGGGCCTCGCCGGTGACCACAGCCTGCTCTGCCTGTACTGCCACCAGTCCGGCCGTGACGTTCCGCTGGTGGTCTGTTTCCGGGTGGGTGGCCGCCGGCGCATGTACTTCCGGCATCCGCCCGGCACCGCCCATGGCGGGCACAACCCGGAAACGGTGTGGCACGTCGATGGCAAGCTACTCATCGCCGGGTGGGCGCACCGGCAGCCGGGGGTCGCCTGCACCGACATGGAACGGTGGACGGGCGACCGCAGCCGCCGCGCCGACGTGCTGGTCACGTTCACCAGCGGAGCTCGCCTCGCAGTCGAGCTGCAGACCCGGGCGCCGACGGACGCCGACTGGTCTGCACGCCACCGCGACTACGCGGACCAGAGCATCGTCGATGTCTGGCTGTGGCATCCCAGCGTCGACGGGCCGGGCATCCTGCTCCAGCAGCACCTCGATGTCTGGTACCTCGACGTCGCCGAACGCATGGTCGGTGTTCCGCTCGGTCAACCGCACCGGGGGAGGGTCGGTTGGCGGGCGGCGCCCAACCTCGGAGTCTTCACGGTCCACCATCCTCCGTCTCTCGCCGACCGCATCGTGCGCCGGTGGTATCCACTTCGCCAGTTCACATTGCAGCCTGGCGGGCTGCGGCTGCCTGCCGCGCTCCGGGCCGAGCTGGCCGCGAGCCGGGAGCAGCTGAGCCGGCCGCGGCCCGATCGGTTGCCCGCATCCATCGAGCGCGGCCCGGCGCCGGGCGACGGCCACGATCCGGCCACCTGCTCGAGCGGGCAAGACCCGCAGCGACGCGATTCCTACGTGCGACCGCCCACCGGTTTCCTGCGGCGGCTGGGCGAGTATCTGCGGGGCAGCGTCGAAGTGACCGGGAAGGTCACTATCAGGGGTCGTTCGCGCCGGACGGCCAACGGGTTCGCGGTGTATGAGAACGAGCGACTGATCGGGGTGGCGTCTCCGGAGCCCGATGATCCCAGGCTGTGGCGTCACCTATCCGGGCTGCTCGTGTTCGTCGACGAGAATCAGGCCGCCTGGTTCTTCCGGGCCGCCCCGCTCGGCACCAAGCTGAGGATCGTCCGGCTGGGACTGCAACGGCCCTGGTAGGGCTGCACGGCGTCAGTCTTCCCGCTGGCGGCGCCTTCCGTCGACCATGCTGACGCCGAGGCAGTAGTCGTCAACCCCGGACAAAGGCGCGGCAGCCGGCGGATGTGAAGGAGTGGGCATGCCCGACTGAGGCCCGTCGCCGGAGCCGACCTTCTCAGCGGTTCGGACAGGCGTCCTGGCGGACATAGCCGTCGCACCAGGCCGGTGCCTCAACCTGAGTCCCGGTCGAGTCCACGGCCCACCACAGCGATGCTCTCCCGCTCATCGGACACCTTGTCCAGCAGCTTCACGACGAGGCCGCCGACATCATCATCATCATCATCACTTCGCAATACAGCGCGGCTGGACGAGTGGCCTGTGCCGTTGCGCGCCAGGCCGACCACGTCTACCAAGGCCTCGTCAAGACCATGCCGAATAGGGTCACCACCGCCACCACACCACCATCGGCGAACCACCCGCCAGCTGTGTACCCAACCTCTCCGGGCAGAAGACCTAGCACCATCTCGGATCCGGGTGCCACGGACCGATCATCGGCGTCGGTCAAGACCCAGCGTCTGATCGCGGCGCAGCCCACTCAGAAGGTTGAATGCACCGGGAGTTCCTGCAACTACCTCCAGCTCGAGCTCATCAACCCTGCCCTGATCAACCAGCAGGTCGCCGAGGCGGCGGGCCGCAGAGAAGTCTCCGGCGTCTGCGCGCTGCCTCAGCTCGTCGACACGGCCCTGCTCAGCCAGCAGGTCCGCCAGCGGGCCAGGGGCCCAAGAAACTCCTGCTTCTGCCAGTTGCCGCAATTCCTCTGTCGCCCGGTTGATGCCGCCCGAGTTGGTCAATACCTCAGCCAGCCGGTGCGGGGCAGATAAATCTCCGGCGTCAGCGCGCTCCCGCAACTCTTCGACACGGCCCTGTTCTGCCATCAAGTCGACCAGTCGGCCCGGGGCGAAGGTTCTGGGCTGGCCGGGCGGCCATTGCGACAACAGCGCGATCGCGTCGTCGACTCGACCCTGCTGAATCCACAGGTCGGCCAGCGATGCGGCTGCGTACTCGTCGTCGAAGTCCAGCCGCTGCCGGCAGTAATCGATTGCCTCTTCGACACGGCCGCACTCGGTCAGCAGTCTGACCAGATCCCCTATATCAGCGTTGGCCCCGGCTTCGACATGGCGTGTCAGGGCAGCGATCGCCCCCTCATACCGGCCCTGGTCGGCCAGCACTCGAGTCAGGCTATGCAGCGCCCACGAGTCACCGGCGGCGGCCTGCTGCTGCAGCAGGACCTCTGCCTCCTCGAGGCGGCCAAGACGAAGCAGAAGGTCCGCAAGCGTTGTCGCAGCATCCCCATCCCCGCGATCGGCACGTTGCTGCAGCTCGTCGATTTTCCCATCGCTGGCTAACAGCCTTGCCAGAAATCCTCCCGCGTCAGCGTCGCCAGCATCGGCACGCTGTCGAAGGTCCTCAACGGCGCCTCGGTCGGCCAGTTGGCGCGCCAAGTAGTGACCGGCCATCCGGATTCCTCTGTCGGCAAGCCGGCGCAGCTCATCGGTCTCGCCGTCGTCGGCCAGGAGGCTGCTGAGGTTCATGGCCGCGTCGATGTTGTCGACATCGGCAAGCACACGTAGCAACGCGATCGCGTCGCCTCGGCGACCTCGCGCACAGAGAAATTCAACCGAATCACGTGCCCGTAGGAGGGTCAGGTGCTCCGGACGATCTTGAATGAGGGCAAGGGCCTCTTCGAACCGGTCGTGCTTGATCAAGGCCAGAACCAGGCGTTCTACGGGGATGGTCCAGATTGGGTTGTCGTACGGGCGGGCAGCGAGTGCTGCCACCGCCTCATCGAGGCGGTCTTGCGTCACCAGCAACGAAAGCATCAGCGGGGCGGCGAAGGCACCGCCGTCGGCTGCCCGGCGATAGAGGGCAATAGCATGATCTATCTGCCCTCGCCGCTCCGCTTGATCAGCGATCCGGAACGCGTCGACATCATCGACGCATGCAGCGAGCGCGCACCACACCGAGTCCGGCACGACCGTCGTTCGACGCAACTGAAGCGCATGTTGGTGCAGGTAGTCCGCGGTGACCCAGCCGGCTGTCTCGCCCATACGGGCAGCGACAGGGGCCAAGCACGCCGCAGCACCGTGCAGCGGTGTGGCCGCATAGTCGATCGCCTGAGCCAGCCAGTCTCCGGGCGACGTGGCCTGCTGCGCCGACGTGAGGTAGGTCCGTGCTGCCTGGTCAAAGAAGTCGGCAGTCAGCGGCATATCCGCGCCGACCCTCCGCGCATCCAGCGCCGCGGTGATAACGGCCTTGCCGTAACTCTGCGGAGCGAGGCTGCCGTCGGCGTGCTCCCACCAGCGGACTAACTCCGGGCCAGCTGCCAGCACCTGCGTGAGGCCAGCATCGGCGGTGTCCAGCGCGGAACGAATCCGCGCGTCAGCGGGGGCGAGTTCCTCCGCGCGTCTGCGCTCAGCAGGACTGAACGCCTCCGGTACATCGACGATCCTTGCGAGACCCAGCAATTCGCGGTCCTCAGCGAATGGATCGGGTTGCCCCGGCGTCCGTAGAGCCGCGCGGACGGCGTACTCGCTCGGCCACAGGGTGCCCACCACCACCGAACCCGCCTCGAGCAGCAACCGAACCGCACCAGCCGTAATGCCACCCGGATGGCTGAGATAGCCCTGCAGCTCGTCTAGCCAAACCACCGTGCGCGGCGCCGGCGCCTCCGCCAACGCCTTCACCGCGGCGGCGTTGGCCGTTTGCAGCAGCCACCAGTCCGGCAGCACTGCACGCACCGTCTCGAACAGCGACCGTGTCTTGCCGACCGACGAACTACCCTTGACCAGCACGAACCCGCCCCTCGCGGCTGCGGCGGTGATCGCGGTACGCAGCTCGGCGTCCAGGTCGCGCGGCACATAGACCGGAAGATCGTCGACGCCAGGGTTGACCTGGATCGACGCATGCACTCCGAGACGCCGCGGGTCTGCGTCGCGAACCCGCATCGCGCCGGGCGGCTTGCGCAGATGCGAGGTCCTCACCCGCTCCCACGCGGCCAGCCACGGCTCCAGCTCCAAGGTCTCGAGGCCGCAGGCAGACAGGAACGCCACCACCGTTACCCGGGTGGGCACCGACTTGCCCTTGAGCAGATCACTCAACGTGCTCTGCCGCAGGCTCGGCGCTGCCCGCATCAACGTCTTGTACGAGCGGCTACCGCGCAGCCGGTTCAAGGCGGCCGCGAGCTCGGCCAGCGTGTGAACGTCGTCTGGGCTGGCCGGGGGGTTCGGTGGCGGGTCACCGGACGGCACCGGACCACCGTAGACCCGCGTAGTCCCAGGCCGAAAGCCCACGTCACCTGGCCGACAGCCGTCGGCCTACTCCGGGATGGTTCGGACCGGCTGCCGGACCCGCCGGCTTGCTGCCACCGTCGATTCAGCAACACCGACAGGGGCCCGGCCGGCCACCCCGCCCAACACCGCGGGAGACATCTTGAACATCCACGACTGGATCACCATCGCACGCGCCACTGGCGACCTGCTCTACTTCGCCGCCGCGGTCGTCACGCTCATCACCGCCCTCGCCGGCCGAAGGCAGCGGTAGGCGTGGTGACAGGGTCAGGAGCAGATTGCGGGACGGCACTGTTCCTGACCCCGTTCTGGCGGATCCTAGCCGCGGCACCTGCGGACGGCTGCCCGCACGCCGGACGCCAGCCCACTTTCCGACGCTTGCCGAGGAGACTGCCAGTTCGCCCGAACCCCCGCCTGCCCGGTGAGCGCTGTCGCGCCGAAACCAAAGACGACGAGAACGTCGTCCACCTTCGGCGACCCATACGTGTCCGCCTGCTCGCAGCCGCATGTCACCCGATCGTGGCATCACGTTGCGGCGTCGTCGTGGACCGATATGGATGGACGCACCGATCGATCAGTGCCATCGAAAGGACGAACGGTCTTGTCCACCCCCGAAGAGTCCAATACAAGTTTCCAACCCCGACATGCCGGCGGCAGCGGACCCCGCAAGCGCTCAACCCGATGGTTGATTGACTCCTCGCCCGACAAGCCGCACTCCAATCATGACCGTCCAACCAATGATCAATAGGAGTGAACGTCCGGCTGGAACGCCCATGGTTGAACCAATAAGACCCGGCGTCAACCGACCGAACAGGTGCCGACAGAACACGGCACATCGCAGGGTCATGCCGGCCGGCCAGTTCTACTCCCGGACCAACCAGGGCCACACTGAGCCGATCGACCACATCCTCGTCTCGAGTTTCATGGTCATCCCAGTCGAAGCGGTCTCTGCCCGTGCCGACATCGACCCGCCGTTGAGCTCAATCGACCCCTCCGTCCTGGCCGCCCGGCCGTCGTGTTGTCACCCCCGCGGGGGTGACAACACCCGCGCCGGCTACGCCGAGCTCAAGGCCTTCTGCACAATCCGCCGATGAATCCTGCGCTTGGCAGTTAACGACCGGATCGACAGCCGTTCCGGCCTCGAGTTCCGGCGGATGGCCGCGCACAGATCGACCTTTGGCTTCGGGCCCACCGCAGGCGAGCAGATAGGCCACCGAGCGGCTCATCTCCTGACCGGTGCGCTGCTCGTAGTAGCCGAACGCGGGGCTCGGATTCACTTCGAAACAGAAAACCTCGCCGTCGTCGGCCAGGCGAAGGTCCACGCCGCTGACCGACAGGCCGAGCCGAGCAGTCAGCGCCACGCACCGGCACGCCAGGTCATCGTCGATGCGGAAGGCGGAGAACGATGCGACGCCGCCCTGCCGGGCGGCGTACCGGTAGTCGATGGCCTCGCTGTCGATCCGTGTGGCGAATGTCTGCTCGCCGACGACGTGTACCCGGATGTCGAACCCATTGACGTACTCCTGGAACTGCGCTGGGCACCACAGGATGGCATCCAGACGGTCGAGGTCGGCCGCTGCGAGCTCGCTGACAACCGACCGGACTGCACTGATCGATTTGTAGATCAGCCTCGGGTGCCGGGCGGCGAAATCGCGGACAAGGTCCGGATCGTTCGTGACGAGCGTTTCGGGTACCGCGAAGCCGGCGTCCTGGATGAGCTGCGCTTGGTACGGCTTCGACGAGTTGGAGGCCATGGCCGCGAGCCTGTTGACGACGCGGATCGGGGTCGTGTCCGACCACACCTCGAGAATCCGGTGGATGCGGGCCAGGCGCTCCCGCCAGGCGGCACCGCGGAATGCGGGAAGCTCGTCGAGAGCCATCGGGCGGTTGTAGAGCGCATGCACGGTTTGCAGATCGGTTGACTGCCCGCCGAGGTGCAGCCGGCCTTCGACCCGGCCGCTCTCGACGGTCAGGTCCGCGTCGGCGTCGTGCAGCCGGCGCTGGTCCCAGAATGTGAAGTCCCGTCCCTGATCAGCCAGGTGGCCGCCGACGAGGTCGAGCTGAGTGTCCGTCGGTACTCCGAGGAGGGCGATCATCGCGGCGTGACGCAATTGGTGAGTAGGTCGGCCAGCGCGTCGATGGCCTGCGGTCCGGCCTCGACGAGGTCCGGTGTTGGGTTGGCGGCGCTGAACCTGCCGTCGTCGCCGAGGGCGACACCCAGGATCGGTGTCGCGCCGAGGCGGCTCAACCGTCGGCACGCCTGTGCGATGGCGTCCGACGATGCGCCGATGACAGCGTCCCCGATGACGAGGAGGTGAAACCGGCTGGAGGTTTCCGTCATGAGGGTTCCTGTGCGTAGCCGCACGGGTGCGGCGGGCAGGCCCGCGGCCGCGGCGAGCAGCGTCCACTGGACGGGATCGAGACTGGCTGCAGTCGGCGGATTGACGACGGGGCAGGGCAGGGCGGTCAACCAGCTGAGGAAGAACGCACGCAGCTCAGCATTGGCGTAGCGGCGGTCACGATCGGATACGGGAATGCCCACCGTCCACCGCGGACCGCCGCCGAGCCGGTTGACCACGCCGCGCACCTCGGCACCCACGATGGCGAACCCGTCGCATTCGACGCGGATCGATGCCCCGTGCCGCGTCACTCGGTGATCCCATCGTGCGGTCGGCCCGAGGTGCGCGGATCCGGCGACTCGGCATGGCGTCAGCCCGCGTCGAGTTAGGCCGGCGGCGAGCCAGGCGCCCTCCGCGGTGTCGTCAGTGAGCAAAAGCCACATGCTCAGCCGGCGCCTGATTCGTCGTCGCCCATCTGCGGCCGGATGGGTTCGTCCCGGTCCTGTGGGCGGATGAAGTGCCGCAGTTCGTTCACGGATGCCTCGAGCCGGGCGAGCCGTTCGGCCATCGGCGCCGATGTGGATCCTTGTTCTTGCTCAGCGGTGAAGTACGCCTCGCCGACCGGGTCGACCAAGGCGGCCTCGACGGCGAGCTTTGCGGCGAGCTGGACGTCTTGCTCCTTCATGGCCTTCTCGCCGCCGAGCTTCTCGTGGTCCTTGTCTTTGTCCTTCTCCTTGGTCTTGGGCGCGTACACCGTGGCGTCCATCGCGTACAGGACGTCCACGATCGGATTGCAGTAGGCCAGCGCGCCGTCGGGGAAGAACGGATTCCCGCCGCCTCCGGCGAACAACAAGCCGACCACCTGGTTGGAGTAGGCGATGACCACGGCCGACCCGGAGTCACCGGGGCAGACAAACGTGGAGCTGACACCGTCGGCTCGCCACACGGCGATCTGGCGCCGGAAGACCCGGTTGACCCCACCATCGATCAGCGAGATTGTGGCGTCGACCGTGTCCACGTCACCCCACGTCGTGCCGGAGCTGCGGCCGTGCTTCTTCACCCGGTCGCCGATCGCCGCGCGCCGCCAGCCGGCGATCCGGCCGACGCCGTTCACCAGCGGCAGGGCGGCACGAGCGGAGATCGGCACGACCGCGGCATCGACGTTCTCGTTGATGGCCGACCGGGAGACCTGACCGATGATGTCGCCCGGCGAGTTTCCGCCGTCGCCGGGCCCGGGCTGGATTACCGACAGCGCCCCCGCCACCCCACCGACCAGCACGTGCCAGTTGCTCAACGCCAGTAGCTGACCGGTGCCGTTGGCCTGCAGGATGCAGCCCAGGGTGCCGACGCCCTCCGGTCCGGCTCGGGTGCCGATGCTGATGCCGCCGACAAGGGGGTCGTAGCGGCCCTGGTCGAGCGCCGGCGACGCGCAAGTTAGGAAGCTGATCGGGCCTGTCTGGATGACGTCGGTGGCGATGCCGTTTATGGTTTCTGGGACGCGTTCGGCGTCGTCAACGTCGCGCTTCTCCACGACGAGCACGCGGATCGCGACCGTGTCGGTGGGTTGCCCGGCTACTCGTTTGAGCCCGATGTCGACACCCACGACGCCGGGCAGGCGCAGGAGATCGTCCTCGATGCGTTCTTTGACCGGCCGTACGGCGCGAAGTTCGTGATCCTGCGGCAGCATGGTTTCTCCCTGGGTACAGAGGACGGGAGGTCGCGACTCAAGTCTCGGCGCCTCCCGGCTGTCCGGGCCGGGCTGTGTCCCAGATCTGCCTCGTACCGCACAGCGGGTCGGACTGCGCATCGAACGCGGGAACTTTGCCGTTCAGGCAGGCCACAATGAGCCGGCACGACAGCCGCCTTCTCGACTCTCAGGCCCCCGGCTGAACGGCGCGCAGAGCATGGTGGACCCGATCGACGCGAGCGACTTGCGCAGGACCCAGAACCCTCCCCGGCCTCCGCCGGCCGGGTGCTGCCCACGGCTCGTCAGAGTGAGTCAGCCACCTGCGGTTCCGGCTTGATTTCCTGCCAGGTCTCGTGACCGCCGCGCCGGGCGATCAAGCGTTCCACCGCCGAGCAGGCGGCCCGCTCGTCGCCGGCAATCCACGCCATGTTCGTGCCCCGTTCGGCCTTCGCGATGAACCAGCGCCGGTCGGCGAGCTCACCCATGCCGATCAGCCCGTGGTGGAGGTTGCCGCGCCGGCCCCGCACCCACAGCCGCCCCACGCGATGTTCGGCCTCGCCCAGGACGACACGCTCCACACCCCCGGGACCGTACGGCGGGGGCCTGACAGTTTCTTTCGCCCCTTCACCCGTCGGATTCCCTCATGGATTCGATCGTGTTTCCCGAACTGCCCACCTACGTCGGCGCCCCGGACGGGCGGCGGCCCGCCGCCCGTCGCCGTCCGCCTTGGATTCCGGCGTTTCCTGCCGATCCGTTGAAGCGGAACCTCGCCGAGTGAGGCATATTTTCTCGCGAACCGATCTATGACTCAGATCACTAAAGTCATGAAGTCACCTAGTTCTTCAATGCGGATCGCATCAAACCCTTGATCAACCCGTAGGCACATAAGCGCCAAGTGCACCTACGAACAATCAATATTGATGATCTTCTTTCGCGAAGCCTTTTACTATACGCGATCCCTGGGCAGTTGCTTGAAAATCTGTTTCCCCCGACCATAGAGCGAGCACAGCAAAAGGGGCTACGGAAGGCGATTCCTCGGCGCGTCCCGCAATCGCTGGCCCGACGGCCGCGGCCAGCGCAACGGGCGCGAAGCTGCAGAGAGGAGTCACCTTGCCTACCCCCATCGATCAGCCGGTGGCGGCTGGCCCTCCCCGGGCGGGCCAAGACCGGCAACCTAAGAAGCCCCACCCTCGCTTGTTGGAGGTGGTGAAGCGATCAGCCCAGATCACCGGCGATGCGACACGGACGTGCTATTACGCCATGCGGATGTGGTCGATCTGGAGGGACAACGAGGCGCCGGCCACCAAGTCGGTAACCGGCGCCCTCGTTGAGCTGATCAATAGGCTGCTCACCTGAAGAATCGCCGCGCCGGGGACGTCGCCGCCCGCGACGGTGGCGTCCCCACCAAATCTCTAAAACCGAAGTTCCTCGGCCAGTATTACCAACGGCCGCAGAAATAGGCAACACCGTCTAGCGATCCAGCAACCCGTTTCCATGGTCGTTCAACGACACCCACCCGGGGTCGCGGTGGGGTTGACCGTCGCCGTGGATCGCGCCGCCTACTCCGCGATGGTGCAGTTCGTCATCGCCGTCGTCGCCTACGTGGGCCTTTTCAAGAACGCGGCGCCGTAGCAGGCGGCCCTCGCCGTCGGACCCGTGGACGATCGGCGCACGATCAACGGCACGTACACCGAACGCTGACCCACCGTACGTTCCAAGCTGTCGCAGGTCGGTCGGCTCCCACCCCTTCGACCAGTACTTGACCGGCTCTGGTTCGCCGGCCGGCCATTCGGCGATCGGCCAGGCCTCGGGCAGGTCCTCGCCGAGACGCGCTGAGCGGATCGCCGGTCCGGCCGGTCGGACCCGCCGAACAACGAACTTCGAGGTCGTCGGGATCAGCCGGCCGGCTCGTTGGCGGGAGCTGTCGCGCCAGGTCACTCGTCGGGCCGCGACCGGTCCGGCGGCCAGCATCAAGGCCCGGACCGGGACCGCCGGTTGCCGGTAGATCTTCTTCGGGTAGGCGCCGTCCCCGCGGTAAGGCACCGTCGTGCGTTCAACGTCGAGAGGGTAGGCGGTGATCGTGTGCGCGACCTGCGCCGCATATTCGATGCTGCGCTCGGCGAGGGCTTGCCGGAACTCGCTGGCGTCGCCGTAACCGGCGTCGGCGACCAGCACGCTCGGCCGTAACCCCCAGCCGAGCAGTTCGTCGATCATCGCCAGGGCGAGCCGCCACTTTGGCGTGTGCCGACCGCATCCGGGATCTGTGCTGAGCGCGCCGCGCGATCACGTCCACGGCGGCCTTCGGTGAGGCAGGATCCCAGGACGCGGGCACGAACAGCCGCCAGTCGACCGGGCAGAATCCGTCTCGGTCACCAGACTGACGCTGACCGCGACCTGACAGTTCGTGATCTTCCCGGCGGTGCCGGTGTACTGTCGGGCCACGCACGGCGAGGCTCTGCCGTACTTGAGCAGACTGGTGTCATGGATCGCCCACGCCGGGACGTCCAACGCCTCGGCGACCCGTTCAGCGATCCGACGGCGCCCCGGTGCCACGTCCCACGGGCTGTTCGTGACGAAGTGGTTCAACGCCTGTTCATGCTGGCCGTGCAGCCGGGCAGCCATCGGCTGGATCGATTTGCTCCGACCGTCCAGCATCAACCCGCGAAGATAATGCCCGGTCCGATCCTGCCAACCCGCATAGTTCAGCGACCCGAACACATCCCCCACGAAATCGGCCAGGTCATCGCCGAGACGCTGCACCGCAACAGTGTCCATCTCTCGACGACACCAACATCAACCCGCATCTGTAGCCATCACCCACCCGAAAGGTGACAAAGCACTACTAGTCCCACGCCGTGGCATTAGCCCCCAGCTCGCTTGCGGCACCCTGGTTCGGGCCGCGCGGCCGCTGCCCGTAGCCAGCAGAGCGCCGCGACCCGTGCCGAGACCACGTTCCGAGTGTCCGCGCTGCTCAGACCGGCACTACATCGTTGGTGTTGAACCCGGTCAGTTCACGGAAGTGGGCGAGGACTTCGTCGCGATCGCCTTCGCCGCGGTGGAGCAGGGTAAACATCGTCGAGCGCGGATCGACCGATCCCATCAGCGCGACCACCTCGCCGGTACGCATCTGCACGACCAGTACCGGCAGTTTGCCCTCGCCGGCGGGCACCTGGTCGAAGGAATATCCCAGGGCTCCGGTGATCTGGTGCGCCGGGCGGTTGACCTGTCCGATGACGGCGGCGTCACCGAACTCGGCCCATTCGGCCACATCCCGCTTCGTGAACCGCGGTCGCGGCCAGGGCCGGCGTGTCCCGAGCTCGCGTGCCACCCGGTGCAGGAACTCCAGCAGTTCGGCGTCCGCATACCGCTGGCTCATCTCGGCGGTCTGCGGGTGCAGGGATCCAGCCCGCAGCGTCTCGTCGATCGCAGCGGCGAAGTCTTCCACGGGGGACGAGAACAACCGCCCGTCGATCATGTTGTCGACCAGGCGCACGGCTGTCGCATCGCTGAGGTCGGGTGCGCCGTCGATCGGGTAGAACAACTGGTTCATGATCCCGCGCGCGTGGTCCTGATCCATGGTCACCTTTCCTGGCCGTGCCATCCGTACTGCTTGAAGCCGGGATCGGTCGCAAGGCCCTGATCGCGCAGGCTCTGCAGCACCTGGTCGTTCATCTGGGTCTCCGGCCGGTAGTGCCCGCTCTGGTCGGTCATCGCGACCAGCTTGCCGTTGCGGACCTCGATCTCCCCGGCGCCGACGACGGAGTCGCCGGCGAGCAGCGACGAGTGATGGGTGTGCCCGATGCGCTGGTCCAGCGTCGCGTACAGGTTACCGCTGCCGTCCATAACGAAGATCGCCCGGCCACCCCCGGACCAGGCGGTTGCACCGGCTGACGTGTCGTAGAGGCTGCCGTCGGCGGCGCTGCGCAGATTGCCGTCGCCGTCGACGAACAAGCGGTGCGCTTCGCGTTCCTGCGGGGTCATGTAGTGCACCGTGTCGGGGTTGAAGGCCCGGTTCGGGTTGGTGGGATCGTGCTCGCCGCGGTAGCGCTCCCCGAGGTGCGCATCGGTCGGCAGCTCGTTGCCGCCGCGCGGCGGCGGTATCAGGTCACCGTCGTGCCAGCCGCGGCCGGGCGTCAGGTCCGGCTCGTCGCCGCTGCGGCCGCCGCCCGGGGTGGAGCGCAGCAGTTTCGCGAGTTCTTCCTTGAGGCCGGTGAGGACCTCACCCAGCGAGTTGACCTTCGGCAGGAGCTTGCGGAGGCTGTTCAGCAGCCCGCGCACGAAATGCTGGATCTTGTTGACCCATTTGGCGACCAGAGCGGACACCTGCCCGATCACCACCGGGGTGGCCAGGCCGAGGGTCAGGCCTTCCTCGGCGAGCCATTGCGGCAGCCGGGCGGCGAGGGTGGCGACGAACTGGGCGATGAGGTCCCGGACGATGCCCCGGACCAGGCCGACGAGCAGTCCGGCGCCTTCGACGGCGTAGGAGATGCCATGCGACGCCGACGAGATCCCTTGCATGACTTGGGCGACGATGCCGGCGTGCTGCCGGTAGGCGTCGCCGGAGCCACCCTGCCAGTCGGCGATCTCCTGGCTGAGCGCGTCCATGTACTGCGCCTGCGCGTCGGCGGTGAACTTGGAAACGTTCGCCCAGGTCGCAGCGTGGGCGGCGACCGCGTCGGGGTTGCCTGCGAGCCAGTCGAGGGCTTCTTTGAGCGGCTTGACGTGCTCCATAAGCCACGACACGCCCCAGGAGACCAACGACCCGATCGGGTCGATCACGGTGCCGAGCAGGTCGAGGGTGCCGCCGACGGTCCCGAGGGTGCCGTCGACCCAGCTGTTGTCGTGGATGCCGCTGGAGATCTGCGCCGCGTCCTCGACCAGCCCGAGGCCCGTGTACCAGGTTGTCGAGCTCTGTTCCGAAGCGACCAGCGGGTTCGTCACAACGGCAGCTCCAGCGTCTGGCTACCGCCGGCGGTGGTGATCCGGTCGCGGCCGGCCTCGTCGGTGGCGGACATGCTCGCCGCGGTGGTGCGCAGCCCGGAGGCGGTCTCGTGGAGCACGTCGACCGCCTGGTACAGCGCGTCGGCACCGAGCCCGAAGACGGGGCTGAGGATTCCCGGCAGGAACTGGCACAGCACCCTGTAGGCGCCGCTGTCCATGGTCACATCGTGGACAGCGGATCGGGCCAGTTCCATGGCGCCGCCGACCTGGTCGACGCTGCCGGCGTGCTGGGTGACCCGCTGGCCGGGGAACTGCACCTGGTCAGCGGCCACGACGGTCGTCCTCTGCATCGTTGTCGGCGTCGCGGTCGGGGAACCGCGTCTCGAACGAGTGGATCACCGCCCGGCCGGTTTCGGTGTCGGCGCCCACGGTCGCCTGCACCTGGCCGGCGACCTGGCGGGCCAGGCTGGCCTGGGCGTCGCGCATCACGACCAGGATCCGCCGGGACAGCTCGGCGCCGCGTAGCTGCTGCACCCGGTCGTCGAGCTCGAGCGCCTCGACCTGCCCGGCGGAGCCGACGGTGACCTTGATGGATCCGTCCCGGTTCTGCGCGCTGCCGGTCAGCGCCGCGACCCGGCGGGCCAGGGCGGCGCTGCGCTCGGCCTGCTCGTTGACGCCGGCTGCCCAACTGTCCAGCCAGTCCTCGGCCGCGTCGATGTCGTTCGGCATGATGACCCTCCCCGTGCTGGCCGGCTGCTGCCACGGACAGGGTATCGAGTGCCGTCATCAGGCAGCCTCCATGGACAGGACGGCGCTGCTCCGGCACCCGGCAGAGTTCAAGCCGGCCAACGGAGCCACAGCGGACCGGCTGTAAGCCCGCTGATTACATCGCACAACTGATCCCGCAACACCGCTCAGCGCTAGGGCCAGCATTTCGACGCGAGCACATAGCCGCCGCACCAGGCCGGCGCCTCGACCTCGGTTACCTGCCACCCGTTGTGTTCGCGTGTGGTAACCCGCCACGTCCGGGCTCGGCTTTTGTACGACAGCACCCTGCCATCCACGCCCCACCAGGTCGCCGACACGTCCGCAGTCACCTTCACCTCGCCGTGGGTCGGCGAGCCGAAGTGGCGTCCCTGATAGTGGTGTAACGCGATCGGCGTGATCAGCGGGCGGCCCGTCTGCGGGCTGAACGAAGAGCGCGGTCATCGCGTGATCTTTCGAGTGAACCTTCCACAGCACTCTCGAAAGGCACCATCACGATGACCGCACCCCACATCATCAACCCTGC
>NZ_JBITDW010000046.1:0-16335 GCF_044454685.1 Actinoplanes sp. NPDC051513
CAGGACAAGTGCTGCTGACAGACCGGCGGCGCCGCCGCCGATGACCGCTACGTCGTACTGACTCATGCCCCCAGGCTGGACCCGCGCGAGTCGCCGACCAACGAACGTTGCTGTTTCCGGGAAACGGGGGTGGGATGAGCCTCGTGGACGACACCTCAGCGGCCATCGCCGCCACGCTGCAGCAGGTCGGGCCGCGGCTGAAACGGCTCCGCCGGCAACGCCGGATCACCCTCACCGGCCTCGCCGGCACCACCGGCATCTCCAAAAGCACGCTGTCCCGGCTGGAGACCGGACAGCGGCGACCCACCCTGGAACTGCTCCTCGCGCTGTCGCAGGCCTATCGGGTGCCGCTGGACGACCTGGTCGGCGCCCCGGCAGCCGGCGACCCGCGCGTCCAGCTCAAGGCCGGCCGGGTCAAGGGCAGGACGGTCATCCCGCTGATCCGGCAGCCCGAGGGCACGCAGGCCTGGAAGATCGTCATCCCGACCAGCAAAGGGCATCCGGAGCCACGGGCACACGACGGCCACGAATGGATCTACGTCCTGTCCGGGCACCTGCGGCTCGTCCTCGGTGACCAGGACTGGGTGCTCGGACGCGGCGAGGTCGCCGAATTCGACACCCAGGTACCGCACTGGTTCGGCAGCACGGGCGACGAGCCCACGGAGATCCTCAGCATTTTCGGACGACCCGGCGAACGGATGAGCGTCCGAACAACACCTGCGCAGGCATCTAGCGCATAGAGCGGACCCTTGGTGATGCCGCACGGACCCCCAGTCGGTCCGTCCGCCCGTGACCGCCGGGGTGGACGGGCGAACCGCCTTGTCCATCTTGTTGCGTGTCGGCGTCGAGGAGTTCCTCGGCGGGCTGCGGGCCTCGCTGAAGGACCGTAGTTTCCGGCCGCTGCCGGTGCGGGAACGGATGATTCCCAAGCCGGGCGGGAAACTGCGCCGGTTGGGGATCGCCACGATCACCGACCGGGTGGTCCAGGCATCTTTGAAGCTGGTGCTGGAGCCGATCTTCGAAGCGGATTTCCTCCCATGCTCCTATGGGTTCCGCCCGGGACGCCGGGCTCATGACGCGGTGGCCGAGATCCGCCATCTGGCCACGAATCCACGCCGCTATGAGTGGATTGTGGAAGGTGACATCAAGGCCTGCTTCGACGAGATCGACCACGGCTCCCTGATGAGCCGGGTGTGTGGCCGGATCGCCGACAAGCGCGTCCTGGGCCTGGTGAAGGCGTTCCTGAAGGCCGGGATCCTCGGCGAGGACCGGCAGGTTTCGGGAGACCAACGCCGGGACCCCGCACGGGTCGATCTTGTCTCCTCTGCTCAGCAACGTCGCCTTGGCGGTGCTGGACGAGCACATCGCCCAGCAGCCCGGGGGTCCGGGCAGCAGCCCGGGCGTGAGGGCTGGGCGGCTGCGGCGCGGCCTGCCGAACTTCAAGCTGGTCCGGTATGCCGACTTATGCCGAGCTCGGCATAAGTCGGCTTATGCCGAAGCCCGGGTTATGCCGACATGGCTTGAGGATGCTCTGGTCAATGGGTGGTGGGCTGGTTTCTGAGTCGGCATAACCCGGCCGTTTGGCGCGGTGGTTAGAGGTTGTCGAGGAACGTGAGCAGGGTGTCGGACGCCCGGTAGCGTCCGGGGCTGGTGCCGGGTTGGTGAACGCGGGCGAGGGCCTGTTCCTTGATGGTCATGTCGGCGTGAAGGTAGACCTGGGTGGTTTCCGGGGTCTCGTGGCCGAGCCAGAGGGCGATGACGGAGGTGTCGACCCCGGGCTTCAGCAGCGACATCGCGGCGGTGTGCCGAAGGGTGTGCGGAGTGACGTTCTTCGTCTTGATCGATGGGCAGCCGTCCGCTGCCGCGGTTGCGTGTTTGGCGACGAGCCGTTCGACGGCGTCGCGGGAGAGCCGGCCTCCGGCCCGAGTGGGCAACAGCGGGCTGGCCGGGGCGGCGTCGAGTTCGGTCAGCCAGATCTTGAGGACTTTGACGGTCTGCGCGGTGAGCGGTGTGGCCCGGTCGCCGCGGTGGGATTGCCAGGACTTGGCTGATCACGACGGCGTGCTCGGGGGCCTTGGTGGCTGCGTAGCGAAACAGGGAGTGGATTGCTGCCAGCCGGGCGTTGCGGGTGGCGCTGCCGTTTCCGCGGTGCTCTTCCAGGTGTTGCAGGAACGCGCCGACCAGGGTGGTGTCGAGGTCGGCGAGGCTGAGCCTGCTGGGCGTCTTGCCGGTCTTGGCGTGTGCGAAGGCCAGCAGGAGCTTGCAGGTGTCGCGGTAGGCGGCGACCGTGTTCGGGCTGGCGTTCTTCTGCCGGGCGAGCCGGTCGGTGAAGAAGCCCTGCAGGACGGGAGCGAGATCAGTCATGAGGCTGCCCGCCCGTCCGGCTGTTGCTCGAGCCGGCCGGCGGCCAAGGCCAGCAGTTCCGGGACGGCTTGCAGATATACCAGTAGGTGGATTTCGGGTCGACGTGGCCGAGCCAGGTGGACAGGACCGGGAGCCGCGCCTGCACGTTGTCGCCGTCGCGGTACCAGTCCAGCATCGTCGCGACGGCGAAGACGTGCCGCAAGTCGTGCAGCCGCGGAGCGCGTCGTCCCGGCGGGGTCTGGATGCCCGCCGCGGTGATCAGCGCGGCGAACGTGTGCTGGATGTTGTATTTGTCCAGCGGCCTGCCGCGGCTGTTGACCAGGAACGTGCTCGCCCGCGGCTCGGGCACCATCTGGTCACGGACCCGCGCATAGGCGCGTAGTTCGATGATCGTGCTCGGGTGCAGGAACAGCAGCCGAGACTTGCCGAACTTGGAGTCGGCGATCACGAGCGTGCCGGCTTGCAGGTCGACGTCGTCGTGGCCGAGGTGGCAGGCCTCGCCCGAACGCATGCCGGTCACCGCGAGCACGCCGATCAGCGTCCGCCAGGTCGCCGCCCGGATCCCCGGTCGCAGACCGCCCGCCGCGCTCATCAGCGCAGCGACCTCGTCCGGTGAATAAGGGTAGGGAGGGATCCGCCGGTAGCGGCGCGACAGGACGTCCTCGGGCGGGATCTCGGTGGCCGGTTCCAGTGCCTGCAGGTGGCGGGCGAAGATCCGCACGGTGTCGAGCCGCCGAGCCTGGTAGACCTCGTCGCTGCTGTCCCGCTCGGTCTGGGTCGCCCACGCGATCGCCAGGTCAGCGGTCACATGTTCAGCGCCACGCTGCTCACAGAAACGGACGAAGCTCATCAGGTGAGGACCTTGCGTTCCAGCTTGAACCCAAGCGCACGGCGCATGACCAAGGTATTGCTCGGCCCTGACCCGCAGCCTGCTCACCGGCCGGCTCCGGGCCACCGGCGCGCCAGCGGACGCAACGCATCCTGGTCGACCTTGGCATAGATCGCGGTGGACAGCTGGCTGCGGTGCCGCAGCACCTGGCCGACCTCGGGCAGCGACGCTCCGGCGCGCAGCATCTCCGTCGCCAGCGTGTGCCGCAACCGGTGCGCGCCCCGCCTGGTGAGACCGGCCCGGCAGCAGGCCCGAGCCATCACCTGCCGGACCGCGTCCGGTGTCAGTTGCCGATACGGGCGCCGCACGGTCACGAACACCGCCCGCGACCCGCACCGGGGACGCCCACCGGTCAGCCATCCGGCCAGCGCCTGCCCGGCCGCTGCCGGCAGCGGGAGTCGTTCGACCCGGCTGCCTTTACCCCTGACCGCGACCTCGCCGGCTCGCCAGTCGATGTCATCCAGTTGCAGGCCAGCAGCCTCAGCTCCCCGCAGACCGAGCCGGGCCAGCAACGACAGAACCGCAAAATCGCGCAGGCCAACCGCCGTCTGACGTTCGCAGCGCGCCAGCAGCCGTTCGATCTCGGACGCCGGAAGGCCGCGCGGAAGAGCCGACAGCCGCCACGACGCCACCGCGGGGACCACACCGCCAGCGGCACCGCCGTGCGCCCGGTCGCATGCGTGAACCTCAGGAACGCCCGCAGCGAGGTCACCATCGCCTTCGCCGACAACGTGTTGCGGTCCCGGGCATGGTCCACCATGAACGCAACGACCTTGCCCGCGTCCAGGCCGCCGACCGCATCCGCGCCGCCGACGCCAACCAGAAACGCTTTCGCCTGCACGCCATAGCAGCGCACCGACACCGGCGACAAGCTCCGCTCCAGGTCCAGCCAGGTACGGAACTCTGCCAGCAGCGTCGCCGTGGCATCGTCCTCATCCGCTCTGCAGCGGGCTCCCTCTACTGCCCTCATGAACATCTCCCGTCCGGAGCAACATCGACCACTCCAGACAGACAGACCACCCAGCAACCCGCCAGGGTCATGCCGACTCAGAAACCAGCCCACCACCCATTGACCAGGGCATCCTCAAGCCATGTCGGCATAACCCGGGCTTCGGCATAAGCCGACGATTTCGTCATCCTCGTGCACGGCACCCGCAACGACGTCGAAGCAGTACGCGAAGACATCGCCGCCGTGCTCGAACCCCTGGGTCTGCGACTGTCACCAGCCAAGACCCGGATCATGCACATGAGCGAATCGTTCGACTTCCTCGGGTTCCGCATCCAGTGGCGCCGCAAGCGAGGCACGAACAAGTGGTACGTCTACACGTTCATCGCCGACCGGCCCATCCGGTCGTTGAAGGACAAAGTCCGTGCCCTGACGAACAGGTTGTCGCAGCTACCGCCCGGGGACGTGCTGATCAGGCTCAACCAGATCATGCGCGGCTGGGCCAACGACTTCAACACGCGGTCTGCAAACATACCCTCGATGCCCTGGAAAACTTCGTGTGGCATCGGGTGATCTGCTGGTGGATGCGGCTGCACCGCTGGAAGTGGAAGGACGTCCGCCGTCGCCTCACCGGCCCCAACGGCCGGTGGAACAGGCCGGCGGCGGACGGGGTCGAGTTGTTCAACATCGCCTCGATCCCGGTCACTCGGTACCGCTATCGCGGCATCAAGATCCCCAATCCCTGGACCACGCCCAACCACGCCTAACGGCAGAGACCGTGGAGAGCCCGC
Source organism: Actinoplanes sp. NPDC051513 (assembly GCF_044454685.1). Lineage (NCBI taxonomy): Bacteria > Bacillati > Actinomycetota > Actinomycetes > Micromonosporales > Micromonosporaceae > Actinoplanes > Actinoplanes sp. NPDC051513. The sequence goes on from NZ_JBITDW010000046.1 coordinate 4,991, forward strand.
TGCGCGGAGACGCGCACGGCGGGTTCGGCGAGCGGCCTGGGGAAACGGACCGGGAGCAATCCCGGAATCGCGCCCCAGGCCGACTCAACCATAGTGGGACGGAGGGTCCGGGCGAGAGAGCTGAAACCATGTGGTGCCTCGGCGGAGAAGCCAGGCTCGACGAACGTTGTGAGGGCGTTCGTCTTCGATGGGTCGTGGAGCGAAGCGGGACTTGCCTGCGGTGGTGTGGGCCCAGACGAGAATGCTGACGCCTCTTTAAAGAGCATGGCCTGCGGCTCTTAAAGAGCATGGCCTGCGGCCGGGAGCCACGGCGAGGGTCCCGACGATCAGCTGCGGCGTCGACAGCTCGTGCCGACCCACCGGTCCGTGCCGTTCGGTGTTGGTGTGCTCGGTTTGCTGAAGACGGCAGCCAGATGTAGTCACGTGTGCCGGGCAGCGTGCTCGGCGGAGGGCCGCCCGGTACGTCCGACGCCGTGCCCGGTCGCAGCGTCCAGACGTGGATCGTCGCGCAGATCGGCAACAATGCGCCCGTACCGTTGACATTGACGCCGTCGGCAAGGCCACCCGGCACGTCGCCTTCTTCGAGATGCTCCACGAGAGCGAGCAGTTGGTGAATTGAGCGACGGCGGCCAGGGCGTCCAGGTGGTGTTCGCGGATGATGGCCGCTCGGTCCGCCACAGCCGCCAGCTCGTTCAACGATATGGCCAAGCGGTCGAGCCCCCTGGGCCGGCGACCAGGCCGGCGTCGAGAGGGCGTCGGGACGGTGCTGTGGCGCGCGTTTTGTCGAACCGGGCTCTTGCCGTGGGCAGGCGGCCTACCGTGTGTCGTGACATCACCCGCGATCACCGCGTTGGACGGGTATCGGCGTGTGTGCACGGAGGGATCGATGATGAGCATCGAGGCGGACAGACCAGCAGGTGGACGGTTTTCGGTGGCTAATCTTCCCGTCAATGTCAAGATCTTGGCGGCCGTGTGTATCGCGGGCCTGGTGGCGTTGGCCGTCGGTGTCTCGGGCCTGGCGGCGTTGGGCCGGGCCAGCGCCGCCGCCCAGCAGATCTACTCGACGAATGTGGCCAACGTGGCCGCGGTCGGCGATATCAAGTCGGCCTTCCTCCAGGTCCGGGTCGACGTGACGTTGCACGCGGCGAGCAGCGGGGCGGCGGCCAAGACGAAGGTCAAGGAGACGTTCACCAAGGACGTGCAGGCGGCGACCGCTGCCATCGCGGCCTACCGCAGCGGGCATCCGGCCGGCGATCAGGCGACGATTCAGAGCCTGACGACGGAGTGGCAGCAGTATTCCTCCATCGCCGCGACGAAACTCATCCCGCTCAGCGAGCTGGGCGACATGGCGACCTGGCAGACGGTCCGTACCGGCGAGGCCAACCCGCACATCGCCAAGGCGTACGAGAGTATCGCCGCGCTACGCGCCGCCGAGTCCCAGGATGCGGAACGGTCCGCGGCGGCGGCCCGGTCCGGCTACCAGGCCAGCCGGCTCACCTCCCTGCTGCTTCTGATCATCGGGCTGGTCGTCGCGCTGGCCGCCGGGGTGCTGGTGGCTCGGCAGATCGTCCGGTCCCTGAGCCGGGTCAAGGATGTGTGCGCGGCACTCGCCGAGGGCGACCTGACTCGCACCGCCGGGCTCACCGCACGGGACGAACCCGGCCAGATGGGACAATCGTTGGACACCGCAGTCGTCCGGTTACGGGCGACCGTGACCACCATCAGCGGCTCGGCGACCTCGCTGGCCGGTGCCGCCGAGGAACTGTCCGGGGTCACCACGCAGATCTCGTCCTCGGCCGAAGAGACGTCCGCTCAAGCCCAGACCGTGTCGGCCGCCGCGGAGCAGATCTCCCGCAGCATCGACACCGTCTCCGCCGGCAGCGAGGAGATGGGTGCCTCGATCAAGGAGATCTCGCAGAACGCCACCGAGGCGGCCCAGGTCGCCCAGGAGGCGGTGACACTCGCCGCCACCACCTCCGACTCGATGAACAAACTGGGCGAGTCGTCCGCCGAGATCGGCAACGTCGTCAAGGTGATCACCGCGATCGCGGAGCAGACCAACCTGCTCGCGCTCAACGCCACCATCGAGGCCGCCCGCGCCGGTGAACTCGGTAAAGGCTTCGCCGTGGTCGCCTCCGAGGTCAAGGACCTCGCGCAGGAGACCGCCCGCGCCACCGAAGACATCTCCCGGCGCGTCGAGGTCATCCAAGCCGACACCGGCGGCGCTGTCACGGCGATCGAGCAGATCAGCCGGGTGATCGCCCGGATCAGCGACTTCCAGACCACGATCGCCTCCGCCGTGGAGGAACAGACCGCGACCACCGGCGAGATGAACCGCAGCGTCACCGAGGCCGCCACCGGCGCGGGCGACGTCGCCCAGAACATCACCGGTGTCGCCGACGCCGCCCGCCTCACCAGCGAAGGCGTCAACCAGGCTCAGCAAGCCACGGCCGAACTGACCCGGATGTCCTCCGAACTGGCCACCGTCGTCGCACAGTTCAGATACTGACCAGCGCCTCGCCTGTCGCTCACGCCCACACGCCCGCGGTTCATTGGCACGTCGGCGGTTACCTCGTACTGGACACCAGCTTTCGCGCTGGCGCGCCCGATACTCGACTTGGTTCAACATCACGTTCGGCGTCCTCATCGTTGCCGAACCCGGCTCCCAGCCGGCGTACCGGCCCTTCAAGGCCGTCCGCCCCGCTCCCCAGCCGGCCCCCGGTGCCCACCCCCGGCGCCCAGCCGCACACGTCATAAGCGGTGGAACTTGCCTGCCACCATACGCGCCGGGCGTCTCGCGAGGTCGTGGTCCCGTCCAGCGCCACCCTGCGATAAGGGCAGTTGTCACAGGAAAACCGGTCTGGGTGCCGCGCCGGCTACCTGTGACCTTCAGGAGTCTACGGCGTTGAATCTTCGCCGGTAGTTGGCGCGTTCTCGGGTGGCCATGCGCGGTACAGCTTGGCGCGGAGATGCCGAGCACGTCGGCGATCTCGGTGCGGATCGGCCGGTGGCCCGGAGTTGGCGGCGACGAGTACATCACCGCCGGCCGGGGCCTTCTCCCTCAGAAAGAGACGCACTCTCATCTACCAGGCACAGGCTTCAAACCGCAGATGTATGTCGGCGAGGGACAGAGCCGCCTTTCTCGCGGTCTCCGTGCGCTATGGGCGCTGGGGCTGGCGGAAGGGGTCGGTGATCTCCCGTAACGATGCCAGCAGTTGCTTGAGTTGGCGCATTTGGGCTGGGCCGAGGCGTTCTTCCCAGTCGGCCTCGATGCCCCGGATGACCGGGATGCCGATCGCGACGAGTTGATGACCCTTGGCTGTCAGCTGGACCAGCCGGGCACGGGCATCGCGCGGGTCGGGGACGCGTTTGACATACCCAGCTCCTTCCAGTTGGTCGACGATGGAACCCACGGTCTGTTTGCTGACCTGGGCGGCGTCGGCCAGTTCGGCCAGGCGGGATCCGCCTGGAGCGATGCGCTGGAAGACCCGCGCCTGGCTCAGCCCGATGTCGTGGCCGTGAGCCTTCAGCGTGGCCAACACGGCTGTCTCCATGAACCGGTACGGGATCAGCAGCAGCAGCCCCAAGTTGAGCTCATCATCGTCATCGGCCATGCCGCCATCATTGCAGACGTCCGAAGTTCGGACTATATTGGTCCGAGGATCGGACTTCCGAAGGTGGGGTCGTGGATGAGGACTACTGGTCGAGGGTGCGCCTGCTGCGCCTGCGTGTCGCTGACCTGTTGGAGTCATTGACCCCGGCGAAGTGGGACGCGCCGTCGCTGTGCCGGGGCTGGCGGGTGCGCGACGTCGCCGGTCATCTCGCGCTCATTCCGACCATCACCACCTGGGAAATGATCGCGGCCGCGCCACGGGCAGGGTTCAACCCGCACCGGATCAACTCCCTGCTGGCCATCCGCAACGGATCACGCGACCGCGCCGACCTCGTCGCGCAGATCCGCCAACACGCCGGCGCCCAGCGCACCGCGAGGGTGCTCGACGCACGCAATGCACTGTTCGACGTGATCGTGCACAGTCAAGACATCACCGTGCCGCTCGGACGCGACTTTCCTGTACCTGCCGAGAACAGCCATCAGGCGCTGCGCCGGGTGTGGGCGATGGGGTGGCCGTTTCACGCCAACCGCACGCTGGCCGGCTTGACCCTGACGGCGACCGACACCGACTGGACCGAAGGCGCCGGGCCGCAGGTGTCGGGGACCGCCCTGGCGCTTCTGCTGCTCCTGACCGGCCGCACGGCTGCGGCCGTGGACAGTCTGCAGGGCCCAGGAACCGCACGGCTGCGCAAATCCACCCAACGTCCCGGCTAGGACCAACCTCACGGAGGCCACCATGCGTCGCTCACCTGCGCTGACCACCGGGCTTATGCTCAGCACCGTACTCGGCGTGCTCGACCTCGCCGGGCTGACCGGCCTGTTCGTCGACGCGGCGCCGCCGGCCGCATTGGTGATCGCCAGCGCGCTGCTGGGCGTGTCCACCATCGTTTGCGTGCCGGCCGCGTGGCGCGGCAAACGCCCTGCGACCGCGGTGGTGGCCGGCACCCGGACGGTGTCTGCGCTGTTGTCGGTACCGGCGTTCTTCGCCCCACAAGCACCCGGCTGGGCGAAATCGTCGCCGCAGTGGCCATCGCGGCCACCGCGGTAGCCGTAACGCTGATCTGGTCCGGTTCCCGTGCCCGGCTGCGTGTGGCATGACCACGGCCGCGTCCACCCGCACGGCCGGCCTGCTTTGTCCTGGCGCGGCGGCCATCGGCGCCGCCGGCGGCCCGACCATGATCATGGTTGCGCCGCAGGTCGGCCCCGACCGGCTCAGCTGTCCGTTCGACACGCCCATGCACCTGACCGCACAGATTGTCTTCGTCATCAACCACGTGCTTCTGCTGATCGGCGTCGTGGCCGTCGGGCGCGCCGTGCTCAACGCCAGCCGCGCCGGCAAAGCCGGCATCGGCATCGCCGCCGCCGCACTGATCGGCCTGACACTGTGCGAAATCGGCGCGATGACACTCGCCCGCGCACAGGTCAACGACGCCCGCGTGGACCGGCTCAACATCGGCTACGGCGGGTCCAGCCTGGCCATCGGATTCGGTCTGGTGGTGGCCGGCATCGCCGTCATACGTGCCGGCCGCTGGCAGCGATGGGCCCGCTACACCGTGCCGGTCTGCGGGCTCGCACTGTTCGCCGCCGTGGTCCCGGCGAAATCCGGACCGATGGCAGCCGGGCGCCTGGCCCTGATCGCCTGGATGGCTATGTAGGCCGCTATCGGCATCGCCTTGACCCGCACCCCCGGACCCGTCCTCCCCAATACCACGACGCCAGCCGCCTCCGCGGAATCGCGATGACCGGCCATGACGGCCGGCGGCCCGCGCAAGGCCACGCTACGATCACCCGCCGGATCCTCGGCGGGCGGTATGTCGCGGCGGGCGCACCGCCACTGATCGCCGTCGCCAACCCGGCACTACTGCCGACCTGGACCGACCAGCCCACCGAGGCAATGAAGGTTTTCACGGCGCACCCAGGGGCATGGCTGTTCACGACCTGCTTCCTCGCTGCCGGATTCGCCGTGAGCGTCCCGGCCGTCGTGATCCTGGCCGGCCTGCTCGACTCCGCGTCCGCCAAGGTCGCCGCCGCAACACACCTGATGGGCACCGCCCTGCTGACGATCACCCCGGTCTTCAGTGTCACCGTCACCCAGGACCTGTTCGGCAAGCCGCTGCCCGACTGGTACCTGCCACTCGTCCCCTGGACCGGCGGCGTCGACACCACCGTACTGGGCCTGCTATGGCCAGTCGCGCAGATCTGCTTCGGCATCGCCCTCCTACGCACGCCGCTCCTGCCCAGGTGGACCGGCTGGACACTCATCGCCGTCGGCATCCTCATGCTCACACAACTGGCAGTCCTCGGCGGAGTGATACCCGCACCGATGTTCTTCGCCAACATCGCCATCGGCGTCGCAGCGACGATCAGCGCCCGACGATGAAACGGCCCCGGCGACGGCACAACGACCTACCAAAGTTCGCCGTCGTGGGCACCTCATCGCGGTCGCCGACACCAACCCCGAAGGTGCACGCCGCCGCACCGGTGCATAACGAGCTGGTCAGGGTCGTCTCGGTGGTACGGATCTGGCGACGACCATCGGCCGGTGACTCTGCGGGTGGCAACGGCTCGAACCCGACCGAGAGGGGACGACCCCACCGGGCAGCGCGCTGCCCGCGAGGCCGAAGATCGTCAGTGGCCCGACGCCGACACCTGGGACACCGGCCCGGACGCGCTGCGGTTCCCCGGCCTGTACGACCCCGCCGAGGCGCACGACGACGAGGACGACGACCTTGAACCCCTCCACATCCACAGCCCGCCGGCGAACCGCCCCCGCTGAGACCCAGCGACCAGAACAGCCAGCCCAGCCGCGCCTACCCGGCGTGCTGACTCATTTCCGGCTTCGTCGGAGGTAGATCCACCTGCGGGGCCCGGACGCCGGATCATATGTCACCTAACGTGCGGTTGCCGCGCCGCTCTGCCGCCCAACAGACTGTCGGGTATGGCTGCGGGGATCGGCCGAACGAGACAGGACCGGCAGCGATTCCAGGCCGCGGCGCTGGACGCGCTGCCCGGCCCCCGGCGACAAGCCGCTGTCCCACCAACGACCTGGGCAACCGGTTCAAACTCGGCCCGTACGAGCGCAGCGTGCTGTGGTCCCTGTTGGACAAACCGGCCCGCGTCGGCCTCGTGGAACGCGTCCACGTCGATGGCGAGCTGTGCCGGTACTGGCGGCGTCGCGGCGACGGCCAAGCCGTCTGACACCGGCTGTGGCTAGCTGCCTGGGTCCGGTCCGGGCAGCCAGGCCCCGGTAGACCGGTCACTGTTGTCCGTGCGGCCGGACCGCGCAGAGCACGACCAGCAGGGCGGTCACTGGCACGGCTACGACGGTCAGGTTTACCACCAGCGGGTGCACCGGCAACCGAAGATCCGATCCAGCATGCCGCACAGGATGCCGGCCGGACCTTGGTGAACTCTGAGACTTCCGGCCGACGGGCACCGCCTCGCCCACGCTCGCCAGGGCCAAGACGCCGTGGCCAGCCGCTGATCATTCGACCATTTTGTCTTGCTTCTACTAAAATGTCGATCGGGCGAGTAGCGTTCTCGGTGGAGATCCGTCTCGTGATCTCTGCCGCGTCGGTTTGGATGCTCCTCCGCCTCACCCTCAGGACACGGTCCGCTTGGCGGTCGAAGTGGGTTGAGATGGTCCAGGTTCCGGTCCAAACGCAGGTCGCCATCCGACGAGCCGAGTTGGCCTCGATCATCGAGTCCTCCCATGACGCCATCGTTGGGATGACCGCCTCCGGCGTCATCAGCAGCTGCAACGCCGCTGCTCTGCGGCTGTACGGCTTCGCCGAGCAGGAGTTCGTCGGGGCTTCTGTGGAGATCCTCATCCCGCCGCAGCACCGAGCGGCGGAGGCCGCGATCCTGCAACGCGTCGCAGCCGGTGAGGATATGACGGCTCGCCAGACGCAACGGCTGCACCGGGACGGGACGGTCCTGACCGTGTCGTTGACAACCTCGCCCATTCTCGGCTCCACCGGCGCGATCGTCGGCGCTGCCACCATCGCTCACCTGGTCGACGAGCCGCCGGGGGTTGCTGGCGGTCTCGACACCCCAGCGAGCCAGCACCACGTCGAAGCCCACGGCCGGGCCCACCTTCTCCAGCCGCAGGTCCAGGAGGGCGACCGCCAAGCCGCGGACGACCCGCAGGATCGAACCTTCCAGGACCTCATGGACGCCGAGTACGCGCACGAACGCGTGCAGGTCCACGAGGCGCAAGATCGGTTCCAAGCCAAGATGGGTGCACGGCTCGCCCAGGAACGCATGGACGTCCACGACGCTGAGGATCGGTTCCAGAAGGTGATGGGCGCCGAACGGGCGAAGGAACGCGTGCGGGTCGCCGAGGCGCAAGACCGGTTCCAGCTCCGCGACGGCGAGGAGCGTGCCCAGGAACTGGTCGAGGTGGAAAATGCCCAGGACCGGTTCCAGGCTGTGATGGACAGCGGACGCGCTCGCGCCCAGCACGACCGCGAACATCTCCAGGCGCAACTCCACCAGGGCCAGCGCCTCGAACTGCTCGGCCAACTCGCCGGCGGCGTCGCCCACGACTTCAACAACCTCCTCGGCGTGATCCTCAACTACGCCGAGTTCGTCGGCAACGATCTCGCCGAACGCGGACCCGAGCTCATCGCAGCCCACCGTGACGTCGGGCAGATCCAGCGGGCCGCCGAACGAGCCAGCGACCTGACCCACCAGTTGCTGGCCTTCGCCCGCCGCGAAATCGTCCAACCACAGGTGCTCGACCTCAACCACATCGTCACCGACATGGAGCAACTCCTGCGGCGCACCATCGGCACCGACATCCTGCTGCGCACCGACCTGGCCGAGGGTCTGTGGCCGGTACTGGCCGACGCCGGCCGGATCGAGCAGGTGTTGCTCAACCTCGCGGTCAACGCCCGCGACGCGATGAGCGGCGGCGGCACGTTAGGCATCGACACCGCCAACGTCATCGTGGACATCGACGCCGACGCGCTGCTCACCGCCGGCCAGCACGTCCGGATCCGGGTCAGCGACACCGGCACCGGCATGCCCGACGCGGTCAAGGAACGCGTCTTCGAACCGTTCTTCACCACCAAGGCCGAAGGCGCCGGCACCGGACTGGGCCTGTCGACCGTGTACGGCATCATCGCCGAGGCCGACGGCACTATCACCATCCACTCGATCCCCGGCGCGGGTACCACCATGACGATCCTGGTCCCGGTCACCGACGAGATCGCCGACCCCGAGCCGGACGCCGTGCCCTATGAACGCACTCCCTCCGGCGAGACGGTCCTGATGGTGGAAGACCAGGAAGCGCTCCGCGAGGTCACCGAACGGATCTTCACCCGCAGCGGCTACCACGTGATCACCGCGGCCGGCGGCCCGGAGGCTGTCGCCTTCGCCGCCGGCTACGACGGCGACATCCACCTCCTCGTCACCGACGTCGTCATGCCCGACATGCTCGGCAAGGAAGTCGCCGAGAAGATCCGCGAACTCAAGCCCGACATCGAGGTGCTGTTCATGTCCGGCTACGCCCAACCCGTCCTGGCCTCACAAGGCAGACTCGACCGGGGCGTGCACCTCATTGAGAAACCCTTCTCGGCCTCGGCCATCATCGAGAAAGCCGGCCGCATCCTCAACGGCCACTTCGCCGGATTCCGCACCATCCAACCGTCCGAAACCGCCCCACCCGAGACCGACGACCCCGAACCCCACAACGCGTAAATCCCCCGACGACGCCCAGGCGCTGCTGCGCGGCCTGCAGGCGGCCCGCTGTCGAGGCCGCGCTCGACCCGCAGTCCCCGCCGAACCGCCCGTCCCGGCCGCGCTGTAGCTCAGCCACCGTCCTTGGTCACGTCCGCCGTCTCGGTGCCGAACCGAATGGCCGACGAACTGTCCGTCACTTGGCATCAACGCAAAGATCACGGCGCACATACCAGCTCTCCGGACGCTACTACCGTGTGAATATTCCACGTGTTGGGCTCCGGACACAAACTTGTAGCACTCATGCGTCAAACGACGTACCGGTGGTCAGGCGCGCCTGACCACCCACCTCTCATCCACGGCATGGTCAAAACCGGTCAGCATCGGCTGGCGGTGCGTGCCGTGACCGAACTTTCCCTTCCATCGGTTGTGCCACCGCTGGTTCTCGCCGGCCGGGCCGATCAACTGCCACGGGGCTCAGCAGCGCCGCGATCCGCGCGGCCGCCGTTGCCGCTCATGGCCTTGTCGGAGAAGCGTGCTGGATCCGCGGTTTACGGCCTCAGCACCCTTGGTGCGGGCGGCCGTATCGCTGACGGGGTAATCATGGCGGCGCTGGGCTGGGCGCCCGGTGGGCGTCTTGATATCCGGGTGAGCCGGGGCCTGATCGCGATTTTCCGGGACGAGCGCGGGGTCTTTCGGCTCACGGGGCGAAGTTTCCTTCACCTTCCGGTCGCGGCTCGGCGGTGGTGCGAGCTTTCCCCGGGCGACCGGGTCCTGCTCGCCGCCTATCCGGAGGGTGGCTTGCTGGTGGTGCATCCGCCGGCCGCCCTGGACGCGGTGGTCGACCGAGTCCATGCGGCTGCGCTGGGGGCGGATGCGAATGGCTGAGTCGACGATCGATCAGGCCGGCCTGGAGGCGGCCCGGCTGCTGCTCGAACGGATGGGCATTTCGCCGCTCGACCTCGTGGCGGGTGCCGCGGCGCGTCCGGTGGCGCCGACCTTCGCTGACTACGTTCCGGTGGTTGCCGCGTCGATCTCTGCCGGCTTGCTCAGGGCCTACGGGACGTATTGGAATCGGGTCGTTGAACGGTGGGGCGAGCGCCGCATCGATGAGGTCAGTGCGTCGGACATTCGCAGGCTGATCGTCGACATCAAGGCGAACCGGGTGCAGCGTCGCAACGGTCGTGGCGGGCGCAGTGGGAGGAGCACACGATCGCGGCGCTGCGGTGCCTGTATCGGCGGGCCACGGCGGACGGGTTCATGAGCGAGGCGGAAAATCCGGCCTTGAAGGTCGCGAAGCCCAAGCGGCTGGCCAGCACGCGCCGGGCACTGCCGGACGTACGGCTGGCGGAACTCAACGAAGTGGCGGCGATCAGCGGGGATGACCCGGCGCTGGACGGTCTACTGATCCGGTTGCATGTGGAAACGGCGTGCCGGCGCGGTGGGGCGCTGGCGTTGCGTCCGATGGATCTCGACGCCGATCAGTGCCTGATCTTGCTGCGAGAGAAGGGTGGGACGTTCCGGTGGCAACCGGTGTCGCCGACGCTGATGACGCATCTTCAGGCGCACGCCGCCGAGCGCGGTGCTCCGCCGACCGGGCAGCTGCTGCGGTATCGCAATCGTCAGCCGATCACCCGGCGCCGGTATGACCACCTGTGGGAGCGGCTAGGGGCGCGGCTGCCGTGGGTAGCGGCGCAGCAGACCAGCGCGCATTGGTTGCGCCATACGACATTGACGTGGGTAGAACGCAACTTCGGCTATGCCGTTGCACGCGCTTACGCGGGGCACGCGGAGAGCACGGGCGGCGATGTCGGGGCCACGGCGGGGTATGTGCGGGCGAGCATGAACGAGTTGGCGGACGCGGTGTCGGCGCTGACGGGTGAGCCGCATCCGCTGGCGACGGTGCGGCGATAGCGGCAGGGAGGGCTGGACCCGCTTGCAGTCTGAGGTGGGTTCCCCTGGGTGTCAGGGTTCGGTGAGACCAGCGGTTCACAGGTGTAGCCCGCCCGGGGCGGCGAGGATGGATTGATCACGTTGACGCTCAACACGC
>NZ_JBITDW010000047.1:0-14899 GCF_044454685.1 Actinoplanes sp. NPDC051513
ACCTTCGTGCTCGCCACCATCGCGGTGCCCATCGTCATCTACGGACTGATGCCACAACTGCACCGTCTCCGCCGCCGCCTCCTGACCCGCAACCCCAGCAACTGAGCAACCGGATACTGGGGGTCGCGGCGGCGTTTGTCGCACTCGCCCCAGCGAGATCTGATCGGACACCGCGACGACGCGACCGCTTCCCATTAGCGTGGACCTCGGGATCTACGGTGGGGTCGGCCGCAGACCGTTAGCGTCTGGCCCGGGATCGAGGTCCACGGCCCGTTTCCGGCCCCCACCAGGCTTACGGGTCCGGCCCAGAGGTTCAGCGCCGGCGTCGAGTTCATCGACGCCGAGCGCGACGGTCGCTTCACGAACCCCGGCAGCCCTGGCCACCGCCCGGATCCCGCCATAGCCCAGGACACGCGCCTCAGCGCCCAGCAGCAGCCGACGCTGCCGCTCATCCAGATGCGGAAGGATCGCCTGGAACTTCGCCGCGAGTTGCTCTTGAACCTCCACCATCACGCCCATAACAGATCAACGGACCACAATCCGTCAAGCTACGGGTTATTACTCGGCGAGCCCTTAGCGATCTTCCGCTACGAAAATCTTGCCAGAGCCACTCCAACTCGTACGCCGACAGGGTCGACTTGACCCGCCCCAATGTGGCCGGCACGCCCGGGGTGGTCACCTCCGGCACGGGCACCTCGTCCTGCAGGTAGTCTTCGTGAACCCACAGGCCGTCCGGATCCAGCCGTTGCACGGCGGCGGCGTACCCGACCTGCCCACCACCGCCGTCGGCGATCATCTCGTCGGTGAGCCAGTCCAGACCTGCCACGCGCCGGGCTCTCCAGGGTCGATGACCTCGAAGGACATCCGGTCGTAGATGACGCGGCGACCATCCTGGCTGAGGCGCTCCGCCAAGGCGAAGCGGGCGTCGTCGGTCCGGACTCGTCGCAGCAGGATCTCGACGATGTTGTCCTTGACGACGTCGGTGGAGTGCGCCCCGATCGCCCCGCCGGGGTGTTTGCCGCCGCAGCGGCGGCCCGTGTGTAGTTCTCCCCGGTCTGCGCCATCTCGGCTCGGATCGCCCGGGAACGCGCACGATTGCGTTTGCCCATGATGTCCTCCGACGAAGGCCCACGCCCTCCGCGAGGAGGGTCGTCACGAAGTGGTCCACGCTGCGTCGGTGATGGCTTTTCCTCGATCGCGGCCCACGGCGTGGGCGCCGGCGGCTCGGAGACGGGCGGGCGTGACCGCCACCGACGAGCATGCGCGCCGCTGGTATCCCGGCAGCGGTGCAACGCCTCCGCAGCCGCCGTCTTGCGTAGCGCGGAACCGAGCCGGCATTGCGCTCGTCGACGGCAGCCATTGCCACGATCTTTCATCTAGATGTCAGCAAGAATCCATCACGGCCATTCGCCCGATCTCTTGTCGACAGCCTGCGGATCGACGGGAGGCTTGAAACCGAACGATGCGGAAGCCATCACACCACCAGCCATACGCCTACGCCCAGAACAACCCACTGCAAGGCACCGACCCGACCGGCCTGTGCACCAACTGCAGCAGGTTCGAAAAATTCAAAGAAAACACCATCGCCTTCGAATGGGAATCGGAGACGCCCTGCTCTTCGGACTCCCCACCAAATTCCAGGAATTCCTGCAGCCCGGCTCCACCTGCGACATCAAGAACAACGGCTGGTACACCGGCGGGCTCGTAACAGGGACGGTCGGCTCTCTGATCATCCCCGCTGGGGCTGCGGCCAAGGGCGCGTACGCGGCCATCAGCCAATCTGGCTGGGCCGGTAGCGTGCCGCTCGACGCGAGTCGTCGAGCCGGAACGTGCCATCGATCTCCCAGATAGGGTGCGCCGGAGCAGCGCCACGTCGGGCCAACCCATGGAGTTCGCCGCAAGACTGGGCCGTTGGGGTGGCGTGGAGGACACGCCACCCCACCCGGCGTCAGCGATTGCGCAGGAGGGTTACTGCTTGGAATCCGGGTTCGACCCCACCCGACGGTTGGGTCTTTACCGTGGTCAGGTCACCGGTTGACGAGACGGCGAAGGTGGTGATGGTGTTCTCGGCGAAGTCGGTGGCGTACAGATGCTTGCCGTCGGGGGCGAACGCGACCGTGGGTGGCTGGTGGAGTAGCACCGGCCGGCCGGCCGGGGTGAGCACGCCGTCCGCGCCGATCGTGAAGCCGGTGATCGGGCCGCTGTTGTCCTCGAGAGCGGACCCGGCGACATACAGTAGCCGTCCGTCCGGGCTGATCGCGGCGCCTTCTGCCCGCTCCCCGGCGGGCAAGTGGCTCACCTCGGTCAACGTGCCATCACCCTCAATGCGGAAGCCGAAGATGTCGTCGGTGTCGGTGCACACGACATACAAGAACCGGCCGTCGCGGGTGACGAGGACTTCACCGCTGAACAGGCCGATCCCGGCTCGGGCCACCGGTCGCGTCGGGATGCCGTCGGATCCCACCGCGAACCCGGTCAGCACGGGCCGCTTGGTGTCACCGACGTAGATGAACCGGCCGTCGGGTGTAACCGCGAGGTCCTTCGGCGCGATCCCGCCGGTGCTCACAACCGCCCGCTGGACCAGCGCGCCGTCAGACTGGACGGCGAACACGGTGATCGTTGCCGTGACCTGGTTGACGACATACAGGGTGCGGCCGTCCCGGGAGGTGACCAACCCGGACGGCCGAGGGGTGGACACGGTGAGGAACTGGCTCAGAGAACCGTCACGACCGATGCGATACCCGTCGATTTCATTGCCATCGGCTGCGGCGACGTAGGCGAACCGCCGGTCGGGTGTGATGGCCATGCCGCGGGCCCCGTGCCCAGCCCGCACCCGGTCAAGTGGTACGAGGGCGCCATCACGGTTGACGGTGAATCGGATGATGTTGGCCGTGCCGGAATGGGTGGCGCTGTTGGTGACATACACCGTGCGGCCAGCTGGAACCTGATCAGCGGTGGCCGGAACCGCAGACACGAAAAGTGCTGGCAACAGGACGACTGATGCGGCCGCCGCCAGGAAACGGCCGCGGGGCGATCCATGTGGCATAGGCATACATGTACTACAAACCTGATCCCACCGCCGGCTCTGCATTGTGACGCGGACAACAAGAAGGCATCCCACGCCACTTGCCATCGATCGGGTGGCGGTCCTCGTCGCCGGACGGCCATCGAGCTGGGCAAACGCCCGTCGCCGCCGAGGACAACCAGCTCAGCCAATCGCCGCCCAGCAACGGTCTGGTGGCGGTAGCGCCAGACGTGCTGCCCGGTGCTGCTCAGCGGCCGGGGTCGTCCCGGCGAATCCGCCGACGTTCCAGACGGTCACGCTGACCTGGACGGCGTCGCGGAGCGACCAGAACGTCGTCACGTACACGATCTTCGCGAACGTCGATGGGAACACGTTGCCCGTCACGCCGGCGGCGAGGGTGATCTGGTTGCGGGCGGTGTTCAGGGCGGTGGTGAAGCTGGCCCGGTCGGGGTCGGTGCCGGGTTGGCTGTCGGTGGCGTCGACCATGGCGGTGCGCAGCGTCTGGTAGATGATCAGCAGGGCGTGGATTTCCTGGTCGATGCCGTCCGGGGTACGGGCCCGCAGGACCCTGCCGCCGAGGATGCTGGACTTCAGTTCCAAGTAGGCGGTTTCGATCTCCCCTCTCTGGTGGTACAGCCGGATCAGTTCACCGGCCGGGTGACGGTGCGGGTCGAGCAGAGTGGTGATCAGCCGGTAGCCGCTGGTGCGGGTGCCGTCGTTGGTTTTCACGGCGATCCGGGCGTCGATGACCCGCACCCGCAGGGTGCCGATGGTGGACAGCCAGGACCCGTCGTGGTAGCGGGTGATCTCGGGTAGACGGCGGCCGGTCTTGCAGCGGATCAGCAGGTCGGCCTTGGTCGCGGCCAGCATCTCGACGAGGGTGGCGGCGGCGTAGTTGCAGTCGGCCAGCAGCAGCATCCGGCTCGCAGGCTGCGGGCCAGGGTGCGGGCCTGGTCGAGTTCGCCGGTGGTGATCGGGTCGAACACGGCGTCGATGATCGAGCGGGTGCCGCAGGTCAGCAGGGCACTCAGCCGTAGTGTCGGGTAGCCGGACCCGCCGTGGTTACCCCGCTGTTTGCGGTAGCGGGCGCGGACCGCGGCCGAGTCCGCGACCGACATGATGGTGCCGTCGATCGCGGTCAGCAGCAGGCCCCGCCAGCGCACGGCTTGCCCGGCGGTGGTCGCGACCGGGCCGCGTAGCACGTCGAACAACGCCCGAAGTGGTGCGGGTCCCAGTCGTTGCCGGGCCTGGCGTAGCGCGCTGGAGGTCGGCTCGGCCAACACCACCCCCGCCACGCCGGCGCTCAGTTGCTGCCAGACCTTGCGGGTAGCCGAGTTCGGCGAACAGACACCCGGCCAGTTCCAGGTACACCACCACCCGGGCCGGGAGCAGCCGGACCCGCTGCTGGACGCGGCGGGTCGCGGCCAAGACCTCATCGACCATCTCGAACGGTATGAGCTGGGTCAACTCGCCCAGTTTCGGGTGCGGGAAGTCCGCGGGCAGGGCGTCCCACTGGCAGCCGGTCCGATCGAGGTAGCGGATCGCGTCCACGACATCGCGGCGCGGGTAGACGATCGGCCCTGGCCGCTGCCGGCGGGCACGTCCGAGGCGAGGACCGCCCATTCCGCATCGCTGGTGTCCGACGGGTAGTGCCGAGGCCGTGTCGTGGGCAGGTGATCGGCGAGGATAGCCGGGGTCGAGGACGTGCCGGTCCCGGCGACAAGGTATACAGACAGGGCTGGGCCTTCGGTATGCGAGCTGGTTTAGTCGCCTTTGCTCGTACCGGAGGCCCTTCCTCATGTCCGCTCGACACGCCGCACACAAACAGGATCGTCGATCATCGCCAGGCCCGCCGCTGTCCTGACACCCTTATTTACCAGGCTCCAATGGATGATCGCGTTCTGTTGGGGTCAGTCTTCAGCCGGCGGACACGGTTCCGCATGTGGACCCTGGGCGTGTCATCGAGGGGTCTGCCGCCATCCGGGAGGCGTCGTGGGCCTTGACCCGGTCATGGGACCAGATGCGGGCGGCCCGCCACGGGATGAACCCGGCGCGGCGGCCGCGGGCGTTCTCGGGCTCACGACGCCGCGCCGGGTTCTCGCGCCGCCACCCCCGGAAATATACATAGTGTGTAGTTCGTTGAGGTTGGGTATCGGGACGTTGACGAGAGGAGCATGCCATGTTCACCGAAGCCGAGATGAGGTACTTGACCGAACCGGAACGGCACCTGGCCCGCGTGGCCACCGTCGGGGCGGACGGGATGCCACACGTAGTCCCGTCGGGCTGGTCGTTCAACCCCGCGCTGAACACCATCGACCTGGGCGGCATGAACCTGACCGCGACCAAGAAGTACAGCGACGTCGCCCGCAGCGGGCGGGCCGCGGTGGTCATTGACGACGTTCTCCCACCGTGGCGCCCGCGCGGCATAGAGATCCGCGGGCGGGCCGAAGCGATCGACGGCACGGACCCGCTCATCCGGATCCACCCGCAGCGGATCATCTCCTGGGGCATCGACAGCGACGTGCTGAGCGAGCGCAACAGCCGCCGGGTCGCCTGACCGGCACACTGCGAGAGGAGCACGATCATGACTGCTCACCTGCACGCCGAACTATCCGACCAGTCCGCCGTCATCGCGCCGACACCCAGCCGGCGAGGCGCGGGCATCGCCGGTGTCCTCGCCGGTGCGGGTCTGGCCGTCGAGACAGCGGGCTGGAGCGCCAGCGGCTGGACGCCGCAGACATTCACCGACCCGGCGACAGCGCTCCAGTTCCTGCGGGACTCGGGCGGGATCCTGCGGGTCGCGGTGTTCGTCGGCGCTGTCAACCTGGTCTTCACCGTCGTCCTACTGGCCGGCCTGGCCGGCTGGCTGCGCGCCGCCGCGCCGACCCGGGCCGCCACGACGCTCTACTGTGGAGTCGTCGGGGTCGCCGGCCACGCCCTGGTGCCGCTGGGTCTCTGGCTCGGCGCACCGGCGTTCACCGCCCTAGCCGGCCGGGACGCGGCAACGGCCGAGGGGGCCTGGGCCGGCTTCAACGCCGTCCTCGCCGCGGCAGGCGCGGCCGGCGCCCTCTTCCTCGGCGTGGCTATGCTCGCCGCCGGCTCGGCCGCCCTCACCAGCAGCGCGATGCCGACGCCGCTCGGCTGGGTCGCCGCGCTCGCCGGTGCCGCCTCGATCCTCACCGCTCTGGCCGCGACCACCCCGCTGGACAGCCTCGCCAGCGCCGCATATCTGCCGTCGCTGGGGCTGGCGATCGTGTTTCGCACCTGGGCCGGGATCCACCTGTGGCGCGTGGGCCCGGGGCACGGCTAGCAACGTGCGGATTTCAATCGACACATAGTTGTCCCCGCCGCAGCAGCGATGCCGAGTTGGCCGACGAAGGTCTGCATTGCTGACGCGGCGGGCCCGCAGCCGCGGCGGCGGGCCCGCAGCCGCGAAGGAACGCGCGGTCCGGCTGCAACTGGGCCCCGATCGCGGTCGCGCCGTGCCGGGTCAGCCGGTGAAGGACTCCGGGCCAAAGCGGCCCCAGGCCACGAAGACGGCCATCGCGAGATACACCAGGTCGGGCACGATCGTTGCCTTCTCACCACGGCGCAGGCGCATGATCACCGCGCCGGTAAACAGCAACACCAGACAGGTAGCAGTCACCGGCACCAGAACCGGCGCGATGTCGAGCACTGCCGGCAGGATCAGGCCCGCCACAGCCAAGATTTCGAGAGTTCCGATGGCCCTGAGGGCGCTGGGGCTGAAGTCCAGGACCCATTCCGCGGCAGCGCCCACCGAAGCCAGCTTTTCCCTCGGCACGAACATTTTCGAGGTGCTGACCAGGAGGACAGCGGCCAGTAGTACGGTAACGATCCACAAAGCGAGGTTCATGACGCCTCCCTGCAAGGTTCCGGGCGTTTCCGCCGGTCGGGCAGCCGGGGCGGTTGGCCAACCGTTCAGCCGTCGCAAGGTCGGCGGTCCGCGACTACCAGGCGCCCACGTCGTCGGCCGGGCAAGGCGCCGTAGCGCTTCGGGATTCGACGATCGAGCGGGGTCCGTGCCAACACGCTGTCGGCCGTTGCCCGGCCGGGCCAGCCCGGGCACCTGCCGCCGCCGCGCAGCGGGCCCAACATTGATGATCATCGAGCAGCGTCGCCACCACACCCCTCCGGCGACGCCATCCGTGGATGTACGCGCCGGGCACAGCCAACCGTCGACACCGCCAGCAACGCTACCGCACCCGAGGTGTGTACCAAGGTGGGCCGAATCGGGTCGACGCGACAGGTGCCAGCTCGGCCATTCTAACCAGCAGAACGTAAAAGTGTGCACGGCGTCTAGTTTCCACAACTAGACTCGGCGTAAACTTCCGACCGGGTAATCGAGGACACATGCCGTCACGTACGATCGTCGTGCCCGCCAATGCGCGCAGCCGGCGCACCCGCGGCGCCCTGCTCGCGGCGGCCCGCTCGATCCTCGAGGAGCACGGGTTCGAAGCATTAACGATGACAGCTGTGGCCGAGCGCGCAACCGTCACCCGCGGGGCTGCCTACCTGCACTTCCCGTCACGAACCGAACTGGTGGCGGCATTGTTCGACTACGTCGCCGACGCCGAGGGCCTGCACGAGTCGTTGCGCGAGGTATGGGCCGCACCCGACGCCGCCAGCACGCTCGACCGTTGGGCCGCGCACCTGGCCACCTACCACCCGCGGCTGCTGGCCGTGGACCGGGCATTACAGCAGGTCTGGAGACGCGATCCCGACGCGGCGGCACACCGTGCCCGAGTCGTGCACGCGCAGCTGGCCAACTGTCGCCGGATCACGCGCCGGCTCGTCGACGACGGACACCTCGCGCCCGGCTGGACCATCCGCTCGGCCACCGACATGCTTTACGCCCTGATCTCTTCGGACATCGTCGAAGGACTGCTCGTCGACCGCCACTGGTCTACCGCACGGCTCGCCCGACACCTCGCCCTGCTGCTACGGTCCACCTTCCTCACGGCAGCTGACACCTCGGATCCTCCCACAAGTCCTTGACCTGCGGAAACCCGCTCACGGTCGGGACGGCAGTCGGGACGGCGGGGTCAGGACGGCGGTGTGTCGGGACGGCGGGATTCGAACCCACGAACCCTTAAGCCCAGGTGCGAAGCTGGCTTCGATTGGGCAGGCGTCCGCGGACGGTCAGCAAGTCGCAGACCAAGTCGTTTGAGATCTCAAAGTGGGAAGTCAAGAAGGCATGGGAGGAAGTCAGAGCGAATAGGGGAGCGCCGGGAGTGGACGGGCAGACAGGGGCTGGTCCGAGACGCACATTGAGCAAGTCAACGCTGCTCACGATACCTACGACAACCGTGCCGACGCATCGGCTGAGTGTTGACTGTCCTTATGAAACCGATCGGGCCGGTTTGCTGTCCCGACCCACATGAGGCAATACCACATGGCTGTGAAGTCGATTACGATCGCTGGACGTGGAGTTTCTGCTGCTTGGCACGCTGGAGGTGCGGGATCGCGTCGGCGAGCCGGTTGTCGTCGGTCGTCGCCAGGAACGCCTCCTGCTGGGTCTGCTCCTGCTCGAGGTGGGCCGAACGGTGCCGACCGACCGCCTGGTCAGGCTGCTCTGGCCGGAGCGCCCGGTGCAGGATCCTCGTGCCACACTGCGCACCTACGTTTCACGACTGCGAAGCCGGATCGCCGCGAGCTCGGACGGCGCCGCGCCGCGCTTGTCGGTAAGGCCGGGCGGGTTGCTGGCCGAGACCGACCCGGAGTTGGTGGACGCCCATCGCTTTGCCCGTCAGGTCCACCTGGCCCGGGCCGAGGCCGACGCTGTCCGCCGCGCCGAGCTGCTCGGACCGGCGCTCGCACTCTGGCGCGGCCCATTGCTTGCTGACGTGGCGTCCGACGGGTTACGCGAGCTGGTCGGCGCCGAGCTGACCGAGCAGCGCCTGGCGGCCACTTGGATGTATGCCGACGCCGAGCTCGCGCGCGGCCGGCATCACGAGGTGCTCGGCGCGCTTGCCGCCGCCGTCGCCGCGTACCCGCTGCACGAGCCACTGGTCGGTCGGTTCATGCTTGCGCTGCATCGGACCGGCCGAGACGCAGACGCGCTCACCGCCTACCAAAACCTGCGCGCCCGGATGGCCGAGGCGCTCGGCGCCGATCCCAGTCCGCAGCTGCGCGACCGGTACCTGGCGATTCTGCGTCAGGACCCGGCGCTTGACCCGCCGGAGGCATCCGACCATCCGGTCCACGGGGTCCCTGAGAAGATCGCGACCGGCGGATACCGCGCGGCCGGACCTGATGCCCCGGCTCAGCTACCCGCGGCCATGTCGGGCTTCGTTGGCCGGGAAGCCCAGCTGGTCAGGCTCGATGCAATCCTCGCTGCCTTCGGCAAGCAGCCAACGTCGATGGCCATCACCGTGCTGTCGGGTACCGCGGGGGTCGGGAAGACCACGCTGGCGGTGCATTGGGCCCACCTTGTTCGCGACCGGTTCCCCGACGGGCAACTGTACGTGGACTTGCGCGGCTTCGACACTGCGGAACCAGCCGTGAGCGCCATCGACGCGATGCATAGGTTCTTCGACGCGCTGGCGGTACCGCCCGGCCAGGTACCCGCCGACGCGCAGGCGCAGGCGGCACTGTACCGCAGTCTGCTGGCTGGCAGACGTATCCTCGTTGTGCTCGACAACGCGCGCGACGTCGAGCAGGTGCGCCCGTTGTTGCCCGGCTCCGCCACCTGTCTGGTGCTCGTCACCAGCCGAAACCAGCTCATCGGGCTGGTCGCCGCCGCGGGCGCCCACTCGATCGCGGTCGACCCGCTGTCTGCGGCGGAGAGTCGGGCGCTGTTCCGGTGTCGGCTCGGCGCGATCCGCGTCGCGGCGGAGACGCCGGCGGTCGATGCGCTCGTCACGATGTGCGCACAGCTCCCGCTGGCACTGGCGGTCGTTGCGGCTCGGGCAGCGGTCCACCCCGGACTGCCGCTGGAAGCGTTGGCGGCCGAGCTGCACGCCAGCCGCGGCAGCCTCGACGGGTTCGACACGGGTGATCCGGCAACCAACGTACGCCACGTCATCTCGCTGTCGTACCAGGCCCTCGAGGCCGAAGCGGCTCGGTTGTTCCGGCTGCTGGGCCTGCACCCCGGCCCCGACATCGGCCTAGCCGCCGCTGCGAGCCTGGCCGGCGTCCCAGTCCCAAGCGCGCGGACACAGCTGACCGTGTTGGAACGTGCGAGCCTGGTGACCGAACATCGTCCGGGCCGGTACGTCGTGCACGACCTGTTGCGCATCTACGCCGCCGAGCTCGCCGCCGGCCCTGACCCCGACGCCGAGCGGTGGCCGGCACTGCGCCGGATGTTCGGCTACTACCTGCGGTCGGCGGACGTGGCCGACCGGGTGGCGTACCCGCACCGCGACCGCATCACGCTGGCACGGGCAGATCCGCTGATCGTGCACGAGAGCTTCGCCAGTGTCGACCAGGCGCTGGCTTGGCTTGCCGCCGAACACTCGGTCTTGCTGGCAGTCATCATCCGGGCCGTCAACACCCGGTTCGACACCCACGCGTGGCAACTCGCCTGGACACTCATGAACTTCTTCGACCGGCGAGGCCACTGGAACGACTGGGCCGCCACTCACATGGTGGCATTGGCAGCTGCGACACGACTGAAGGACCTCGCCGCTCAGGCCCACATCCTTCGTGGCCTCGGTCGAGCCGACGTCTGGCTCGGCCGCCACGACGCCGCTCGGCGCCATCTCGAAGACGCGCTCGAGCTTTTCGATCAGCTCGGCGACCGTGAAGGGCAGGCCCGCACGCAACTTGCTCTCGGCTGGGCCGCCGGCGAGTGCGGGCGCGATCGGGCGGCGCTCGAGTACCTCTACCAAGCGCTGGACACATATCGGAGCGTCGGCCACCGCCCGGGACAGTCCAGTGCACTCAACATGATCGGCTGGACGCACGACAAGCTCGGAGACTTCGAGCAGGCGCTCGCCAATTGCCAGCGTGCTCTCGTCCTGCAACACGACCTCGGCGACCGGCGCGGCCAGGCACACACCCTCGACAGCCTCGGCCTCATACACCGGCACCTCGGTCACCATGCCGAGGCCGTCGCGTGCTACGAGCAAGCACCGAACACCTTTCGAGCCCGCGGCGAGCCGTACCACGAGGCCGGTACCTTGGCTCGGCTCGGCGACGCCCATCACGCCGCCGGTCATCCCGGCCTCGCGCGCGACGCATGGCACCATGCCCTGCAGATCCTCGAAGAGCTTGGCCACCCCGACGCCGACCCGATACGCATCAGGCTCGCCACGACGGCAGGCTAACTCAGCCGCCGGCGGCCGCATTCGAGGTACGCGAGGGCTAGCGCCCGCGGGGTGGCCGCCTCGGCTGACTACACGACCGTGATCGATCCATCGAACGGTTACGGGGTCTGGCAGGGGGTGCGGCGCTGTCGTAATGGGCGACGGTGTTCGGCGGCAACGACACGCTCGCGGATCTGCTCTACACCCGCGAGAACGTTCTGTACGGCGGCGCCAGCTATCCCGGGCTCGGCCTGAACGTCGTTCGGTACAACGTCGGCGCGTGCACCTACAACAAGTCGGCTCGCCGCCGGTGGGGCTGAAGCTGTCGGCGCAGCAGGTCGCAGGACTCATGGGGCTGGGCGGGCGGGGCTGGCGTCCACGCTGGGAGACGCACGCCTGAGGCGGCCTCCTCGGGTCGCGGTGCTCTGGAAGGCTCGGCGACCCGCGAGGCTACTTCACTGGTACTCGTCCTGCTTCCAGTTACTTCTGGTCATCCGCCTAGAAAGGAGTGGGGACGATGGCGTTGCTCGCCGCCGACACGGCTAGGGTGCGGTCGCTGGCGACCACGGTGTACGGCTCCCGTCCGGTCAACGGGCAGCTCCCGATGGGACCGCATGGGTCAGGGATGAAGGTCAGGTTTGTCACATTGTCCGCCGAGGTGACTGGGCGGGGCGTTCCATTGACGGTCGCGAAGATCGTGTACGTGATCACGTCCTGATCGCTCCGCGACGCCCTCCAGGTCAGTGTGACCCTAACGAAGGGCGGAGGATTGACCGGGACGACGCTGCCGCTGAGCAGCACGGGTGCGGGCAGCACGCGTGGAGGCACCGCCTTCAGTCCGTTGCTGGGCGGCGATTGATTGAGCTGGCTGTCCTCGGCGGCGACCGTGAACACCTCCCCGCCGGAGAGGCCTTCGGAGGCGAGGAAGACGGTGGTGATGTCCGGGCTGAGCGTACGGAACAGGAACCTTCCGTTGGCGAAGACAGCGTGATCCGTGATGCCGTTGCCCGCCGGGGGCGACCAGATCAGGACGACGTTGTCGCCTCTGATGGTGGCGCTGTCGAGGGTGGGCGAGGCGGTGGCTTGGGTCCGGGGCGAGGCCGGCGCGGCCGCGGCAGCGGACGGCGCGACCAGTAGTGCAGCCGCTACCAGGACCGCTCCCAGTCGTCGCGTCGTGCGGAGAGGGGCACTCATCGGCGGCAACTCCTTTGCCGAGTGGACAACGTCGCGCCAACGCATACCCGGTGCCGCGGAACACAATCACATCCGAGCGTGTGGTATCGATTGGGAAACGACAATGAAACGCTGAGCCGGTCGCGTAGTGACCTCACCCAGGTGGCGACATGGCTCAGCGGGCCGAGCGGTATTGCCGAGGCAACGCGATTGTCACGGATGGAAATGCCGCAACGCTGGACTCCCGGGCAGGGCCACGTATCAAGCGGCCGCTCCGCAGCGGTCCAATCCTCGCGATGCCCGCCGATCCTGCCAGTGACACGGCCCTGCGCGACAAGGCCGAATCATTGAAGGAGACCTGTGAGTCATCTCGTGCGCCGGGAACGCTGGCGGCCCATTGTCAGGATTTGACGTAACTAATCAGGTCAGTTGAGGGTGGGTATCCAGGGTCGGCCGGATGCCAGTTGGATGAGGGCGTCGAGCAGGTTGACGCCGTGTTTGCCGGCGGTGGCGAGGTAGGAATGCAGATGGCAGAAGCTAGTCATGTTCCACCTGGGCGTGAGCGGCGCCGCCACGAGCGTCAGCGCGTCAATGTCAGACGTGTCGGATCCGGCGCACCGTGGGCCGCAACACCTGAGTCAGCCCGCAGTGGGGCCCGGCGCGGGCGCACCGTCCACCTGCCGCAACCGCGCAGGGCGAGTGCGCCCACGGCCGCAGTGGGGCCGGCGCAATGTGGGCAAACCAATCCACCCGCCGACCATCACAATGGACGGTCGTCGTGGTCTCGGGCCGCCACCGTGAACACGCGTCGATCAGAAGTCGGGCGGCTTTGTGCCCCAGGGCCGGTCTTTGTGCTCCGTGCGCGCGGCGCGTCAGTTCCCGGGGGCGGGGCGGGCGCGCACCGATGACCACCTATGGCCTGGTCGAGCTGGCACTGTGGCTAGTAGGCACCGCCGCCACTGCCGCCGTCTCCGCCCGCGAGTATTGCGAACGCGACGATGACGGCCACCACTACAACGACGGCCGCGACGGTCACCCAGGCCCAGGTTCGCGACTTGTTCTGTGTCTGCATGTTGAACACCTCCTCTCCGTCCTGTACCCACGGATCTCATGATCACGTATGAATGGTGTGGCTCGGATTAGTACTGCTACGGCGGGTCGTAGCTTCCGATGCGTTCGAGTCGTTTGCGGTAATGGACGGCTCTGGCACGTTCGCGGCTGAGTTCCCGGAAGACTGACCAGGCCAGGACATGTGCGACGGAGTGCTGTGTGGCCAGGATCAGGGTGGCGAACAGGCGCCTGATCTCGTTACGGTCAGCCGGATCAGGCTGCCCGGCTGTTCACTGCTGGTGGTGCCCCTTTTCGGCTTCGGCGGCGCGCAAGATGGTCAGGAACGCGGCGGCGGCCATGGACAGGGTGACGTGGGCGTACCAGGCTTCGTAGCGGCGGACCTGGTACTGGTCCAGCCGGCCTCGTTCTTTCGCGATCTGGAACGAATCCTCGACCGCCCACCTCGCGCCCGCCGTGCGCACGAGAGTCCGCAGCCGGGTGCCGCGCGGCCCGAAACACACGTAGTAGGCCAGTTCACCGGTGGTGATGTTGCGGCGGGCCAGGATCTCCACCTCGTTAGCGCGATCACCGCGCAACACCAGGATCGCCAGGTGCAGCAGTTGGCGCAGGACCAGATATCCGAACGACGGATCATGGCCTCAGCATGACCACGACAACCCGCGACGGCGCGAGACATAACCGCACGTCAGACCATGCGGCCGGGTTTTCGAACGGTACAGGTACCAGCGTTCTTAACGACGTTGACGAGCGCAGGATGTCGGCCGGAGTGTCGCCCGGGGGGGCCGGCGACGTGTCGCGCCAGCGTGTGTGCCGTTGATCGCAACATGGCCAAGGGAGAACGCCGCGGGCAAGGCTCACGGACTGTGCCGGTGACGATCGAGGAACCAGTTCTGGTGCCGATGTCGGACGCCGAGCGGGCTGCGGCGGTATCCGCCCTGGCCGAGATCCTGACGGCCTGGTGGACGAAGCACGGCAGCGACGGCAAGATCGGCACTTGACCTAACTCGGGCGCCGGCATGATCGAACATCCTCACCTGTTTGATATGTAGGTGCACTTGATCAAGGGCCTGCACTGCCAGCGTCGCGTAGCCGCGAGCAGTATCAGGCGTCCTCCGATAGGGATCAGTCCTCGAAGCGCTCGATTGTCGGCGTGGTATCGGGTGCCCATAGAGCGAGGAGGGGTTCGATGAGTGAGGTGTTGCGGGTGCGCTCTGCCTCGGTGTGTTTGTCGAGCAGTTCCTGGCTGGCCCAGCGCTCGAGTATCACCATTTTGTGGTTCTACTGACGCTTGTGTGGGTGGTTTCTGGGCGTCTGGGTGGCGCACGCCGTTGTCCTGTCTAGGTTCTGGCTTGTCGAAGGTCAG
>NZ_JBITDW010000048.1:0-14270 GCF_044454685.1 Actinoplanes sp. NPDC051513
CCTCATCCAAGCCGCTACCGGCAACCCCTGGATCCCCGCCACCGCCTGACCACAGCCACCACCGGGCTCCGCCGTGCGATTCCCACACACCCAAATTCAGGCACCTATCCAGTTACGCCGCACTTGACGACTTGGACTAGAAATGGGGTGCCAAATATCGGGCAATGATCCGGTTGTGGCGAAACGCGTGGACCGAGTTTATTCCGTTCCTCGACTACGACGTCGAAATCCGGACGGTGATCTGCTCGACCAACGCCATTGAATCATTGAACGCCCGCTACCGCCGGGCGATCCGGGCCCGCGGGCATTTCCCGACCGAACAGGCCGCCATGAAATGCTTGTATCTTGTGACCCGCAGCCTGGGCTCGACCGGGACCGGCCGCACTCGATGGACGATCCGCTGGAAGCCGGTATTGAACGCCTTCGCCGTCACGTTCGGTGACCGCTGGCCGTCCGCCGAGACCTACTAACCAAATGCCAGAAACACCGTTCGCGTTCGCGTTACGGACCCCACCCGGCCACAAGAGCTCGCGCGTTACGCGGCAATGTTCGAAAGCCTCCAGACCGAGGCGGTCTATGGCAAAGATGTCCGTCGGCTCGTCGCCGACGTGATCGAGGACCTATAGGCAAGAGCGATTGGAGATTTAGCTAAGCGCTGCCCGGGCCCGGAGGAAGCGGGGCGTCGAGCAGGCGGGGGGTGTAGTCGAGGAGCTGGGTGCCGCCGTCGAAGGTGCGCGCTTCGGTGAGGGCGAGGGCGACGTCGGGGTATCCGTCGTAGATCCGTTCGTGGCCGGTCTGGCCGGTGATGACGGGGAACACGACCACGCGGAAGCGGTCGACGAGACCGGCCGCGAGCAGCGACCGGCAGAGGGAGACGCTGCCGACGGTGGAGAGGGGATGCTCGCTCTCCTGCTTCAGCTCCTTCACCGCGTCGACGGCGTCTCCGCGGATGAGGCGGGTGTTGGCCCATTCCAGGGGCTCGCTGAGCGTGTTCGAGAACACGATCTTGCGGGCCGCGCCCAGTTCGTCGACGCCTTCGGTTCCCGCGGCGGCGAAGCCGTGCATGAGCCGGTAGGTGGTCGCTCCCATCAGCAGGGTACGGTCTGCAGCCGAGTCCCCCTGCAGCCAGGCCAGGTACTCCGGGCCCTCCAGCCCCCACCAGCCTGGCCATCCTTCGGCGGCGGCGTATCCGTCGAGTGAGGTGATGAAGTCGATCATCAGTTCCGGCATGATTCTCCTCTTCCTTCATCCGTGGTGTCTCACTTGGTCGAACCGATCGCGGTCGCGACGATGATCGTGACGGCGAGCACGACGTCGAGGGCGGCGCAGAACTGCGCCATCGTGGTGGCGACCACCCGACCGCTGCGGATATGTCGGATGTCCCATCCGGCGTGCGCGAGCAGGCCAGCGCCGACCAGGATGCCGGCCAACGGTGCCGCGATTGCCCCGGCGAACAGCACCAGGACGACGATCGCACCCATCGCCAGCAGCTGCAGCGGCAGCCCCCAGCTAGGACGCCAACGACCGGTGGCCACGCCGACGATCGTCAACACCGCGGCGAGCACCAGAAGGGGCCAGAGCGGATCGAATGCCGGTACCGCGAAGCCGACGCCGACGAGCACGAAGGTCACGCCGAACAGTGGCCACGCCATGCCGGGACGGCCGAGTGCTGCCGCGCCGAGATAGACCAACCCGGCAGCCGCGAGCACCTGCGAGAAGTGATCGCGGTCCGCGAACCCGACCAGGAGTGCAGCGGCGAACGCGGCACCGAACAGCACCCCGGTGATCTCCGGCCACCACCGCAGCCGCGTCGGCCGCTTTGCCGCGATGAGGACCGTCATGCCGTCCTTCCTGTGTCGCTCCGGGTCGACGGGTCGGGGGTGAAGACGGCGAGGGCGGTGACGGTGATCACCCTGGCTGCGTCGTCGGCGGCGAGCCGGCCCGCGCGGATGTCGTCCGCGGCGCCGTGCATGATCCGGTGCAGCGTCCCAACCAGCCAAGCCGCGGGGAGGTCAGTGCGGAACTCGCCCGTCCGGCGACCGCGCTCGATGAGCTCGTCAACCCGGGCGGCTGGTTTGGAATGAAGCACAAGCATCCGCTCGGCGGGCAGCACCGTCGTGGCCGCCTCCATCAGCCCGCCGATCTGCACGATCGACAGCCAACTGGTCTCGACCAGGCGAGCCAACGCAGCCCGGGCGTCCCCGGCGAGGTCCAGCGCCTCGAGCGCGGTCTCCGTCTCATCGAGGGTGCGCACCACGACCCGTTCGATCAGGGCGGCGCGGGTCGGGAAGTGGCCGTACAAGGTCATCCGCCCGACACCGGCCGTTCGGGCAATCTCAGCGATGCTCGCGGTCGGTTTCCGGCTCAGACACACCGCCGCGGCGTCCAGGATCGCTTCGATGTTCCTGCGCGCGTCCGCGCGACGCGGCCCACCCGCATCGCGCAGTTGAGCCTCAGCCCAGGTCATCATCCACGCCGCCCTCCTATCTCGTACTCCACAGTACGAGATAAAGTAGTCCCTGTCAGCCTCCGTCCCGTATTTGTCCATGTCACTCGACGGCTTCATCGCCGGTTGTCGGGGCCGTGCATCCGCACCTGCGTGAGCTCGTGCACCAGCGTCTCGATCTGCTCCGCCGGGGAGAGGTCTTCTCGCACCGACACGACGCGGGTCCCGTAGTGGGTGAGCCCGTCCGCGCCCTGGATCGCGTCGGCGTTCGGCACGCGAGTCACCGCGAATCCCTCGGCCTCGATCAGCGCCGCAAGTGCCTCCCCGAGCCCCTCGGGTGCCTCGCCGCTCACCGGCGCCACCCGCGGACGCTCGGGGATCGGTGAGCTGCCCCGATTTTTTCGGACAGGCGATTTGGTTTTAATTCATGCCGCGAGCTGCCGGTCTTCGAACTCATGCCGAACTTGCCGGGGTGTCTTATACCCGAGTTGTGAGTGCCGTCGGCGGGAATTGTAGCGGGTCTCGATGTAGCGGGCAATATCGTTGTGTGCGTGTTCCCGGGTCGGGTAGACGGTCCGGTGGACGCGTTCGTTCTTCAGCGTGGCGAAGAATGACTCGGCCATGGCGTTGTCGTAGCAAATGCCGGTCCGGCCGACCGACTGGCGGATACCGAGCCTCTTGAGAGCAATTCCGTAGTCGGTAGACGTGTAATTGCTGCCGCGGTCGGAATGAAAGATCACATCGTCGGAGAGGCGATTATTTCGTGCCGCCATTGCGATGGCTTTCTCGATCAGCGGAGTGCGGTAGTTGTCATCGGTGGCCCAGCCGATGACTTCGCGAGTGTGGCAGTCGACTACGGTCGCCAGGAAAAGCCAGCCCTGCCAGGTCGGGATATACGTGATATCGCCAATGAGTTTTTGCCCGGGCGCCTCGGCGGCGAAATCACGGCGCAGCAGATCCGGGATGTGATGCGGCCTGTCGCCGGCCTCGGTGAGGCCGTGCCGCCACGGACGCGGCTGGCACGGACGCAGGCCCAGCTCACGCATCAACGCACGGACGAGCTCAGGTCCGCCGGCGACACCATGCTCGGCCAAGTCGGCATGGATACGCCTGTAGCCGTACGTGCCGTCGGAGGCCTCGAAGAAATGAACGATGAGCCCTTTCAATTCTTCACGTCGGCGGGCTGTCGCCGATTGAGGCTTATTGCGCCAGTCATAGTACCCGGACCGGGAAACGCCGAGCCACTCGCATACCTTCACCAGCGACGGCCCTTTCCAGCTGTCGTGTCGTCCGCGTGTCGCGTACTCGCCGTCGATGAACTCGAACGTCTCGCTCACCGATGATCCCGGGCGAAGTACGCCGCGGGTCGGGTCGCCCGGGGGGATTACACCCCAGGGCTCCCACAGATCCCGGCGTGACAGTCTCCCGTCACCGGGCTCCTATCGCCCTGATCACCAGATCGAGCGAACCCATTTCCAATGAGCGAAGTATGACGGATAAGCCGTCGTGATCTGTTTCCAACGCCGATGGAATTTCTTGAAGGCCCTCAGCCGCCTGAACTTCTTCCGAACCCACCGCATCAGGTCGTAATTGATGCGGCGCAGAAGGGGATACAGCTCGGTTTTGTAAAATGCACCGTAATACTGCATCCAGCCCCGCACGATGGGATTGATCCACCGCGCGAACTCGTCGAAGGTGTAGCCGATGTGCATATGAAGCCGCCACGAACGGACCTCGGCGCTCATCTTCTTCAGGGCTGCCTTGCTGACTGCTGGCAGAAAGGACGTGAAGATGTTCCCATTACGGTCCCGGGCTCCCCGCCGTTGGAACGTGAAGCCGAGGAAGGTGAACGACGTCGCGACCGTATCGTCGCGACTGCGGTCTCTCCCGCAGTACACGATCTGCGTCTTGTCCGGATGCAGCTGCAACCCGACCTGCCGCATCCTGCCGTCGATGGCCCGCAGCACCTCGCGGGCCTGCCGCTCGGAACCACAATGGATCACCGCGTCGTCGGCGTAACGTTCGAACTGCACACCCCGGAAAGTCCAGGTCAGCCACATGTCGAACGCGTAATGCAGGAACAGATTAGCCAGCACTGGCGATACGGCAGACCCCTGAGGAGTCCCCCGGTCACGCTGCCGCACCGTCCCGTCGGGTAGACGCAACGGAGCGGCAAGCCACCGCTGGACATACAGCAACACCCACGCAGCGTCGGTATGCGCCCGCACCGCTTTGACGACGAGATCCCACGGGACGCTGTCGAAAAACGCCGATACATCCAAATCGATGACCCACGCCTTGTCCCAGCATCGCCGCCGGCACACCGCGACCGCGTCCAGCGCCGACCTTGCGGGTGCCGAGAACCTTATCTGTCCTGGTCGCGCCATCCCGGTCGCCGACGCATGAGGCCGGGTCCCGGGGCTGATTTCAGCGGCCGGGCCTCGGTGATGATCTATGCAGAGCGCTCCGCGAGGATGACCGGTCGTGTTGCTGCGACTGGCCTACCTCGGGGTGACCAACGCTCTGGCTCTGCTGCGGCTGTTGCCGATGAGCGACCGCGACAAGGACGCCGAGATCCTCGCGTTACGCCAGCACGTCATGGTCTTGCAGCGTCAACTGCACGGCGGCCGGGTGCGGTTCGCCCCGGCCGACCGGGCCTTCCTGGCCGCCCCTGCTACACCCGCTACCCCGAACCGTGCTGAACCAGTTGCGGCTACTCGTGCGCCCGGAGACCGTGCTGCGCTGGCACCGCGATCTGATCGCCCGCCAACACGCCCGACGGTCCCATCCCCCCGGCCCGGACGGCCGCCGACGACCCGATCGATCCGGACGCTGGTACTGCGCCTGGCGTCGGAGAACACCAGCTGGGGATATCGGCGCATCCACGGCGAACTGCTCGTCCTCGGGGTGAAGGTCGCCGCCTCCACGGTCTGGGAGATCCTCAAAGACGCCGGGATCGACCCGGCACCGGAACGTACGAGCATCACCTGGGCGACGTTCCTGCACTCCCAAGCCCAGGCTCTCATCGCGGCAGACTTCTTCGAGACCGTAACGTTGACCGGCGCCCACCTGTACGTGCTGGCCGTGATCGAGCACACCACCCGCCGGATCCGGATCCTCGGCGTCACCACGCATCCGACCGCCGCTTGGGTGACCCAGGCCGCCCGGAACCTGGTCATGGACCTCGACGACGCCGGCCGCCAGGTCAGATACCTGATCCGCGATCGTGACGGCAAGTACCCGGCCTTGTTCGACACGATCCTGGCCGACGCCGGGATCAAGGTCGTGCTCAGCGGCGTCCGGATCCCCCGCATGAACTCGATCATGGAACGCTGGATCCAAGCCTGCCGCCGCGAACTACTCGAACCGACACTGATCTGGAACCAGGCCCATCTGCCGCACGCCCTACGCGAGTACGAGCGCCACCACAACGAGCATCGACCGCACCGGGGCATCGCCAACGCCCGACCACTCGCGCTGTTGCCCGAACCGATCACCGACCCCGAACGACTCGCCCACCTGAACATCCACCGACGTGACCGGCTCGGCGGCATCCTCCACGAATACGAGTATGTCGCTTGACCAGCACGGATGGGATTTCCGGCACCCGCAAGGCCGTACACGATGGACGATGCGCTGGAAGCCAGTGATCAACGCATTCGCCGTCACGTTCGGTGACCGCTGGCCGGCCGCCGAGCTCTACTAACCGAATGCCAGAAACACCGTTCGCGTTACGGACCCCAGGCGAGGACATCGAGAATCGCTTGTGCCTGTATCGGGGCGAGTCGTCGGCCTTCGTCGCCGTGGGCGATGCGGATGTCGTGGGTGACGATCGTCGGGGCGAGTGCGTGCTGGTCGGCCGCGCATGCTTCCGTTGTCCGGTGCCTCGCGAGGGCGCCCCGAGTTCCACGCGGGATTACGGGTGCTTCATCAAGGTGCTCGTCTCGGGAAGTTCGACACGCAGGTGGAATTCGTCGTCGCCGGACACCTGTCCGCTGGCCGATCCGCCGGCGCGGGCTGCGCGGTCCTTGAGTCCGGCCAGCCCGGATCCGTCGCCGGGCAGTGGTTGCCGTACGCCGTCGTTGCGGATGTCCAGCGCTATCGTGCCGGCGGCGTGCGTGAGCGTGATCGTGCACGTGGTGGCGTCGCTGTGGCGCAGCAGGTTGGTGGTGGCTTCGCGGACCGCCCAGGCCAACACCTGCTGCGCGTCGTCGGACAGGGCGAGGTTGGTGCTGTCGACGTCGATGCGGGTGTCGACGCCGGCCGCGGCGAGCAGGCCCTGCGCGGCGGCGATCTCCTGTCGCAGCGTCACCTGGTGCTCGTCGCGAGTGACGGCTCGCACGTCACGCAGGGTCGAGCGGGCCAGTTCGGTGAGGCTGGTGATCTCGTCGCGTGCGCGGTCGGGATCCATCGACAGCAGCCGGACGGCCAGGTCGCCCTTGAGGGAGATCGCGGACAGGCTGTGGCCGAGCAGGTCGTGCAGGTCTCGAGAGACGCGGACGCGTTCCTCATCGGCGGCCAGCTCGGCCAGCTCGGTGCGGCTGCGGTACAACTCATTGACCAACCGGACGAGGCGGGCCGTGCCATACAGCATCAGGACGAACACGACGAAGCTGATGGCGAAGTACACCATCTCAAGGATCGTGTCCCGGAAGGACAAGGTCTGGGACGTCAGGAAGAAGTACGCGATCCCGCTGACCAGACACGGCCCGGTGAACCCGACGACCGGGCCCCACGGACGGGGCAGCAGCAGCATCATGGACGCGGTCAGGGGCAGCTGGGTGCTCACCCAGTCCGGTCCCAGCCAAAGCAACGGTGCGTAGACGAGCACCACCTGCAACGTGAGAGTCAACGGCCACACCGCCGGGCGGTCGCCCCTCGTCGCGGCGCGCAGGTGTCGTAGATGTATGGCAGCGAGGACGCCGCCGACGATGATGGCGAACGCGACCTGGTCCGCGGTGTGCCGGCCGATGGCCTCGGTCGCTACCAGGATGGGCGCCATCACGAGCAGCGCCAGGTGCATCGCCAGGTTGAGCACGGACGCCCACCGCAAGATGCCATGGGTAGTGCGGTCACCGGTCACCGCGCGGCGCCGTCCGCTGCCACGGTTAGCCGGGAGTAGCCGGTGGACGCGTCCAGGGTGATGACGTACGCCCGCGCGGGCTGCTCGCGGAGCAGGCGGTCCACGGCGGCGCGCAGCGCCTCCCGCAATTCGGTGTCCGCGTACCGTGGCAGGCCGTTGTCGGGTAAAACCAGCCGGGCCGATACGCCAGCGGCCGACAGCAGCGTCACCGCGGTGTCCAGCTCGGCGCGCAACGGCACCCGTTGGTACGTGCGAATCAGGCGACGTGCCTCGGCCAGCGTGCGGCGGGAACTGTCCACCATCACCCGCAGCTCGCGCCGGGCACCGTCGGGGTCGGTGCCGGCCAGGGCGGCGGCGGTCGCACCGCGACTGGCTAACGTCTGCAGGGAGTCACCCACCGTGCGGACCAGCTCGCGGTCGAACCGGCCGCGCTCCCGCAGCACGGCCTGATCGGCGAGGATCTGCCTGGTCGCTCGTAGCTCGCGCAGCGCGCCCGCGAACCACGTCGGCACGAGCACCGCCCCGGCGCGCTGCACGATGACGAGCACCTTCCAGAGAGGGTTCGGTGTGGGATCCACCAGCAGATCAACCGGCACCGCGGCGGCCAGGACCACGCAGCCGACCACGACCGACTAGCGCCGGGGCAACACGATCAGTGCCGACACGAGCAGGTGCGCGATGGTCAGTTGCCATTCGTTGCCGATCAGAAGCACCCCGGCGGCGATGATGACAGCCGTCGCGGCGAACATCCACCAGCCCCCGCGCGGGCGCCGCAAGTGCGCGGCACTCCATACCTGGTATCCCACCATGGGCAGGTAGCAGGCCATGAGAACGACCGTCAGCAGCGTGCTGTGCGCGCCGCCGTTGTAGATCGGCGTCTGCGCGAGCTGGACCCCGACGCCGGCAGCAAGCACCGCGAGAGGAGCGACGGTGAGCAGCCGGATAGTCCGGTCGGAATAGTTCAGATTGGTCAGCGTGCGCCTCCGTCCGCGTGCGTCGAGAGACCAGGCTAGCGCGGCCACAACGCGGCGTTCGGTCATGTCCGGCCAGGTCACGACCATAGCTGGCACGGTGGGTACGGCACGCGACGGCCGCGGGCGGGCGTGCAGCGCGGTGTCAGAGCCAGCCGGCATTGCTGGAGATCCGGATCGCGTCGATGCGGTTGCTCGCGCCGACCTTGCTGATCGCGTTGGACAGGTAGTTACGCACCGTGGCCGGCGAGAGCGACAGCGTCGAGGCGATCCGCTCGGTGGGCAGGCCGCGCTCGGCGGCGCGCAGCACGTCGGCCTCCCGGGGCGTCAACGGGCTACTGCCGGTTTCCAGGGCGGCGGCGACCAGGTCCGGGTCGATGACTCGCTCGCCGGCGTGGACCCGGCGGATGCCGTCGGCGAGGGTTTGCGCGGGTGCGTCCTTGACGATGAACCCGCGCACGTGGGCCTTGAGCGCCCGCAGCAGGTTGCCCGGCTGGCTCAGCCCGGTCAGCACCACCGTGCGGCATTCCGGCATCTGCTCGTGCAGCCGCTCGGCGGCGCTGAGCCCATCCAGCCCCGGGCAGGTCGATGTCCACGACGGCGACGTCCGGGCGGGTACGCAGCGCGGCGGCGACGATCTCGTCGCCGCGCTCCAGCTCGGCGACCACGCGCATGTCGTCCTCCAAGGCGAGCAGCGCGACCAGGGCACCGCGGATCATGTGCATGTCCTCCGCGATCAGCACCCTGAGCACGTGCCCTCCTCCGCCTCGTCCCGCCGAGGACATTATCGACGACCGCCGGCCTCGCCATGTAGATACCAACATCAGCGCTACGGCGATGATGTTCGTCATCGTCAGCCGACCACATCCGCATCTGCCGCGCCCGGTCCCCGTACGGCCAGGATGGCCGCATGACCCGAATCAGCGCAGACGTCACCGGGCCGGCCGCCGCCCGGGGCAACGGGCCGGGCATCCCCCGATGAGTTCGTCCGGCCCACCCGGTCTATCTGACGAGGCTCAACCCACCTGCGATACCGATCGTCCGACAGGAGGGCATTTCACGGTGACAGCCGACGACATCGCCGCGCATGCGCGGGCACTGCTCGACACGAATGGTTTCCTGACCCTTGGCACGGTCGACCCGGACGGCCGGCCCTGGACCTCACCCGTCTACTTCGCCGCATCCGGCCTGCGGCAGTTCTACTGGCTGTCGCGCACCGACACCGCGCATTCAGGCAACCTGACCGAACGCCCGCACGTGAGCATCGTCGTGTTCGACTCGAGCGTACGACCCTTCCACGGTCGTGCACTTTACGCGGTCGGGACCGCGGGCGAGGTGAAAGACGACGACCTTGAGCGCGGACTGCAGGTGTACCCCGGACCCGGCGACCGGGGCGGCACCACGCTGACCCGGGAGGACGTGACCGGATCCTCCCCCTACCGCCTCTACCGGGCGACAGCGACCGACGTGTGGGTCCTGTGCCCACGCGAGCCGAGACAGTCATGCCCACTGCACGGCCTCGCCAACGACCACCGAACCCGCGTCGATTAGCGAGTGCGCCTGCGTCCCGCAACCACCTCATGCCGGTGACGCGATCAACGCCCGGCACGACGACACCCTCCCCGCATTGCCCATCCCCATCCGGTGAGCGGACGTCATGAACAAGAAAGGAATCGGTCGTGACTGCGACTCTGACCATTGACCATCCGTCCGCGCCCCCGCGTGCCGGCCGCCGGGAGTGGATCGCGCTCGCCGTGCTGGCTCTGCCCACGCTGCTGGTCGCGCTGGACACCTTCGTGATGCTGCTGGCGCTGCCGCGCTTGAGCCGGGATCTGGGGGCGAGTAGCACCGAACAGTTGTGGATCATGGACGTGTACGGGTTCATGGTCGCCGGGTTCCTGATCACCATGGGCACCCTCGGCGACCGGATCGGCCGCCGCCGGCTGCTGCTGATCGGCGCGGCCGCGTTCGGCGTCACGTCGGTGCTGGCCGCGTACTCGGTGAACCCCACCATGCTGATCCTGACCCGCGCCGGGCTGGGGATCGCCGGCGCGACGCTGACGCCGTCCACCCTGGC
Organism: Actinoplanes sp. NPDC051513; assembly: GCF_044454685.1. Taxonomy (NCBI): domain Bacteria; kingdom Bacillati; phylum Actinomycetota; class Actinomycetes; order Micromonosporales; family Micromonosporaceae; genus Actinoplanes; species Actinoplanes sp. NPDC051513. The sequence goes on from NZ_JBITDW010000048.1 coordinate 10,578, forward strand.
GTTGATCATGAACTTGTTCCGGGACCCGAAGCAGCGCGCCGCCGCGGTCGGCATGTGGGTCGGGTGCTTCACTGCCGGTGCCATCCTCGGTCCGCTGGCCGGTGGGGCGCTGCTCGATCACTTCTGGTGGGGCTCGGTGTTCCTCTTGGGTGTGCCGGCGATGGTGCTGCTGCTCGTGGCCGGGCCGGTGCTGCTGCCCGAGTACCGCGACCCGCACGCCGGCCGGCTCGACCCGACCAGCGTCGCGCTGTCGCTGGCCGCGATCCTGCCGATCATCTACGGGCTCAAGGAAGTGGCCCGGCACGGGTGGCGACCCACGCCGATCGCGGTCTTCGTCGTCGGCGTCGCGGTCGGGGTGCTGTTCCTGCGCCGCCAGCGCCGGCTGGCCGACCCGCTGCTGGACCTCAGCCTGTTCACCAGAAGCGCGTTCACCATCACGCTGACCGGCATGCTGATGTACTCCATGCTGACCGGCGGCACCATGGTCTTCGTCGCCCAGTACTTCCAACTCGTGGCCGGTCTCTCGCCGCTGCGGGCCGGCCTGGCCCTGCTGCCCGCCATGGTCGCCGCCATCGTGAGCTACCAGGTAGCCCCGCAACTCGCGCACCGCACCCGCCCCGGGGTCCTGTTCGCCGCCGGCCTGGCCATCGCGATAGCCGGCCTGCTGGTCATCACCCAGGTCCACACGTCGTCCGGGCTCGTCGCCCTGATGATCGGCTTCACCCTCGCCAGCATCGGCGGCGGCCCGCTGGTCAGCCTGGGCACCAACCTCGTCATCAGCGCCGCACCCCCGGAGAAGGCCGGATCGGCGGCCGGCATCGCCCAGACCGGCAACGAGTTCGGGTACGCGTTGGGCATCGCGTTCCTGGGCAGCATCGGTACAGCCGTGTATCGCGGCCAGATCACCGACGGCGTGCCCAACGCCGCACGCGAAAGCATCGCGGCCGCGGTAGCGGCGGCGCAGAAGCAGCCCGGCCAAGCCGGCACGGAACTGCTCCAGCAGGCGCATGGGGCCTTCACCAGTGCACTGCACGTCGTCGCCCTCGTCAGCGCCGTCCTCCTCGCCACACTCGCGGTCGTCATCCTGGCCGGGCTACGCGTGCCGCCCATCGGCACAACACAGCCGACGCCCGAGCCACCCGACGCGCCAACTGCCGCCCCCACGAGCTGATCACCGCCGTAGTCAGCGGCAACCCGAGAACGCGAGGCGCTCTGACGACCACAGGAGATGCTGACCGATGCCGCACCCCATCGCCAAGATCCACCGCATGTTCGAGCTCGTCGAGCCGATCGCCACCGTCACCTTCTCCGACGTGCCGACCAAGGCGTTCCTGGCCCTCGGCATGCGCAACTACTGGGACGGATACTTCGCCGGCCGGGCCGCCCCGCTGGGGCTCGCATCGGCCGAGGTGGTGCACGCGGTCTTCTACAACTTCGCCGACGGCGAGGTGGCCCGCCACATTCCGTGGGTCTGGGCGAAGACCACCCCGCAGGAGGCCATCGCCGTGCGCGAGCGGGGCAGCGCCACCGCGCTGCGACAGAGGATCGGAGAGCTCGCCGACTCCCCCGCTCTGGCGCGGGTCGCCGGCCTCGCCACCCGGGCAGCGCTCAGCGCGCCGACCGAGGGCCGAGTCCTGTATGCCGGGCTTCGGGCGCTGGACGTGCCCGAGGAGCCGGTGGCCAGGCTCTGGCACGCGGCGACGCTGCTGCGCGAGCACCGCGGCGACGGCCACAACGCCGCCCTCGTCGCGCACGGCATCGGCGGCACCGAGGCCCACGTCCTCATGGCTCTGTCCCTCGGCATGCGGGCGGAGGAGTTCGACCGGATCCACCACCTGCCCAAGGCCCAGCTGGCCGCCGTCGTCGACGGGCTGCGCGGCCGCGGTCTCGTGGACGCCGCCGGCGGCTTCGCCGACGCCGGCCGGGCGACCAGACAGCGGATCGACGCCCTCACCGACGAGCTGGCGGCACCGCCGTACGACGTGCTCAGCGCTGATGAGCTCGACGAGCTGATCGCGGGACTCGAGCCGATCGCCGCCGCAGTTCACGCCGCCGACGACTGAGCGGGCGCTTCCCGCCCGCGACGTACCCGACACCGCCTGGTCACAGATCGGGCGTACGTGATAACCCCAAGATGGAGGATCTGACGATGTCCGTGGCCGACCACCAGACGTTGCGTGTGCTCGACGGTTCTTACGTCCTTGATCGTCCGGCAGACGTCACCGAGGTTATACCGCGAGCGGACCTCCTCGCCGTTGTGTTCGGTCCGGACGGATCCACAGTGATGCGGCGCGACGACACCGGCGAAGATGCATGGTCGGCACTGTGGAACGGTGACGCGGCCCATGACGTGCAGGCGACTGGGATGCTGAGCGCGATCGTGGCACCGCTGGCGGCCGGTGACCTGCCGGTCTGGGTGGTTTCGAGCTACGACGGCGACCTCGTCCTCGTCCCGACCGATCGATTGGATGAGGCTTCCGAGGTACTGCAGGCTGCCGGCCACCAAGTCCGGCGGTGACCGGGATATCGGGCAGCGAATGGCGTGCTGCCAGGTGAGCGTGGTCCGCGCCGCATCGGTCCACCCACGCCCGCGGTGCCATACGAAGGTCAACAACAGTCGGCGTGAGGATGCCGGATTCGGTCAAGGCCTCGGTCTCCCTACGGGCCTGGCCTCGAGCGGTGATCAAGGCGAACAGAGGAGTCATGGCTCGCGTCATCCTGTACATGGCGATGTCCCTGGACGGATTCATCACCGGCCCCGGTCACAACGAGGAAACCGGCCGGCGTCGGCGGCATGCGGCTGATGGAGTGGCTCGGCCCTGGCCCCACGGTCGCTGAGTTCCGGCCGAGCAGCAGCCAGAGCCAGATCGTGTTCGACGAGTCGAAGGCGACCGGTGCCGTCATCACCGGGCGGCGAACCGGCGACTTCGCCCGCTACTGGGGCGGCGACCATCACGACGGTGTGCCGATCTTCGTACCCACCCACAAGGCTCCGGCGGACAACCCCCACGAGCGGGTGCACTATGTGACTGAGGGCATCGCGGCGTGCGTGGAGCAGGCGAAGGCGGCCGCGGGCGGTCGGGATGTCATGTTGCACGGTGCCTACACAGCCCAGGAGTGCCTGAAGGCCGGACTGCTCGACGTCATCGAGATCCAGCTGATGCCGGTCCTGCTCGGCCAGGGTCGGCTCCTGTTCGAGGGCCTACCACCCGAACACATCGAACTGGACCTGGTCCGAACGTTGGAGGCGCCGAAGACGCTTCACCTGCGCTATGAGGTGAAGCGATGATGACCGGCCGATCCGGCTCTACATGTCCATGTCCCTCGACGGCTTCATCACCGGACCGGACGACCGGAAGGGTCAGGGCCTCGGCCGCAACGGCGGCCGGCTGTTCAACTGGCTCGACGACCGCATGTCCGCCGGGCCCAGCGGACGCGTCTTCCAGGAGGCCTCGGCGACCGGGGCCGTCATCGCCGGACGGCGCACCTTCGAGTTTGCCGACCGCTGGCACGGCGACCACCACGACGGCGTCCCGATCCACATACTCACCCATCACATCGACGACGGCGACGAGCTGGCAGCCACCACGAGGTTCTTCGGTATTTGTCAAGTCAAATTGAGACGGTTTGTGCCTGTGTTGCTGGCTGGTTGATCCAGGCTTGGTCGGGCAGTTGGGGTGCGCGGGGCCGGCG
>NZ_JBITDW010000049.1:0-14110 GCF_044454685.1 Actinoplanes sp. NPDC051513
CTGGATCAACAAACCCGAACCCGCCACCGACCAGCCCGAGGCCATGACCCTCGCTGCTTAACACCCACTGGTCTCACCGATCTTGACAAATTCCGACACGCTCCTGGCTTTTCTGGAAAACCTGTAGTTATGCCGGGCCAACCGCTCCGGCACCACGTCAGAAAGGCCTGGCCCGGCATAACCGACCGCCCCAGATAATTGTCCTTATCCCGGCGCCGGGATAACGGCAAGAAAGTGAACGGCCGTAAACGCCACATCGCCGTCGACACCTGCGGGCTACTGCTCGCAGTGCTGGTCACCGGCGCCGGTACGCAAGACCGCGACGGCGCCCGCCCGCTGCTCTGGGCCCTGCACGCCTGTTTCCCCGGCATCCGGCTGGTCTGGGCCGACTCCGGCTACGCCGGCCAACTCGTCGGCTGGGCCGCCGATCAACTACGGCTGAGGGTGCAGATCGTGGCGAAACTGGCCGGGCAGAACACCTTCGTGGTGCTGCACCGCAGATGGGCCGTCGAGCGGACATTCTCCTGGATCAACCGCTGCCGGCGCACCGTCCGCGACTACGAACGCCTGCCACAGCACCACGCCGCGATGGTCCAATGGTCCATGATCATCATCATGACCCGGCGCCTCGCCCGCCACCAACACACCTGAAACCCATATTTATCGGGGTCTGATGGGTCGGCGTACGCTGGCCGACATGCGCACTGTCAGCGACCTACTGGCGGCGAACCTGCACGAGGTCTTCGGCAACCGGGACGCCAACAAGCGCCGGGCGATGATCGAGCAGATCTACGCCGAGGACATCGAGTTCACCGACCCGGAGGGCGTGACTCGCGGCTGGAACGCTCTCGAGGATAAGGCGCGCGAGCTGCTCGACAAGGCGCCGCCGGCCTTCGCCTTCACGGACGACGGCCCGCGCTACGCCGGCGCGGAAACCGGGGCGCTGGCTTGGGCCTTCGGCCCCGAGAACGCACCCGTGGCCCGAGGCATCGACATCATCACGGTCCGAGCCGGCCGGATCGTTGCCATCGTCACCATGCTCACAACCTAGCCACCTTCGCTCCTACCGAGGGCCCTTCCTCATGTCGCGCCACCACGCCGAACATGACCGCGACCATCGTCTCTGCCCTGGTCGCCGACCACCCGAACCTCTTTATTTACCAGGGTCTAAGAGGCGGCCAGCGCGATCCGTGTGTGTTGATCTTATGCGGCGATTGCGGTTGTTTCGGTGATTTCGGTGTCGGGTTGTGCGGTATCAATGGTGGTCAGTCGTGCTTTGCGGAGGATGTCGAGGCCCATGTAGCGGCGGCCTTCGACCCATTCGTCGGTCTGCTCGGCGAGCACGGCGCCGACGAGGCGGATGATCGCGGCCCGGTTCGGGAAGATCCCGACGACGTCGGTGCGGCGGCGGATCTCCTTGTTCAGCCGTTCCTGCGGGTTGTTCGACCAGATCTGGCGCCAGAGCTCGCGGGGGAAGCCGGTGAAGGCGAGCAGGTCACCGCGGGCGTCGTCGAGGTGCTCGGCGGCGTCCGGGAACTTCGCGGCGATCGTGTCCAGGACCCGGTCGAACTGCTGGCTGACGGCCGTGGCGTCAGGCTGGTCGAAGATCGTGCGGACCAGGGTGGCAACCCACGGCTGCGCGCTCTTGGGCACCTTGGCGAGCAGGTTACGCAGGTAGTGGGTGCGGCAGCGTTGCCACTGCGCGCCGGGCAGCGCCGCGCCGATCGCCGAGACCAGGCCGCGATGCGCGTCGGAGACCACGAGCCGGACCCCGGACAGGCCGCGGGCCGTCAGGCTGCGCAGGAACGCCAGCCAGCCGGCCCCGTCCTCATCGGAGGACACGTCCAGGCCGAGCACCTCCCGGCCGCCGTCGGCGTTGACCCCGACCGCGACCAGAGCGTGCACGTTGACCGTGCGGCCGTGCTCCCTGACTTTGATCACCAGGGCGTCGACCCACACGAACGTGTACGGGCCGGCGTCCAGCGGCCGGTTACGGAACGCTTCGACCTGCGCGTCCAAATGGCGGGCCATCTCCGAGACCTGGCTCTTGGACAACTGCTTGACCCCGAGCTGCTCGACCAGCTTCTCCACCCGCCGCGTCGAGACGCCCAGCAGGTAGCTGGTGGCCACCACCGAGACGAGGGCCTGCTCGGCCCGCCGGCGGTGTTCCAGCAGCCAGTCCGGGAAGTACGACCCGGTCCGCAGCTTCGGGATCGCCAGCTCGACCGTGCCGGCCCGGGTGTCCCACTCCCGCTGCCGGTAGCCGTTACGCGAGTTGGTCCGCTCCACGCTGCGTTCGCCGTAGCCGGCCCCGCACAACGCGTCAGCCTCGGCCGACATCAACGCGTCAGCGAACGCTTTCACCATCGCCCGCAGCACATCAGGGCTCGCCGATTCCAGATGCTCGCTCAGCAGCCCGGTGACGTTCACACTCTCTGTTGCGGCCATCGCAGGTCTCTCCTTCGTGATCTTCAATCCATCCGAAGGATCTGCGGTGGCCGCCTCCTTTGTCCCTAGAAGTCCAGGTCATACACCACTTCGGTGGACGTGACCCACCGGGCGAATCGGTCATAGCAGGTCTTCGCCGGCCCATAGCGCTCCGGGATCTGGTCCCACTTCGCGCCGTTGTCGATACGCCACAAGATCCCGTTGATGACCTGCCGATGCGGACGCCACCGACCGCCACGCCGCGGCGTCAAGCTCGGCAGCAACGGCTCCAGCCGCCCCCACTCCTGATCACTCAAATCACCAGCCACAACCCGCCAACGATCGATCACCGTAATGCGTGATGATCCATCAGCTGCGCTCTAGGAAGATGGGCAGGTCGACCGGGTCGGCGCTGCGGGCCGACCAGCCCCTGATCTCCCGACGCCTACGGTGACACCGCGGCCGATGCAGCCGTGATTCGAGCAGGAATGGCTTAGCGTCGACGGCCTACACGGGTGACTCAAGAATTGATTCGACCGGGGGTCAGATTCGCCAAGATGGAGTGCATTGTTCTGCCGCGTTCATCGCGCACCCGAGGGCTTCGAGGCGTTACAGAGCGTAGTATTCGGTCCTGGAAGCGATGGGATGATGCTAGCCTCGCCGTCTCATTGACACAGCAGATCGGTGACCGAGCCACGTTCGCCGTCGAGGTAGGCGAGGTGAAGTCGCCCTCACTCCGCATCGTCGACCTTTGGGCTGCCGGCAGATGGCTGACCACTGACGACAACGTCGTCCAAATCCCGTCGTTCTCCCGGCACATGCGCTCGGACGCGCAGCGGGTGCGTCAAGGCGACGTCAGGCCATGTTCCTTCTCGGGCCGTGCGCCCGAGGACATCTTCCGGCTCCTGAACGAGGACGAGACCGAATTCCGGGAACAGTTCTGGTTCATGCGGTCGGGCGAGACAGTCGACAACGTGTCCAGATCACGCAGGCGAGCGTGGGGGACATCCGATGCAGAGACATCATGGCCGCGGAGCCTTGGCGCGGCCGGTTGCACCGTTGTTGCGGGCGGGGCCGGCGTACAACGGCCGCGCAACGGGCGTGATGAGGCTGGGCCGGATCAATTCGATTCCGTATGAGGGAGCTCTCATCATGTTCACTCCCCCTGGGTGGTCCGCCACCCGGTGTGGATCATTGTCGGCTGGGTCCTGGTCATCTCGGCCCTGACCGGCGTCAGCGTGCTCGCTCAGTTCCAGCATTGGCAGACGAGTACGTCCGCGCAGACCGCCTTCCTGCCCGACCGGTACGAGTCGACCCCCGCCCAAGCCATCGCCGACCGCGCCTTTCCCCGGCCTCCCGGGGTCAGCGCGCAGCTCGTGGTCACCCGCGTCGATGGAGGACCACTCACTCCGCCCGACATCGAGCGCGCCGTCGCTATCGCCGACGACGCTCGCCGGCAGGCTCCGGCGAAGCTGCCGAACAACCTGAAGAACCCGCTCGTCGGCGTCCAGGTCGATCCGGGAACCCGCTCGCCCAACGGCAAGGTGATGATCGGACAGGCGGCGTTCGACCAGCCGACGGCCAGCCCGGAGGTCGTGGCCTCGACGAAACTCCTGCGGGCGCACGTCCGCGACGCGGTACGCGGGACCGGCCTGCGGATCTCCCTCACCGGCGACGCGGCCGCGGTGGTCGACACCGAACGCGAGTCCTGCTGGTCCAGGTCGGGATGCTGGTGGTGATCCTGCTCCTGCTTCTGCTGATCTTCCGCAGCTGGGTCGTCGCCCTGGTCACCGTCCTCGCCGTGATCTTCGTGGGCGGCGCGGCGTCGAGCGCGCTGGTGCTGGCCGCGCACCTGACCGGCCTACAGCTGGATCAGAGCGTGACCGGACTGCTCCCGGGCGCCCCTGATCGCGCTGATCCTGCTGCTGGTGCGCAGCTTCGTCGCACCGCTCTACCTGATGGGCGGCGTCGTGCTGGGATTCCTCGCCACCCTCGGCGGCGCGGTCGTGGTGTTCCAGGTCCTCGCGGGCCGGCCCGGGCTGAGCTTCCAGCTCCCGCTGGTGGTCTACCTGTTCGTCGCCTCGATCGGCACCGACTACAACGTACTGATGATCTCGCGGCTGCGCGAGGAGATGCTCGGCGGTGCTCCGGCGCGTCAGGCCGTACGCCGAGCGATCAGGTACACCGGTCCGTCGGTCCCGGCAGCCGGCCTGATCCTTGCCGGTAGTTTCGCCACGTTGACACTGTCGACGCTGCTCCAGCAGATCGGGGTTCGCGGTGGCCTTCGGCGTACTGATCTTGGCCTTCGTCACCTCGATGGTGCTGATACCCGGGATGACCGCCCTGCTGGGGCCGGCGGCCTGGTGGCCGTCACGACGTCGGCCGGATCTTCCCGGCCCGGCGCGCCGCCCCGTGCAGCCGGTCTTTGCCAACCTGCATGAGACCATATATCATCATAAATCTGGCACGTGCTTGTTCTGATATCGACCGGACTCCATCCTCGGGAAAGCGCTTACCTGTGGCCAATCCACCCACGCCACGGCGCTCTCGACTACGAGGCGACACACCGATGAAGAGACCAATCGCGCTCCGATGGGTCGCTGGAGGAGCTACCGCGCTCGCCGCGGCGGCGATCACGCTGATGCTGCCGATCTCCTGCGCTTTGGCCGCTGACAACCTGAGCCTCGGCGGCGGCCCGACGGCTCCAGCAAAGGCCAGCGGCACCAGCTACGGCAATGTGCTGCTGACCGGCGTCGACTACGTCGTCGGCATCAACACCAACTGGGGCGACACCGCCACCATCACGCGCGTCACCGTCAACCCCGGCGCCGTCGTCTGCGGCATGTACAAAGGCGTCGCCAAGGGCAAGCGAGCCGATCTACCTCGGCGAGGGCTGGAACACCAGCAACTGCAAGGTCAACAGGAGCGACATCACCTACCGGTGATCCGGAAGGGGTGCCTACCGCAAGGTGGGCACCCCTACCCCGGTCGTTTCTTCCCGATGACTCGGCGGCGCAGATCCCGGCCCGTGGCAGCCGCCACGAGAACGAGGAACAGGAACGCCATCACCGTCGCCTCGAGCACGGTGAGCGCCCCGGGCCAGGCCGGCAGGGGCAGGTCGGGCGGTTCGATGCCGGCCAGTGGGAGGGCCCAGCCGGTCGCCAGCCACGCGATCAGGGCGGTGACCAGCCCGACCACGGTGGCGATCGCGACCAGCACCGGGTAGGTCCAACTCGTCGCCCGGCCCAGCGGGCCCCGTCTCAGCCCCTGGCCGCGCAGCGCCGACAGGTCCTCGACCCGGCGAGCCCGGTCCACCGCGGCCGCCAGCACCAGCGCGCCCCCGCCGAGCAGGACCGACAGCACGCCGGCCAGGGCGTAGAACCAGAGCGACAGCGCCGGGCCCTGCCGGTCGAGCTGACGGCCGACCTGGTCGGCCCGGGTGTCGCCGGTGATCCGCAGGCCCTGCGCGGAGAGCCGGTCGACGATGTCGTCGGGCGCCCGCGGGCTCAGCCAGACCTGGGGTTCGAGGGCCCGGCCGGCGTCGACGGCGAGACGGTCGGCCCACTCCAGATCGACCAGGGTGGCGTGGCGACCCAGCCCAGGCACCGCCGACAGCGTGCCGGCCGGCGCGATCGGCTGCGGGCCGCCACCCGCGCCGGTGATCGAACCGGCGAGCGGGGCGGCGCCCGACCAGACGGCGGGAAGCGGGTACGGCGTGTCGGCCGGGTTGATCCAGGCCCCGCCCTGCAGGCCGTCGGGCGCGGCCAGGGTGATGCTCAGGCCGGCCGGGTCGGCGCCGACGGTACCGTGCCGGGCCATTCGCCAGCGGGCCGGATCGGTGAGCGGACCGGTCGGGTCGGCCGTGCTGAGCGAGTGCAGCACCAGTCGGCCGGTGACCTTGCCCATCGGGCCGCCCTGGACGATCTGGAGGCCGTTGAGCCGGCAGCCTTTCTCGCAGGCCGCGACCCGCTGCTGGTAGCGGAACAGCCCGTTGCGGAGCTTGCCGAGCTGGACGACCGCGTCGCCCGCCCCCGTGGTCGACGAGACCGCGGCCTCGAGCCGGAGCCCCTGATCCGCGTCCAGGCCGCTGCCGGTGGCCTCGAGGGCGATCGGCGAACCGGTGAAGACCGGCGGCGCCACGGCCTGTGGATGCAGCCGGTTCGCCACGCCGGCCGCCGAAAGGTCACCGGACGGCCAGTTGGCGACCGCGGCCAGGCGGGTCGCGTCGACGGCCAGGCCGGGCGGCTCGGTGGGGCCGAGCTTGGGCAGCCGCACGACCGCCATCGCGAACCGGCCGTCGGGGTCGACGTTGCGGACCGCGGTCAGCAGCTGGCTGCGGAAGACCGAGTTGCCGACGTCGAGCACCCGGTCGGCGCCGATGCCGAGACGGGACTGCACGGTGCGGCCGCCGTTCGCCACGTCGATGGCGCAGGCGGCGTACCCGGCCACGGCGACCGTGGCGACAAGGAGGGCGAAGAGCCGCTGGGCGCCCGGACGGCGGGACAGCTGGAAGGCGGCCAGCGCGGCGCCGAGGTGGCCCCGGGCGAGCGCGCGTACGGCGTACCGGGTGACGGCCGGCAGCAACAGGCGGGCGGCCAGCACCGCGATGGCCAGCATGAGGAAGGCGGGCGCCAGCAGGCCGACTCCGGTCAGGGTGCCGCCGGAGAGCACCAGCTGCACCGTGGCCATGACCGCGAGCAGCACGACCACCGCCTCGACAGCCGGCACGCGCGGGACGGCGACGGCGTTGCGGCGCAGCAGGGTGGCGACCGGGCGGAGCAGCTGCCGGCGCTGGGCGAGGACGGCCGCGGCGAGCGCGGCCAGCGCGGCGTACGGCGCGTACTGCAACGAGCTCCAGCCCGGGTCCACCCCGACGCCGAGGCGGGCGGTCGAGACGGCGTTGACCATCAGTTGAGCGGCGACGCACCCCGCGACCGCGCCCGCCGCCACGGCGGCGATGTTCTCGCCGATCGCGAGCCACCAGCGGGTCCACCAGCGGGCGCCGCGCAGCGCGACCACCGCGAGCTCCGGCTGCCGGGCCTCGATGCCGTAGCCGACGGCCAGGAAGATGCTGAAGCAGGCGAGCAGCACCAGCGGCACCGCGAGCACGGGCACCAGCACATGGGCCGCGGCCCGGCCCGCTTCGATCCGGTCGAGCATGGCCGGAATCTCGGTCGTGATCTGCAGCGACGCGCCGAGCTCGGCCGGATCCGAGTCCAGCGTGGCCAGGCCACCGCGCAGCGCGCCGAGGTTGTCCGGGTCGAGCGCATCCGGGCCGGCCGTGCCGTCGATGGCCTTGGCGGTGTCGCCGTGGTCCATGGAGTCGAACGTGGCCGCGTTGGTGAAGATCGGCTCGCCCGGCCCGAGCCCGGAGACCGCGGTGAAGTATCCGTGTGTACCCCAGTACGTCGCGTCGGGCGCGGTCACCCGGTAGACCCCGGTGATCACCAGCTGCTTGGGCTTGCCGTCCGGGACGTAGCCGGGCTTGTTCGGATCGTTGCTGTACTTGGTCGCCCGCAGGGTGGCCGGCCAGCCGGCCGGCAGGTGCAGACGGTCGGCGGTCGCCGCCCCGACGATCACCTCGCCCTCGGCGGCCGGGCAGCGACCGCTGACCATCCGGACGTGCGAGCAGGTGTCCTGGCGGAACACGAGCCGGCTCGCGTTCTGCCGGCCCGGCTCGAGGCCCATCGCGGTGAACTCCGCCGCGTAGACGTAGGAGAATCCGGGCACCTCGATCAGGGCCGAGCCGATGTCCTTGAAGTCGATCTGATTGCCGTCGTCCCGGTCGTTCTGCACGCCGACGATGGCCAGGCTGCGCTCGGCCGAGCTCGCGTTGGCGATCTGGCCCACCGCGACCGCCCGGTCGGCCGCGGTCAGATAGGCCGGCGCCGCGACCGCGGCCGCGACCGCGCAGAGCGCGAGCAGGGCCAGGGTGAGAGCCTGGCCACGGCGGGACCAGAGCATGGCGAGCACGAGTGAGATCACGGGGTCCCCTCGCGTACGCGGCGCAGCAGGGTGAGCGTCGACAGCCAGCCGGCGAGGCCCAGCAGGGCGAGGGCCACCAGTGCGGCCAGCGCGACCGCGGCGGCGCTCAGCGGGCCCGGCGGGGCGAGCACGGCCCACCCGTCGGAGAACGGCGGCAAGGCGGTACGCGCAAGTGGCCGGGCCAGCACCGCCGCGATCAGGCCCCCGGCGACGGCGGCGAGGACCAGCCCGGCGGTGCCGGCCCAGCTGGCCACGACCGCGGCCCGGTGCGGCAGGCCCTGCACCCGCAGGGCGGTCATCTCGCCGAGCCGGGTACGCCAGTCGACCGCCCCGGCGACGGCGATGGACAGCGCCGCCAGCAGCACTCCGATCGTCGTGGCCAGCAGCACGAACCGGGAACCAGCCGACGGGCCCTGCTGCGCCAGCCGGCTCGCCCGCCCGGTGACTGACTCGTCGCCCAGGACGGCCAGCCCGTTGCGCTCGAGCGCGGCGATCACGCCCGGCCCGGCGTCCGGGGACAGCCACACCTGGAAGGTCCCCCCGGTCGCGGCGTCACCGATGATCCGCCGGGTCGCGTCGAGGTCGGTCAGCACCCCGTCGGAGCCGAGCACCGGCAGCGCCCGGGCGGTGCCGGCCACCCGTACCGGGGTGATCCCGTCGCCCAGCAACGACAGGCCCGGCTCCCCGAACCTCCAGCCGTCGGGCACCGCGCCGCCGAGCACGACCGGCAGCGGCACCCCGACGTCGACGGCCCAGACCCGGTAGTCGGCCAGGGCCAAGCCGGTCAGGTTCTCGTCGACCGCCATCCGCAGGCCGTCCCGCGACGTGCCGATGTCCATCGCGCCGGCGGACGCGCCGCCCCGCCAGCGGTCGATGTCGGACAGGGCCGCGCCGTCCAGGACAGTCGCGGTCGGATTTTCCTGGGTCAGCCCGCGTACGGTCACCGTGGTCGGGAACTCGGCGGCCCGCGCTCGTTCCAGCGGGCCGGGCGCGGTCACCTCCCAGCGCACGATGCGGCAGCCCGGCGCGGCGGTGCAGCCGGTCACCGGGGCGCTGATGGTCTGCTCCCCCGCCCCGAGCACTCCGAAGGAGACACGGACCGCGACCCCGGTGGCCTCGTGCTGCGCCACGAGCCCGAGGGCGGCCGGCTCATCGCCGGTGTGCGTCACGCGTACGGTCAGCCGGTCGCCGCTGATGGCCGGCGTGGGCGCCGGACCGGGGTTGTCGGCGGTCGCCGACGGCAGGGTCGTGACCGAGCCGAACTCGGGACGCCAGCGGGCGACCGCCTCCAGCCGGGAGCTGTCGACGGCGAGAACGGCGGGCAGTTGCGTGGTGTCGACGACGACCGCCATCGCCTGCCGTCCCTGCGGATCGGCGCGACGGACCGCCTGCTGCAGCTCCGTACGGCTGGTGGCCCGCACGGTCAGCACTCGCTGCGCACCCAGTTCGGCGGCGCTGCGGGTGGCCCGGTGCTCCCCGTCGGCCAGCCACCCGCCGAGCGCCGTGGTGAACATCGCGACCGCCACGGCCACCAGCGCGAACAACCGGTCGGCGCCGGGCCGCCGGGACATCTGCACCGCGGTCAGGCCGAGCCGCAGCCGGCCGGACCGCAGGGCCGCGCCGCCGCCACGGTCGGCGATCCGGAACAGCAGCCGGGCCAGCAGCACCGCCACCGCCAGGGCGACTAGGGCCGGGGCGGCGAAGGCGAACCCGCCCGCGTCGTTGCCGACCCGGGCCTGATAGATCCCCCCGACCGCGATCGCGATCAGCAGAAGATCGATCAGTCCGGACTTCCAGTCGCCGCGACCCGACATGGTCTGTCGCAGCAGCTCGGCCACCGGCTGCCGCTGGGCCAGGGCCTCCAGCACGAGCAGCACCAACAGCGCGCCGAGCAGCACCGCCATGGCCGCGACCACCGACAACAGCAGCGCCGACCGCCGATCGGACGGGTTGCCGACCGGCCCCGCCAGCAGCCGGGCCAGGAGGAAGCCGAGCGGCAGCCCGACGATGGCGCCGGCGGTCAGTGGGACCAGATGCTGGCCCCACGCCAGCTGCAGCAGGCCGGTCGGGGTGGCGCCGCGGAGCTTCAGCAGGGCGGTGTCTCCGCGTCTGTCCCGCGCGGTGTAGCGGCCCGCCAGGCCGATCGCGAACCAGGCCACGATCAGCACCTGCACCAGCGAGACGGTGACCGTGGTGCGCACCGTCGACCGGTCCCGCGCCACCGCGGTCAGCAGCGGCCCGCTGGAGTTGATCAGGGACAGCTGCTCCCGGCCCATCCGGGCGGCGGCGGTGTTCAGCACCGAGGCGAGGTCGTAGCCGCCGTCGGAGCGCAGCAGTTCCTCCGGCACCTGCACGTCGTACGTGACGGTGGGGTTGGCCAGCGCTTCTTGCCGGAACGTCTCGATCGGCGTGAACACCGGGTCGAGGCCGGTGAACGCGCGGAAGAGGCGGTTGCTCCAGTACGGCCCGTCCGGCTCGACCGGGGTGTATATCGACACGATCCGGAACGTGACGTGCGGGCTGGCCAGCGAGACCTGTTCGATCGCCTGGTCGCCGGGCCGCAGCCCGAGCCGCTGACTGGCGGTCGCGCTGATCGCCACCTCGCCGGGGGCGGCCGGGCACGGCCCCTGCAGCCGGACGTGGGCGCAGAACTGGTCGCGGTAGGCCACCGGCAGGGTGTCGGTCCGGAGGCCGCGGATCAGGTTCATGGACAGCGTCAGGCCGGTGACCGGTTCGGTAGACGGCAGCGCGACCATGTCGCGGACCTGCCCGATGAACCGGTCGATGGCGCCGCGGGGATCGCCGTCGATGTGGATGCTCTGCCGCACCGACAGCGTGCGCTGCTCGGCCGGGGCCGCGGCGACGTCGGCCGCGGCGGCGGAGCTCATGCTCGCGAGCGCGAACCACGGGCCGGCCGCGGCAACCGCGGCGGCCAGAGCGGTGAGGACGAGCATCGTCAGAACCTGCGCGGTACGGGCTCGCACCAGCCCGATGACGAGACTCCACATCACCCGGGAGCCTACGTCACCGGAACAGTTCTGTGGGTCCCCTGTCTACTCAGGAGACGGAGACGAGCTACCGGAGCAGGTCCAGGTGACGACGCTGGCGGCGGCCAACGACACGAGCACGAGGGGGCCGCCGAACTTGGCGAAAGTTCGCGCGCTGTAACCCCCCGGGCCCATCACCATCAGGTTGGTCTGGTGGCTGAACGGGTTGACGAACGTGAACGAGATGGAGGTGGCCACCAGCGCCAGCAGCGGCATGGGGATCCAGGCCATCCTGGCGGCGACGCCGGGTGCCACGGGGGCGAGGATCGCGGCGGCGGCCCGCGTTGGTGATCAGGTTGGTCATGAGCGTCCTGTCACGGCGAAGGCCCCGACGACGATCGGCATGCTTCCGGCCGAGACCTGCTCGATCGAACGGGCCAGGATGTCGGCCAGGCCGCTCTCGACGACCACGCCGCCCAGGCCGACGGACCCGGCCAGGATGAAAGAACATTCCAATCCAAGGCACGTACGGCGGGTCGCGTCGTACCCACCGTGGTGGCTGCTCGGGAACGCACGGCCACCAGCGCAGGAGCCACACGCCCAGATCGCCCTCCCACCGGCTGCACGCCTGAAGCCGGTAGCTGCCCCGGCCGAGCAGGTCGACGGTCTTCAGGGCCGGACCGTCCGTCATGTTTGACAGCCCGACTGTCCCCGTCGGTGATCGGTAAGGAGTCTCCAACACCTGCGTCCAGGCAGC
Organism: Actinoplanes sp. NPDC051513; assembly: GCF_044454685.1. Classification (NCBI taxonomy): domain Bacteria; kingdom Bacillati; phylum Actinomycetota; class Actinomycetes; order Micromonosporales; family Micromonosporaceae; genus Actinoplanes; species Actinoplanes sp. NPDC051513. Next base: position 12,157 of record NZ_JBITDW010000049.1, read on the forward strand.
ATCCGGCGGCTCGGCCGGTGCGTCGTGGACCTCAAGGCACACCTGATGCGGCCCGTCGCCCCGAAACCATGAATTCTCCCGCGCCCGCCAGCCCGGCGGTTCCAAAGCCCATACCGATGTCGTAGGCATGCAGTCCGACAGGCACCGAGATCCGCTCATCGGTATCCGAGCCGACCCCGTCGCGGACCGCGATTGCGCTGAAGTCCGGCCAGTACTCGGTGTTCCGCAACGTGCGTACGAGGGCCACGCGGCCGAGCATAGGCAGGCGGGAGGACGGCTACCGGTGATTCCGGCGCAACGTCACGTGCGCGTCTCTGCCGTGCAGCGGTGCTGGCCACGGCAACAGTCACTTGGCGTTTCGAGCGATCCACGAGCAGACGCGCGGAACAGTCGATGTGAGTTCGCCTGCGTGAGTCCCGGCCGGGCCACGGCTGCGGAGCCAAATCAAGCCGTGGCTATTTCGTGCAGGCGGGCCTCGGCAACGCGGAACCGATCGCCCTCGATAGCCAGGCCCGGGTCGACCAGGGTCTGGAAGAGCAGGCCGTTGAAGAGGGCCAGGGCGAGCCCGGCGGCATCGATGCCGGCCGTGTCCGTGCCGGTGCTGAGGACCGCGGCCACGGCGTGGCGTGTGCGGCTGAAGCCGGCGGCCAGGGTCTTCCGAACCCGTTCGTCGTAGGGGGCACGGGCCAGCGCGGCGACGAAGGTACGGGCCAGAGCCGCATGCCGGTGCCGAGTGGTCGCGACGATCTCCATGGCACGGAAGTAGTCATGCGCGCCGGCCAGGGCGTCAGCGATCTCGGTCAGCCAACGGTCGAGCCCGGCCACGACCGCCTCGGTGACGAGGTCGTCCTTGGAGCCGAAGTGGTAGGTGATCGAGGCGAGGTTGGCGCCGGACTCGTCGGCGATGGCGCGGGCGGTGACCCGCTCGGGCGGGAGGCGCTCCAGGCATCGCAGGGTGCCGTCGATCAGCTGGGTCCGGTTGCTGCGCTGAGGGCTCACGGCGTAAATTGTACAAACGTTTAGATTCGGGAGGCTGCAGATGCTGACCGTGGTGTCACTGCTGCTGGCGGTGTTGCTGCTCGTGGTCGCGATCCGCAAGCTCACGCACGCCCCGGCCGTCGTCGAGAGCTACCGGCGGGTGGGCGTGCCCGAGCGGCGGCTGAACCTGTTGGCGCTGATCCTGGCGACCGGCGGCGCCGGTCTCGTGGCCGGCCTGTGGTGGCGGCCGCTGGGCGTCGCCGCCGCTGCCGGCCTATTGGTCTACTTCGTGCTGGCCGTGGTGGCACACGTGCGCCACCAAGACCTCAAGCCGTTGCCGACGCCCGTGGCATTTCTGGCGCTGTCGGCGGCCGTGCTGGCGCTTCACCTCGCGTAGCCGGCATATGGCCATCCGGCCAGGCGACGGCCATCAGCCGACCGCGAATGCCTGTCGTTTTGGGTCCGTATGAGCAGAGCGAAGTGCGCCAGAGGCGTCCGGATATCTGCCGCGGGTCTGTTGCGTTCACCGGCCGGAGTGTCCAAGGCTTGCTCGGTGAAGCATGCCGCTCGGCCGCGTCTTTGGTCGCCTCCCCGCTCGGCGTTTGCCGGGTTCCGGTTCCCGGCCGAGGTGATCGTGGTGGCGGTGCGCTGGTACCTGCGCTACGGCCTGTCCTACCGCGACGTCGAGGAACTGCTCGCCGAACGCCGGATCGAGGTCGACCACGTCACGGTCTACCGGTGGGTGCAGCGATTCACTGTGCTGCTGGCCGACGCCGCCCGGTCCGCCCGGCACGCGCCGGGCGACCGCTGGTTCGTCGACGAGACTTACGTGAAGGTCAACGGAGTTTGGCGCTACGCCTATCGGGCGATCGACCAGTACGGCCAGGTCATCGACGTGCTGGTCTCGACCCGTCGCGATGCCGCAGCGGCGCGCCGGTTCTTTACCCGTGCGCCCCGCACGTTGACGGTGATCCCG
>NZ_JBITDW010000050.1:0-13702 GCF_044454685.1 Actinoplanes sp. NPDC051513
CTCGGCGCCCTCGCCCTGCACTACCCAGACCGCATCGGCCCCTACATCAACTGACCAATACTTACGATCATTTACACAAAAATCTTGACAAGCTCTCGCGTGGGTCGCGGTGGCCATCTGCGGGTGGTGGCGCGTGGTGATCCTGTACCGCGTCCAGCACCGTAATCCCCGCACCCGGCTGACCAACTCACCCCCTGACCCCACAACCGGAGAAACCCAGGAGACCACGCCCACCGCCGCGACAGACGGCCCATCACCACGCCCGGCACACACTCTTCACCGGCAAACCCCGATCAGAATGGCCAGACCGACCCAGCAGACGCGACCCGCGAATCATCGAGGCTAGACGTGCATAACGACGCCGGTCACTATCAGCCCGAGCTACCCGACTCCAATCAATGCCACGAGAATGAGGACAAGACCGACTTCTTCTGGGGACCCTAGGATCATCTTGTGGATCGAACACAGCAAGCCAATCGGGCGGTGGCCGCATGGGCGGCCGAGGTCATCGGCGGCCAACCCACTGCGCGCGGTTGCCGCGGGGAAAAAGCCGGACAGCAGGTCAGCATTGCGCGATTCACCGACCGACCCCAGAAAGGCGTGACCACCTACGCCACGCTGGGCCTGTCAGACACACGGGTCCCAAGGCAAGTCGAACCACCGCTCGGCACAGAGATCTTGGGCGTCTGCGACAGCGTAGCCACGGACTTTCCCCAGATCCTCGGCGTTATCGCCTACCGCGCCCAGATCGACGGCCGGAGCTGCGAGCCGGACGAAATCTTCGACAACGTTGTGCCGCCCGGCCTGTCGGCGACGCTGCGCCATGCCATCCTGATCCCGCAATTCCTCTGGGACGATGACGCCTTCGCTGTTCGGGTGATCGACTACAAGACCGTCGTCTGGCTGCTGGCCGTGCCGATCACCGATGCCGAACGCCAGTACGCGTTCGACCGCGGTCCCGATGAACTCCAGACCGTCTTCGAAGAGGTTCAGATCGACATCTTTGACCCACAGCGCCCGTCGGCAGTATGAGCGTCCCTGTGCTACGCGTGACAGCGACTCGCTGCACCCCTGCGGAGCCCCAAGGTGCGAGGCACAGACGGCGTCCTCGTAAAAGCGCGGATGAGCGGCACCGAGGGCGACGAACGCCCCGTCTCGAGTGTTCGCGACCCCCGGCGCGATCATTTTCCCTTGGCACCTTGGGATCCGGCACAGCATCCACGCGAGCGGCAGCGTGACCGCATTCGGCCCAGCTCGGATGATCGCGCGCGCTGTCCACGCCGGACGGCGACGAGTCACGCCTCGTCTACTGCGGCGTCGGGCCGTACTTGTCTGGACCGGCTCACTGGCAAGCTCATCGAGCTGATCTGTGGTCGGGTGAGACACCCGGCCACAGATGCAAGGCCAAGGATCCGAGCAAGAGCAACTAGATCCGGACTATCTGACCTGCGATTATGCCACCTGCAAGCTGCACAAGGACTAAGGTGCGCGGCGGGCCGGGATGCCCCGGCCCGCCGGTTGCGCGGTGAGAAAGGACGTTTGTTGGCGCCTGAGATGGACGCAGTTGTCGTCGAACACGAACGCCTGATCGGCGTCGACTACTCACGCCGGACTATCGATCAGTTCGCGGCCGTGGGGGCAACTTTCGAGGACTGCCACTTCGACCGCACGCGAATCAAGGACGCGGCTTTCGGTGCCGGCGCCGAGATCTCGCGGTACGTCCGCTGTTCCTTTGACGGCGTCGGCCTCACGGCGCTCGGCGGCTTTACCCGCTTCGAAGGATGCACCTTCCGCAATCTGCGGGTCACGAAGGTGAGCCCGGACTATCTCGAATTCGTCGACTGCGTTTTCCGTGGACGGATCACCGGCCTGCGCCTGTGGGGCGCACCCCTCGACGGGGAGTTGCGTTACTCCCTATGGGCGCGGCTGGGCCGGCCCGAACCGCGCGGCCTACGCGACCTCATGCTGCGCGCGCGAAATGAGATCTACGGCAACGACTTCACCGAGACCACCCGGCTCGACGTCGAGTTCCGGTTCGGCGTCGACCTGACAACCCAGCGTCTGCCCACCGGCGACGATTACCTCTACCTGCCAGAGGCGGAGAAAGCGTTGCTGCACGCATTGGCCGAGACGGCGAGCAGCGCCCCCGAGGCGACCGGATTCCTCCAGGACCTGCTCGACCGCGAAGTCCACCGTGGTCAGCGCCAGCTCTTCCTGCGCCCGGACACCTTCCGCACCGCCGGCGCCCAAGCAGCCCTCGAGGCTCTCCGGCAGAGCACCAAACCTCAATAGCGCCAGCCCGCCGGCGACCGTCAATCAGACGAGCAAAGGCTGCGCGATCTGGGCTTGCGCAACTTCATCCAGGCAGACGTGGAGATCAAGGTCGAAGAGCTCCAGGTGGCGTTCGGCGTCCATGCCAATCTTGATCAATACCTGCGCCACGTGACCGAAACGTACGCGAGCCGCCCTCGCGTCTGAGTGTCCCGCGACGAGGCGGCGGAGGTCGCGCACGGAGTCCTCGCCCTCGCCGTCCTCTGCCGCTGGCCCGCACGGGTAGCCCCGTGACACGGCGGCGGACCTTATCGTCGCCAAGGCCCCAACCCCGCAAAGTCCGCGCTCACGGACGCCCTCACCGTTTCGCCCCGGCTGATCCCGCCCGCTACCACCACCCTCAAGGGCATCCGGCCCATGGCTCGCGAGGCCGGCGCGGACCTCAAGACGCTGCAGGATCTGCTCAGGCACCCCACCGTTGAATCGAAGTGCGCCTATACAGCGTGACGGCGCGCCTCCGCTCGTCCGCCAACCAGCCCTGAGATGCGCACGGTGGCTGGGCGGCTCCTTCACGGAAATTCACGCCACAGCAGGATTCCGGCACAAGATGTCGCCGAGTCTCGGTGGGACAGGAGGGACTCTCGCCGACTACAGCAGGTCGAGGACGGTCTCAAACGAGCGGCCAGGACAAGGTCAATCTCGCCTTGCAACCGAACACTGACCACGCTGCCGCCAACCGCCCGGGCCAGGAAGACTGTGACCGGAGGCGTTCCCTCCAACGGGTAGCTGAACCACGCCTCGGCCGACTCGTCGTCGGTCGGATCGAGCGCGCCGGCGAGCGCAACCTCATCGAGCTCATCGCATTCGTACCCGATGTACCGGCGCCGTTGCGTTGTCGGATCTTTGGACGGGTTGGATCCCCGGCTCGGGTCAGCGGTCAGATCGCCAGGGCGAGTTCGGTGAACGCCGCGGCGACCTGCGTCGCCGGCGAGGCTTCGGCGGCGAGTTCGTAATGGCCGCGTCGAAGGTTCTGCATGAAGGCGTGCCCGGCGATGATGACCTGCGCGCTCCGGTCTGTTCGTAGCCCGCGCATCGGTCGTAGCCGGTGCTTGAGCCGGCTGTGATCGGCCTCGATCGGGTTGTTGGCATATTGCTCGACGTGGTGCCACGCCCGCGGGATCAACTCAGCCAGGACGGTCGGATAGATAGCGGCGGCGTCGGTGACCACCTCGGCAGGCGTGACCTTCAGCGTCGCCAGCGCCCGGCCGAAGAACCGCCGGGCGGCGTCAGCGTCGCGACGCGCCGAGACGAGCACGTCGATGACCTGCCCGTCCTGGTCGACCGCCCGATACACGTACCGCCAAATGCCGTTGACCTTGACGTAGGTCTCGTCGACGAACCACCTGTCACCCGGTGCGTGACGGGCGAAGCGGGCGGCGTCGGCCAGCAGCGGGGTGAACCGCTGGACCCACCGGTAGACCGTGACGTGATCGACCTCGACACCACGCTCGACCAGCAACTCTTCGATATCACGATAGGACAGGTTGTACCGCAGGAACCAGCGCACCGCGACGACGATCACCTCGGCCGGGAACCGGAACCCGGCGAACGCCGAGGTCGGCGGCAGCCACCGGTGCGGGTGGATCGATGACTTCACTGTTCAAGTCTGCCTCGATCTTGCCAACGCCCAACGCAACAGAGCCCGCCAGCGCCGGGGCGTCGATCGCGTCGAGGACCCGCCACGCGGTGGGATCCGACGCGACCGGCCCGAACAGGCCCGGCTGCTGTCGCAGCACTGCCAGATCCGCGATCGCCTCACCACCGTCGGCGAGCAGCACCGCGAGATCAACCGCGACCCGGCCCGGGTCATGCACCGGCCGCCGCTGCCTTCCTACGCCCAGAGCATCCACGAAACCGCTGTTCAAGCCGGTCTTATCGGCAAGATCGGTCAGTAAGCGGGTACCGGCATGGCCGACCACACCACGAGCGCCACCAGCGACGACAACCTTCGGACGCGTACGCGTACTCTGCACTCTGAAAGTGCCTTCCGTGCGGGATGGTCAGGGCCTTAGACATCCCAGATCTTCCCAGATCAGAAGGCACTTTCGCGTTCCAGGGTCCCGCCACCAGCCGCCCTTACTGAAGGCGCGAGGCTAGCGCATATTTCCACGTTGCTGAAGCAGATCGCATCCGTACGCCGTTTGATCTGGGCGTCACGAAATCCACGAGAGGCCGTACTCGCGTAGTACTGAAGAGGAACGTTATTGCTGACCGGACAACCGGAGGTGCGTGATGAACAGCAACGCCGGCTACGGCCGGAAATGGAAGAAGTGGCTGGCGATCTACGCAGTCGCGGGAGTGGTCGTCTATCTGATCATCTACCTGGTCTTCTTCGCCGGTGGTGGCGGCGGTGGTGGTGGTGGGTACTGACCGGACCGGGCATGACCGCCGGATAGTGTGCTCCGCTCGTCTCGGCGCCCAGCGCCGCTCTTGCCGTATCGGCCGATGACCGGCGGTGTGCGCCGTCCGTCCCGACTGTTGACCCAGTCAGGCGACCACTTCTTCCGAATCGGGTTGAGCAATCGCTGAAGTGGTGTCTCAGAAACGGGAACGCGATCTCCTCGAAGCTGCGTTTCGCGGGTCGAAGTGAGGAGGCTGTTGGCCGGCATGTTGAAGCCGGTCGAGTCGACTCGGGTCTGGACGCCGATGCTCGAGCACTGGCTGTCGTGACGGTCACGCCATCATCCGGTGGGCTTCGGCGACCAGCTCGCATCGGCGCATCCAGTTCGCGCCGGCTGTACCGATGCCGGGGGAGACGCTGATGCTGTCGGCACCCGCTTCGGCGTAGGCCGCGAAAAGTTCGGCGGCTTCCGCCGGGCTTGCGATGACCATGGCCGTCGCTTCTTCCGGCGAGATGCCGTGGTTGCCGGGCAGACTACGGACGAAGGACTCACGGGCCGGACGGGCTGCGCGAACCGACTCTTCACCGGTCTGGATGGTGAAGCCGCCGACATGGATGACGGGGTCCGCGTGCTCGCGATCGGCCGTAGCCTGGCGCAGCTTCGCCACACCGCTCGCCAGCGTGTTGGGTGTGATCTGCGAGGGGTACCAGCCGTCGCCGGAGGTCGCGGCGCGGCGGATCGCGACATCGGAGTTGCCGCCGACCAAGAGGGGAGGCACCGGTGCCGCCGGTGCCAGCGTGACGATGGGCTGCCCGGACTGGTCCGGTAGCCGCGTTGGCTTTCCGGCGATGAGCTGCGGAAGGACCGCGAGTGCGCTGTCGGTGCGCTTGCCCCGCTCGCGCCCCGCGACCGCGACCGCCCCCCAGAACGGTAAGTCCGGTATGCCGCCGGAGCCTACGCCCAGCACGACGCGGTTCCCGGACAGGTGCTGTAGTGCCTGGACCTGCGCGGCCACCCAGACGACCGGGCGCAGTGGCAGGTTGAGCACGCCGAACTCGATGCCGACGCGTTCAGTGGCCGCGGTGGCGGCCGCGAGGACGACCATGGCCTCCAGCGTGGGTGTGCCATCGCCGAGGATCAGGTCGGCAGCCACCACAGCGTCGAACCCCAGCGCCTCGACATGCCGGGCAGCCGCGATGGCCTCAAGGCTTCCCAGCCTGCCACGCTCGCCAAGAGTGGGCAGGCCGATCCCGATTTTCAACCTGGGCCGCGGGCTGGACGTCGTCGCCACTCCCTCGATCGTCCTCTCTCGATCTATGCCTACCACACCGTGATGCAAGCACCGCCCTCCGCTGTTTCCGCGTTGGGTCAGCCGGTGAAGGACTCGGGGCAGAAGCGGCCCCAGGCCACGAAGACGGCCATGGCGAGATCGACCAGGTCGGGCACGATCGTTGCCTTTTCGCCACGGCGGCGGCGCATGATCACCGCGCCGACGAACAGCAACGCCACACAGGACGCGGTCACCGGTACCAGAAGCGGCGCGATGTCGAGTACGGCGGGCAGGATCAGGCCTGCCGCGCCTAGGATTTCGAGGGTTCCGATGGCCCTGAGGGCGCCGGGGCTGAAGTCGAGGACCCATTGCGCGGCGGCGCCGCCCACGGACGCCAACTTCTCCCTGGGCACGAACATCTTGGACGTGCTGACCAGCAGGACAGCGGCCAGCACTGCGGCAACGATCCACAAAGTGAGGTTCATGGTTCCCTCCAAGTGTCGCTGGCGTTTCCCGGTGTCGGGTCGCCCTGTGGAGCCGACACCGGCGACCAACCGGCCCTGCGCGTCGAACGGCATCGCGCTGGGGCTCGCCGTTGACGTGGGTCACCTGAACACACACGCCAACGCGCGCCGCCACGGCCATACAAGCCGGCAAGGTCCGTGCCATCCGTTGCCGGCCGTTGACCGGCCGCGCCGACGCCGGTACCTTACCGCCGCCGTCAGCCTGCAGCGTCACATTCTGCGCTGAGCAGCACCTTCAGCCCCGGCAGGTCGCCGTGCTCGGCGGCGGCGAAGAAGCGCTGAGCCAGCTCTTCTCGCTGCCGCGCGAGGCGTAGTAGCGCGGTCGCCGCCCCTGGACGTGGCTGCGGGCCCGCGCGACCATATGCCGCGTGCTGTCCACATCAGCGCCGATGATTCGGCGGCCTCCGCATGTGGATAGTGGAACGCCGGCACCCAGTGGAACGGCGGAGCGGAGTTCGACGTCGTGGAGAGCTTCGGCTACGACAACGGCCCCAGGGTGGAGACACGAACTTCGACGGTCGCTACTGGCAATCCGACCCGGTCGGCGGCACGTCCACGACCAACGGTTTCAACTCTTCCAACTGGGCCCATCACATGGCATCAGATGGCATCAGATCGCATCACGCGGCCGCCGCTCTCGGCCAGCGCCATGTCCAGGTGCCAGTCGTGTACGGAGGACAGTGCCAGCCGGCGTGGCGGCTCGCACGCGTCGATCGTCAGGTCCATCCAGGACTTGCCTTCCTCGTGCACCGTCTGGACCTGGATCGTGCGCCCGGTGCTGCGTCGCCCTGCCATGGGCCGAACAGCGTGCCGTGCGTTCGGGATCGGTGAGGCTCGCCCACACATCGGTCACGGTGCGTGGAACGCGCGGGTCAGCACCAGGTCGTTGCCGAACAGTCGTCCGGTGGGTGCACACCCGGCTTGGTCCTCATCCACGAGGCCGTCCGCATCGTGCCGCGCCCCGCGCGCGGCCATGCGGAGCTGCCGCTGAGCGCGTGTAGATCAGGCCGCCCGGTCAGCGGCCAGGAACGCGAGCAGTTGCGCGGTGACCTCTTCCGGTCGCTCCTCTGCCAGGAAATGACCGCAGTCCAGGGCCTTTCCGCGCACGTTGTCGGCCCGCTGCCGCCAGGTGGACAGCACATCGGGCTCTGTTGCGTTGGGCGTTGGCAAGATCGAGGCAGACTTGAACAGTGAAGTCATCGATCTGGAGCCTGCGCAAACTCGCGGACTACCTGGCCACCGACGCCGCCCGGCGGGTGGTCATCGGCCGGGAACGGCTGCGGCAGATCCTGCGCCGTAACGAGGTCAGCTGGCAGCGGACCCGCACCTGGAAGGAGTCGAAGGACCCGGACTTCGACACCAAACTCGACCGGATCGAGGAGGTGACCAGCAATTTCCCGAACCGTTGTTTCGCGTTCGACCAGTTCGGGCCGCTGTCGATCCGCCCGCACCACGGCCGTGGCTGGGCGCCGCAGTCGCACCCGGATCGGCTGCCGGCGACCTACCATCGCACGCACGGCATCCGGTACTTCCACGGCTGCTACAGCCTCGGCGACGACCAGCTCTGGGGTGTCAACCGCCGCCGCAAAGGCGCAGATCACACCCCGTCCGCGTTGAAGTCGATCCGCAAGGCACGACCGGACGGCGCCCCGATCTACGTCATCCTGGACAACCTGTCGGCGAACAAGACCCCGACCATCCGGGCTTGGGCCGCCCGCAACAAGGTCGAGCTGTGCCTGACGCCGACCAGCGCGTCCTGGGCCAACCCCATCGAGGCGCAGTTCGGGCCGCTACGGATGTTCACCATGGCGAACTCGAACCACCCCAACCACACCGTCCTGGCACGGGAAATGCAGAAATACCTGCGCTGGCGCAACGCCAACGCCCGCCACCCCGACGTCCTGGCCGCCCAACGCCGCGAACGCGCTCGTGTCCGCAGTGAACGCCAGCAACGCTGGGGCCGCCCCCGGGCCACGGCCGCCTGACCGATCAGACCCGGTAAACGTTCATGGTCAACGCACTAGCCGAGCACGGCCGCACTCTCGCCACCGCTCGGCAGGCCGACCTCGACCAGTGGCTCGCCGACCACAATGCCCGCCGGGAGGCCGGCAACTTCGTCCGCTGGGCTCGCCGCAACAAACTCACGACGCTCGAGCCCTCCGCCACCCGCTGGAGCGGTCCCGCCGCGCCGATCGACACCGAAGCCCGCTGGGAACGTGCCCGCCTGCTGCTGCACGATGACACCATCGACCCGGAAGTCCGCGTCGCCGGCCTGCTGGTTCTGCTCTACGCCCAGCAGCCCGCCACGGTCAGCCGGCTCACCCTCGACCACCTCCACATCACCCCGGACAGCATCCGCCTGCGGCTTGGCCGTGAACCTGTCGTCCTGCCCGAACCACTCGCCGGCCTCGTCCGCTACCTGGCCAGCACTCGCCGCGGACACGCCGTCATCGGCGCCGCAGGCACCAGCCCATGGCTGTTCCCCGGCGGCCAACCCGGCCGGCCCATCAGCGCCTTCCAACTCACCAAACGACTACGCGACCTCGGCCTCAACCCCACGCAGTCCCGCTCCACCGCGCTGTTCGACCTCGCCACCGAACTCCCCGCCGCGATCCTCGCCCGGATGCTCGGCATCCACATCAGCGTCGCCGCTGCCTGGCAACGCGCCAGCGCCGGCGACTGGACCAACTACGCCGCCGACATCAGCCGACGCACACCTGGGGAGCCGCCGTGAACGACGCCAGCCCAACGCGACCTGGGCATCACGCCACGACGAACAACGCAGCAGCACTGCGGGCCCAGCTACAGCACGTCTACTGGATCGGCGGCGGGAGTGGAGCAGGCAAGTCGACCATCGCTCGCCGCATAGCCGCTCGGCACGGCTTGCACCTCTATGCGACCGACGACGTGATGCCTGATCACGCCCGGCGCAGCACACCCGAGGAGAGTCCACAACTGGCCGAGTTCGTGGCAACGGACATGGACGAACGTTGGGTGAACCGATCCCCGACGACCATGCTGGAGACCTTCCACTGGTTTCGGGGCGAGAGCTTCAACCTGATCATCGAGGACTTGCTACGCCTCCCACGAGAACCTCGTGTGATCGTCGAAGGCTTCCGGCTGTTGCCACACCTCGTCAAGCCCCTCCTCGCGACGCCCAGTCACGCCGTCTGGCTTCTCCCGACACCCGACTTCCGACGGACAGCGTTCGAAACCCGCGGCTCGCTATGGCAAATCCCCGGCAAGACCACCGATCCGCAAAGAGCACTGCGCAACCTGCTCGCGCGCGACGAGATGTTCACCGAACGTCTCCACGAGGAAACAAACCGTCTTGCGCTGAACGCCATCGAGATTGATACCGCGACGACCGAAGACGACCTGACGGAACGAGTAACGGCAGTATTCGGACTTTGAGACTCGAGCGGCACACCGAACTCGGCCACCGGCCTCGACCCGTCGGGACCAGCTCGGACGAGGAGAGCAAGCCATGGCCAGGCTCTCGAGGACAGGCATTCAGACACTTCCGATATCCGACATCGCCAGAGGCGCCGACCCCGGACGAGGTCATCGCCCACGTTCTCGCTCACCACGAGCGGCAGCGAACAGGGCGGCCGGAGCCGCCCGCGCCGCCCGCGCCTGGTTACCGTCCCGAGGTGCTGGCGGCCCTGTTCGGCGCCGCGACGACAGGCGGAGGAGCCCTGTGACAGCCGTGGCTTCGGGCATTTTGGCCACCAAGACCGAGGCCTCCGAGGTGGACAAGACGGTACCGCGGGGTGAATGGGAACCGCGGCCCTGCGAGCAGACCTGGTGGCAGACCCGACAGGGCCGAGAGGGGCTGGTCGGGCGGTTGCTGCACACGTTCACCGACCCGAGCGCGGGCTGCACCCGGGACAAGACGCGACGGCGCGGGCTGGGCAAGCTGCTGGACTGGCTCGAACGCCAGCCCGGGGATACTTGGCAGGACCGGTGGCTGGCCAGCGGAGCCGACGCCGCGGGCTTCAACTGGGCCGATCTGCCGCTGCGCGAGCGTGTCCCGGTCCGGCGTCATCATCGTGACGAGTTGTCCTGCGGGCTGGCGCTGCTGGTAGCAGGGCAGGTGATCCGGCCTGGCTTCCCGTGGCTGCTGCGGCAACGTCAGGCCCTGATGCTCGCCGAGACTCGCACGGCCATCGACCCCGACGGCTTCGCCAACCTTGACCTTCACACCCAGCCTGCCGCCGGATGGGCCCGGTCCGATGCCTTGAACAAGCTCACCTGGATCGTGATCCGCAAAGGTGGCCTGGTCGCTGACATCACCGGCGGCGACTGCGTGGAGCTGACCGAAGCGTTGCAGGAGCACCATTTCCGGGGCAGCGCCGGCCGGCCGCTGTTCTACGCGGCGTTGAAGAAGGCCGGCGTGCTGCCGGCTGCGGCTCCCGAGCGGTTGCGGGTGCTGCGGTTGGACGGGCGCCGCAGCATCGAGCAGATCGTCGACGCCTACGGCATTCAGTGCCGGCCGGTCCGTGACCTGCTGGTCGAGTACCTCAGCGAGCGGGCCCCTGACCTCGACCACACCTCGCTGCGCTCGGTCGCCCGCAATCTCTGCCGCCTGTTCTGGCGCGACCTGGAACTGCACCACCCCGGCATCGACTCGCTGCGGCTGGAACCGGCGGTCGCGCAGGCGTGGAAGGAAAGGTTGGCCCACATCCGCGACGCCGACGGCCATCCGGTGCGCCCTCGAGTGAACTACCGCTGTGAACTGGTGTTCGTGCGGGCCTTCTACGAGGACATCGCGCGGTGGGCCGCGGACGACCCGGCGCGGTGGGCGCCGTGGGTTGCTCCCTGCCCGATAAAGGGGGTCAGAGGTGACCCGCAAGAAGGCCCAGGCCGGGGTCAAGGCCCGGATGGACCAGCGGACCAGGACCCAGCTGCCGCTGTTGCCAGCCTTGCTGCGGGTCGTCGAGCAACAGCGCAAAGAGGCTGAAGAGTGTGTCAATGCAGCCACGGGCGCGTCCGCCGGGGACCGGTTCGCCGCGGTTGGCCAGCAGTTCCAGCGTTGCCGTGTCGGCCAATCCGGACGGATCTTCGCCACCGACCTGGTCACCGGCAAACGGCGGGATCTCACCCACGAGGAGCAGGCCGCGTTCTGGTCATGGGCGACGGTGGAAGTGTTGCGGCACACCGGGATCCGCATCGAGGAGATGCTGGAACTCAGCCACCACAGCTTCGTCGCCTATACGCTGCCCACCACCGGCGAGGTCGTGCCGATGCTGCAAATCGCTCCGTCGAAGACGGATGCGGAGCGGCTTCTGTTGGTCTCGCCCGAGCTCGCGGAGGTACTGACGGCGATCATCTTCCGGGTCCGTGCAGGCCAAGCGGCCCTGCCGTTGGTGTCCGCCTACGACGTGTTCGAACTGACCTGGTGCCCGCCGATGCCGTTTCTGTTCCAACGACGCTTCGGCACCGAGGATCGGCCGCTCACCCGTAGCTACATCCGGGAGTGCCTCGTCGCCACGTCACAAGCTGCCCAGATCATCGCCGGCGGCAAGCCCCTTGTGGCGGCCCCACGACTTTCGGAGGATCTTCGTCACCGACGCCATCCGCTCCGGGCTACCACCGCACATCGCCGCCAAGGTCTGCGGTCACGCCACGGTGGACACGACTATGGGCTACGCCGCGATCTACCCCGAGGATGTCATCACACACCATCGGGCCTTCATCGCCAGACGTCGCGCCGAGCGACCCAGCGAGGAAAACCGCGAGCTGATCGCCACAGAGTGGGACGAGTTCCTCGCCCACTTCGAACTGCGGAAGGTCGCCCTCGGAACCTGCGGCCGCGATCACGGAACGCCTTGCCAGCACGAAAATGCGTGTGTCAGATGCCCACTCCTTCGGGTTGATCCGGGCCAACTTCCTCGGCTGGAGGAGACCCACGCCAACCTCGCCGACCGCCTCCAAGAAGCCAAGGACCAAGGCTGGCTCGGCGAGGTCGCCGCGATCGAGACCACCATGGCCGCCGCGGCCCAGAAACTCGAAGCCATGCGCACCGCCCGCAACACGCCCGTCCTCCTCGGCATGCCCGACATCCGGTCTTATCCCGGACGGTCGAGCGCAGGCTGACCACGCCAGCGGTGTTCCCGGGCATCAACGCCTGGGAACACCGCCCAGTGTCAGGTAAGACGCCAGTCACCTGTCGGCGTGCTGACCAAGGGCCGGCTACGACCTGCCGCGAGGTTGCAGCCACTGCGGGTCGACGGAAACCGTCTCGGGGCTGAGGCCGTAGTGGTCAGCGACCTCGCGCAGCCGCTGTTCGCCCCGGCCGAGGGTGAAGCGGTGCCCATCCGGGTCACGCACGATGAAGTCCCGCATGCCATAAGGACGAGAGGCCACCGGCTCGACAATGTCGGCGCCGGCCTGCCGGTACTCCGCGCACAGGGCGTCGGGATCCTCGACATACACGTAGGCGGACTGCGCAGGCAGGAGCGAGTCGCCGGTCCACGGGACAAGCAGCAGCATCTCAATCTCACCGCTGGCCAGGGCGGCGAGACTATCGTCGGCAATGCGCCACGCAAGGCGAAAGCCAAGTGCTTCCTGGTAGTAGGCGACCGAGCGGTCCATGTCGGTAACAGGAAGCCGGGGCATGAGGTGCAGCCAGGTCGTCAGATAGGTACGCGCGTCAACGGTCACGGTGTCCTCCTGGGTCAGTGCATCCACCGCCTCCAGCAGGCGGCGGACTTCGTCGAGACGGGCCTCCAGCCGCGCACGATGGTCGCGGAACAGCTGGCGCCGTTCGGCGTCACTGGTGCCGGCCAGGATGCGGCGGATATCGGCAATGGGCATGTCCAACGATCGGAGCAATGCGATAGCCCGCGCGGCGCTGGTCTGGCCACGCGTGTAGTAGCGGTAGCCGGACTGCGCTTCGCGGCCGTCAGGCTCGAGCAGCCGCAGCCGGTCATAGCGGCGCAATTGCGGAATGCTCAAGCCGACAAGCTCGGCGAACTGCCCGATCTGCCACCGCCCGGATTGATCGTCCATGTGATCGTCGTCCACGACGCCGATTCTGCGAGCCTGACCCGCGTCAGGGTCAAGACCTGGACCTCGCCGTCGGTGTCCGCGGGCTGGCCAGAACTGCCCGCCGCACGCACCTCGGTGCTACGTCCGGCGGGCGGGATGACGATCCGCGACATCGGCCACCATCTGCAACGCACCCTCGGGACCGAGCTGTCGCACGACACGATCTCGAAAATCACCGACGC
>NZ_JBITDW010000051.1:0-13633 GCF_044454685.1 Actinoplanes sp. NPDC051513
TTCCTGGACAACCAGAACACGGCACGCGAGGAGGACAACGACCGCCATGACCACGAACGCCCGGTATGAGTGCACTGTGACACCCTCGTCTCGACGCGAGCGTGGCAGCGGTGCCGGACTTCCAGGAACTGGGTCGACCCGCCGCCGTGCGGCGTGTCGGTGGCGAACACCTGGTGCCGCATTCCGTTGATCGTGTCGAACAGGGAGAGTTGCGCGCCGGGGTGCGGGCGTTCCCGGCGGCGGATCAGCCGGGTGCCGGCGGGGAACGCGGCCGGCACGGCTGGGTCGAGGTTGTCGGTGAGTTCGGTGATCTGGGCGCCGTCGCGGAGGCTGCCGTCGCCGTCCAGGGCGGGAACCCAGCTGGTGGCGGCGGTGATCGCCACCCGCACCGGTGCGGTGATCGCGACGCCGACCGAGAACTCGGTGTCCAGGCCGTGGTCGCGCAGGCTGCGGATGTGGGTGAGGAACGCGTGGCTGCTGCCCGCTGAATCAGACCGGATCAGGATCGGGCTGCCATAGCGCAACGCGTCCGGGATCTGAGCGAGGGCGTGGGTGAGGACGGTGATGTGGTCCGCGGCGGTGTTGCTGCCGGCGTTGCCTGGGCGCAGTATCCCGGCCAGGGCTTCCCCGCTGCCGTCGAGGAAACACAACAACGGGTGAAACCCGAAGCTGTGTTTCCACGTTGGTGTCGCGGATTCCTTCTCCGAATGCGTCAGCACGATCGTCGCGTCGATGTCCAGCACGAACCCCGGCAGCGTCTGGCCGAGAACCGTCGTGGCCGGCACCGAACGCCTCGTCTCGGCCAGTTGCGTCCAGGCCAGCTCCCGCGCAGCCGCCCGGGCCGCCCGCAACCGCGCCAGCGCCGGGGCGTCGATCGCGTCGAGGACCCGCCACGCGGTGGGATCCGACGCGACCGGCCCGAACAGGCCCGGCTGCTGTCGCAGCACTGCCAGATCCGCGATCGCCTCACCACCGTCGGAGAGCAGCACCGCGAGATCAACCGCGACCCGGCCCGGGTCATGCACCGGCCGCCGCTGCCTTCCTACGCCCAGAGCATCCACGAAACCGCTGTTCAAGCCGGTCTTATCGGCAAGATCGGTCAGTAAGCGGGTACCGGCATGGCCGACCACACCATGAGCGCCACCAGCGACGGCAACCTTCGGACGCGTACGCGTACTCTGCACTCTGAAAGTGCCTTCCGTGCGGGATGGTCAGGGCCTTAGACATCCCAGATCTTCCCAGATCAGAAGGCACTTTCGCGTTCCAGGGTCCCGCCACCAGCCGCCCTTACTGAAGGCGCGAGGCTAGGTTGCTGATTGCGTCTCGCGTCCAATCTAAGGCAAAATAATCAGATGCGCTCGTCGAGACGGCTTTTCTTTCGGGCGGCCGTCATTGGCTGCGCTGCGGCGCTTGGCTGGACACTGAAAAGCTGGAGTAACACGAATAGTCGGCGGCACGGCATGAGTGTTCCGCTCTCCGAGCAAATCGGGCCAACCTCTCCTGATTCATTTTCCCCGCCTAGCCCGGGGGATGGGAACCCTGAACGGGACGCTAATCGGGGTCGTTCACGGCGCCGGCGGCTGCGTTCGGCGAGCGTCGCGGTACTTCTAGGTGCTCTCGCGGCGACAACAGGCGTGTGGGGATCGAGCGAACTTAAGTCATATCGGTCAGCTATAGATATTCCGGAAGCGCCATATGTGCTAGCGGGACTGTCCATATTCATCGCTAAACCTAACATTGATATCGACATTGCATACAGCATCTACCTGGATGGCAATTTTAGAATTTCTCTCCGTGGTGCCGGCGTGAAATACGAAGATAATCTGAAGGCGGTTGGCGTATATACTTCTGATGACGGCTATCTGTCTGACGAGAATGGCGAATCTGGCAACGAAGGCGAGATAGAGCGGGTGCTGAGTCCGTCAGGTAAGGTCTTGGCAATTGCTCAAGATCCGACTGGATCACGTTCGGGGAGTCATAGAGACTTATTTGTTCCGCAAGGCCAACCTGGGCCTAATAGTGATTTTAACCCAACGAGCGCGGGAATTGCTGCGTATGCTTCTTGGGCAAAGGTGAAAAATGTCGGAGAGGGTGATGTTCTTCCACGTGGAGCTTATCCGTGGGGAAAGACTCCGACTCTGTCCGGAAAGTTTCCCCAGTTGGTAAGTGCTTCTGCCTCCGCCGAGGCAGGTGCCGTTCCGGCGATCGCACTGCCAGATTCAACTTCAATAGGTTACCGAAATCATCAATCTGCCTCGATTGGCGCTGTCCAAATCCGAGGTAAGCGTTGGTATCCGGCTCGAGTTGTCTCAATTACAGCAGATGTGGAATTAGAGCAAAAGTCGATCGGAGTCGGTAGCCGATGGCAGGTAATTTCTGCGTCGCCTCAGACGGGCCAGAGCCCTGGGTTGAACTGGATTTCATCCGATAGATACTTCGAAGCTGAATGGCTAATTGGTGATAGGTCGGCTCAAAATGCCGCCAACAATTCCCTGTTTTTTGCAGGAATTCTGTTTGGTGCGGCATTTGGGTTTGGCGCAGCAGGGTTCGAACGTCTGATGGCCTCGGTATTCGTCGCAGACTAACTTCCTCCACGCCTTATCTGGGCCGCAAGAGAGTTGGGGACCGCCTGGGGACCACACGGTATGCACGCCGGTAGGCGGAACTGCACAAGTTGCCCTTGCATGATCGCTACGCATCGCGCTTGACGTGCGGAAACGTCTTCCCCAACGGCCCCCCAGGGCCTCGGCAAAGTCGTCAGGTGATGCCGAGCAGGGCGAGTGGGCGGGTGCTGTCGCGGGCGTGATGTCGGTTGGCGGCGGCGATGTTGGTGAAGCCGTTGAGGCGTAGGGCGCCGATGGCGGCGTTGCGCAGGGCGGCCATGACCTGTTGCCCGGTGCCGGTGCGGATCTGTGAACGGTCTTCGTCGTAGGTGACGTCTCGCACCCAGTGGATCTTGTTTTCGATGGCCCAGTGCCCGCGGATCCACGCGGCAAGCTGGTGTGATTTGGCCTGGTGGACCTGCAGGTCGGTGATGGCGTAGACGGTCTCGGTGGTGAAGCGTTTCGGTTCGTCGAGCCGTCGTCGGCGGCGTCGGATCTGGATGGCCTGGGCGGCGTGTGGGAAGTCGATGCCGGTGGAGACGGTCAGGATTTTGAGGGTGCGGATCTCGCGGCGGCCATGCCCGCGGTTGTCGTCGCGGGTGGCGTCCGGAACAGCCTTCCAGGGCAGGCCGGCGAGCTGTTTGTGCAGGTAGGGCTGGTTGCCCTTTCACTGTCAGGATCCAGTGTGCGCCGCGTTCGGCGAGGTAGGTGACGTGGTCGCGCTGGCAGTGCATCGCGTCGGCGGTGATCACGGTGTGGCGGAGGTCGCTGATCTGGTCGAGCAGGGGCGCGAACCGGGTGATTTCGTTGGTCTTGACGTCGGTGCTGGCCAGGACCACGCCGGTGGCCTGGTCACAGGCGGCCATCACGTGATCGGCGGCCGTGTC
The DNA here is from genome assembly GCF_044454685.1 of Actinoplanes sp. NPDC051513. NCBI lineage: Bacteria > Bacillati > Actinomycetota > Actinomycetes > Micromonosporales > Micromonosporaceae > Actinoplanes > Actinoplanes sp. NPDC051513. The sequence goes on from NZ_JBITDW010000051.1 coordinate 3,491, forward strand.
GGCGGTACGGGAGCCTCGCAGGGTCTTGCCGTCGACCGCGATCGCCCGTCCACCTGTCGGGATGTCCGCCGCCGGCCGGCTGGCGAGCCACGCGCTGATCACTGTGGTCAGCAGGTCCGGGTCCAGGGCCTGCAGCAGGCGGCGGATCATCGCTTCGGACGGGCGTCGACCAGCAGCGATGCCCAGGGCCTGGACCGTCGCGTCGGGCACGTCGGCCACCCATTCCGCGATCGCGGCGTACGAGCGGTAACCGGCCACCACGGCGCACACCGCTGCGGTCACCACCACGCTGAGCTGATGGCGGACACCGCGGCGGGCTCGTGGATCACGCACCGCAGCCAGTGCAGCGGGCAGCCCACCAGCGGTTTCCGGCACGGTCAGAGCCGGTGCATCGGACAGAGACGAAATCAGCGATGATGGCAGTGCGGGCATGACTCACTTCGGACGATCAGCATGGCGTAGGAACCTTGATGATCTTCTGAATCGGTCATGCCCGTCTTGCTGCCGCCAACCGAGGCGCTTCTACCTTGATCCACTCAAGTCGGACACCGTCATGACTTTGCCGGGGCCCTGAACGGCCCCCCTGCGGTGAAGTGGGTCAACGAGTCCGGCGGTGTCTACGCGAACTACTGGAGCCACTTCCTTGCCGATGACCACGTGGAGGACAGCGACCTGGTTGACCTTGATGACGAGGAGCTTGATGTCGAGGAGCCCGACGGTGGAGAGGACGATCCACTCGACCTGCTCGATGAGCTGGGAATCCTATGACCGGCCACGGGACATCCCCACAGACGCCAGCGGCAGGCCTTGCCACTGGCGAAGCTCAGCTTGCCGTTTAACCTTCGGCTCCAACGCAGTGTCGCCGCGGACCAGCCCGCTGCGTCGTCAGCGGCGACTACAGCGAGTGCCGGGTCGCCGGGTCGCCGCGCGGGCAGAGACGGACCAAGCGCGCGTTGTCTGCGGTAGATCCGCGCCAGCCGCCTGGGCGTTGGTGAGTCATGTCCGTTGCATGATGTAGGTCTCGAGGACCGCGGCGGCTGTCCCGGGGTCGTCGACGGTGACGACGATCGAGCGGCCGTCGCTGCGTACGACCTCGAGGCCGGGTCCGCGGTGGGTGACGATGCCCCACCGTCCCTTACGGTTCGGGCCGATCGCCCATCGGATTCCCCAACCGCCGAAGTCGGCCATGGGGTCGATCTGGACGACTCCCGCCTTCGCCAGAGATCCGGCGGGGATCCTGAACCGCGGCCAGCCGAGCGCCGATCGGACGATGAATCCGCGCGGTCCCGCGGTGACGACGAACTGCGCGGTGACCAGGAGCACCACCAGCAGCAGTGCCGGCGAGAGGAAGATCGGCCAGACCTTCCCGCCGATGGTGAGAAGCAGGAGCACGCTGAACACGATGAGCGCCGCAGCGACGCCGGCGATGAGGGAGACGAACCAGGCTGGGAGATCGACCTTCCCGGTCCATCCCGCGACTTCGCCGGGTCGGATCGGCAGCCTGTCGGCGGCCTCGACGCCGGTGTTCGCCGGCGCCTCGCGCGGCAGCAGCCACCAGGTGGAAAACGCGGCGGCGATCGCGAGGACGACGCCGCCGCCGAGCGGCAGGGCCGGTGCGAGCCGTGAGGCGTTGAGCACGACCGAGCCGACGCCCATGCCGAGGGCGTGGAAGACGGTGATCCCCATCGCGATCGCCGGCATCCAGGGGTTCATCCCTACCATCCGCGTCGCGCGGACGATGAAGAGGCCGATGAACGCGATGACCGGGAATCCGATTGCGGCGACGAGGACCGCGTAGGTCCACCATGGTCCGCTCCGGTCGGGACCGGCGCCCCAATGGACGATGAGTTGCGGGCTGCCCGTGGCGCCGACGCCGATGATCATCGCTTCGGAGGCGACGACGATCGCGAGCGGTACCCAGATCGCCGCGACGAGCGCGGCCCGCCGGGCGGTGGCGTGGTCGACGATGCGACCGGTCATGATTCGTATTCCTCTCGGACGAGGGCCAGCAGGGTGCCGATCGGGATTCCCGCGCTCTTCGCCTCCGCGGCGGCCCGCGCGACCGCGTCGCGAACCCGGCCGGCGGTCGGCGCGCCGACGACGACGGCGCCACGACCCGGACGTAGTTCGATCTGGCCCCCGTCGCGGAGGCCCTGATAGGCGCGCAGCACCGTGTGGACGTTCACCCCGAGCGATTCCGCGAGCTGCTTCGCCGCCGGCAGTCGCGCGCCGGTCGCGATCGTCCCGGTCGCGATCTGGGTGGTGATCGACGCTTCGATCTGGGCGAACACGGGAGTCGTCGCCGTCGGGTCGATGAGCACGAACATATAGTTATTCTAGTTCAGATAGAACTACTCTGCTATAAAGATGCGTGGTTGTCGTTGTCGTCCTGCTCAGGATTGGGGTGCTGTGATGGGGTTGTCATCGTGAGCGGCGTTCTCGCCTGGTTCGCGGGTTCCGGCGTCGTGCAGGGTCTGATCATCGGTGCCACGTTGGCGTTTCTGACGACGGCCCTAATTTTGGATGCCGTGGCGAAGGCCGAGACGAGGACCGTCCACGGCTGGAGTGCGATCCGTAAGGTCGGTCAGCCCGGAAACGGAGTGCTGGTGCGTGCCGCACTGCAGAAAGCCCTGCCGGTTGTCAACGTGTTCGAAGAGGCTGCCTACTGGACGGCGAGCAGGGATGGTGCGCGAAAGCGTCTCAGTGGCGAGCGCGCCTATCGTCTGCACTTCCCGGCCGGTCAGCTTCCACCTGGCGACGCGTTCTGGTCGCTCACCGCGACGGACGCCGTCGGCTACATGGTCAGCAGCCCGACAGGCCGGTCGAGCGTGGACGACCACTCCGGTCTCGTGAAGAACACCGACGGCTCGGTCGACATTCTGCTGCAGTCGCATGAGCCGTCCGGTGCGGCCCAGAACTGGCTGGCGACGCCGCCGGGCCGTTTCAAGCTCATGCTCCGCGCCTACCTGCCCGGAGCCGCCATCCTGGATGGCACCTACGAGGTTCCGCCGCTGGTCGAGGTGCGGTCATGAATCGCCTGATCCTCAAACATGGCATCCCCGTCACGTTCGTCATCCTCGCGATTTTCGCGTGGGTCATCTACGCAAGGATCGCCGGCGGGGGCGTGGACGCGATCATCCTGCTCGCCGCGACGGCTCTGTCCGTCTGGGTACTCGCAGTGTTCGTCTTCATCTACTTCTGGCCGTGGATCACGGTCAACGGCTTCCGCCGAATCTTCGTCAAACATGGGCTGGGCGGCGGCCCGATCCCAGTGAACGCGCTTTACGCCGTACCGGACAGCCCGTCGCACTCGGCATCCACCAGCAGCGTCATGGCGACCGGCACCGATGACGTCCTCTACCTCGGCGGCTGGCTTGACCTGAAAGCCGGACCACGGGTGCTGCACGTGCCCGAAATGAACGACCGCTACTACAGCGTACAGTTCACCGACCCGAGCAGCGGCGCCAACTTCGCCTACGTCGGCAAACGGACCACCGGAACCGCCACCCACGACTTCCTCCTCTGCGAAGCCGAGTGGAGCGGCGCTACGCCACACGGCATGACCCGGATCAACGTGCCGCATCACGCTGCCCTGCTCATCGGCCGGGTGTTCGCCGACAACGAAAACGACCGACGCACGGCATACACGCTTGCGAAGCAGATCCAGCTCACACCACTGAAACCCCAAGCCTGAGCGGTAGCGCGGGCCGATCAACGCGACGAGCCGCTTCATCGCCCAAAGAACGCGCCGGAAACGATTGTTACCGGCGCGTCCCAGCGACGCGCAACTTGCGCGCGAGACATCCGCTCTTCGGCAGGTCCGCGTATTCGTAGGGTCCGCCTTCGATCTGACGGACGGTGACGCAGCGTGTACCGTTCGAAAACCCGGCCGCGGGGTCTGACGTGCGGTTTTGTCGGGCGCGTTGGCGGATGTCGTGGTCATGCTGACGTGATGATCCTGTCGTTCGGGTATCTGGCCCTGCGTCAACTGCTACACCTGGCGATCCTCGTGGTGCGCGGTGATCGCGCTAACGAGGTGGAGATCCTGGTGCTGCGGCATCAGGTCGCCGTCCTGCGCCGCCAAGTCCATCGCCTCGATCTGGAGCCCGCTGACAGGGCGGCGCTCGCCGCCCTGTCGCGGCTGCTGCCGCGGGCACGCTGGGCGGCGTTCGTCGTCACCCCGGCCACTCTGCTGCGCTGGCACCGGCGCCTGGTCACCCGCAAGTGGACCTACCCCAGCCGGCCAGGCCGGCCAGCACTCCGGGCTGAGATCCGCGCGCTGGTGCTGCGCCTGGCTGCGGAGAACCCGACCTGGGGGTGCCGGCGTATCCAGGGTGAGCTGGTCGGGCTGGGGTATCGGGTCGCGTCCAGCACGATATGGGTGATCCTGACCAAAGCCGACGTTGATCCGGCGCCACGTAGCGTCGGGCCGACCTGGACGCAGTTCCTGACTACCCAGGCCAAAGGGTTGTTGGCCTGCGACTTCCTGCACGTCGACACGGTCGGCCTGACCCGGGTCTACGTGCTGTTTCTGATGGAGGTCGCCACCCGGCGAGTGCATATCCTGGGTGTTACCACGAACCCGACCGGCGGGTGGGTAGCACAGCAAGCCCCAATCTGATGATGGATCTCGGGCACCGCGTGTCGCAGTTCCGGTTCCTGATCCGAGACCGGGACACCAAGTACACGGCCGTGTTCGACGAGGTGTTCACCGCTGAGGGCATCGCTATCATGCGGACGCCGCCGCGGGCACCTCGCGCGAACGCCTACGCCGAGCGCTGGGTGCGAACGGTACGCCGGGAGTGCCTGGACCGGATCTTGACTTACAACCCGCGGCACTTGCTCGCCACGCTCGACGAGTACGTCCGGCATTACAACGAGCACCGACCCCACCAAGGCCGTGAGCAACTCCCACCAGCTTTGGACATGTCTCCAGTGCCGGTCCCGGATCTGGCCGCCGTGCGAGTACGACGTAGACGCGTCCTCAACGGGTTGATCAACGAGTATTCCCAGGCTGCGTAGCCGAAACCGAGTTTTCGAACGGTACACCGACCTGGACGCAGTTCCTGACCAGCCAGGCCAAAGGACTGCTGGCCTGCGACTTCCTGCACGTGGACACGATCCGCTTGACCCGCGTCTACGTGCTGTTCCTGATGGAGGTCGCCACCCGGCAGGTGCATATCCTGGGCGTCACCACCAACCCGACCGGCGAGTGGGTGGCGCAGCAGGCCCGCAACCTGATCCTGGACCTCGGGCAGCGGGCTTCGCGGTTCCGGTTTCTGATCCGGGACCGGGATTCCAGGTACACGGCCGTGTTCGACGAGGTGTTCACCGCTGAGGGCATCGAAATCCTGCGGACGCCGCCGCAAGCGCCCCGCGCGAACGCCTATGCCGAGCGGTGGGTGCGCACGGTCCGCCGGGAATGCCTGGACCGGATCCTGATCTATAGCCCGCGGCACCTGATGGCCACGCTCGACGAGTACGTCCGGCACTACAACGAGCACCGGCCGCATCAAAGCCGTGATCAACGTCCGCCGGCCCGAGACGTGTCCACGCCGGTCACGGATCTGGACGCAGTGCGGGTACGACGTAGACGCGTCCTCAACGGAATGATCAACGAATATTCCCAGGCTGCGTAGCCGAAACCGAGTTTTCGAACGGTACAGGGTCGGCACGCACGCCCGGCGAGCGGCCGATACCGTCACCCGATCACGACGTCGAGCCTCGTTCGCCTTCGCGGGTGGGGAAGTCGGTGGACACGCTCACATCCGACCACGCGCGCAGATCGTCGAGTTGAGCGGTCAGCCTCGCCCCGATGTGCTCGACCGCCAGCGATCCTAGCGGCAGCCGCCGGGGCGGACTCGGCGTCCTCACGGCGGCGACGATGGCGTCGGCCGCCCGGTCGGGGTCGCCTGGCTGATGGCCGTCGAGTTGTTTGATCGCTTCCCGGGCACGGCCCACACTGTCGGTGTAGTCGTCGATGGGCGACGCCCAGCGCGCCGACTCGTCATTGGCGAACCGGGTGCGGTGGGGACCGGGCTCCACAATCGTCACGTTGATCCCGAGGTGCGCGACCTCCTCGGCAAGTGATTCGGAGAAACCCTCGATCGCGAACTTGCTCGCCGCGTAGTACCCGCCGCCTACCAGACCCTCGATGCCGTTCAGCGACGACATCTGTACGAGATGGCCGGAGCGTTGCTCGCGCATGTGTGGCAACGCCGCCCGCGTGACGTTGATGACGCCGAACAAGTTGACCTCGAGTTGGTCGCGAAGCTCACAATCGCTCAGCTCCTCGATCGCACCGACGTGGCCGTATCCGGCGTTGTTCACCACCACGTCCACGCGCCCGAACGTCGAGACCGCCTTAGCCACGGCCGACCGCGCCATGTCCGCGTCGGTCACGTCCAGAGCGAGCGCCAGCCCGCGTTCCGGGTACTCGTCGGCGACATCGTGTGCGTCGTCCTCACTCCGCGCCGACACGACGACTCTGTCCCCGCTCGCGAGCGCAGTCTTCGCGATTGCCCGACCGAAGCCGCTCGACGCTCCAGTCACAAACCATACCTTGCCGGTGTGATTCCCACCGCTCATGGTTCACTCCTTCCTGGTTTGGCTCGACTTCAATCATCCATCTCCTGTCCCGTGCCCGCGCAAACCAGATGGCGCCGCACAATATATGCACGTGATATATGCACATGCAGAGGCGTTGTTAGGCAGTGCCCGGCCTCCTCCATCGCGCGGCTCACGACGAGACGGACGACAACGACGAGCGCCGGCCGAGGAGTGACGGCTGGCCTCCGAGCTGATCCACGAACTCGCTGTCGCGATCCTCAGTTGCTCGACGTTCGAGGAGCAGATCGGCTACGCCCGGGCGGTGGTCGACGGCGACTGGGTGGCACGTGTCCGGGACGACCGGCTTCGACTACGCCACCATGACGATCTCCGACGATGTGGTGGAGCAGGCCGCCCAGTGCCTGCGCAACGTCGAGGCGGCGTTGGCCGAGGCCGGGTGCACGTTCGCGAACGTGGTGCGCGTGCGCTACCTGCTGCCCGACCGCAACGACTTCGAGCCGTGCTGGCCGCTGCTGCGCCGCGCGTTCGGCGCGGTGCGGCCGGCCGCCACCATGCGGGTCTGCGGACTCTCTCGCCGACCCGCGCATGAAATTCGAGACCGAGGTGAACGCCAGACCCGGATTGGTCTCACCCGTGCCGAGCGACAACGTGAAGAAGGAAACATGAGTAACACCGACATCAGGCCGTTCCGTATCGATATCCCGCAGGCCGGCACGCTTCTACTGAGGACGCGGCCAATGCACCTCCGCCCTGCCACACCGGACGATCGAGGCCGCTCAGTTGTCGCCGCGGCGGGTCCAGTGCCAGAACGCGGTGGGGGCCGCCACGGCGGCGATCGCCGACGCCACGATGGTGACGGCGGCGAAGAGTGTCAGCGCGTCGGACAACAGGCCGACCGCGATCGCGGCCGCGCTCACGCCCAGGTACACGCAGGTGAGGAACGCCGCGGTGACCTCACCACGCCGCCGCTCGGGCGCGAGCTGGTTGATCTGGGTCTGCGCTCCCACGTAGGCGAGTCCGAGCCCGGCCCCGGCCAGCACCGCCCCGGTCAGCAGCAGTGTCACCGACCGGGGCGGGTAGGCGCCGACCAGCGCGGCCAGCCCGCAGATCAGCACGACCGAGCCGGCCGCCTGGCCGATCGGCGGGCGAACGCCGGCCCGTTGCGAGGCGGCCTGCGTGAGGCAGGCGGTGGCGAGCATGGCGGCCGGCACCGCGCCGAGCAGCGCCAGGTTGTGGGATTTCAGCAGGGCAGCGGCGTAGCTGGGCACCACGGACAGGAACAACGCGCCGACCGCCCAGCCCGTGCCGGCGGCCAGCGCCGCCCGGGCGAACGCGGCCCGGGACTCGGCCGGCACCGACGGCCGCTGCGGGCGCCACGGGCCGCCCGGCAGGGCCGGCTCGGGTATCCGCCACACCGCCACCGCGACCGCCGTGGTGAGCACCGCGCCGCCGGCGTAGCACAACACCCGGGGCGCGGGTGCCCACTGCGCCAGCATCCCGGCCGCCACCGGCCCGACGGCCGCGCCGCCGGCCTGGCCCAGCGTCGCGACCAGCGCGGCACGCCGGCGGTCACCGCGCGGCTCTTGCTCCACCAGCGCGGCGGTGGCGGTGCCGATGATGATGCCCAGCGCCAGGCCCTGCACCGCCCGCGCCGCGAACAGCCAGGCGGTGTTGCTGGCCAGCAGGAACAGCAGAAGGCCCACGGTGGCCGCGGCCAGCCCGAGTGCGACCACCCGCCGCCGGCCGATCCGGTCGGACAACTGCCCGAACAGCATCAGCGACGGGATCAGCACCAGCGCGTAGACAGCGAAGATGAGAGTCAGCACGGTCCCGGTGAACCCGAACCGCTGCCGGTACTCCGCGTACAGCGGCGTGGGCAGGTTTCCGGAGACTAGCATCGCGAACAACGCCGCGCCAAGCACCCAGAACGCCCATCGTGGACGCCGCAGCATCCGCCGCGTATCGGTTCTCCGCAGGTCGGTGGTCGAGGACACGACATCACCCCCTCAACCGGGGCTGTACCACCCGATCCCGGCGCGAAACGCGGTGTGATGACGCACACCATCGGTCTCCGCCCGCGGGGGTGTTCGGCAACAAACCCGGGGTAGGCAGCCCAGGATAGGCAGAACGGGGAGAGGAGCTGAGCGATGACCGACACCATTCGTCGAGGTGAGGCGGGATACGACGAGGAGCGGACCGGCTTCCAGGCCGCGGTGGAGCACCGCCCGGACCTGATCTACACCGCGGAGAACGCGGCCGACATCGGCGCGGCGGTCGAGTTCGCGGCCGCCCATCGCCTTCCGGTGGCGGTGCAGGCGACCGGGCACGGGCGGTCGGTGCCGGCCTCGGGCGGCGTTCTGATCAGTACCCGCCGGATGACCGGCGTACGGGTCCACAAGGACGCACGCACCGCCTCATTCGGGGCGGGCGCCCGGTGGGACCAGGTGATCGACGAGTGCGCGCCGCACGGATTGGCGCCGCTGAGCGGCAGCGCCCCGCACGTCGGCGCCGTCGGCTACACCCTCGGCGGCGGACTCGGGCTGCTCTCGCGCCAGCACGGCTACGCGGCCGACACCGTCCGCAGCATCGAGGTCGTCACCCCGGACGGCGTCCTCCGCACCGTCACCGCCGACACCGAACCGGACCTGTTCTGGACACTGCGTGGCGGGCGGGACAACTTCGGCGTGGTCACCGGACTGGAGGTCGAGCTGTTTCCGGTCGCGCGGCTGTACGGCGGCGGGTTGTCCTACTCCGGCGATCGGGCGCAGTTCATCGTGGACACCTACCTGTCCTGGACCGAGGCCCTACCCGAGCCGATGGCGTCCTCGCTGGCACTGGCGCGATTCCCCGACCTGCCGGTGATCCCGGAGCCGATCCGCGGCCGATACGTCGCACAGGTCCGGATCGCCTACGCGGGCGAGCCCGGCGAGGGTGCGGAGCTGCTGGCTCCGCTGCGAGCGGCTGCCCCACGCCTGCTCGAGACAGTCCGGGACATGCCGTACGCGCAGTCGGGCTCGATCCACAACGACCCGGTCGAGCCGGTAGCCACCTGCAACACCAACGTCCTGCTGCGCACCTTGGACAGTGCCGCGCTGCTGGAGCACGCCGGGCCTGATGCCCCGGTGCCGATCATCGCTGAGATCCGCCATCTCGGTGGTGCACTCGCCCGACCACCGGCCGTTCCCAGCGCGGTCGGCCACCGCGACGCGTCGTACCTGCTGTCCCTCGTCACACCGCTGGACGGGTCCACCGGCTTCGAGACGGTCGACGCCGCGCACCACCGCGTCCACGATGGACAGCGGCGCGGGGTCACCGGACGGGCCCTGAACTTCCTCTCCGGTCCCGCGGCCACCGTCGACCGGGTGCGTGAGGCCTACGAGCCGGAGGACCACCGGCGACTCCAGCGCCTGAAGGCCCAGTACGACCCGGACAACCTGTTCCGCCTCAACCACAACATCCCGCCCGCCGCCAGCGTCTAAGCTTCGCGTTTAACGTCTGGGCTGTGTTCAGTCGCTCTGTGGAGGGACTGGCATGGAACGGCCACCTGATCACTGTGAGGAGAGGCGAATCTTC
>NZ_JBITDW010000052.1:0-13395 GCF_044454685.1 Actinoplanes sp. NPDC051513
CAGCACCATCCGCTGGCCGAACAATCGGAGATCGAGATCGCCGACGCGGCCGCGTATCCGCTGCGACTCCCGGACCGTGCGGCCAACCCCGTGATCCACGATCAGCTGTCCGCACTGTTCCGAGACACCCGACCACATCCCCGATTCCACACGCCCGCAGTCTCTTTCGACATGTCTCAGCGCGACCTGCACGACGGGGTCACCCTCGCCCCGGCCGGAGAAGCCGCGGCCACGGCACAACCCGCCGGTCTCACCTGGCGACCACTGCGAGGCGCGCCCAGCCTGACGATCCACCTGGTCCTCCCACGCGAGCAGTCACCACTACACCGCCGCATCCGTGCCGTCGCCAAAACCCTGGCGCACGAGCTGCACTGGCTGCCGGACTGACGCGCAAGAGGTCAAGCGAGACGGACGCCTGCGGTGGCGAGGCCGAAGACCTTGCGCCCGGCGGACTTCGCGGTGATGACGACGGCGGTCTTGCTGAATGTCCGACACGACCTCGCTACGCCGGCGGATCAGCATCCGATGATGGCCCCGGGTCCGGTCCGAGTCGTACACCGCGGCGACGTCCTCGCCCAGCCCGAGATCTCGGCGGATACCGCGCCTTCGCCGACGCCGAACCGGACGAGCACGGGTAACCGGCGGGAACGCCCGCCGTCAACGGCGTCCATGACGTCGACAGTGCTTAGACCGTGTGTCGTTTGGGGTGGTTGAAGCGCAAGGTCATTCGTTGACCGGGTGTGGATGACGTGGAGAAGTACTGCCCGGAGGCGTTCTGGCATCTCGCGCAGCCGTTGCTGCCGCCGCACCCGGAAAGGCACCAAGGCGGCGGTCGGCGGCGGACCGATGACCGGGCGATGCTCGCGGCGATCGTGTACGTCCTCGACTCCGGCTGCTCGTGGCGCAAGCTTCCCGGCTCGTTCCCGGTGCACTGGCGGACCGCGCACCGCCGGTTCGCCGAATGGGTCGTGCCACGTCCGGCGCGCTAAGCGCTTAGCTAGGAGTCGCCAAGTTCGCCGGCGCGGTCGGCGGCAACTTGAACCGGTCGGGGACATTGCTCTCGAATGCAATGAGCATCTCATCCATGAAGCGCTCGACTGCGAGCACGACGTCGTCGGCCACCGATGCGGCATCGCGGCCTTCGTCGAAGGTCAGCTGGTATCGATGACCGACCACTGCGTTGACCCGGTCCGGGAAGCGAAGGAACAGCCGGCCGTCTACAACCGTCGCTACCTTTGAGCCGCCCTCCACAGACTGCTGGTGAAGGTTCAAGTTCGACAGGAATCGTGCCTCGTCGGCGCATGAGGCCCTGAGCCGGTCGCGCGCCTGGACAACGGCCTCGCGCCTCGGTCCCTCCGCAAGTGCAGGGATCAGCCCCTGTTTCTCAGAAGGACCCCCGCGTGGGCTCCTCTCCAGGCGTTCTTCGAGCCTGCGGACCCAGGCCAGCAGGTCCTCTATCGCGTACCACGCCTCCTCAAGCTCCGGTAACGCCCAGCTGGCGCTCACTCCCTCTGGGGGTGCCGGCGCGGTCTTGAGCCAATCGAGGTAGGTCGAGTAGGCATCGCTCATCGAGCGTTTGAACCGCTCATATGCCGATTCGGCCCCGCCGCCCGCATCGATCACATCGGAGGCCAGCGTGCGCGTGGCCCGGTAAATTATGGAGTCATCATCGATGTCCCTGCCGGCCCGTTGCAGCGCTGCGGCAACGCCTGGGGCGCTCTGGTAAAGCGAGATGTCCCAGCGCCACAATTCGGCCCCGAATTCCAGCGGCGCGCTGGATCCCGGAGAAAAGTGAAGGCGCTTCATCCAGGTCCATGATCTCCTCGGCACGAGGCACGAGGCTACGCGGGACACTCGTGAGATTCGAGCGCATAACACCAACGGGGAATCTCCCGCCAATGAGCGCATACGGCCCGGTCGCCGTCTGCGCGCCGCTGCCTAGCGGTCCCACAGATGCACGGTCTCTCCCGTCCTCAGCGGCTTGCCGTCAGGACCCTTGATGTGGGGGTTGATCCAAATCGGCCGATGTACGCCGCGGCTCGGGTACCACTGCTGCCGCCAATGACCCTTGACCATCCAGCGGCAGGAGTATTCGCGGCCGGCCGCCTCGTCCTGTGGCGCCCCGTGCTCGCGCTCCAAGCGTCGAAGGTGTAGCACACGTACCGCGTGCACATCGATTCCTGCTCGCAGCGCTCGCCGTCGAGCGGCCCGCGACGGTTCCAGCTCCTCCACCTCAGCGATCTGTGGCTGAGCCATCAGGAGCCAAGCGGCACGCACCGCCTGGCTCCAGGGAGCGAACTCGTCGAGCTTCGCATCATGGCTGGCCCCTGGCTTGTAGCTGGCCTTCTGACTGCTGCCGTAGCCGACGATCGCCTCGTTGTCCCAGTTCAGCGGTCCCGAAAGCACGCGGATTCGTGCCCGCTCCCGCTCCCGCAGCCGCCTGCCCGCCATTACAGCTGCCTGACGCTCCAACCCCTCAAGGTCGACTGGCGTGTAGAAGGTGAACCAAACTCCCCCGCGCGGCAACCTGGCGTGCTGGTACTGCCCCCAGCTCACCGCAACTATCGGAAACCGCTCCGGTGACAGACCATCGGTGTTGACGTACGAGCCGATCGGCTCGTCGAAGACCATGAGGCCGGTCGGGGCCGGGACGTCTTCCGGTTCGAGATGAAAGTCAGGGATGGACTCGCCGGCGACCACAGCCAAGCGCGTCATCTCCGCCGTAACCGCGTAAAGCTCCGCCTCGACCAGACGTGCATACTCCTGCTCGCAGAGCGTTCGGGCAGCGTCCTCAGGATTCCGTGATGGCGGGATGAAGGACCCACGCCCGGACGCGATCACCTGCGCGGTACGCGAAACCTCGAAAGGCGACCGCATCTGCGCAGCCAATGCCGCCCGCAGTTCCGGGACTCGTGCCGCCTCGGGAGGCCTCCATGGCGTCGTGGGGATGCTGTCCGAAGGCTCTGACGACATGGGTCATCCTTTCGATTGATCCATGCCGATAGTTACGCAACGCTCAATGGCAATCAACCATCGGTTATGCCGAGTTGCGCGCGCATGTCGACCTTCGAGGAGCTGACCCTCGGTTTAGGAAGGGCCATGACGGAATGGTCCGGCCTATCTACCAGGCACTCTATCTTCAACCGGCGTGGCTCCGTAGTCCTCAGAGGCCCCTTGTACCTGTAGTTCGTGCCACGATCCGTGCCACGCTGGCCAACCGCAGGATAATGAGATCAACAAGGCGGCGCGTTCGAACATGGAAAACATACCGTGATCCGAGGTAAGGCTTGTCGACATTTGGCAGGTGGAGGGTCGAGCCTTCCCGGTGCGCGGGCGTAGCCCAATCGGCCGTGCTGCCGGCCGCAAGCACGCCCCACCGCTTGCGGCCGGCAGCCGTCACTGACCTCTGCGCATGACGCTGAGGTCTGAAGCATCGCCGCGGATGCGCAGCGGTATCCTCAGATCAACTGGTGTCCCGCCCCTGTCGATGCGAAGAGGACATTCTGTCCGCCTACCTGTGCGAGCGGTGATCGGTCATGATGAGCCCTATGGCGTCACGCAACCTGCGTCGGCTCTCGCTCATGACCGCCTTAGTTGCCGCACTCGGACTGGTGGTTGGTTACGGCTGGCTGATTTGGCAAGCGCCACGGCTGCTTGTCCCCGATCTGCGTTCCCCGATACCGTCCCCGTCCGGGACTCTGCCAACGCTAAGCCCTGCGGAGCGGGCGACCGCCGCGTACAACGCCCGAGTCCTGGTGGTCTCCCTCGCTGGCGCGACGGTAGTCCTCGCAGGTCTACTTTACACCGCTCGCAATTACCGGCTTTCGCATCGAGGGCAGGTCACTGATAGATTTACCAAAGCGTTGGAGCGCCTCGGCTCCACGGAACTATACGTACGTATCGGTGGCATCCACGCCCTGCAGCAGGTCTTGCATGACAGCCCGGAGCAACACGCTCAGGTTCTTGACGTACTCGTCGCTTTTATCCGTCAACGCGCGCCGCGGGCCATGCCCAATGACGAGTCACCCATATATCCGCGGCCGGCACCTAGTAAACCCGCCCCCGACGTCCAGGCCGCGCTGACCACGATCGGTCGGCGCCGCCGTCGTCCTAACCGTGAGCTGAGCCAGCTTGACCTTTCCGGTTTACACCTGGACGGCGTCCAGCTGGCGCATGCGGAACTGCGGGGCGCGAATTTGTTTAATACACGCCTACGCCACGCAAACTTGGCTAAGGCCGATTTGCGGAAAGCTAGCCTGGCTTCGGCACAGCTGGATTTCGCGAAACTTGAGAACGCACAGCTGCAGGAGGCGTCCCTTATGTGGACGGTGCTTAAGAGCGCGAACCTGCAGGATGCGCAACTGCAGGGGGCGACCCTAAGTGGCACATGCCTCGATCTCGCACATCTGAGCGGGGCACAGTTGCAGGGCGCAAAGCTCATTGGCACGTCGATGTGGCGGGCGAACCTTGGTGCGGCACAGTTGCAAGGTGCTGACCTACTGGGGGCGCAGTTGCAAGGAGCGGACCTGTACGGATGGGATGGCCGCGGGGCGGCCCAAGGACTTACTATCAGTCAACTCGCCGATGCTGATTTCGATGATGAAACCCGGCTACCTGCAGAGCTACGAAGAGGTGTACAGGCGTATCGATCAGCCTACATAGAGTTCATTCAAGAAAGCCTTCTTACAAATCTACCTAGAGTCGACTACGAGGTCAGGCGAGGTAGCGACGGGGATTATCACGATCTCGTCGTGTCCGGGCCGTCCGGCACAACATACGTCAAAGGCGGGTTGACCAACCGCCCAACATTTGACCATGGGATGGCGCACGACTTCATGACGATGGCTGCAAAAGAGAATCTAGCTGGTCAACTGATATGCCTTACCAACAAACCACTAGAGGGTATGGTAATCGGTTACAACAAAACCCCGAAACGGGATGTTGAATTTCTGACTTGGAATGGCAACCAAGACGCAGAGTTGCTAGTCAAAGCGATTCGAGACAATGCTAAGTCGGACCGGCTACCCTGACCGGAGTTGGTGCCTCTCGCCATCTCACAGGACAGCCGCTGGCGAGCCGCCGTGATCGCAGGCATGCTTGCTGGTGGGGTAGACGCCGTAGGCCTGAACAGCCCGGCTGAGCTGAACTTCGCTGCACGGCGCTGAGCCTCGGTAGTCCCGCGGCTTGGGATGGCCGAGGCTTCGTCGCGCCCGCCGGAACTTTGCGATTGCGCGGCCCGGGCCCGGCGCGGAGCCGAAGGCGGCAGCGCCGGTCCTGGTACCGCGCCTTGAAGGGCCTGTGTAAGAAGTTCTCACCGCAGCCAGCCTTGCCTTCTCCGTCCTCCCTTGGGACAAGGTCCGGACAGGCGGCGGACGGATTAGAAGGGGCTCCGCCTTTCTGTTCTGGCGCGTCTACCAGGCGCTACGAATGCGGGTCGATGCCTCGGTGGAGCGCAAAACTCACCCGTGGCCTCTGGTTCGCTCCACAAGCGGCTCCACGGCGGAGACGCCTCGCGCAACGTCGCTGGCGGAATCTGTGCGATCGCTTGGGGGATTGACAATCACTAGTTCGCAATACGATCCGAGCCGCGCGCACCGCCCTATTGCTCCGACTGCGGCACGCGTGCAGAGAAGGTCGTTCTGAGGGAGACGGCCATCTCCTAGCTGAACGCCGGTGCAAGTAACTACAAGGCGGCTAAAGACGCGATCTCCGAACCTACGGGCTTAGCGCCCAGTAGTCCGATTAGTTCGCCTACGAGAGTTTCGCCCGAGGTCGAAGATCGGCCAATAAGCGCGAGGGCTAGCAGCGCCGCGAAACGGGGTTCTTCCGAATGTTCGTACGAGGTGCGTGCCAACAGAAGCCCCAAACACCTGACGCTAGGGCCGCATTCTCCCGGGTCGTTTTCAAGTTCGTCTAGATGCTCCTCCAGCCATGCTTCTATCGTGGACTCGTCGCCGTCGCGGTTTAGTGCTCCTGCCTCCGCGAATAGCTTGCATCGGATCGCCGCCGCGCTTGTTTCTTCGTCTGGCAGGGTTGGCTTCCCTTCGGGAAAGAAGTCTAAGAGAAAGAGACCTAGCCGGCCAAGCCGCCATTTCGTGGGATCCTCGACCCACCGTCTCCAAAACGTTTCTCCTACTGGATGTACACCGCGCTCTGAGACGTAGTTTTCTGGTAGTCGTAAAGTAGCACCGAGCCACTCAAGCTCGGATTCCCGCGTCGCAATTCCGGCAGCTAGGACCGCGGCAACGAGCGCGCGGCTGACGTACGCGCCTTCGCTGCCGACTCGGATCAGCCGTAGCAACAAGTCCGCGTCGTCGAGACTCACGGGATAGCGAGGGAGCGCGGAACTAGCTACGGAATTGGTGCCGCGGCGTCCGGAACCAGAATTTTCGGCAAGAACCGAGAAAAAGAATACGCAGCTGTTTGCTACCGTATCCCGTTGTGGGGTTGGCGGCATTGCGAGGCACCTGCGTGACAATTGCCGAACCCATTCCGTGAACTCGGCCGTGGCAGCCTCGCTTTCAGGGTGACTCATCCCTGACGAGCCCAAGGAGGTTGGGAAGCCATGGACTGATATCTGTTCGTCGAACGGAATCGCAACCCTCGTCCCGTCGACCACTGCCCACCGTACGTCGGTCAATTCATCGACCGTTACAGGAAAACGCTTCCAGCGTTCCTCGGCCTGCCGCCAAGCGATTTCGTCGCCTAGATGTCCCATTGCAGCGGCCCGGGCGAGCTCTCCGATTCGGTTCGCCGTAGGCCGGATGCCTTGCCTTTCTTGCGGTTCCTCGATGCATGCGGCCAACGGCCAGGGAAGGAAGCCCGCGAGATAGGCAACTTCTTCCGGGAACTGAGCCGACACCTCTAATGCACGAACTAGCGAACCCAAGGTTGGTACCCGGCAGAATTCCAGGCATGTGTCTACAAGCGCCCAGCTTCCTTCCATAACCGGCTTTGGTGCCGCCGGCACCGCCATTGAATGGAGTCCATTAAAGCTAAGATAGACGATCTTCGCCGCAGGCCCTTCGTGACGGGGTCTTAACGAGTCATTTCGGTCGGAGGGGTCGATGGCGTGGAGGAGGAAACGCGCGTGCGGAGGAAGGTGTTCGGGATCGTACTCACCAGAGGGCAAAAGCTTTAGGAATCGGCTCGGCGGCAGACGGGCAACGTCGGCTGCTATGAATCGTGACAACGACTTGGAAATCAGATTCTCGTCGTCTCGGAGGACAGCTTCAATCACGGCAGAATCTGGCTTACCCATGATTGTCGTAAGGCGGGCCAGTGATTGAGAATTGCCGATGTCCGCGGCAGCGGCAAGGAGTGATATGGCGGTTGCACGTTGACTCTGTGTTCCTCGCGATGCCGATTCGAGTGCCGCGGACACTTGCGTCCAGGCCTCTTGGTCGTTTACAAGCTCGAGGAGGCCAGCGCCACGGATTATATCTATCGGAAGTGCAAGCATGCGCGAGGCGCAGTCCGCGAAAATCCTCGTGTAAGCAGGCTGCGCTGCGGTAACTCGTTCCTTTAGTATGGCTGCTGCCAAGGAACTTCCCGGTAACGTCGCACGGCCATTGGAGCTGTCGACGTTGGCGCCGTGACAGAGTGCGGCAACCTCCGCGCGGAAATGCTCGCGATCGGCTATCGCGAAGACCTTGCCGACGGCAAAAAGCAGGACGTTGCGCCAATAGGATGAGGCGGCGATCGCCGCTAGTCCTTTACGGACTTGAGTGTCTGGTCCGGCCAGAATCGCCTCGGCCGCCATGAATTCTTGAAGACTTCTAATTTCGAAACCAATCTCCTGGCTGGTTATGGCCGCGAGGAATACCAAACGCTCTGTTGCGAGGAAGACGAATCTTTGCGCTAGCCTGCCAGCCTGCTCGGCCGAATTTCCCTGAGATTGGAGGCGAGAGGCAATTAGCTTAGTGAACTCATCTTTTGTGACAACGCCCCGCGTGTCACCGGATCGTTCGCCCCGGACTTGCAGCAGAAGCCCGACGCGGTAGTGGATGAAATGAACGTCCGCCTCATGGGTGTGGAGCAGCTCTGCTAACTCTGTCCCCTTTTCCTGCTCCCTCTGATAGATCACTCTGTAATAGTGAGAGAAGAGCCTCCACTTATCCCGCGGGGCGTGTCCGAGTCTTTCGAGCAAGAGCGTCAGGATGGTTACCTGAAGTGGCGTCGTTAGTAGTCGAGAAGAGGATTCTTCAATCTTGGCCCGATCAAGACGACCCTTGATAATCTCGGCGCGGTCGTTGCCGGCGCCCAACCTTGCCTCAATTAGGATGTATCCGTATTTCATGGCGAAGCCAATCGGGAGCGGCGCCAGTTCGTAGTGGCGAGAAGATTCCCTTCCGAATTCATTGTTGTATCCCTGAGGGCGCGTCGTGGCGACAACCATCACATCACCAGCGACACTCTGAACGTCGATGAGGAAGTCCGATATTGCAGACATTACTTGTGATCTATTAGATGCGTCGGGAACCTCGTCCAAGCCGTCGAGAACCACCAGCCAGGGATAGCTCCGAAGCCAGGACCTGATATGGGCCTGGGACACATTTGAGCCGGACCGACGCTCTAACTGATCCGACACGAAATCGAGGACAGACGTGCATTCGCCCTTCGCGAGGTCATCCGCAAAGTTCGAGAGCGCCACACGCACCGGCCAGCGTCGTGCGTTCGGCGTGGGCAGATTTAGCCTAGCTGCGTGTTCAATAACTGCTTCCCGGACGCTCTGAACCTCTGGATTGACGGTCAGCGTACTCCCCTCAAGGAATGCCGACCGATAGATTTGACACAAGAACTGACCGACGGTGCTTTTCCCCTGGCCCGGGCCACCGATAATGACCGCCCGGCTTGCACGTGGCGCATTTTTATCGGCCAATAACGCTGTCGGACTAAATGCCCTGTCGCCAGCCCGAATAAGCTCCAGAGCGATACCTTCCAGCGCGGGTTGTTCAAGGCCAGGAATTCGCGTCGCTGTTGTTTCGGTGTCCTGTCGCGAAGGAGGGAAAGCGGGGAGATCTATGAATACATCGGCCAGCCCGACGTGCCCGTCTCCGACGCTGCCCGCCTGCGTGAGGTTCAGTCGGCGATCGTCTATGAGTGTCTTGGCTGCGTGTGCGCTGAGAACCTGCGCAAGATCGCGTGCCGCTTCGACTTGCGCATCGATCAGGCTAGCGAGAACGTCACCCGGTGTGAACCAGGCGGCGTATGTCTTTCGGATTTCGGACGACTCGTCGAGCAATGCCCTAATTTGGTCATAATGCCAGACGGCGAATCCTTTCAGCTTCATACCAAGATTGCGTGAATAGGTTCCGATCAGGTCGAGTGTGCTATCGACTCCGCCTCCCGGCACCGCGGATAAGGTGACGTTCGTAATTGCCAGGAAGTAGTCCGGTAACGGCGTGCGACGCGTTCCGGCCTTGGTCCATTCCTGGAGCTCGGCCATAATTTGCGTCTTTAGCCAGGATGCATTGCTGGCTGGCGTGCCTTGGCTATACCTGAACTTTGCTTGCGCCACGCCGTAGCCGGCCCACCCATCTGGGAGGCGTCGCTCGGATACTGGGCCTTGCCACGTGGCCTCTCGTCCGCCGTCTGGGCCTGCCCCGAACACCGAGACCTGCGGCCCGAGAAACTTTACGAGCAGGGCCTGCGCGAGATGCTCAAATTGCTTGTCTCCGAGCCGGCTGAGGTCGTAGTCCATGCCCTATGAAACCCAGACGGGCCCCGTGGTGTCCACACTCGAAGCCGCGCATGTCTCCCCAGGCCATGGTCAGCATGAAGCAGGCCCCTCGTTCAAGATCCGACACACATCGATCAGCCGCCGGTGAATTGATGCGTATCTGAGCGTCCGGACGATCAGGGGCCAGCGGACTGCCGAGCAGTTAGATGCGAGGTTCCGGGGCTTAGCCCGCTGACAGCACTTATGCCAATAGCTCCGGTCGGGGTTCAACGTTCGTCGGCCCTCAGAGGAAGATACGGCGAAAACGACAACGGACACCGACGGGTAGCCAGTACAACGTCAGCACAGACCAACGGTCCGCCAGTGGGCACCACGGGGCGCTGCGGGCGTCGTCGAAGACATTGATCAAGACGCGGAGATCGGACAAGGTCAACTACACCAACACCAAACTCGGCTGGTGTTGACCTTGAATCGAGCGCAGCTCGATCCGATCTTGGCGACGCGCGAAGCGTCGTCGCCCAACCGCAACCCACCCACTAACCGCAACTAAACCACTCACAGTAACCATATACTCACACCACAGCCACCCACTCACCTATTGCTCACCCGCCCTGCCCTGCCCACACCAAACCCAACCACAATCAAATAAGCGAAGCGTGATTGTGGTTGGGTTTGGTGTGGGCCGCTCTGGGCAGGGCGGGTGAGCAGCCCCTACGGCACGTAGGGGACGACCTGAAACCCGATCAAAAACCCAGGCCAGCCCGACGGCTTTTAGCCAGGTTCTAGCCGGGTCTTCGCTCGGGAACTCTCGGCGTTGTCGGTTCTTCCCGGGGCTCTGCCCCGGACCCCGGCCCGGCTCGGAGATCCGCCAGGATCGGAGAAGCCGCTGTCGTGGCGATCTCCTGGCGCGGGCACCCGCAGGGAAGCCACACCGTCCGCCCAGCCGCAAGGGGCAAGCCGCGCTCCGCTCGGTCGCAAGCGACCCCTTGCCCCCGAACGGCCGGCGCGGCGTGGTCGAGCCTGCCCGCGCGAGGAGATCGCCACTAGTCGACTTACGCGCAGGTGCGCACCTCGAATCCCATCGAGGTCCGTGATCGGAACACCTATCGTTTCGTCGTGATCAGAACAGGCGAACGCTGGCGTAGCCGGGTCACGAACCTCGTCGACCATTACCAGCAGTGGGAAGACCACCGACGCCACCGGCTGGCCGGCTGGTCGGTGCGGCAGCGCTGGACAGTTCTCGTCCTGGTCCCCACCGTGTTGGTGTGCTGCGGCGGCACGGTCATTGGCGTCCCGCTGGCCTGGATCGCGAGGCAACCATCGAGGCCGGTCGCGGCGCGCGGTCGCCGGACGCTGCGGCGGATTCGTATCTGATGGCGTTGAGCTACAACCAGCAGGATGGCCTGCTGCCGATCCTGGATAGCGGCCGCCAGCAGGAACTGCTGGCCCAGTGGCGGGCGTACCGGGCGGCGATGGACAGTACCGATCCGCCGCCGTCGCGGTTGGTGGCTGCGGAGGTTCCGTCCGACGCCGCTTATTGGCGAGTTCTGACACCGCCGGGCACGTGTCGGTGCCGCGGATGTTGGTTTGCGTCGACACCGCTTCCGCGCCCGACGGGTGTCAGGTTGTCCGCTGCTTTGTAGCTTGGGCCAGACGGTAGGAGTCGGTGCCGGTCTCGAGGATGGTGCCGCCGAAGGTGAGTCGGTCGACGATGGCGGCGCATAGCCGGGGGTCGGTGAAGGTCTTGGTCCAGCCATCTGGGGCTGGCTCATGTTCGTCCGGGCCGGACTGCTCCTTGTGCCTGGCGAGAACCGATCCCGTCTCATCTCTTGATCTTTGAGGTAGTCGATCGATAAATTAGGCACCGCCTTACTCAGTTAGGCGGGAAGAAGGTGTCCGGGTGGTTCCGGGTCTGCGGGTCATCACCGGCGGCGTGGCGGCCGTTCCTGTGCAGGCCGATCCGTGGGAGTTCCAGGCTCGGTGCGCGGAGGATTTCGTCGCGTCGTGGCGGGCTCGCGGATTCAGCCCGGTGACGATCGACAACGACATCGGGTTGCTCGATCGGACGTTGAGCGCATTGGGCCGTCCGGCGTGGGAGGTCACACCCGAGGATGTCGACCGGGTGGTCGGTGGCCTGGCGGTGGCGGGCCGTAAGGCGTCGACGCGACGCGAGTATGTGCAGATATTCAAGGCGTTCCACCGGTTCTTGCAGGTCCGCAAGGCCGGCGAGATCGAGGCGACGTTCGGCGTCCGCCTGGTCTGCCCGGTCGATGAGTTCAATGCGTCGCGGCATGTTGGCGACGATTCGCCGCAGACGCTGGCGCCGCCGACACCGGAGCGGGTGACCGAGTTCTTCGAGTTCCTCAAGGACCGGATCGCCACGGCCCGCAAGTACGCGCCGGCAGCGCGCGACTATGCGATGTTCCGGACGCTGTATCACGCTGGGCTGCGCTCGGAGGAGGCGTCGATGCTCGATGTGGCGGACATGCACTTCGGGCGGGGTCCATTCGGGAAGCTGCATGTGCGGTTCGGTAAGGCCGCCCACACGTCGGGGCCGCGGCCG
The DNA here is from genome assembly GCF_044454685.1 of Actinoplanes sp. NPDC051513. Classification (NCBI taxonomy): domain Bacteria; kingdom Bacillati; phylum Actinomycetota; class Actinomycetes; order Micromonosporales; family Micromonosporaceae; genus Actinoplanes; species Actinoplanes sp. NPDC051513. Next base: position 12,246 of record NZ_JBITDW010000052.1, read on the forward strand.
CGGTGGGTGCCGATGCTCGACAGCCTGGATCTGGTGCTGCGCTGGTTCCTCGACGACGTGCGGGGGCGGTTCCCGGACTCGCCGGTGCTGTTCGCCGACGAGTCCGGTGGACGGTTGCACCGGGGAACGATCCGTAACCGGCTGCGCCGCCTGATGCAGCTGGAAGGCCGCCCGGCCGAACAGTGGTTCAGTCCGCATGCCCTGCGCCGGGCCTGCGCGACGCACAACTACGAACGCGGCGTGGACCTGGTCGCGATCCAGCAGTTACTCGGGCACTGGACGGTTAGCTCGACGATGCGGTATGTCCGCCCGTCCACCACGTTCATCGAGGACGCCTATCGGCGGGCGGTGTCGGGCACCCTCGCCGATCTGGACGGAGAGGGGCCGGCGACGTGAAGATCCGATGGCGGTTGCGGATGGCCGCGGCTCAGCGTGAGGTGTGGTCGGGCAGCGACCTGCGCAGGTTGCTGGCCGAACGCGCGGGCTTGGAGCTGTCCGCGGCGTCGATCTCGGCGCTGCTGACCAAGGAACCCTCGCAGATCAAGCTGTCGACGCTGATGGCGTTGTGCACCGCGTTGCAGTGCACCCCCAACGATCTGCTCGAGGTCGACACCACACCTGTTGAGCAGCCTGCCCCGCCGAGTCGCCCGGCCGTGGCCGAACCGCGGCAGGCGGCCGGCGACGGGCGGCGTTCCATGCCGCCGCTGTAGTCCCTCGACCAGGGCTGTCCGGAGGTGATGGTGGGCAAGCGGCAGCGCGACTGCGCCGGCTGCGGCGCGTCGGTCGGCATCATCGGCCGCGACCATTGCAGCCGATGCGTGCGGCGCCAGCGGGAGGCTGCCGCCAAGGCGGCGTGTCCCGGCTGCGACCTGCAGCGCGTGCTGCAGGCCGACACCGGGCGGTGCATCCGGTGCTCGCGCCGCTGTTCCGCCTGCTCCGCGCCGGTGCTATCGGCCAGCTCGGCGTTGTGCAAGCGGTGCGTGCGGGCCGAGGCCACCCGCGCCGCGAAGCAGCCGTGCCCGCGATGCCGCCGGCCCGGTCTGCTGCGCGAGGCCACGGTCAAGCCCCTGGAAGTGGTGTAACGGCTGATCTTTCGAGTTGTGCTGGTTAGAAGGGTTGTTCTCCGGGTTTGCGAGTGACCGGTTCGCCG
>NZ_JBITDW010000053.1:0-13200 GCF_044454685.1 Actinoplanes sp. NPDC051513
CGCGTCCAGCTCAAGGCCGGCCGGGTCAAGGGCAGGACGGTCATCCCGCTGATCCGGCAGCCCGAGGGCACGCAGGCCTGGAAGATCGTCATCCCAACCAGCAAAGGGCATCCGGAGCCACGGGCACACGACGGCCACGAATGGATCTACGTCCTGTCCGGCCAGTTGCGTCTCGTCCTCGGTGACCAGGACTGGGTGCTCGGACCCGGTGAGGTCGCCGAATTCGACACCCAGGTACCGCACTGGTTCGGCAGCACGGGCGAGGAGCCCACGGAGATTCTGAGCATCTTCGGACGACCCGGCGAACGGATGAACGTCCGAACCACACCTGCGCAGGCATAGCAACTGGTGGGCGGACTTCGACCGCCCGGCGCCGATCCGTCTGCGACTCGGTACACCGAATGTCGCTTGGTGTACCTTCATCGGCTACTCGCCTGTATGGGTCTGCGTACGCTGACCGAATGCCAGTACTGGGCACCAAGCTGCACTTGCCCTCGCCGCGTCGCCGGCTGGTGCAGCGTGCCCGCCTCACCGACCGACTTCGCGCGGACGCGGGGGACGGGCCGCGGCTGGTCCTCGTCGCGGCACCGGCGGGGTTCGGCAAGACCACCCTGCTGGTGCAGTGGCTGGCGGCGGCCGAGAAGTCGCCGCGCAGGGTGGCGTGGTTGGCTCTCGACCCGGGCGACGCCGACCTCCAACTGTTCCTGACTCACCTCGTGGCTGCGATTCAGACCGCCGAACCCGAGGCTGGTGTCGACGCACTCACCCTGCTGGAGGCCGGCGGCAGCACGCCAACCGACGCCGTGCTGGTCAGCCTGATCAACGATCTCGACGGCCTCGCCGGTCCCACGGTGGTGGCGCTCGACGACTACCACGTCATCGATTCCGCCGCCGTCCATGAGGCGGTGACGTTCCTGCTGGACAACCTGCCTCCGCAGGTCACGCTGGCGGTGACCACGCGGGCCGACCCTCCGCTGCCGCTGGCTCGGCTGCGGGCGCGGGGCGAACTCGTGGAGGTGCGGGCTGCGGACCTCAGGTTCACCACCGACGAAGCGCAGGTGTTCCTCAACGACGTGATGGAGCTGCAGCTGGAACCCGCACTCGTAGCCGCGCTCGAGGCGCGCACCGAGGGGTGGGCGGCCGGGCTGCAACTGGCCGCACTGTCGGTCCGGACCCGTGCCGCCGACGGGTCCGCAGACGTCGCCGGGTTCGTCGAGGCATTCTCGGGCAGCCACCGGTTCGTCCTGGATTACCTCGTCGAGGAGGTTCTGGACCGCCAGCCCGCCGAGGTGCGCGCCTTCCTGCTCGACACCTGTGTGCTGGACCAGCTGACCGGCGGCCTCTGCGACGCCCTGACCGGTCGCCGCGACGGTCAGCCGATGCTGGAGATCCTTGAGCGCGAAAACCTGTTCGTCGTCCCGCTCGACGACGAGCGCCGGTGGTACCGCTACCACCACCTCTTCGCCGACGCATTACGTGCCCGTCTGCGTGCCCGCCAGGCTGACCGGGTGGGTGAGTTGCACGCCGCAGCCAGCCGATGGCTCGCCGTCAACGGGCTGCTGGCCGATGCCGTCCGGCACGCGATCGGGAGCGGCGACCACGAGCACACCGCCGACCTCGTCGAGCTCACCCTGGCTGACCTGCGCCGACGACGCCAGGACCGGACCCTTCGCGACTGGCTGGTCGCGCTGCCGGACGACGTCGTCCGTCGCCGGCCGCTGCTCGCCACCCACGTCGCGTGGAGCCGGCTGTCCGAGGGCGACGTCGACGGGGTGCAGGCGTGGCTCGACGCCGCCGAAGCCAGTCTCGACACAGCGCCGCCATCGACCATTCCCACAGCGGGCCCGCTGGCCGAGGCGGCCAAGGACCGCGACGGCGAGGTCCGCTCCCTCCCGGCCATGATCGCGGTCTACCGCGCCTCGGTCGCCCAGGCCCGAGGCGACATCTCCGGTACGGTCTCGCACGCCCGCCGGGCACTCGCGCTGGCCGGGCCGGAGGACCACTTCCCGCGTGGTGCCGCCGCCGGCTTCGTCGGCCTGGCGGCGTGGGCCGACGGTGACCTCGGCGCCGCGGTGGACACGTTCACCGAGGCGGTCGCCAGCCTGGATGCGGCCGGTATGGTCGCGGACGGGCTGGGCGCGACCGTCGTGCTGGCGAACATGTGGCTGGCGCGCGGACGTCCGGTCGAGGCGCGCCGGCTCTACGAACGCGCGCTATCCGCGGCCGAAAGCCACCCCGGCCCGATGCTGTCCACCCTCGGCGACCTGCACGTCGGCCTCGCGGACGTCCTCCGCGAACAGGGCCGGCTCGACGCGGCCGCCCAGCACCTCGAGGCTGCCCGCGAGTTCGGCGATCGGGCGTCGCTGCTGGAGAACCGGCACCGCTGGTACACCGCGACGGCCGCGCTGCTGCAGGCGAACGGCGACCTTGACGGCGCAGTCGGGATGCTCGACCAGGCCGAGCCGCTCTTCCTGCCCGGCTACTTTCCCGACGTGCGGCCGATCGCCGCGACCAGGGCGCGGATCTGGATCGTCCAGGGCCGCCTCGATGAGGCGCGGGCATGGGCGCGCGAGCGTGGTATCACGCCAACGGACCCGCCGATCTACCTCGCCGAGTACGACCAGCTCACCCTCGCCCGCCTGCTGGTCGCCGAGGGTGGCCCACGAGAGGCGCTCGACCTGCTAGACCGCGTGCTGGACGCCGCGCGGACGGCGGGCCGCAACGGCAGCCTGGTCGAGGCGGGCTTGGTGCGGGCGCTCGCCCACCAGGCGAACGGCGACGCGGACTCGGCGGTGGCCGACCTCGCCGCCGCCCTCACCGACGGGGTACCGGCCGGCTACTGCCGGCTCTTCCTCGACAACGGACAACCCATAACAGAGCTGCTCGGGCAGGTCGCCCGCGGCGCGGTGCAGGAGGCACGGACGCAGGCCCGGCACCTACTGGCCGCGGCACAGAGACCGGCGGCACCCGCTCCCGCTGGACCAGCCTCCGCTGGGCCAGTCTCCGCGGAGGGATTCAGCGACCGCGAGCGCGAGGTGCTGCGCCTGCTGGCGACCGAGCTCAGCGGCCCCGAGATCGCGCGACAGCTGTTCGTCACGGTGAACACGCTGCGCACCCATACGAAGCACATCTTCACCAAACTCGACGTGAACACCCGCCGCGCCGCGGTACGTCGGGCTGCGGACCTCGGCCTGCTCTGAGCGTCACCGAAGCCGCATCACCACCCCGCTCACATCACAGTCCGCAAGTTTGTCAACGCATCCACCGCTATGCCGGCGGCGAACTGACCGTTCAGCTCTACCTGCGTCGCTAGATCTCAGCACGTCGGTCTCACCACGTCGGTCACAGCATGTGGTGATGCCAGGTCCCCGCCTCCGTCAATACGTTGAGTCAGCCCGCGGCGCTCGCCGCGAACACTGAGAAGCGAAGGTGCCGGACATGACCATCACCACCACTACCCTCACCCGCGCGGCCGGCGTCGCCGCCGTCGTCGGGGGTCTGCTGTACATCGGTGTCCAGATCAACCACCCTCATCTGGACCTCGCCTTCATCTCCACGACCGAGTGGAAGGTGCGCCAGACGATGAAGGTGCTGTTCGCCTCGCTGTCGCTCGCCGGCATCACCGGCATGTACCTGCGGCAGGTGACACGGACCGGACTCCTCGGCCTGATCGGGTACCTCGTGCTCGCCACCGGCTTCCTCCTCATCCTCAGCACCGAAGTCATCGGTGTGGTCGTCATCCCCTCCATCGCCGGCACCTCACCCGGATACGTCACCGACGTCCTCGCCGTGGCCGTTCCCGGCGGCCACGCGACCGGCGACATCGGCCTGATCGTCCCGCTCAGCCAGGTCACCGGCGTCGGCTACCTCGCCGGCGGCCTCCTGTTCGGCATCGCCCTGTTCCGCGCCCGCATCCTCGCCCGGTGGGCCGCCGCGCTCCTCGCCGTCGGCGCCGTGGCCACCCTCGCGATCCCCTTGCTGCCGCAGGTCAACTTCAGGCTGTTCGCCATCCCCACCGGAGTCGCCCTGGTCGGCCTCGGCTACTCGCTGTGGCGCGAGCAGCGCACCCCGGCCACTGGACCGCGGACAAGCTCCGTCAGCGCACAGTTCGACCCGGCCGGCGCAAAGTGACCCTGCCCGTGGCGGCCCGTCCCACCCGGTCGACCTGGTCGACCGGGTGGGTGCCGTTCGCGCTGGTCGCCCTCGTGCTGGTGCCCGCCATCGCGGGCTCGCTGCGTCTGGTCGAGCTGTCCGGCGGACCGCTCCTGCTGCCGGCGAACCCGCGCATGACGGTCTCGCCTGTGCCCGTGGTCGTGCACATCATCAGCGCCGTCACCTACGCCACCCTCGGCGCTTTCCAGTTCTCGAGCCGGTTGCGGCGCCGTCGTCCGGGCTGGCACCGGATGGCCGGGCGGGTCCTGGTGGTGTTGGGTTTGGCGGTGGCGTTCTCGGCGCTCTGGATGACGCTGTTCTACCCACGCCAGCCCGGCACCGGCGAGCTGGCCTACGTCTTCCGGCTCGCGTTCGGGTCGAGTATGGCCGCCAGCATCACCCTCGGCTTCGCCGCCATCCGCCGGCGGGACATCGCCGGTCACCGAGCATGGATGACCCGCGCCTACGCCCTGGCCCTCGGCGCCGGCACGCAGGTGTTCACCCAGGGCATCGGCGGCGCCGTCTTCGGCGCCAGCGAGCTCACCACCGACCTGAGCCTGGGTGCGGGCTGGGTCATCAATCTCGCGGTCGCGGAATACGTCATCCGCCGATACCGCAGCCGCGGAACCATCAGGGCGACCGCGAAGGTCGGGTCGTCATGACCCGCTCACCCGAACGACAGCTGCCTGCCCGCTACCGGCTGCGGGTAGGCGGGCACCTGGATCACCACTGGTCGCCCTGGTTCGGCGACCTCACCCTGACCCATGACGACGACGGGACGACGAGCCTGACCGGGGTCGTCGCCGACCAGGCGGAGTTGCACGGGCTTCTCACCAAGATCCGCGACCTCGGCGTCACCCTGATCTCCGTGGAGACCGTCGACCCTCGCCGCGGCGTGGACGCAACCCCTGGCTCTACGACGGAGGCGACATCGACGACGACGCCGACGACCTCGAACCACTCGACGTCGACGGCGCACAAGACGAAACCACAGACAAGCGAAGTTGAGACCCCGACTCCCCTCCCCACGGCCAAGGTTCGCCGGCCCCGGGCGCGGGGCGTTGCAACCTCGCCGGCAAGCAGCATCGTGGCCAGAGCCTCGCCGGAGATCTGATGTCACGTCCGCGATGCCGCTGACTGCTTCATTCCTCGTTGTGGGGGTGCTCGGCCTTGCGGCCGGCGATGGCGTCGAGGAGTCGGTGGAGTCCCCAGATGTAGTGCTCGGTGGAGATGTAGTCGGCGATCACTTCTGCTGCGGCGGCGGAGCGGGGGTACTGGTCGGCCGGTGTGGCGGCGAACGTGGATCGTCGGAGTGCGATTCTCTCTGATTCTGGTGGCAGCGGGCCTGCTGTCGCGACGTCGGCCACCTCCAGGGCCATGGATCCGAACACGTAGACGATCAGCAGGTAGGCACCCCGCGCGGCGTCGGCGGGGTCGAGCCCGGCGTCGCCGAGGAGCTCGAGGAGCCGTTCGTTGAGGGCGAGAGCGTGGGGGCCGTCCATCGGGCCGCCGATCATCAGGGTGACCCTGCCGGGGTGGGCTGCTAGCAGCGCCCTCAGCTCCAGGGCGAGGGATTCGACGCGCTGCCGCCACGGTTGTTCACGATCGGCGAAGACGCCGTGGTCGACCTTGCCGAGCAGCCGCTCGACGAGAGCCTTGAACACCGAGGCCTTGTCGGGGAAGTAGGTGTACACCGCGTTCGGGGCCACGCCGACCCGGGCGGCGATACCTCGTACGGACGCCGCGATCTGTCCACCCTCGTCGAGCAGGCTCAGCGCCGCATCGAGGATCTCGTCCTCGCTCAACGCCCGCCGCGGACCGGGACGGCTTCGCTTGGCCGGTGCCACCATCTGCTGAACTCCCTCCTTGACGTTTGCCTGGACAGCGTACAGGATCTGTGCATAGTCCAGATTCTGTACGCTGTCCAGGGGGTTGGCATGACGGTCACATCCACGGGCACGGGGCTTCGCCGAACCACCGGAGGACTGTTCCTCCTCGGGGCCATCGCGTTCGCCGGCGCGGCGACGGTGCTGTCCTCGACGTTCGACTGGCCCGACATCCTGCGGGAGCCCGGCAGCGTGGTCCTGCCGGCCTTCGTCGCGGGCGGTACGAGCCTCGTGTGGACGTGGTTCGCCACCGCCTGGACCTACGCGATCCTGATCGTGCCTATCCTGCTGCTACCCGCCGCGCTTGGGCGACGCGATGATCCAGCGCTGCGGACGGCCACCTATCTGGGCGCCACCTCGGTGGTGCTCTCGCTGGTCGGGTTCCTGCGTTGGGTTTTTGTCGTTCCGCCGTTGGCCCATTCCTACGTCGCTGGTGACGCCGCGACCAAGGCCGCAGTGGACGCTGCCTGGACTGCCCAACACCAGTTCGGCGGCGCGTTACTCGGCGAACACCTGGGCCAGTTGCTGGTCGTCGGCTGGTCGGTCACGGTCTGCGTGCTGATCCTGCGCACCCGGGTGCTGCCTCGCTGGCTCGGCGTCATCGGCCTGGTCGTCAGCGCGCTCTACCTGCTCAACCAGGGCGACATCCTGGCCACCGCCGTACCGGGCTTCCCGGTCTGGGACCTGGCCGGACTGCTCGGCAGCACCGGCTGGGGACTGTGGGTGGCCGCGCTCGGCGTCACCATCCTGCTGCGCCCGGTCCGCAACCTGGTGCCCACTATCTCCGTCACCGAGGGCGACAGAATCCCACCCCCGCGCGTCGCCACTTCAAACGAGCCGGCCACCGCTGGGCCGAGGAGCTGACGACCATGCCAACCTCCGGAGCATCCCGCCCATCGATCCTGCGCACCTGGTTGTTGTGGACCGCCGGGTTCCTCGCCTTCCCCATCGCCGGGTTGGCGGGCACCGCCGCCGCCGGCCGCGTCGACAGCCCGCTCTCGGCGTTGATCGGCGGCGCGGTCGCCGGGCTGGTCATCGGCGCCGGCCAAGCCTTGGTCAGCCGGCGGCGCCTCGACCCGCGCCGCTGGGTACCCGCGACCGCTCTCGGGATGGGCGTCGGGCTGCTGCTCGGCGCCGCAGTGGTCGGTTACCGCACGTCCCTGGCCAGCCTCGCGATCATGGGTGCGATCACCGGTGTCCTGCTCGGTCTCGCGCAGGCCGCCGCGCTACCCCGCCGCGCCCGCTACCGCTGGGTCTGGGCCGCCGCGATGCCCGTCCTGTGGTCGGCGGGCTGGACCGCGACCACTCTCGGCGGCATCGACGTCGACCAGCAGTTCACCGTCTTCGGCGCCTACGGCGCAGTGACGTTCTCGGCCCTGTCCGGGCTGCTGCTCCACCTGCTCCTGCCCTACCGGGCCGCCGCCGGCAAGCGCCCGGCACACCGCCCGGTCGAGGCGACGCTGTGAGCGCCGCACGGCACGTGATCTTCGGTACCGGCGCGATCGGTTTGGCCACCTACGATGCGCTGCGCCGGCGGGGCGAAACGGTCCGGCTCGTCAACCGCTCCGGTCACGCCCGGGTACCCGAAGACGTCGAGGTGATCGGCGGTGACGCCGCAGACCCGGCCTTCACCGTCGCCGTGACCGAGGGCGTCGCCGTGCTCTACCAGACCCTCAACCCGCCCTACCCCGAGTGGACCGCACGGTTCCCGGCCCTGCAGGCCGGAGTCCTCGCGGCCGCCGAAGCCAGCGGCGCTCGCCTGGTCAGCATGGAGAACGTCTACATGTACGGGCGACCCAACGGGCAGCCGCTCACCGAGGACCGGCCCTACGCCGCCCACACGAAGAAGGGTCAGCTGCGTGCCGGGATGGCCCGCGGACTGCTCGCCGCACACGACGCGGGACGCGTACAGGTAGCGATCGGTCGCGCCTCGGACTACTTCGGCCCGCGCGGCGGCGCCCAGTCCAATCTCGGCGACCGGGTCTGCCCGCCCGCCCTGGCCGGTAAGACCGCCACCGTGCTCGGCGACCCCGACCAGCCGCACACCTACACCTACGTCCCGGACATCGGCGAAGGCCTTGCCGTCCTCGGTGAACACCCCGACGCCCCGGGTGAGGTGTGGCACCTGCCCAACGACCCCGAGACCAAAACCACCCGCCAGCTCGTCGACATCATCTACCAGCACGCCGGCCAGCCCATGGCCACGCTCCGGGCCCTGCCGCCGCTGCTGCTGCGCGTCATCGGCCTCGTCAATCCCACCGTGCGCGAACTCGCCGAGATGCAGTACCAGTTCCAGGAACCGTTCATCGTCGACAGCAGCAAGATCGCGACCAAACTCGGCGTGCACGCCACCCCCATCGGCCAGGCCCTCGCGGACACCCTCACGAGCTACCGCCACCGGTGACAGGTACGCCTCCCCGGCCCGCTGGACCAACCAAGAGGATCACCATGAAGGCAACGACAGGCGCCACCGGCCGCGCTGCGGCACCGGGCTCCAACCGCGACGCAACCGCGTCACCAACGCCGCTGCGGATGCAGGCGATCGTGCAGGACAGGTACGGGTCCGCCGACGTCCTGCGCGTCGACGAGATCGACCGGCCGACAATCGGACCCGCCGAGGTGCTCATCCACGTCCACGCGGCCGGACTCGACCGGGGTACCTGGCACTTCATGGCCGGCATGCCCTACCTGTTCCGCCTCATGGGCCCCGGCTTGCGCAAGCCCAAGAACCCCGTGCTGGGCCTCGACGTCGCCGGCACGGTGACCGCCGTCGGCGCAGCGGTGACCAGGTTCCAGGTCGGCGACGAAGTCTTCGGCATCAGCAAAGGCTCCTTCGCCGAATACGCCAGCGCCCGCGAGGACAAGCTCGCCCACAAACCCGCGAACCTCACCTTCGACCAGGCCGCGGTCGTCGCGATCTCCGGACTCACCGCCCTACAAAGCCTCCGCGACGTCGGGCGGGTCGAAACGGGCCAGCACGTGCTGATCGTGGGCGCGTCCGGAGGCGTCGGCACGTACGCCGTGCAGATCGCCAAGGCCCTTGGCGCACAGGTCACCGGCGTGTGCAGCACCGCAAAGACCGACCTCGTCCGATCCATCGGTGCCGACCACGTCATCGACTACACCCGCGATGACTTCGCCGCCGGCCCCCAGCGCTACGACCTCATCCTCGACATCGGCGGCAACTCACCGCTGCCCCGGCTGCGCCGCGCGCTCACCCCCACCGGCATGCTCGTCCTCGTCGGCGGCGAAGACGGCGACCGCTGGACCGGAGGCATGGGCCGCCAACTGCGGGCCGTCGCCCTCTCACCGTTCGTGCGTCAGCGGCTCACCATGAAAACCCCGAAGGAGCACTACACGGACCTCGAGCGGCTCGCTCAGCTCATCGAAGCCGGCGAGCTCACCCCGACGATCGACAAAACCTACCCGCTGGACCAGGCACCCGACGCGATGCGCCACCTCGAAGCCGGACTGGCCCGAGGAAAGATCGTCATCGCGGTGGCACGAGCCGGATGAGCGTATTCGCTGACTGCGACCACACGGCGGCCTCGACAGGTCGTGCCGTCCCTCGCCAACCTCGAACGTCTCGCTCGACTCGCGCGGCGCCAGCTGTTGCATCGAATGGAGTCCATCGTGACTACCACCCCCACAACGCCCACCCCGGCCCCCGAGGAGAAGGGCCAGGACCGTCCCTCCGGCCCTGATCCCCAACCCAGGGGACATATCGGTTGGATCGTGGCGGGCTCGTTGGCCACCGGACTCGTCGCTGCTCTCCTGCTCGTCGCCGCCCCGTTCATCCCGGCCGAGGAGAGCGCGGTCACCGGCGCGGTCCTGTGCGGGTTCGCGCTGGGCTGGGCGATGCTGGCCGTACTCTCGGTGCGGTTCACCGATCAGCCACAGCGGTGGGCCGCGGCTCCGGCACTGCTCATGGGATTTGGCGGTCTGCTCCTGGTCGGGTTCGGGTCCTCGGCGCGCGAGGTGCTCAACTGGGTGTGGCCCCCCGCCATGCTGGCGTTGGCGATCTGGATGATCGCCCGCGTGCGTCGACAGCTTCGCAGCCGGAGCGGACACTGGCTGCTCTACCCAGTGATCGCATTGTTGGCGCTCGCCTCGATCGGCGGCGGCTATGAAACCGTCCGTGAAGCGACCGATGCCACGGCCTACCCGATGCCCGGCCAGTTGATCGACGTCGGCGGACACCGCCTGCACCTGAGCTGCACCGGCTCCGGCAGTCCCACCGTCGTCCTCGAACCGGGCGCAGGCGAGATGTCCTCGAATCTCGGATGGATCACCCCCACTGTCGCCCGAGACACCCGCGTCTGCGTCTACGACCGCGCCGGTCGCGGCTGGAGCGAGCCCGCCGACACCGCCCAGAACGGTGCTCAGATAGCGAACGACCTGCACACGTTGCTGCAGCGCGGACACGTGCCCGGACCCTACGTGCTGGCCGGGCATTCCTTCGGCGGCCTCTACATGCTCACGTTCGCCGCCCGCTACCCCGACGAGGTCGCCGGCATGGTGCTCGTGGACTCCACCGCACCCGCCTCGGCGGCGAGACCCGGAGCAGCATCGCCGTACGACGGGGGCTCCTACGACGTCCTGGGCCGTGTCTCCGCACTGGTCTCGACCTCGGCTCGACTGGGTCTGAGCCGCCTGTACGGCCAGCTCGAACACGGCAGCCTCCCGCCGCGATCGGGGGACGAGGCACGCGCCAGTAACGCGACCGCCAGCCATGTTCGCAGCACGATCGACGAGTACGTCCAGGCGAACGCGTCGACAGAGCAAGCCGCATCCCTCGGTGACTTCGCCGCCAAGCCGTTGGTCGTCCTGACCGCCGGCAGCGGAAGTGACGCCACCCACGCGGCGAAGCAGAACCACCTGGCCACCTTGTCCACCAACAGCGTGCACCGCGTCATCGACGGCGCCACCCACGACTCGCTGATCTCGAACCAAGAAGACGCCGCCGCCACCACCCAGGCGATCCTCGACGTCGTCTCATCGGTCCGCAGCCCAGGACCGCTGGACGGGTGATCCAGCGCAGCCACCGGATGAGCTCGTCGCTGGCTGCGACCGCACGGAGGCCTTGGCGAGATCGTGCCCTCACCCGCGCCGGACCAACCGTCTCGTCGATGGACAAGGAATCTAATAATGGCTGACAACGCGACCGGACGGATGGCCGGGAAAACTGTGCTGGTGACCGGCGGCACCGGCGGCATCGGCAAAGCCACGGCCGCCGGCCTGGCCGCGATGGGCGCCCGGGTCGGCATCACCGGCCGCGATCTAACCCGGAGCCGAGCCGCGGCGGCCGACATCGCCGCCACCTCCGGCAACCCGACCGTCGACGCGTTCGCCGCCGACATGTCCTCGCAGACGCAGGTACGACGACTGGCCCACGAAGTCTTGGACACCTACCCGCGCCTGGATGTGCTCGTCAACAACATGGGCGGGTTCTGGGCCACCCGCCGCGTCACCGCCGACGGGCTGGAACACACCTTCGCCGTCAACCATCTCGCGGGCTTCCTCCTCACCGATCTACTGCTCGACCGGCTCAAGGCCAGCGCCCCGGCCCGAATAGTGACCGTCTCCTCCGGCGCCCACACCGGCGGCACGATGAACTTCGCCGATCTGCAGGGCGCACACGGCTACTCCGGGCCACGCGCCTACAACCAGTCGAAACTGGCCAACGTCATGTTCACCTACGAGCTGGCCCGCCGCCTGGACGGCAGCGGTGTGACTGCCACCGTGCTCCACCCCGGCGTGGTACGCACCAGCTTCGCCGCGGAGGATCCCTCCCCGATGTGGAAGGTCCTCCTTCCGCTGATGCGGCTGTTCCTCAAGGCTCCCGCGAAGGGTGCAGCCACCTCCATCTACCTGGCGTCCTCACCCGAAGTCGAGGGCGTCACCGGCACATACTTCGCCAACAGCAAACCGAAGAACTCAAGCAAGTCGGCCTACGACCAGGCCGCCGCAGCCCGCCTGTGGCAGACCAGCGTCGACCTTGTCGGGACGGATCGACGTGAGCCCAGCACAATCGAGCAGAGGTCCGATGACCTCTCTGCGTAAGACCCCAGTAAATACGAAGGCCGCGACCGGCAGCCCACCGCCGCGCTGGTCGACTCCCAGTCACTGCGAGGTGCGGAAACCGAGGGCCGAGCCGGCTGCGGCTACGACGCCGGTAAGAAGGTCAAGATAACGGCCGCAAACGCCACATCGCGGTCGACACCTGCGGGCTACTCCTGGCCATCCTGGTCACCGGCGGCCACGTCCAGGACCGCGACGGCGCACGACCGCTGCTCTGGGCGGTACACACCTGTTTCCCCGGCATCCGTCTGGTCTGGGCCGACGCGGCTACGCCGGCAGGCTGGTCGACTGGGCCGCCGACCAACTGCGTCTCACCGTGCAGATCGTCGCCAAACTCGCCGGGCAAACCACGTTCGTCGTGCTGCGCCGCCGTTGGGCCGTCGAACCGACCTTCTCCTGGATCAACCGCTGCCGGCGCACCGTCCGCGACTACGAGCGCCTACCGCAGCTTCACGCCGCGATGGTCCAATGGGCCATGATCATCATCATGACCCGCCGCCTCGCCCGCCACCACCACACCTGAAACCTTATTTACCAGGGTCTAAGCTTCGCGTTTAACGTGGGTTTCGTCGTTTCGGGGTCTTGACTTGGGTTTTCTTGATGGCGGGGTGGCGTTGGGCGGGCGTGGATCGGGAGCCTTTCGGGCGTCCTGGGCCAGGTCGGGTGGGTTTCGGGTGGCTGGCCGGGGTGCCGATCCGGGGCAGCAGATGACCGAAACCCTGACGGACCCGGCCGGGTGTGGACGCGTGGGCCGGCTGGTATGGCTGCCAGGGCAGCCGGTGGTCGCTGACCAGTGGGCGGGCCAGGCGTAGCTGGTTGAGCGCGGCGAGGATGAGCCAGGTCCACCGGTCGGCCTGTTCCGGGGTGCGTAGTTTCGGGGTGGTCCAGCCCAGAACCTGTTTGGTGAAGCGGAACGTGTGCTCGATGTCGAAGCGGCGCAGGTAGGCGTGCCAGACCCGGTCGAGGTCCAGGCTTGCCGGGTCGTGGCCGTGCCACCACAGCCACACCGTTTTCGGTTCCCGGTCGCGGCGGCCGGGCAGCCGGGAGACGTGCAGCCGGATCAGGGTGCCTTCGATGATGG
>NZ_JBITDW010000054.1:0-12567 GCF_044454685.1 Actinoplanes sp. NPDC051513
GCATGCCAGTGCGACGACCATCGATGCTCCTTGACACCCTGAACGAACCGCTTGAGGTGCTCCACCTCGTCGTCACAACGGTCCACGCGACGCCCGGCCAGGTGAGGACCCGCTCGTCAACCTGGTGAATGCGACAGAACGGCACCTCGTGCGCCGCCCGGAAGACGCCGTACGCTCTGCACTCCAAGGACATCCGGCAGCCCGGCCGAACGCGACAGCCGGTGCGATGTCCCCGAAGAAGAACCACTGACCGAAGTCGACGCCATACCCGTGGCGAACGATGCGGTCCTCGCGGCTGCACACCCGCGGCAACTCCTCAACCCCGTGGCGCACCGTAGCGAGATACTGGCTGGCGGTGAGGCCATCCCGCGGCCGGGAGACGCCGGGTGCGTACAAACTGGCAGAGCACTTCCGACGGCCATACCAACTCCTCCAGCACTTTTGTCTGGGCCAGTCGCCTTCATGCTGCCCGCTGCAAGCGCGGGCCCGGGAGAAAGGCTGCGTGCTGGTGCCCACGGCGCGGTGGCCGGCGGCGAACGTGGTGCTCGAGGTGACCGGCCGCCGCTGGGAAGGCCTCCGGCAGGGGCGGGGTCGACTACGGCGCCAGCATCTCGACGTGACGGCGTCCGGCCGGGGCGCGGCGGCCCGCCCGAGAACGGCGACGATCAGCCTGGGCGAGCCGATCACCTCGCGACATCTGCCCGAGCCGGCGGTGCATGACTCGGCCCCGCCCGAGCTCCGCGTGCCGGAGGCACAGCATGGTTGGCAATCCGAGCCCGACGTATGGGCGGACTTGCTACACCATCTGCCGCGGATCGACCGGAGGCGTCCGCGGCACTGAAACGCCTGGTCAAACTACATTCATGTAGTTACGTGATCTTCCCGATTCCGGGTTGCGTCGCCGTCACCCGTGCGGGTAACTGGATGTGAGTTCTCAACGGATCTGATCCAGTCTCATTGGAGCTGATCCGGCCGCCATTAGATCTCGCATGCCGGCGTACGGGTGGTGGTGCGGAGCCGCGTAGCGACCGAGTACCCAGCGGCCATCGAGATCCGCAAGCTTGGCGGCCAGCTGATGGCCGATCCGAAGCCAAACACAGATCGACTACCGAGGGTATTTGGGCCTGCCCCGTTTTGACGGACATCCGAGATCAGGGGACCTGGGGTCTCCGAGAGGATGTCCATCATCATGGAGAGCATGGGTAAGAAGCGATCACGGCCTCGCCGGTCGTTCACACCGGAGTTCAAGGCTGAGATCGTCGAGTTATGTCGGCGTGGGGATCGCACGGTTGGGCAGGTGTCGAAGGATTTCGAGCTGACCGAGACCGCGGTCCGGCAGTGGGTCAAACAGGCCGAACTCGACGCTGGTACCCGTTCCGACGGGCTGACGTCCGATGAGCATGCTGAGTTGTCACGGCTGCGCGCGGAGAACCGGCGACTGCGTGAAGACGTTGACATTCTCAAGCGAGCAACCTTAGATTCAAGGAGTCAAGACAACACACTGGGCTGGAGTTCGATAGCCGAGGCATTTACGGGGCGGTTGTTCAGGCGGGCCGCCAGGGCGTCGAGATCAGCTTGGCTGTGCAGGCCGAGATCGGTGCCCTTCGGTAGGTATTGGCGGATCAGCTTGTTGGTGTTCTCGTTCGTGCCGCGCTGCCACGGGCTGCGCGGTGCGGCAAAGAAGACGTCGACGCCGGTGGCTTCAGTCAGCAGGCGGTGGCCGGCCAGCTCCATACCGCGGTCCCAGGTCAGGGTGTTGAGCAGGTGAGGGTCCATCAGCGAGAACGCTTGCTGCAGGGCCGGAATGACCGTCGCGGTGTGACGGCTGGGCAGCGCGACCATGGTCAGATAACGAGATCTGCGGTCGACCAGCGTTGCGACTTGGCTGTTCTTGGCGCCGACGATGAGGTCGCCCTCGAGATGGCCGAGTTCGGTCCGCGTGTCGGCCGCGGCAGGTCGTTCTTCGATCGGCCGTGCTCCGACGATCTGTGAGCGCCACTGGCCTTTGACGGTGTTGCGTTTGTTCTTGCGGATGGGACGACCCGTGCGCAGCCTGGTGCACAACTCACGCGGGATCAGTTTCCACCGGCTCGTGTAGATCGCTCGGTAGATGCTCTCGTGGCTGATGCGCATCAACGGGTTGTCTGCGTGCACCAGCCGCAGGTGCCCCACGATCTGCTCCGGGGACCACTCGTTCTCCAACAGCTTGATCACCAGTTGGCGGAGCAACGGATTGTCCTGCAGAGCGGACGGTTTCGGACGGCGGCCCTGCTCCAGAGCACGTTGCTCGGCAGCGAACGCACGATACTTCACCCGGCCGCCGTTGCGAGCGACCTCCCGGCTCACTGTCGATGCCGGACGGCCGATCGACACAGCGATCGAACGCAGCGAAGCGCCGGCCTCAAGTCCTCGAGAGATCGATTCCCGGTCTTGGGCGGTCAAGCGATCCGCCCGGCGAACCCGCTCGGCCGGCGCGATGCCGCCATGGTGCTTGAGCACCGTGAAAACCGATCCTGGCGGCTTGTCCAAGGCCCGCGAGATCACACTGATGGAGTCACCGTCACGCCACCGCCGCCACAGATCCTCTTTCATCGCGTCCGACATCCCAGGCCGACCCATTCGTGCCACAAGTCACCCATCTACCAGCACCGTTGCACTGATCACCTGAATCTAAGACGGCTTTCTTCGCGAAGGAGACCCGGTGAACGTCTTTCCGTTCATCGCCGCGGAGCAGTCTGGCGAGCACAACGTCAAGCGCGCGTGCGAGCTGCTCGAGGTCTCCCGATCCGCTTACTACCAGCAGAAATCCGGTGTCCTGTCCCGCCGGGAACGTCTCGACGCCGAGCTCACCGACACGATCACGCACCTGCACGCGGTTTCCAAGGGCACCTACGGGGCGCCACGGATCCATGCTGATCTCACCGACGCCGGTATGCGGCACGGCCGTAAACGCGTCGCCCGGCTGATGCGGACCGCCGGCCTGGCCGGCAAGAACCCGCGGCGGTGGCGGGTCACCACGACCCCGGACTCGAACGCCGGCAAACGCCCTGACCTGATCGGTCGTGACTTCACCACGGATGCGACCGCGACCGATACCCGCTGGTGCGGCGACATCACCTACATCAACACGTGGCAGGGCTGGCTCTATCTGGCTACCGTCATCGATCTCGCGTCACGCCGCGTGGTCGGCTGGGCCGTCGCCGACAATCTCAAGACCAACCTGGTCGACGCCGCCCTCACCGACGCCGTCGCGCGACGCCGACCCAGGCCCGGGCTGGTGTTCCACTCCGACCGCGGCACCCAATACCTCAGCACCCAGCACGCCCGCCTCGCGCACCGTCACGGCATCCGTCTCTCCGTCGGCCGTCGCGGGCAGTGCTGGGACAACGCGGTCGCCGAATCGTTCTTCGCCACCATCAAGACCGAACTGCTGCATCGTCAGTCCTGGCCCACGCACCAAGCCGCCCGGCAGGCAATATTCGAGTATGTCGAAGGCTGGTACAACACCCGGCGCCGCCACTCGAGCCTCGGCTACCTCAGCCCCGCCGCTTTCGAAGCCCTCAGCCACAAGCCGCTATCCATCGGCCTGGCCGCCTAACTAAGATCAACACATCGACCCTGTCCGTCGAAACGGGTCAAGCCCAGCACTCCCACCGGTGACCGCACCAACGCCGCCACCAGCACGGGTAACCCGACCGCGGCAAGGTACCAGCCCGCGGTGACTCCGAACCGCTCGTTCAAATGCGGACCGAGAAGAATCGAGGCCCTGAGGTTCAGCCCCAACCCAATCGTCACGAGCCCCAGCGTCATCCGCGCACCCGGCAAAGGTCTTCCCGAGAAGGTCATCGCCAACACACCCGATCTGAGCAGGGTTCCAACCCATCAAATCAGCCGCCCCGCCGGATCCAAACGCGCACCAGAAAGTGTCAAGAACGATGCAGCTCCTGATCAAGGTGACGCACCTGATGATGACCATGAAAGGCGACGCCGTCGATCACTCAAGCGGCCTACACAAACTCATGATCGAGTACACGGACAAGTAGCCGATGTCAGTGCGCGTCCAGAGAGTGCCGAGGCGCATTCAGTCCCGCACGGTTTGAAACTCGTCTTTCCCTGTATCAGCGCGGTCATCGTGGGATCGCGTCGGAGGATTCGAGGGTCGATTTGATGACCTTCGCGCTCGCCGTCATGCCTTCCTCGAGGCGGACGTCGAGGGGGTGGGGAAGGACGTCCTGAATCCAGTACAGTCGGCAAGAGGTCGGGCCGTCGGGCAGAATCTGCATGGAAGCATTGTGGTGGTCGGGATGGACAGCGTCACCGCTGATGGCATAGGCGAGGCGCCGTACCGTTTGATCGATGCCGATGAAGCGACTACCTCGGCGCCTACCGTCATTGCCACCCTGCGTAACACCGCCGCTCACGCGACCTAATCACCGCCGTGACCAGTAGTTGCCCGACAACGCAATGACCCTGCCCGCAGGCCGGGACGAGATCGTGGAGATCCCGTTCACGTCGGCGGCAGATCGATCGTATCTGGCGGGCTGGACGGGACATCTGCGAGCTTGCGCTACCGCGCGGTAACTACAGGGTCCGTTACCACATCCGCGCCATGGAAGAGGCGGACACGGTCGAGGAGGCGCCGGACTCTGGGAGTCGCCGTACGCTGGGACAGCGACGTGACGGTGGTCGCCACGAGCTGGGTCGCCATGCAATTTTTGCGCAGTCAAAACGTGTATGGTTTGGACATTCCGTCGTACATTCTATAATATCTGGCAAGGAGGTAGAGCGCTGTGAACCAAGACTTTGGTCCGTTCTCCGTTGATCCGGCCCAAGTAGTCAGTCTTGGTGGTGCGCTCTTCCAAAACTTGATCAGCAGGCTTTTGGCATTGGAATCAGCCAGTGCCGGCATGGCTGGGAGCGACCTCCACACGTCGTACCAGGACAACATCGGTGATCAAGGCGTGGACGCAGGCGTCTACGCAGCTAGCGCGACTACTTGGATCCCTGCCGGCGACTCTGCGTGGCAGTTCAAGGCCGGCGATCTAGCGCCGAAGAAATGCGCCGACGAACTTGAGGGCGCGACACGTGCTCGGGAAATCATTCAGGCCGGTGGCAAGTATCGAATCGTGCTCGGCAAGGCCCTCGAGGACTATCTGATCGCCTCTCGCGAGAAAAAGCTGCGGGAACGAGCAGCCAAATTGGGCTACAACGTCAGTGGTGACAACTTCAAGATCATTGACGGCAATCAGCTCGCACGGTGGGTCGAACAATACCCTCAGCTTGCGGTGTCGAGCCTCTTGCGCGGGGTGGGCAATGTAGCCATCGCCTTCGATAAGTGGCAGCAGAGCGGCATGCACCAATCGACGTGGGTGCCCTCGACCGACCGCGACGAACTGCGCACGACCGTCACGGCGTTCGTTGCCGATGCGACCCGGCTCGAGCTCCGCATTGAGGGCGTCAGTGGGCTCGGCAAGACCCGTGGAGTGCTGGAATCGCTGCGCGGGTCGGCATACGAGCCGCTCGTGCTCTACGTCGGCGATGCAGACGACCTGAACTACGCGCTGATCGATCACCTGACGGCTCAGCGTCGAAGTGCAGTCCTGGTAATTGATGAGTGCACCCGTAAGCGTCACAACGTCTTCGCGCAGCAGCTGCAAAGCGGTGCGCAGGTCAAGCTCATCACCATAGGTGAGCGCGACACCCGCATAACGCAGAGCGTGCCGATCGTCTTGTCACCCCTGGCTGACGAAGTGATCGATAAGGTCCTGACCCAGAACAGGCCTGCCCTCTGGCCAGAGGCTCGGCGCGTAGTTGTGGCCAACTGCGCGGGCAACGTTCGGTGGGCGATGTACGTCGCTGAAGCGATTTTGAACGACCCGAAGATCAACGTTGGCGGTTTGATCGATGCCAATACGCTGCAATTACTCGTCGGCGATCTACTGTCGGGAGATGACGGTTTTTTAGCTCTTAGCGCCCTAGCTTTGTTCTCCCGCTACGGCGTCGACCGGGAACTGAGAACTCAGATTGAACAGATCGCATCGGGTCTCGGCATCGCGGTGGAGGACATGCTCGCGGCCAACCGCAAGCTGGAGCGGATCGGACTTATCACGAAGCACGGACGATACCGGTCGGTCACGCCTCAACCCCTCGCGGTGTACCTGGCCACTCGGGCTTGGGAGGAACTGGGCGACAAGATCATTGGCGATCTGTTGCCAACGCTCGATGAAGAACTCGCCGAGCAGTTGTTCCTTCGGGCCGCCGATTTGGGTTCGAGTGGGCCAGCTGCGATAGCCCTCAACAGAATCCTAGGAGACGACGGCCCGTTCAGGTCATTGGAGGCAATTTCAGAGCGCAGTGGGTCTCGGTTGCTCATCCAGCTGGCGATCGTTAGCCCTGATGATGTAGCCAATCACCTGGGCCGGCTGATCGACGAGGCGACTGATGATCAACTGCGGGGCTTAAAGTTGATTCGACGGAACTTGGTCTGGACGCTCGAAAAGCTGGTATGGCATTCGGCGACGTTCGAGCGAGCTGCGGACATGCTGCTGCGTCTGGCCTTGGCTGAGAATGAGACGTGGAGTAACAACGCGACCGGTACATGGCTGAGTCTCTTCGGCTCCATGCTTCCCGCGACTGCCGCGCCGCCAGACGCACGCATGCAGTACTTGCAGGGCGTCGCAGTCAGTTCTGACCCGGCGATCCGCAAGCTCGCGACCCAGGCGGCGGACACTGCGATCGATGTGCGCGGCGGGTCGGTGATGGTGTCGGGCGAGTTGCAGGGTGGCGTCGTTGTTGAACCTCGTGGAACACCCAAGACGTACGGCGATCTATGGGACTACCTTCGCGCCGGCATCAAAATGCTTCAGGCCCTGACTAGAGACACCGAGGCCGCAGTTCGTGAAGTAGCCGAAAAGGCTTTGATCGACGCCATCCATCCGATGCTTGAGAACGAGGCCGTCCGGGACACCCTGTTCGATGCGTTAGCGGCACTACCGACGGATGCCCTCCGCAAGGTGCGGACTGAAGTCAAGCACCTCTACGCACTATTTACGAACGTCGAGAAGCCTGAATTCAAGGCATCAACTAACTCGGAGCCGGATGTGTCGGGCCGTCGAGCCGGCCTCGACATGCTGAGCGCACGCCTCCCGGCCGCGGAACCAATCGATGAGCTGACTTCACTCGCCTACGCGCAGCGCTGGGAGTGGGAAGATGGCGAACTGCAGGAGTCGATCGAGCAAGTCGCGCTGTCAATGCATGCGACTGACGGCGCCGCTGCCGTCATAACGCTGCTCAGCGCTGCGCAACCGCCGGAGGCGTCGTTTGAGCTTGGTAGTGCGCTCTATGCCGTATCGGCGAGTGACGAAACTGTGGCTTCTCTGGCAAACCTCGCGGACAGTGGCAACGTTGCCGGTCTCGTCGGGTACTTGCACGCCTCAATCGGCGATGCTCATCCCGATGCTTTCGATGCCTTCCTGGACGGACCTGTCGGTAGCAAGCTGGACCCCGCCACCCGCCTGGTCATAACGGTGCGCGGTCCGCAATCAGATACTGGCTGGACGCGGCTAATTGAGCTAATGAAGGTGTTGCCGGTACACGTCGGCGCGCCGCGTATGTTCGGCTGGCACGTGGGGGTCGACGAGAACCGGATTGTTGCGATCGTTGACGAGTGGCTGACGAAGATCGAGACTCAGCCCGACTACAACTTCGCGGTCGATGTCGTTGCCATGATGGTGTTCCAGCGTCCGACATTGAGCGCGGGAGTTGAGGCCCGTATCGCCGCTTTGGTTGAGCTTCGCTCCAAGTTCCCGGAGGCCGGGCAGCAGAGCTGGGACTGGGTGCAACTGGCACGCCGTCAGCTGGCCGACAACGTGGATACGCTGCTGCTCAATCTACTCCGCCAGGTTGACGCTGGGTCCCTGCACATTTTTGAAGGCAGCGAGGAACAGAAGCTCATACAAGAGGCCGTCACAACTGCTGGCACTCGTAGTCTCGACAGTGTGCTGCGGCTCGTGCAGACTGGGTCTTGGCGACTCCAAATGGACTTCCGTGGCTGGCTCGCGAACGTGTACTCGGCGCACGATGTCATCGCCTGGATCGGAACGGATGTTGAGCGAGCGCGGCTGGTTGCGTCACTCACGGGCGTAGCTGATGGCGAACCATCGAAGGTCGTTCGCTTCCTTCTCGATAAGTTCGGGACGGACGACAAAGTATCATCATCGTTGTACGGCGACTTGGTTTCCGGCACCTGGTGGGGAAACGAGTCGGACCGCTTGAACAAGCAAATTGCCCAACTAGACAAGTGGATTGCGAACAAGAATGAGCCTGCAGGCGTGAAGAGCTGGGCTCGAACTGTGATCGGATATCTCAAGAAGCGGCTGGAGGTAGTACTCGTGGAAGAGGCTGAGGAACGGCGCTAGGCCGGCCTAGGCCGCTTGCGTATTATCGAGATACCGAGTTGCGTCGGCTTCTTCTACCCAGCGCAGTGAGGTTGTCCGAGCAAGGAACTGATTACTGACCGTGTCATGTGGTGAGGTCGTGTCCGATGTGGAGATGACAGACGCTGCGGCGACGATCTTCCCGATCCGCCACGGGTGGTGGCTGACGTAGCGCAACGTTATGAACGTCATCTTGAGCAGCGAGTTCCCGCGCTCGCCGATCGCGAGCAGGCTGTTGTGTGCCTTGTTGAACTGTTTGCTGGACCAACTGCAGCCCACCGCAGCCGGCGAGCGTCGCTGGGGCGTCGCGGGCCAGACGAAACAGGGAATGCCGTTCGGTCAGGTCACGGGCCGGTTCCCTTCGTGCATGACGCCCACTTGCTCGCAGACCGCTGACCACTGCGCGTCCCACCAGGCAGCGTCTTCTCCCGCGTTGACGTAGCAAGCCTCGTGGGCATCGTCGCCACAAGAACACGCCGTGCCGCACGCCATTCGGTGAAGGTGGTGCCCCGACATGTCCTGGCCCGTCTGGCAACAATGGGCGGCGCCGCTGCCCGATCCGTACCCGCGCCCGAGCGGCTGCACGAGCCGCCATCGACTCCTCCCAGCTACCGCTCACGATTCAACACCAACGCTCAGCCCGGCATCCGGATTTGCCGCGGAGAAGGCGCGCGAATGTCACTCAAAGTAATCACAGTCAGCGCCGAGCTGAATCAGGACGCCTCCCATAGGGCGCTTGTGTGACTATGTGTGGATGTCCGATGACACCAGCCCGCAGTGGCGCGCGGGCCGCTGGTTGCGCGATCACGCCGACTCTTGGGTGGCTTGGCGATCGTCGCAGGAGTCGCTGCGACGCCAGCGGCTGGTCACGATGACCGCGGCAGTGAGTTCCGTTGCCCACCGCGCCCTGCTTACTCCGTCCGCGGACGAGATCGTTACCCGTTACCCGGATATTCTGGCCAGCTGCGACCGGCTCGCCTTCAAGTCAGATGCCGAGACTGTGGCCTACCTGATCTGGCACCTGTCGGACCGGTACGGACGGGTCCTGCAGGTTCTCGATCGACTCTTCGCGGCCGGACACCTGCCGCTACGCCGCAGCCGCTTGTCGGTTCTGGAAGTGGGTGCCGGTCCGGCTCCGGTGCTGTTCGCCGTTCGGGATTTCTACGACGACCTACGAGCCTTCATCACTACCTCCGACCTTGGCATAGAGGCAGCCTCAGCGCGCATACTGCACGCCATCGATCGCGGTCCAGCCTGGTCCTGGCTACTTCACCGGTTCTCCGAGGAGCTTTGCGCCAGACAGGGTCCGGATACTGACGGCTCTGCGCTGCCGTTCGGGATCACGTATGACGACCTCGAAGGGTTATCGGTACGCCGCGAGCATGAGGCCGCTATCGATCGAGGCGCCGAGGCCATCCTGGCGGAATTCGAGCGCAGCGACGATGACATCACGAGGCACACTGCCAGACGATTCGCGATCGAGGATGGCAACTACCCGCCGAGCGCGTACGACCTCATCGTAATGTGCAATTTTCTCACTAACACTCACATCACAGAAAAGTTCGCGACGGAGATCGAACTGCTATCTACTGCGCTAAGCGCGGGAGGCTTGCTCGTCGTAATCGGCGCGGCTGGCGGGCATTATCCCGCTGTGTACACGCGTCTTGACGCGATCCTGTCACAAACGCGTCTGCGGCCACTCAACGACTTCCCGCATCCGATCCAGGCCCACGCAGACGAGGGACAACGTAATCTCATCGGCGCCCAGATCCGCGGCGATGTCGCGTTCTCCTCCGCCCTCGCTCCCGCAGCTTTCGCCACAACACAGCACCGGTTGCCGGAGGACATCACCAATCTTGGCCAACCCATCGAGTTCCCACAATTCCAGGTCAGGGCTTGGAAGAACGAGTGGCAACGCAGGACCAGCTGGCGATCCTGACCCGCGCACGTTGAGCGAAAGCCACAATGCTGCTTTCCGTGGCACAGGCCGTTTCGGCGGCATCCTCATTTGCCGCGTTCATGACGCGCTCGCGCAGCCGTTCGTCACATTCTGTGTTGATGCAAGGCCATCCGCGTGGGCTATGGGCACGGGGCAAAGCGCTGGTGGGGCGTTGACCGAACAGGAGTGTGGCGGGTGGTGGGCAGCTACGTGCTCGGCGTCTGCGCGTGCCGGCGAGGGGCTGCAGGGTCGACGGCTGCCTTCGCGCCTGGCCAGAATGGCTCGTGCGCGAGGAAGAACTGACGAGGTCGTCGGCTGGGGTGGCTGTGGTAACAGGCGCCTCGGGTCGCGTCGGTGATGCTGTGGCGCAGGCGCTTGATGCCACCGGTTGGCGGGTTCGCGGCGTTGACCGGGCACCGGGCCGATGGACGAGCATCGTCGGCGATCTCCGCGACGGACAGGTACGCCGCGCCGCGGTCCGGGCGGCCGGGGTCGTGGTTCATGCGGCAGCTTTGCATGCTCCGCACGTCGGCCTCGTTGACGACGGGGAGTTCCGGGCGGTGAATGTCGAGGCCACTGCCGCGTTGCTCGACGACGCCAAGGCCGCCGGTGTACGGCGGGTGATCTACATCAGCAGCACCAGCGTGTACGGCGACGCGCTGGTCCCCACCGACCGAGCGGTGTGGGTCGACGAGAATCTGCCGCCACGTCCACGCGACATCTACGACGAGACAAAGATCGCCGCGGAACAACTCGTCACGGCCGGCGCCATCAGCTCGACGGTCTTGCGCATCGCCAGGTGCTTCCCGGAACCGTTACCCGTGCTGGCCACTCGCCTACTGCACCGAGCCGTGCGGCTGGCCGACGTCGCCGTGGCGACGTCGAGCGCCGTGGCACACGACGCGGTGGTCGGCACCTTCAACATCGCCGGACAGTATCCGTTCACGCACACGGACTGCGTCGCTCTGTACCACGACGCAGCGAACGTGATCGCCGAGCGCGCTCCGAAGGTCGCGGCGGCATTTCACGATCGAGGCTGGCCGCTGCCTCGGACAATCGACCGGGTCTATGACTCCTGCGCCGCCACGAACGCCTTCGGGTATCACCCCACAGAGGGCGTGCTCCGACTACTGAACGAGCCCGGGAACGAAAGCTCGTCAAAGCGGACTATTCGCAACTGAGCTCTCCGGTAGCACAAGGGCTATCGCCTGCCGGTCGTGACAGCGCATTCTTGCAGTCCAAGATCAAGCGTGCTCATAGCCGCAGATAACGCGGGCCGGCGGTGCTGGCCGGGGTGGGAGACCGGAGGGCGATGAGCCTGTCCACCGGGGGTGCGCACGACTGATCTCGGACACACCCCCGGCCGCGTTCAGGCTTCGGGGAGATCGGCGAACGCCTTCTTCGTCTCGCGGTACCACCCCATGGACCGGATCGGATGCCGCCAGCGACCCTTCATGTCCTCGTGTGCCGGCTCGTGGGCGACGTCACCTCCGCCGACCGCCTCGCGGAGATGCCGGTCCTGCGCCTTGATGACATCGTCGGCGGTCTCACCGCTCAGTGCCAGATCACACGGACCGCCCAGTTGGCGGCAGGTCAGGGTTTTCATCGGGATCTCCTCGTGGTGTTGGTAGCAGGACAGGTGTTCTCGGGGCGTCCCGGGAGGTCCCGCGCGCTGTGGCGAGACTGTCACGACTTTTGACGCCAAGCCGTCGGTAGCGGCACGGCGACGTAAGGGATGTCGTCCAGGGCGACAGGGCGGTCGGGCCCCCGCACGTAGGCGACAGTCCGGGTCCAGGCGTTGCCGCGGGCCCGGATGCGCCAGCTCTCGAACGCGCTGACCCTCAAACTCACTTCATACGGTGGTACGGGATACGGCTCAATGCCGAACAGGGCAGTGTGGCCGGCGTCGGCCGCGTCCAGCCCGCTGACGGTGTGGACAACGCTCTCGAACGCGTTCATACCCTGATGACGGACCAACGCTATGAGGTGTGACAGCTGGAGCCATCGGATCTCCGTGACGCTCAGGACAGAACTTCCGCTGAGGTTCGTGATGGCCCAGAACATCCGCTCATGCCGCTGTCCGAGAGTGGTGGCCTGGCCCTGGGTGTCAGGGTTCGGTGAGACCAGCGGTTCACAGGTGTAGCCCGCCCGGGGCGGCGAGGATGGATTGATCACGTTGACGCTCAACACGCT
>NZ_JBITDW010000055.1:0-11376 GCF_044454685.1 Actinoplanes sp. NPDC051513
GCCGGCCCCGCGCACCCCAACTGCCCGACCAAGCCTGGATCAACCAGCCAGCAACACAGGCACAAACCGTCTCAATTTGACTTGACAAATACCGATGCGCTCCCGGCTCCGGGATGTGGCTTGGACCTGATCACGCCTCCGCTTCCGCCGCGAGCCCCGCGCATCATCACGAGGTGACGGAGCTGGCTATGGGCGGTCGCCCTGCCACCACGCGGTTAGTACTCGAACAGGAGATCCGTTCTGACCTGCGGTGACGGTGTGGTTTGTCCGTGAACGGTAAGCAGCCACCGCTGAGTCTCGAAGGTTGTGTGGACCCAAGACGCGGCGGTGGCTGCTGCCTACAGCGTAGGTGCTGACGATGGTCTGAGCTGTTCGAGACGTTGATGGACACGATCGAGGCACGCTTCGCCCGGCCGGAAAGCCGGCGCCGGGTCCGGGACTTCGTGGCCGGGCTGCTGGCGCTGCTGCCGGTCAAGAACTGCTGGACGATCGCGGAGCATGCCGGCGATGACGGTCCTGGTGGCATGCAGGATGTGATCGGCCGGGCCAGCTGGGACGACGCCTTGGTCCGTGCCAGACGCCGCCACCAAGCCGCCGCCAAGACCAGCCACTACGCCCGACAGGCACTCACAGAACCCTAAAACGGATCTCCTGCTGGAGTATTAGGCGACGGACCGGGAAGGTCCGGTGCCGAGCTTAGGCATCCGTAGGAGCACGGCCCGCGGGCACCGCAGCGGCGACGGCTCTAATACTGGCCTCAGGTTGCTCGGGGAGCATGGGCGGCAAAAGCATCGGCTGGAGGGGGCGGGCGTGCGTGCGGATCATGATCGCGGATGACGAGGCGGCCATCCGTGAGTCGCTGGAGCGGGTGCTCCAGGTCGAGGGTTACGACACCAGCACCGTCGCCAACGGTCTCGCCGTGCTCGACGGGGTCGGTGGGGCCGGCGGTGACACGCTGGATCTGCTGATCCTCGACGTGATGATGCCCCGCCTCGGTGGGCTGGAGACCTGCCGGCGGTTGCGGGCGGCGGGCCGGGATCTGCCGGTGCTGATGCTGACCGCCCGGGATCAGGTCTCCGACAGGGTCGCCGGGTTGGACGCGGGCGCCGACGACTATCTGCCCAAGCCGTTCGCCACCGAGGAGTTGCTGGCCCGGGTGCGGGCCCTGCTGCGCCGGCGCACGCCGGCCGACGGGGAGTCGCAGATCCTGTCGTTCGCCGACGTCCGGCTCGATCCCGACAGGTTCGTGGCGTGGCGTGGCGGGCGGCCGCTGCGCCTGACCCGGACCGAGTTCTCCCTCCTGCAGGTCCTCGTGCGCAACGCGACCCGGGTCTTGACCCGCGACGCGCTGTTCGAGGCGATCTGGGGCTTCGACATGAGCGCCACCGCCAACAACCTCCAGGTATACGTGAGTTACCTGCGCCGCAAGATGGAGGCCGAGGGCGAGCCGCGATTGATCTACACGTTGCGCGGCCTGGGATACACGTTGCGGGAGACTCCTCCGTGAGCAGGCACACCCGCTGGGGACCGCGCCGGCTGACCCTGTGGTGGCGCCGGCGGTCCCTGCGGACCAGGATGACGGTGATCGCGGCGACGGCCATCGCGGTCAGCGTGTTCGTGGCCTTCCAGGTGGCCACCGAGCTCCTGGGCGGGGAGCTGCAGGACGCCGCCGGGGATCAGCTACGCGCCGATTCCCGCGTCCTGGCGGCGAACGCGGAGCGTGCCGGTCTGGCGCGGGTCCAGCTACCGCCGTATCCCGGATCCGGCCGGCTGGTGCGGGTCATCCTGGCCGACGGCTCGACCCGGACGCCGGCCGGCCAACCCGCGCTGCCGCCCGTCAGCGAGCGCGCCGGGCGCGTGGCGCAGGGCGCGTCGGCCGATCTGATGGAGTCGGGCGACAGCGACGAGGACGGCTACCTCATCTACACGCTGCGGGCGGGCGACGGCGCGGTCCAGGTGGCCCGCGTCGCCGACGACAGCCCGATCAACCGGTTCGGGTTGGGCATGCTGCTGATCGGGTTGCTCTGCGTGGCCGGCGGCGCCCTGGTCGGGCGGACCGTGGCGCGGACCGGGCTGGCGCCGATCGACCGGCTGACCGCCGCCGCGGTACGTGTCGCGCACACCCGGGATCTCGACGCCGACATCCCGGATGAGGGCGGTGGGGAGATCCGGCGGCTGATCCAGTCGATCAACGACATGCTCGCCGCGCTCCGGGACTCCCGGCTGGCCCAGCGGCTGCTCGCCGAGGACGCCGCCCACGAGCTCAAGACCCCGCTCACCAGCCTGCGCCTCAACGTCGAGCTGCTGATCCGGCTCGATCGGCGCGGCACCCTGGACAGCGCACTGCCGGCGGAGAGCCGGACCCGGCTGCTCAACGATCTCGGCGCCCAGGTGGCCGAGTTGAGCACCCTTGCCGCCGAGCTGACCGACCTGGCGCGCGGTGACGTGAGCGACGAGAGCACCGAGCTGTTCGACCTCGCCGACGTGGTGGTGACCGCCGTGACCCGGGCGCGTTCCCGCATGCCCGACATCGAGGTCGCGCTCGACCTGACCTCCGTTTGGGTGAGCGGGCGTCCCGCTGCGCTCCAGCGGGCGGTGCTCAACCTCATCGACAACGCCGGCAAGTGGTCCCCCGCGGACCAGCCGGTCCAGGTCGGGCTCCGTGCCGAGGGTGAGTCGGCGGTTCTCGAGGTCGACGACGCCGGGCCGGGCATCGACGCCGCCGACGTACCGCGGGTGTTCGACCGGTTCTACCGTGCCGACAGCGCCCGGGCGCTGCCGGGTTCCGGTCTGGGGCTGTCGATCGTGCAGCGGGTCGTCGACGCCCACGGCGGCCGGGCCACCGTTGCCCGCTCCGCACGCGGTGGCGCGCTGCTTCGGGTCGACCTTCCGGCTGCGGACCCGCCCGCCCCGATCGCGCGGCTCACCGACGGGAAGGACACCGCGGAGCGCTGACCCGCCCCGGCGGCGGGGCCCATGAAGATCCGGGACGAGGCTGGGTCCCGTCCCGGATCTCGTCCGTGCCGCCGCGCTCACCGTTGCAGCGCGGGCTCCTCGTCCTCGGCGAGCGACTGGTGCCCGGTCGGCGGCTCCGCCGCCGGACGGGACAGCCGGCTCGGCCACCAGATCCGCCGGCCGATCACCAGGGTGAGGGCGGGCACCAGGACTGACCGCACCAGCAGGGCGTCGAGCAGCACGCCGAAGGCGACCAGGAACCCGACCTCGATCAGCATCACCAGCGGAAGTGTGGCAAGGACCGCGAACGTGGCCGCCAGGACCAGGCCTGCCGAGGTGATGACGCCACCGGTGGCGGAGAGGGCTTTGAGCATGCCCTCTCTGGTGCCGAGACGCACGGTCTCCTCCCGGGCCCGGCTGGCCAGGAAGATGTTGTAGTCGACGCCGAGCGCCACCAGGAACATGAATGCCAGCAGCGGCACCGAATAGTCGACGCCCTTGAACCCGAGGATCGTGTCGAAGACGAACACGCTGCCGCCGAAGGCTGCGGCGAATGAGACGATCACGGTGGCCATCAGGGCCAACGGGGCCACGATCGCGCGCAGCAGCAGCC
Organism: Actinoplanes sp. NPDC051513; assembly: GCF_044454685.1. Taxonomy (NCBI): domain Bacteria; kingdom Bacillati; phylum Actinomycetota; class Actinomycetes; order Micromonosporales; family Micromonosporaceae; genus Actinoplanes; species Actinoplanes sp. NPDC051513. The sequence continues at coordinate 3,569 of NZ_JBITDW010000055.1, forward strand.
CGAGGACGAGCAGGACGACGGCGAGCACCAGCGGGATCACCAGCTTCTCGTCGCGGCTGGTGGTCACCTCGGTGTCGAGGTTCTCCGCACTCGGCCCGCCGACGATCGCCTCCGCCCCGCTCACCGCGTGCACGGCGGTGCGCAGCCGCTTGATCGTGTCGTACTCCGCGACGGTGTCCGGCGCGTCCGTCGGGAACACGGAGATGTTGGCCCAGCCACCGCTGGTCTGCTCCGGGATGGCCATGGCCACACCGGGAGTGCCCTTGACGACGTCGAGCACCCGCTTCTGGTGTGCCGGTCGCGTGAAGATCGTCATCGGCTGGCCGCCGAGCTCCGGAAAATGCTGGCGGAGAACGGTGAAGCCGGTGACCGACTCCGGCGCGGACAGGAACTGGTCCTGCTCCCGCAGGGCACCGGTGTTGCCGGCCAGCCCGATGGCGAGCACGCCGAGGACTCCGAGCGAGGCGAGCGTCGCCACCCACCTGCGGCGGCTGATGGCGGTGCCGAGCCGTCCCCACAGCCCCGGCTTCTCCTCAACGGCCGTGCTGAACCGCGGGATGGCCGGCCAGAAGATCCGCCTGCCGAGCACCACGAGCACCGCCGGAAACAGCGTCAGCATGGCGATCAGCGCGCACAGGACGCCGGCCGCACCGATCGGGCCCAACCCGCTGGTGCTGTTCAGGTCTGCAGCGAGCAGGCAGAGCAGGCCGGCGACCACCGTGGCCGCGGACGCGACGATGGCCGGCGCCGCGCCGCGCAGCGCGTGGACCATCGCGACCCGGACGTTCTCGTGGTGGTGCAGCATCTGCCGGTACCGGGAGATGAGCAACAGCGCGTAGTCCGTGCCGACGCCGAATACCAGGATCGTCAGCAGCGCCGAGTTCTGGTCGTTGACCACGATGCCGAAGCCCTTGACGAGCAGGTAGACGGTCGCCATCGCGGTCAGTGCGGCCGCGCCCACGGCCACCAGCGGGATGAACCACAACACCGGGCTGCGGTAGGTGAGGATGAGCAGGAGCGTGACGACGACGACGGTGGTGAGGAAGACCTGCAGGTCGATGCCGTCGAAGATGGCGTCCATGTCGCCGTCGACCGCGGCCGGGCCGGTCACGTCGAGTTCCAGGCCTGCGGGGCGGTCCTTCGCGGCGTCACGCAGCGGGCCGACGATGGCCTCCGGTGCGCCGTAGGCCGTACTCACCTGGAGGGTGAACATCATCGCCTTGCCGTCGGTGGAGGGTTTCGTCGGTGGGCCCTCGTCCTCGCCGCCGGCCGCCGCCGTCGCCTTCGGCGGGTACCGCTTGGCCAGGGTCTCGTAGTGGCGCTCGACCGTCGCGCGGTCGGCGGCGGTCATGCCGCCGTCGCGGTGGTACACGAAGACGAACGTGTTGTCATCACCGCCGGGGAGACTGTCCTCCAGCACCGCGACCTTGGTGGACTCGGCGCTGGCCGGCAGGGTGTCCACGGCGCTGTCGGTGGTGACCGAACTCAACTTTCCGCTCAGCGGCACCATGACCGCCGCCAGCGCCACCCACAAGCCGATCACCAACCACGGCACCCACCGGCCTGCTAACCGACCGGGCGGCGTCTCCCCGGACGGCGCTGCGTTGACTGCCATTCACTAGCCTCCTACGTACGCGTACATCGCTTATCTGACGCCGAATTCGTACCGAGCGAATCTGAGACGACCGTTAATACGGCGCTCAGCCCGGGTGGCCGAACCAGGTGTTCTGCAGCAGACGCGCTTCAGAGAGCAGTACCGCGGTACCACCTCCTTCTCGAGATGACGACCGCGGTACGACGAAACGGGACAGAATCGGGCCTAGCGTTCGGGCTATGAAGAAACCTGACAGTCCACCGTGGAAATTCGGGGCGGCCACCATGGCGCTGGCGACGGCGTTCACTGTCGTCGCCTGCGGGTCGGATGCCGGCACCAATCCGGCGCCCGCCCCGGCCGGCCCGCACAGCGGGCACGCGGGCGGGTCGTCGGCTCCACCGCAGCCACTGCGCGCCGGCGAGCGGTTCGTCAACCTGAAGATGGCCGGGGCCTACACGCCCGCGCCGCCGGAGGGCGGCACGGACGAGTACCGGTGCCAGATGATCGATCCGGGTCTGACCAAGGCGGCGTTCCTGACCGGCACCCAGTTCATGCCGGGGAACGTCGCCATCGCGCACCACGCCATCGTGTACGCGGTGCCGCCGGGCGGCGCTGCCGCGGTGCGCAAGCAGGACGCGAAGACCCCTGACCTCGGCTGGCAGTGTTTCGGCGGGACCGGTGTGGAGGGGGCCGAGGTAGAAGAAGGGGACGCGGCGTGGGTGGACACCTGGGCGCCGGGCACCACGGAGGCGCTGCTCACCCAGGACGCCGGCTACAAGCTGGAGCCGGGCAGCCTGCTCATCCTCCAGATCCACTACAACCTGCTCGCGACCGACGGCAAGCCGGCCGGGCCGGACCGGTCGGCGGTGCGGCTACGGCTGACCGACGGCACGCCGCAGACCCGGGAACTCGAAACGTGGCCGGTCGACGCGCCGACCGACCTGCCCTGCGCCGCCGACGAGTCGGGTCCGCTCTGTGACCGGGCGGCCTCGATAGCGGACGTGACCAAGCGGTTCGGGCCGGACGTCGGCGAAATGGCGGACCGTCAGGTGAAGGAGTGCGGCCGGGGCGTGCCGAAGCCCGGCAACACCCAGACCTGCGACCACATGGTGGAGGCGCCGATGACGCTGTTCGCCGGTTTCGGCCACATGCACATGCTCGGGCGGGCCATCAAGGTCGAACTCAACCCGGGCACTCCAAAGGCCAAGGTCGTGCTGGACGTGCCGCAGTTCAACTTCGACAACCAGCGGCTGGTGCAGCTGCCGGCGCCGGTGGACATCGGTCCGGGGGACACGCTGCGGGTGACGTGTACGCACGACGCGGGGCTGCGCAAACTGGTGCCGCAGCTGAGGAAGCTGCCGCCGCGCTACGTGGTGTGGGGCGACGGCACCAGCGACGAGATGTGCATCGGCATCATGACGGTCTCCCTCCGCGAGTCCTGACGAAGCGTCGAACGTGTGTGAGCTCGCCGAGGTCAACCAGCCGAAGAACAGCTCTGAGCTCACACACGTACGCAATGAACTCCCACCCGCGCTGCGTCGTGGCGGTCGGACGGGCGGTGACACGCGGACCCGGCAGCGGAGCGGTGCGGCTGGGAACTACGCTCGCGCCCCCGACGGACGCGCGGGATGAAGCGCTAAATCGGCCGGATGAGTCTCAGGTCGTAGGCGAGGATCACGGCCTGGATCCGATCCCGCGCGCCGATCTTGGCGAGGATCCGCCCGACGTGGGTCTTCACCGTCGACTCCGACAGCGTGAACCGTTGCGCGATCTCGCCGTTGGTGAGGCCGTGGCCGATGGCGACGAGGATCTCGCGCTGGCGGTCGGTCAGGTAGTCCAGCCGGGGATCCTCCCGTACGGGCTCGCAGAGGTCATCGTCGAACCGGTCGGTGAACGCGTCGAGCAGCCGCCGAGTCAGGGCCGGCGCGATCACCGCGTCCCCGGCGGCGACGGCCCGGATGCCGGCGAGCAGCTCCTCCGGGCGGATGTCCTTGAGCAGGAAACCGCTCGCCCCGGCCCGCAGCGCGGCGAACGCGTAACGGTCCACGTCGAACGTCGTCAGCACCAGGATCCGCGAACGCCCACCGGCGGCGACGATGCGCCGGGTGGCCTCGATCCCGTCGACGCCCGGCATGCGGATGTCCATCAGCACCACGTCGGGATGCAGCTCGGTGATCCGCCGAACGGCCTCGGCGCCGTTCTCGGCTTCGCCGACGATCTCGGTGTCGGGGGTGCTCTCGAGCAGCATGCGAAACCCGAAGCGCTGCATCGGCTGGGCGTCCACCACGAGCACAGAGATCATGAATGGCTGCCTTTCGGGGTCGCGTGGACGGTCCAGCCACCGTCCGGTGCGGGGCCGGCGCTGACCGTTCCGCCGTAGAGCGCGGCGCGTTCGGCCATGCCGGCGGGGCCGAGGCCCGCGTCGCCCGGCGATGCCTAGTTCATACCGAGCGAACCTGAGACGACTGTTAAAACGGCGCTCCGGCCGGTTGGCCTCGGGCGCGGGTTCGTCTGTCATGCACGACGATGGGGACCAGGCAGGAGTCGGCCGCTAGGCACAGGCCGACGGAGATGCGAGCGCCGGCGTGCTTGAGGGCATTGGTCAGGGCCTGGGCGAGTAGTCGGGGTGCGTTTCGTACACCCGTGTCAACGCGGCACGCTCGTCGCTCGGCCTAGCAGTGGCGCGTCCGAACTCTGCCGCGGCTCGACCACCCGCCCGGGACAGCCGGTTCGTGCGCAGCGGTGCGCTGAGCGGCGCCGTTGCATTGCGAGATCGGTGGCCGCGTCGATCTCGGCTGGGACAGGCGTGTCAGATTGCTTGAGCGAGTTCGGTGAACGCAGCGGCGACCCGTTCTACCGGGGTGGTGTCGACTGCGAGGTCGTAGTGGCCGCGGCGCAGGTTCTGCAGGAAGGTGTGCCCGGCGATCACAACCTGTGCTGTGCGATCGGTCTGGAGTCCGCGCATCGGTCGTAGTCGGCGTTTGAGTTGACCGTGATCAGCTTCGATCGGGTTGTTCGCGTACTGCTCGACGTGATGCCACGCCGAGGGGATCAGTTCTTCGAGCACGACCTGGCGGGTGCCAGAGGCGCGGGTGACCGGGCTGGTGGTGGCGTAGTTGCGGCGGGCTTTGGCGTCGGCGTAGCGGCTGGGGTCGTCGCCGAACTCAGCGAGCACCCGGGCGGCGAGCACTGGTCCCAAGCCGGGCTGGGACAGCAAGATCTGCGCGTCCGGGTGACGCTCAAAATGGGCGTTCAGCTCCTGTTCCAGCTGCTCGATCTGAATGGTCAGCTGGATAAGGACGGCGCCTATCGCGGTCACGGTGTGCCCGAACGCCACTTCGACTACCGGCGCCACGGCCAGCTGCGGCTCGCGAAGCCGGCTCAGGATCCGCTCAGCGCTGGCGTCGGTGCTGCGTTGATGACCGGCCCGGCGCAACGCCGATGCGATCTTCGATTGCGACAGCGCCCGACCCTGGGTGGGTGTCGGTGCGATCTGCAGGACCGCGAGGGCGTCACGGCTGATGAGATCTTCGAACGCGTGCAGGACGCCGGGGTAGAACTCACGCAGCGTCGAGCGCAGCTGACCGGCTTGCCGTTGCCGAGTCCAGATCAGGTTCTGATGTGCGCGGGCAAGGGCCTTGATCGCCTCGGCCAGGTCGCTATCCCCGGCGATCGGCCGGTGATGCTGCCGGTCCGTGCGCACCAGCTCGGCAAGCACATGCGCGTCCCCGGCATCACTCTTCGCGCCCGAAGTGACATGCCGTTCCCGGTAACGGGCCACCGACATCGGATTGACCGCGAACACCTGAAAGCCGGCCGCCAGCAGAGCTTGAACCCATGGGCCCCGGTCGGTCTCGATCCCGACCACCACCGAGCCCGGTTCGCTGTCGCCGAGATGGTCAGCAACCAGCGCGTGCAAGGTAGCGATCCCGGCGACGCCTTCCGGCAGCCGCCGACGGACCAGCCTGCGCCCAGCCTCGTCCTGCACCTCGACATCGTGGTGCGCCTCAGCCCAATCGTCACCAATGAACAGCACCGATCGCTTCCTCCTCCGCTCGCCAGCACCGGCCACGATCCGACACCGTGAGGAGGAGCTACGCACGCGCTAATGGATCAGTGCGCGGCCGGCACGACATCCCACCAGTCGTCTCGCCTCCCCACCGACCAGAGGCGGCACGCTCTTGGTCAAGACCTCGAAGGCCAGCCTGACTGAGTGCTCGACCCCTGGCGGTGCGGACCCGACCTCTTCTACCAGAACAGGCCGGTTCGAGACCCATTAGCCTGGCCGGGCTGCGGTCGTGCCACCAGTAGATAAGTGGCCGATGTGAGCGCATTCGATCATGGCTATGGACACGAGATAGAACAAGCCTCAGTTGCGGCTAGTGCGTTGACCATGAACGTTCACCGGGTTGGGCGACACGCCGGGCGGCGTCCGCCGGTAGTCGCGGGTGAAGGCCCACTCTCGACGGCGGTGATATTGGCCGTTGAGAGTGGGGTGGCGGGTTGGCTGAGCCGGTACGGGCACGGCGGTTGACGCAAGAAGAAGGCCGTAAGCTGCAACAACTCGTCCGCCGGGGCAAGCACGATTCAGTACGAGTACGGCGGGCTCTGATCATCATGGCGTCGGCGTCCGGGACGCCGGTGCCGGCGATCGCCCGGCTGATCGCCGGGCACGAGGACACCGTCCGCGACGTGATCCACGCGTTCAACGAGATGGGTCTTCGCGCGCTGGACCCTCGGTGGGCGGGAGGTCGTCCCCGCCGGATCAGTGACGACGATGAGGCGTTCATCGTCGCGACGGCCAAGGCTCGCCCGAGCACGCTCGGGCGACCTTTCACCTGCTGGAGCCTGCGCAAACTCGCGGACTACCTGGCCACCGGCGCCGCCCGGCGGGTGGTCATCGGCCGGGAACGGCTGCGGCAGATCCTGCGCCGTAACGAGGTCAGCTGGCAGCGGACCCGCACCTGGAAGGAGTCGAAGGACCCGGACTTCGACACCAAACTCGACCGGATCGAGGAGGTGACCAGCAATTTCCCGAACCGTTGTTTCGCGTTCGACCAGTTCGGGCCGCTGTCGATCCGCCCGCACCACGGCCGTGGCTGGGCGCCGCAGTCGCACCCGGATCGGCTGCCGGCGACCTACCATCGCACGCACGGCATCCGGTACTTCCACGGCTGCTACAGCCTCGGCGACGACCAGCTCTGGGGTGTCAACCGCCGCCGCAAAGGCGCAGATCACACCCTGTCCGCGTTGAAGTCGATCCGCAAGGCACGACCGGACGGCGCGCCGATCTACGTCATCCTGGACAACCTGTCGGCGAACAAGACCCCGACCATCCGGGCTTGGGCCGCCCGCAACAAGGTCGAGCTGTGCCTGACGCCGACCAGCGCGTCCTGGGCCAACCCCATCGAGGCGCAGTTCGGGCCGCTACGGATGTTCACCATGGCGAACTCGAACCACCCCAACCACACCGTCCTGGCACGGGAAATGCAGAAATACCTGCGCTGGCGCAACGCCAACGCCCGCCACCCCGACGTCCTGGCCGCCCAACGCCGCGAACGCGCTCGTGTCCGCAGTGAACGCCAGCAACGCTGGGGCCGCCCCCGGGCCAAGGCCGCCTGACCGATCAGACCCGGTAAACGTTCATGGTCAACGCACTAGCCTCCGTCTTTCATTAAGCGGCGGCTGATCGTTTCGGCTGTTGGCGGATGATGGGTCGGTGTCGGCGATGGTGGCGGGGCAGGCTGTGTCGCCCGGTCGTAGGCCGGGTTGCTCCGTGGTCCTGGTCGTGGGCGGGCGGCGGATTCTGTTGTCAGGTAACGGGTTCGGGTAGCGCGGCGAGTCGTTGGAACGCGGTGACGAGGTCGTCGGTCCAGGGCCATTCGGCGGCGATGCGCAGGGTCGTGGTGCGGGCGGTGCGGCTCAGTTTGGCGGCGACGTGCAGGAGCCGGTAGCGCAGTTTCTTCGGCTCGGCCACCGCGAGTGGCCCGTCCAGGAGCAGGTGCTGGGTCCAGCAGAGCAGGTCGATGCCGGTCAGGGCGAGTTCGAGCCACGCTTGGTTGATCGCGAACTGCCGGGACGGGAACCGGCCGAACCCGGTGTTCTTCCCGGTCCGGATGCGGTCCTCAAGGAGAGAAGTTCACTGCATCGGTAGATGGTGCTGGTGCTGGTGACGCGCCGATCATTGAGGTGGATGCCCTGCTTGGGCTGGTCG
>NZ_JBITDW010000056.1:0-11001 GCF_044454685.1 Actinoplanes sp. NPDC051513
GCGAGAAACTTCTCTTTGGACGAGGCAACTGTTCTTCCTTCCCAGGCGAACCAATTCTACTTGGCCCACCTGTCCGGAAAGATCATGGCGGCTCAGCAGGGAAACCGTGAATATTTTGGGCCATAGGGCCCAGCGGTAGGTACCGTGTGGCGGCCGAGTTGGTCGATTCCCCCATCGGATGCCCGATGCCGCCGTGGCCGATCCTGATCCATCCCGGCCCCACGGCGCCACCTAGCCGAACACATGCCATCATTGCATCACTATCGATTCCGGTACCTGACCTGCAAGAAGTCTGCGACTCTCTTGATGTCACGTGGCGTATTCTGGATGTCGTTCCACTTGCGTACAACGCCGCCGCCGAAGTCCCACTCGCCGTCGGTCCAGTGACAATCGTCGGCGATGGACTTGAGGTCGGCGGTGAACTCGTCGACGTCGACGATTCCGTCGCCTTGGTCGCGTGCGTGGGTAATGGCGTCCATGAGGTAGCCCATGCTGATGATGCCGGCGCCGTGCATGAGGCGGGACTTGCGGGGTGACTTGTTCCATGCGTCGGGGAACACGTGCTTGACTGCGGTCCAGAAGTTGAAGAGAACGGTCATCATGTAGCCGTTGTTCGGTAGCGCCTCGTCGTTCCGGAAACGGTAGAGGGCGCCGTCGCTCAGGCTCGTTTCCAGCATCCTCAAGACCGAATTGTCCTTGATGACGCCGGACGGGTTGGTCGGAGTTTGGATCATCCGGTTGAGCGGGGACCTACTGTCGAAGTTGAGCGCCTCGAGCAGGGTCGCTGGCAGTTGGCGTACCCGAAGGGGGATGGGCAGCGCGCCAGAGGCTCCGGGCAGGAGTTCGTGGATGAGCCCCTTCGGCAGCGCCTTGGTGGAGTTGACCAGGATGAACTGTGACCGCTGGTCAGCTGTTTCGTTGGTGATGAATGCGCTGATGGTCACCGGGAAGGCATCGACATTGGCGTCGCGGATGGCAGCGCTGCGTTGCTGGCCATCTACGATGAAGCCGGGCCTGTCGTGATCAGGCCCTTCGGTGATCGGGATGATTAGGTTTCCGCTTCGCACATAACCGGGACTGTCGGACTCGCTCGGGCCTGGCTCGAAGCGAACACGTTCGTCGAATGCGATGACGATGGCGTTGGGTAGCAGGGGGCTGGCGTCGGTTTCGATGTACCGGCGGATCGCCGCGACGTGCGCGAGGACCTCAGGCCGTTGGTAGCCGTGCAGCAGCGCGTCCTCGTCGCGGCGGATGCGGGATACCGTGGCGATCTTGGGTACAAGCTTGCCGTCCATGGCGAAGGTGTACAGAAGGCGCCCGCGGCCTTGCTGGATCTCCAAGGCGGGTAGCCGTAACTCCTCAGTCGCGGCGGAGGAGACGATCGCCTTGGTCCTGGTTTTGGTCACGCGGTTGTCCTTCCTTGTTGTGCGCGGAGACGTTGTTCGAACACGTATAGGTTGTGGAAGCCGCGCCGCTTGTTGCGCTCGGAGCCCCGAAAAATGACGATCTCAATCCCAACGGCGACACAGAGGTCGCAGCGACAGTCGCGCCACGGCCGAGCTGCCAGCGTCGCACTGTACTGCTCGCTGCGGTCGGACTTGCCGTCCCACAGCGCGCTGTAGGCGACCAACGCCTCCAACACGGGCTCAAGGTTGATCGTGTCAGCGTCGTATTCGCGGAGATGGGAGAGGGCGGTCCGTTCGAGTTTCATCGCCTCGCCTTGGCCGATCTCCCCGGAGCGGATGCGCGCCTTGAGCTTCGCGTTGCCGTCCACCTGCGGAACGCGCAGGGCCACGTGGGTTCGGGTGGGGGTGTAGTAGTTGTCCCGGTCGTCCTTGAATGCCTGACGGAAAGGTGAGGTGCTGTCAAAGCTGGTGACACCGTGGCCGGCGAATGTCGGCACGTCGTCGACACGACTCACACCGAGAAGATGCAGTTGGGTGGAGTGTTCTCGGACCTGGTCGATGGCTCGTAGGCAGGCGAGGATTTCGTTGGTCTTGAGGGGCACCATGCCGCCGAGGGCGATGCGCGTGTAGCCGATGCGCTGCAGTTCCGCGATCGCGTCTGCGTAGGACTGCGGGCTCCAGCCCTGGGCGACGCCGACAGGGGCGAAGCCGACGTTGCGGGCGTCGCAGCGATCCCAGAACTCCTGGGCCAACTCGAGGGTGATCTTCTGGCGGCGGACCCACTCTTTTGCCCTGGGATCTTCGCGCGATGTCGCCGGCTCGTACTGGAAGATCACGTGATCCACGGCTATTCCGTAGTTGAAGCCGCATCCGTCGTAGAAGTCGATGACTTCATCAACGGTGTAGGGCGGCCGCTCTTCGGCGACGTAGGAGAAGGCACCGCAGTCGCCCATGATCTCCAGGGGCGTATGGCCGTTGTCGAGCCGGAAGAACTTCGCGGCGCCTTCGCGGTAGAGGCGGTGGCGCTGCGCTCCGGTGTACTTGCCTGCGGCCCCGCTGGCCAGCCCGTCCACGATGGCCTTGGACACCAGTAGCCCGTCGAACGGCGCTTGGGTCAGGACCTCGTGGGCGTACAGGTCGTCGCGTTGCCGGACGCGGAACGGGTCCCGTTCCTCGGTGATGAAATGGAAGCTCGGGTCGACCTGGTCCTGGCTGTCAGGAAAGAAGAATTTCATCGCTGTTCCGCCTGGGCGTTGCGGTGCACCCGGATGAGGTAATTGGACAAAGCCTGGATGTCACGGGGAGTGTTCTCGACGTCGTTCCATCGCATGTTGAGCTCGTCCCACGTGCCCGAGGTCCAGCGACAGTACGGGGCGATCAACGCCAGGTGCTCACGGATCAGTCGAGGTGCGTCCGCGCCGCGGGGGTCGACGATGCCGAGCACCCGGTCCATGAGGCGGCCCATGGCGCGTATCCCTGCCCCGTGCATCAACCGGCTCTTGACTGCAGGTTTGCCCCAGGCATCAGGGAAGGTGTCGCGCACGGCGTCCCAGTACGTATAGAGGGCGTGGAGGATGCCGTCGAAGTCGGTCTCGTTGCGGCCCACGTCCCGGTAGGGAAACAGGCACCCGGCCGACGTCAGGCTGTCCTTGATCAGATCGACGAACCCAGTGTCGGTGATGACCGCGACGGCAAGGTGCGACTTATCCGTGGACGCGCGCCTGATCATCCCGCGCAGAGGTGAACGTTCGTCGGTGTTGAGCACGTCGCACAACTCTGACGGCGCCCGGCGGATGGCCAACCGCGACGGCAGCGGGCTGTCGACCGCGGGGAGCAGCTCTGTGACCAGGCCGCGTGGCAACGGGCGGGTGTTGTTGATGCGCAAGAACTGATCGCGTTGGACCTTCACGGCGTCTGCGACGAAGGCCGTGACCGGGACGGGGAAGTCTTTGCGTCGCATGCGGGACAGCGCGACCGCGCGTTGCTGCCCGTCGACGATCCACGCCGGTTTTGGCCGACCGTTCGCCGCCATGGGGATCGCTAGCGTACCGGTGATACCGAGTTCGTCTCCGGGGAGGCGGTCGCCACGGATCTTCTTGAAGTGCACCCTAGACGACAACGCCATGATGATCGGGTTGGGGAAGACCGCAGCGTCAGTGTTGAGGTACTCGACGATCTCCTGAATGTGTTTGCGCACCTCAGGGCGTTGGTAGCCGATGAGCTTGCCGGCATTGTCACGACTGACGCGGGAGATTTCCGCGACCTGCAGGATCTCCTCGGCACGGAGGGTGAAGACATAGAGGGGGTAGTCGGTACTCTGCGCGATGCACAAAGCCCGACGGACCATACTGTTGGGAACCGCAGCGGCAGGCATCAGGCGCGCACCCCCCACGCGATCACTTCGGCGAAGAGTTGACCGAAGCGAGCCTGCTCACACGAGCGTCCTGAGAGGCGAAGCCGCCGTAACAGGCCCGTAGCAGTGACCCCGTGTTCGCCGGTATGTTCACAAATGAACGCCCGAACCTCTTCGTCTGTGAGACGTTGGCCAGCGGCGCCAGCCGCACGGGCCGGCGTTGCCATGGTCGTCTGCTCGACACGCTCGCGCAGTCGCGTGCGACCTAGATTGTGATCGTCGTCGACCGACGAACGCAGCAGGAACGCTGCGACACGGGCGTTGAGTGACAGCAGGCTTCCGCCCAGGTGGGGTTGCAGCCGGGCGGTCACGGGCACGACGAGGTCGGCAAGGTCAGTAGTGGCCGGCCCGATAACGGAGAGTTGCTGCGTGTCACGCAACAGGCCAGCCGCGGCGGTGACGTCCGTAGCGCAGGCGCGCTGATAGGCGTCGGACAACACCGCGATGATCGTGGCGTCGGCATCACGACGGGCGAGGTCCGTGAACGACCGTGGTTGATCCGCGGCGGGGCCAGACCACTCAGTCAGCCTGGTCCACCAGTCCCGGACGGCGGACCGGTCCTCGCCGACCGAATCGACCCCACCAGGGGCGAACGTCGCCGCATAGGGCCGGATCAGCGCGGATGCGGGAATAAGCCCGTAACCGGCTGAGCAGACCCACAACGTCCCGGCCCGAGGCGCGATCTGGTCGGGCAAGGTCCGGGCAATCTGCCAGTGCTCACCGGCGTACAGGTCGACAGCGGGGAAGTCGATGGCAGAACTCGTCGACAGCCGGTCTGTCCAGGCGGAGAAGCGCCGACCTGAACCGCGTTCACGAAGGTTGCCCACGCGCAGCCGCTCTGGCACCGTGTGCCGTTTCCGGTTGCTGCAGGTGACCACCACGTGCACGTTCGCCAGGCCGGGGTGACCGCTGCTAGCCATCGGTGGAGTTCCGAGTCGATGTCGTCGGCGTCCAGGGGATCTGCGCGTAAGCGGCGTGGTTGTGGATGCTTTCGTCGTTGACCACGCGGATCCGGTACTCGGCGATGCGTACGTCGTGTCCCAACGCCTCGGCAACGCTGCGGATCATGTCTTCGACGAAGACGGGTTTGTCGTAGCCGGCCATGGTCACGTGGCGTTCGTCGGGGCGTTTGAGCAGTGCGTACAGCGGAGAGGAGCCAGCTGCCTCTGCGATGTCGATGAGGTCGTCGAACCACAGCCCGGTAGCGGCGGTGCGTGGGCGGGCGTCGATGGTGACCCAGCCGCGTTGGTTGTGGGCCCCTCGGTCGCTGATCGCCTTGCTGCACGGGCACACGCTGGTAACCGGCACCTTGACGCCGAGTACCAACTCGTCGCTGCGGTCGTTGGACACGGCGGTCAGGGTGCATGTGTAGTCCATGAACGAGGCGATGCCGGTGACTGGGGCGAGGCGTTCCAGGAAGTACGGGAAGGTGAGAGCGACGCGGGCTGTGGCGCTGCCCATGCGTTGGCGCAGGTCGTCGGCCATCAAGGCGACAGCTTGGCTGCCGAGTTCGTCGCGCCAGGCGTGCAACACGTCGACGAACCGACTCAGGTGGGCGCCCTTGACGTCGTCCGCCAGGCTCACCGACATGGTGACCGTCGCGACGGTCTCGCGTTTCTTGCCGTCTGCGTCGGAGATGAGCAGGGGGTAACGGAGGCCTTCGACGCCGACCTCGTCGAGCGCGATGCCGCGCGTGTCCGGCAGGGCCTGCACATCTTGCAAGCTATCGGCCTTAATTTCGCTGATCGTCATGCATCGCCTCGGTAGACACAGCCCGATGTGCAGGTTTCCCGGACGAGGATCTCCGACAGCGGCAGTTGGTCGATGAGCCGTTCCCAGATCCAGCGGGCAAGGTTCTCGCTGGTGGGGTTGTCCAAACCGGGAACGTCGTTGAGGTAGTAGTGGTCGAGTTGGTCATGCAAGGGGCGAAACGCCTTTTTGATCTCGGCGAAGTCCATCACCCACCCGGTGCTCGGATCGACGTCCCCTCGGACGTGTACCTGCACTTTGTAGGAGTGGCCATGGAGGCGGGCGCACTTGTGCCCGTCAGGCACGCGAGGAAGCCGGTGGGCGGCCTCGAACGTGAACTCGCGGTAGATCTCCATCAAGCGATTCCTAGGTACTTGTGGGTCTGCAGGCTCAGTTGCCACTGCGGATGAGCCAGGCAGTAAGCCACCGCCGCCCGGGTGTTGGCCTCCTGCTCTGGGCTGTCCATCGGCTGCAGCCGCATGAACGTGAACCCTAGGTCCTCGAAAAGCTCAGGCATCGCGGCGGGCTGCGGGAAGACTAGTTTGAGTTCGTCGCCCGCAGTCAACACCAGGTCAGCGCCGGCCTTGGGACTGACACAGATCCAGTCGAGCCCGGCGGGCGCCGGTTGGGTACCGTTGGTCTCGACCGCGACCTCGAAGCCCTCGGCGTGCAGCGCCGCAACGGCGTCGTCGTCGAGTTGCAGCAGTGGCTCGCCGCCGGTGCACACCACGTAGGGCTTACTGCGATAATGCGGCAGTCCTTGCCATGTCTTGGCGACCGCTGTCGCGAGGTCCGCAGCGGTGGCGAAACGGCCTCCGCCGGGGCCGTCCGTACCGACGAAGTCGGTGTCGCAGAACTGGCAGATCGCACGGTGCCGGTCGGTCTCGCGTCCGGTCCACAGGTTGCAGGACGCGAACCGGCAGAAGACGGCGGGTCGGCCGGCGTGGGTCCCTTCGCCCTGGAGGGTGTAGAAGATCTCCTTGACCTTGTACATGGTCCTGTTCAGCTTCGTGACAGCGTAAGCGCCGGATCGGTCATCCCCACCTCGGCGAAGCCGCGGTTGCGCAGGAGGCACGAGTCGCAGGTGCCGCAAGCTTGGCCATCGACCGGGTCGTAACAGCTGTGGGTAAGGGAGTAGTCCACGCCCAACTCAAGGCCCCGTCGGATGGTGTCCGCTTTGGTCAACTGGATGAGCGGTGTGTGGATCTTCAACCTCTGACGGCCCTCGACCCCAGCCCTGGTGGCCAGGTTCGCCATGCCCTCGTAGGCCTTGATGTATTCCGGCCGGCAATCCGGATATCCGCTGTAATCGAGAGCGTTGACCCCGATGAAGACGTCCGACGCATCAAGTGTCTCGGCCCATGCCAGTGCGAACGACAAGAAGATCGTGTTGCGGGCCGGGACATACGTGACCGGAATGTCGTCTGCCTCGAGGTCGTCTACGTTGTCGTGGTGCGGCACCGCGATCGACGCGTCGGTGAGCGCCGATCCGCCGAAGACTCGCAGGTCGATGTCGGCCACTACGTGCTTAGCCGCTCCCAGAGTTGCAGCGACGCGTTCAGCCGCCTGCAACTCGACCGTATGGCGTTGTCCATACCTGAAGCTCAGCGCGAAGGTCGCATACCCTTCGTCCCGGGCGATCGCCAGCACCGTCGCCGAGTCCAAGCCACCACTCAGGAGGACTACTGCCTTACGCTGCGCCATGTCCCTGACCTGACTTTCTACTCGTTGAAACTGCAGGCCTATGGCGAACTGCAGCCGTGTAGTTTACCGGTTGATACGTTACCGAACGGATCGTCAACATCAAGTGCCACGCCGCAATCCTTGGCTGAGATCCGGCGTTCGAGTTGGGCGACAGGCCAGCGCTTGCCGATCTGAACAGCAAGAAGCCAAGATCCGGGAGCGTCCAATCGCGGGAAACTGCCAACCAGGCGCCACACATGACGTCGAAGTTTACGCTGTTGCAGCGCGTGACCTCTCCGTGCCCGACCTGGCCCGCCGGCAGGCCACGGCCACGGAACCGGCCTCGTTTCGCCCCGCCACGAGTAGCACTGCACCATAAGCGGCATTCTCGGCAAGAAGGGTTGTGCCATCAACGCGACGGCACGACCAGGATCGTTACAACCTAGGAGATTCTGCTGTCAGATGAGTTCCCCCGGTTTGGCGGAGCTTCTCAAGCATGATCGACTGATCATGGGGAGGAAGCATCCGTGGCAGCACCGAAGAAGTACCCGACGACCTACGGGCGCGGGCCGTGCGCCTATATCGCGAGTCGGACCCGAAGCCGACCATCCGACGGCTGGCCGAGCAGTTGAACGTGGATCACGAGGCGCTGCGCAACTGGATCCGGCAGGCCGAGGCCGACGCGGGTGAACGTCATGATCGGCCCACCACGGAGATGGCCGAGGAGAACCGCCGGCTGCGTGAGGAGGTCGCTGAGTTGCACCGGGTCAACGAGATCCTGCGTGCGGCGTCCTCGTATTTCGCGTCGGAGCTGTGCGCCACGTGGCGCTGATTGATCGAGGAGGGTGAGAGACCTTCCCGCTGGGCCGTCGCAGCGACCCGGTTGAAGCCTGAGGGCAGCCTGACCTGCGCAGTGGTGGGGAGGGTGGCAAGCGGCCCTGACGAAGGCGGGACGTGCCGGGACTGCCAGACGGTGCGGGTTCGTCGAGGCGTGGCCAGAAGGTGTAACGCGAGTGAACCAGTGTTTGACGCTTCGTAACAGCGAAGCCGGCTCCAAGCTGGTGGATATGGGCCGGTGAGCAGCGCACGACCCCGACGCCGCTGCTGGTGGCGGGGTGGACTCCGAAGCCGTTTAGCTCCGGCGGTGGGGAGGCCATGGTGAAGGTCTGCGGCGTAGCCGTGGCGATGCTGCCGGAGTAGAGCTGGGCACCTCCCTGGCTGATCGATCGATGTGGTGAACGTGGGAACCGACCGGCGCCCGCCGGATTCCCGTCCGTCCAGGACGGGCGTCGGCAGGCGTGTTGCCGCTGATGGGCGGCCGGTCGGGGCGGAGGCCTCGTAGTAGTCGCGGGCGTGACGACCCGCCGTCGGAGTCCGGGAGAGCCGGACGCAGGGCGAAGGGGGCCAGCAAGTCACGCAGGGCGGATGCTGGAATGCCAGGAGGGATGTCGCCGGTGAATACCTGCGATCCGGAGTTGGCCCTGTTGCGGGCTGAGGATCGGGTACTGGAGATCCAGACCAAGCTGCACCGTTGGGCTCGTGATGATCCTCATCGCCAGTTCAGCGACCTGTTCAATCTTGTTACCGATCCCGCGTTCCTGCTGGTGGCGTGGGACCGGGTGCGGGGCAACAAGGGTGCCAAGACTGCCGGGGTGGACGGCCGGACAGCGCTGTCCATCGTGCTGCGGACCGGCGTCGAGGATTTCCTCGACGATCTGCGGGCCTCGTTGAAGGACCGCAGTTTCCGGCCGCTGCCGGTGCGGGAACGGATGATCCCGAAACCGGGCGGGAAACTGCGCCGGTTAGGGATCGCCACGATCACCGACCGGGTGGTTCAGGCATCTTTGAAGCTGGTGTTGGAGCCGATCTTCGAGGCGGATTTCCTCCCATGCTCTTACGGGTTCCGCCCGGGCGCCGGGCTCATGACGCGGTGGCCGAGATCCGTCATCTGGCCACGAACCCACGCCGCTATGAGTGGATCGTGGAAGGTGACATCAAGGCCTGTTTCGACGAGATCGACCACGGCTCCCTGATGGGCCGGGTGCGTGACCGGATCGCCGACAAACGCGTCCTGGGCCTGGTGAAGGCGTTCCTGAAAGCCGGGATCCTCGGTGAGGACCGGCAGCTTCGGGAGACCAACGCCGGAACTCCGCAAGGGTCGATCTTGTCCCCGCTGCTCAGCAACATCGCCTTGGCGGTGCTGGACGAGCACATCGCCCAGCAGCCCGGAGGTCCGAGCTCCAGCCCGGGCGTGAGGGCTGGGCGGCTGCGGCGCGGCCTGCCGAACTTCAAGCTGGTCCGGTATGCCGACGACTGGTGCCTGATGATCAGAGGCAGCCAATCGGACGCCGTGGCGTTGCGGGACGAGATCGCCGGGGTGTTGTCGACGATGGGCTTGCGCCTGTCGCCGGACGAGACCCTGGTCACCCACATTGACGAGGGCGTGGACTTCCTCGGGTGGCGCATCCAGCGGCATCGCAAGAAGGGGACCACCCGGCACTTCATCTATACGTATCCGGCCAAGAAGTCGCTGAAAGCGGTGATGGCCAAGGTGAAGACGCTGTGTCGGCAGGTCGAGGTGAACCAGCCGCTGGATGAGCTGATCCGTCGGCTCAACCAGGCAGTTCGTGGCTGGTGCGCCTACTTCCGGCCCGGTGTGTCGTCGGCGACCTTCGCCTATCTCAGCCACTACTTGTGGCAGACGGTATGGCGCTGGCTGCGACGCAAACACCGCCGGGCCACCTGGAAGGAACTCCGCCGTCAGTACTGCGGCGGCGGCTGGTGGCCGCGCGGGCAGCGGGAACTGTTCGATCCGGAGACACTGGGCACGACCCGGTATCGCTACCGCGGATCGATCATCCCGTCGCCCTGGCTAGCCGCCTGACGAGGAGCACCACAGCACTATCGGGGCTCGCGGAGAGCCCGGTGCGCTGAAAGGCGCACGCCGGGTTCGGGAAGCGGCCCGGGAAAACGGACCAGCCCTCCGGGCCGGCACCGCGTCCCGGGCCGACTTCACCGGCCCGGCCCGGCGACGGTCATGAGGTTCATCGACGAACACCGTGACCGCTTCGCGGTCGCGCTCCTGCTACGGGTCCTGAACATCGCCGAGTCGACCTACTACCAGTGGGTCAAGCAGGCGGAACAGCCCTGTGACCGGGACCTTGTCGACCTCGGGCTGATCTCCAACATCTATGAGATCTGGGAGGCGTCCGGGTTCACCTACGGCGCCGACCGCGTCCACCGGCAGTTGCGCCGCGACGGGATCCGTGTGGGTCGTAAACGGGTGGAGCGGCTGAATGGCCGGCCAGGGCTGGCACGGTGCGTTCCTGCGCCGCGGCTGGCGTGGCGGCTCAACCCGGCAGAACCCGCGGCACACGCCGGCGCCGGATCTGGTCAACCGGAACTTCACCGCCGACGGCCCGAACCGGCTCTGGGTGGCCGACGCCACCCGCATCCCGTGCGGCGAGGGCGTGTTCCGGCTCGCCGCCGTCCGCGACGTGTTCTCCCGCCGGATCGTCGGGTGGAAGACCTCGGATCGGTGTGACACCGATCTGATCCTGGCCGCGCTGGAGTACGGCATCTGGTCGCGTGACGTCCGTGACGGGCAGTTGATACATCACAGCGACAGGGGGTCGAACGGCGGATTCAACTGGTTGTCGCAACACCTTGATCATGGAGGTGTGCGATGGGCGCGAACACGAAGCTGGAGCGGGTGCCCGAAGGGGTGCGGAGGCAGTGGGCGGCGGACCG
>NZ_JBITDW010000057.1:0-10794 GCF_044454685.1 Actinoplanes sp. NPDC051513
TTCCTGGACAACCAGAACACGGCACGCGAGGAGGACAACGACCGCCATGACCACGAACGCCCGGTATGAGTGCACTGTGACACCCTCGTCTCGACCCGGGCGTGCGCGCGGTGGCGGGCCTCGAGCCACTGCAGGGCCCCGATTGGGGTGTTGGTGACGAACGCGGTGTAGCGCCAGCCGTCGCGTTCCTCGAACAGCGACAGTTGGGCGCCGGGATGCGGGCGTTCGCGGCGGACGATGACCCGGATCCCGTCCGGCCAGCCGCCCAAGGTGAGCAGCCCGGTCAGCTCCGCCACCTCGGCCTTCTCGCGCACGCCGCCGTCGGCGGTCAGCGCCGGTGTCCACGCCGTGGCGGGCAGGGTGGTGACGGCGGCGCGTTCGGTCTCGGTGATCGACCAGCCGATCGAGTACTCGACGGTGCGGCGGCGGGTGTTCTGGCCGGTGATCCAGTCGAGCACGGCGTGCGTGCCGGCGGCGCTGTCACCGCGGATCAGCAGACGCCGCCGATGCTGCGCCGGGATCTGCGCGATCGCGTCGCCGAGCACGGCGAGGTGGTCGGCGGCGGAGTTCGCGCCGGCGTTGCCCGCACGCAGTCTGACGGCGAGGAGCTCGTTGGTGTTGTCGCAGGTCACCAGGATGGGGTGGAAGCCGTAGGTGTGTTTGTAGGTGGCGGCGGCGTTTTCCTTGTCGGAGTGGGCGATCACGATCGTGGAGTCCACGTCCAGCACGACCACCCCGGCGCCGATGTCCCGGCCGGCGGCGCGGGCTGACGGTGGGGCGCTGAACAGCTGCCACAGCCGGGCCCGGACCTTCGCCCGCGCCACCGCGATGCGCCGCAGCTGGGCGGGACCGATCTCGTCCAGGGCCCGCCACACGGTGGTGTCCGAGGCAACCAGCCCGAATACCTCGCTCTGGTGGCGCAGCACGTCGATGTCGCAGATCGCCTCGCCGCCGTCGGCGATCAGCACCGCGAGATCGACCAGGACCCGGCCCCGGTCATGGACCGGGAACACCCCGGTCCGGGCCAACCCGGCGGACAGGGCGCCGGTCAGCCCGGCCCGATCCGCGAGCATCCGCAGCAACGCGGCCCCGACGTGCGACACCACCTGTGTTCCGTCCGCGGTAACCCGCAGATCCTTCGACCACGCCGTAAACTGCACGCCGGAAGTGCCTCCTTGGTAGAGATCCTTGTAGATGTCGCAATCACAAGTTTCCCCTGCCAGAGAGGCACTTTCGTCTATTTACACGCCGATCGGACCCACCATTTGATGATCACCGTGAATCACCCAGGCTAGTGGGAGGGGCCGACGGACGGTTGCGGGAACAACGCCCGCCGGCGAAGGGCAACGGTACGAGGTCCGACAGCTCCGTGGCGCCCGACGTGCCGCCGATGATGCGTGGTCCGCACCGTGCGCGTCGCGGGCGACTGCTCTGTCATGGGCCGGCGAGCGGGTCCTCCGCCGCCCTCCTCAGACGGTGGTGCTCTCGGCCTCCTCCGACGGGCGGTCCTCGGGATGCCTCGGCCATTCGACTGTCTTTAGACCCGGGAAGTACAGCTGCTGGGGAAGCTCGACGGCCGGCGGGTTCGGAGCTTGCCCGTCCGTCGCCCGCCAGGACAACGTGGTTGTCTGGGTGGCTTCGTCAGTCGTCCCAACCCATACCACCGGCCGCCCCGCGAACGACGATTGCTCGGCGGCCGCGTAGGTCCGGCCGCCGAGCCGCCCGAGGGTCAGGTGGACCTCGTCCCGGATGAACGAGAAGATTCCCCAGACCTCGACAGCAAGGACCTGGTGGAGGTCGCCGGTCTCGGTCTGCTGGAGGTGGTACCCCAGCTGCGCCACCACGAGGCCGAGCTGGAAGGTCGTCACGGTGTCGCGTTCGGGGTGGTGTCTCGCCTCGAACCAGAGGTAGCGCCGGATCGGGTCCAGGGCGAGAGCCTCGGCAACCAGGTGGCCGAGGATTCCGAGGAGGGTCACATCGGAGTCGTAGACGTCGGTTTCCGGCTGCCCCGCCACCTCGATCACTTGCTGGTCAGGGCTCACAACGACGACCGTGCAGCGCGTCGGGCTGAAGGTGATCGAGTCCGCCAGGAGGCGCTTCACCACCGGCTCCCCGTCGACCGTCACGATCTCGGGCTCAACGGCCTCGACCCAGCCGCCCTCTGACTCGACCTTAGTCAGAGCCCCCGCGGTGAACCCCGACTTCGACACCAGGACCAGTTTGTGCGTCGGGAGCCGACGGTGCTTGCCGATCTGCTGCTCGGCCCAGTCGACCGAAGCCCGGCGTCCCTTCTCGTTGACCTCCAACGAGATCACCATCGGCTCGCCGTCGGCCTCGGCCTCGACGACGATGTCCACCTCCCGGTCGCGTCGCGAGTCTGGGTCGAACATCATCTTCGACTCGGTGACCGTCACACCGGGCCGCGCGTAGTGCTGGCGGACCAGGTGAACGACCGCCTGGAACGGCGTCGTGCGTTGCGGCATTCCGGGCAGGATAGTCCGTGGTCTCACCGAGGGCCACACACCTTGTCTGGCGCCGCCGCTTCTGGCCTTCACGACCGACCGTTCTTCGGTGAGCGGGCCGTTGGGCCTGGTACCGCCGCCAGCCTATGGCCACGGGGACAGTGCCGGACAACTGTAGACAGCTACTCCGACGCGTTGTCCTACCGGCAGGGTCGTTGTTGTGGTTGCTCGGACTGGCGCCGCGCATTGCCTTGGTCGCCGACGCGTGGAACTGCCTGACCTTCCCAGAGCAACGGTTCCCAGCAGCAACGCAGCCTTATGGCCTCGTCGGGTGCGGAGCTGGTCCGGCCGGTTACGGCCCGGCAACAGTACCTCCACCACAGAAAGCTCGCTTGCACCTACGGAGAAGTCCGACGCGACGAGGCATCGGCCACGCGGCCTGACTCATTCAGACCGTTGAAATATCCGCACTTCCCCGGCAAACCGACAAACGTTCGCGTACACGCATTTGCCGAGAACAGCGCGTCTGATCTTTTTGGGCTCCCGGTTCGACTACTTCGTATCAGCTCACATCCAAGCGTCAACGGCCTGAACGTAAAGCCATTCAGCGCCTGGCGTGGCGGCAGCACGGGTATATTGGACGAATGACTGACATTCTTAGCGCGGTGGTCCGCTTCGCTTTGGACGACGGCTTTCGTGCGCACCAGGAGAGCGTCAAACAACGCCGAGCACGAGGGATTCCGGAAAATCACATACATGTCGAGCTTGAACCCGACGTCGCGCGAGTGGATATCACCATTTCGAGATCTGCACTGCAGAAACTGCGTGACCATAATGGAGTTGTTGAAACTAGCGATGTGAGAAAGGCTGACCAAGGAGCAGCGCTTCAAGCGAAACGAGCTATTGTGGGACTCGCTGACGTGCGCTCCGCGTCGGCTGACGAATCGCATGACGTGTTGGTGGAACTCGACGCGGACGATATTGATTTGCTTGACGACGGCCAACCTACTGGGATTCGGGCAACGGCGAACGACGCGGTCGAGCCATATCCCCTATATGAAGCATTCGTCTACATGTCGAGTGAGGCGATCGATCAGTAACACCCCCAGATTGGCACCTGCATTGCCGCTGATCGCACAACCGGATCTGCCGAGATGAGTGCACTCTACCGCACCAATCGCGGAGCATCGCTTGCTTGAATTCCTCCGACATAAAAATCGATCTGCGTCCGACTGGAGTGACTCGAGCGCCACGTTCATCGCGCGTAAAGGATCTTGTGCGACGCCGTACGCGGATCTAGGTATGATGACTGCATGAAGAGGATTCTAAGTGCTGCCGGCGCAGTATTCATTGTGATTGCAGTGATTATTGGGCTTTTCTGGGGCGCCGTTTCGGACGCTGCGGGAGCCGTGAGTTTCCTGTTCTCTGACGGGTTCCGTGATTGGCTGAGCCGGAATGCCGTTCCCGCCTTTTGGGTGGGATTGGGGATCATCCTCGCTTTAGTCGTCGCGATCGAGGCCACTCGGCGCCACGCTGCTACGGTGAGTGGGGAGAAATCCGCCCTCGAAGCCGAGGTAAAGAATCTCCAGGAGAGCCTTAAACGCTCAAACTTAGATTCCGCAAAGCTCCTGGATGCGTCCCGCGAGGAGTCTTCCAGGCTGCGGGTACGTGTCGCCGAACTCGAAGCGGTGCCTGCGGACTATGATATTGAAAAGTTTTCACGTTTTGTAACCGAAATACCGCCCGACGGCATGCTCCTAACCTACCTGAAGCAATGGTTCGGAGGGAAATGCTGGGAGTGGGCCAAGATTGAAGATGCAGAAAACATTATTCACAATTGGGGCATGGCTCAGTTTGTGGACAATGAGATGTCTCGGCTGCTCTCGGAGTTGCGGGAAGCATGCTCGAAATTTGTTGGCGCAATAGCGGCCAACACTTTCAAGGTTGATCCCGACGAACCCCGAACCTGCCTACGAGAAGACTACTTTGATGACTTTATGAAGTACGAGCAGCGCCAGCAAGAATTGCGCGAACTGGGAGACGCTGTCGTCGAGGTCCATAGTCAGCTCGTGGAATACGGGCACCGTCGATCAATGTATCGCCGAAAGGCAGACCGGTGATGGCGCTAGCCGGAAGTCCCCAGAGGTACTAGTCGAAATTCCCCACCTGGGTGCGTAGGGATCTTAGTTGTCTCGGACCGCTCGAAGCGAGACCAGGTTGGGGGCGAGCGGGGTTTGCTGGGCGACCTGCGGGGTTGTCAGGAGAGCGACGATGGTGACGGGCTGGCCGCAGTGCGGGCAGTCGCGCAGGGCTGCGGGCTCGGGCTGGTAGGGCTTGGGCGTGTCGGCGGACGCGGGGTTGGTGGCGGTGTTTTCGCGGGCGCGGCGGCGGCCGGCTTCGGCGCGGCAGCGGCCGGAGCAGTAGGTGTGCCTGCTCCGGTTGCTCGTGTCGACGGTGAAGCTGTTCCAGCAGATCGGGCAGGTGCGGGTGGTGTCAGCTGGCACGGCTGTTCACCGCCTGGCGCAGCTTGTCGGCGTGGCTCTGGTGAGCGCGCAGCCGGTAGGAGGGTCCGTCGATGCCGACCACGGTGGCGCGGTGCAGAAGACGATCCAGCATGGCCGCGGCGACGGTGGCATCGCCGAACGCGCCGGCCCAGTCGGCGATCCCGACGTTGGTGCTCAGGATCGTCGATGACTTGAGGTAGCGCTGGTTGATGACTTGGAACAGTGCGGAGGCGCCGTCGCCGGGTAGCGGCAGATAGCCGAGTTCGTCGATCACGAGCAGGCGGGGTCCGGCGAAGAATCGCATGCAGGTGGCCCAGCGGCCTTCCAGGGCGGCCTTGTGGCAGCGGGCGGCGAGGTCGGCGGCGGTGGTGAAGTAGACGCGGTGGCCGGCTTCGACGGCGGAGCGGGCCAGGCCGACCGACAGCATGGTTTTCCCGACGCCGGGCGGGCCGACGAACAGGACGTTGGAGGCGTCGTCGAGGAAGCGCAGGGTGGCCAGGTCGCGGATGAGTTTCTCGTCGACGCCGGGCTGGGCGGAGAAGTCGAAGTCGCTGATCGACCACGGTTCGGGCAGGCAGGAGAACCGCAGCCGGGAGGCCAGTTTGCGGGCTTCGGTGGACTCGACCTCGATCTCGAGCAGGCGTTCCAGGGCGGCGGTCAGCGACAGCCGTTCGGTGCGGGCCGCGTCCAGGATGCGCGGGAGCGCGTCGGCGGCTTCGTTGAGTTTCAGGTAGGCCAGGTGAGCGCGTAGCTGCTGGTAGCGGCGTGCTTCGCTCATGGCGGGCTGGGTCACGGGGTGTTCTCCTTGGGGTTGTCACCGTCCGGGACGGGCGGTGAGGTCTTGAGCCGCGCTGCGGCTGCGGCGTAGGTGGACAGGTCGATCACGACCCGGGCGGCGGGGTTGGTGACCGGCAGGCCGCGCAGCCGAGCCGCCTCGGCGACCGCGGCCGCTGAGGGCGGCCGGCGGGTCTTGTGCTCGCAGCGGGCGGCGGTGCTGAATTGCTCGAGGACCTTCTTCTCCAGGGCGATGACGTGACCGTCGTCGCGGACGGTGCGGCCGGCGCCGTCAACGGCGCGACGGTGCTGGGCGACGACCGCGCCGGACGCGGTGGCCAGGCGCAGGGTGTCGGCGCCGAGCCGGTGCCGGATAGTGATCTTCGCGCCGGTCATGCCGGGCGGGACGGAGTAGAAGTTGCCGCGGAACGGCACCAGTCCCTGCGCGGTCACCGTGTGCGTTGCCTGCAGCTCGGCCGGGAACGGTGCTGGCGGGCAGGGACGCAGCGGTTCGGCGTCGGCGAGCTCCGCGACGGTGGTGCGTTGCCCGTCGCGCATGCGACGGCGTTGATCCAGTCGGACGCAAAGCGCATCGAGGCCGGCCTGAGCGGCCTCGATCGTGGTGTCGTCGGGCAGGGTGCGCCACCAGCGTTGCGCGGCGGAGTGGTTCGCTTTCTCCACCACGCCCTTGCGGTTGCCGCGCCGGGGCGGGCAGATGTCCACGCCGACCGCGTAATACTTCGCGACGCCGGCGAACGAGGCGGTCAACCGGCCCGAGGCCGGGAAGCAGACGGTCGCCATCCGGTCGAAGCGCCACCGCCGGGTCAGGCCGCCCAACCTGCGGGTGACCGCATCGAGTGCCTCGATCAGGTGCGGCTGGTCCTCCGTCGGCGCCAGCACGCCGCGCCAGCGGCTGGAGTGCGCCAACGCGCCGACCAGCAGGTGAGCATGCTTGCCGACGCCCCATGCCGATGGCGGGTCGGGCAGCTCGACCCAGTCGAACTGGGTCTCCTCGCCGGCGGGATGGGTGATGATCGCGGCGTCGCGTCCGCGAGTGACCTGACACGGCTCGCAGTGCGGGCGCAGACCGTGCTTACGGATCGCCGCCGTCAGGCTCGGATACGAGCCGGTGAAGCCGAGCTGCTGCAGCTCGTCGAACAACGTCGACGCCCACAGGTGCGGGTCGTCGGCCAGCCGCAGCCGGCAGTAGCCCAGGAACGGGTCGATGACGTCCGGAGCCGTACGCACCCGGACACCCGGAGTGCGTCGCCCGGACAGGTACGCCCGCACGGTCTTGCGATCGACGCCCAGATGCCGGGCGATCGCCGAGATCGTCCACCCCTGAGCACGCAACGCGTGCGCCTCCACATCGGCCTCCAAAGACAGCACCCGCGCCTCCAACCCATCCACGGTGATCAACACGGGGATCGGACCAGAGAGCGGGGCAAACGGAGCGCCCAGGGTGGGGAACCTACGTCAGCACAACCGGGGAAATTCGATTAGCGCAGTCACCGGTAGTCGGCTGGAGGCTACCGGGCGCACGGCGGGGCCGGAGGGACTCTTTTGCCGCGATCAGATCGCTACAGAGTGTGATGGCTGACCGGGCGCCGGCATATCTGATGATCTTGTGAGTGGGATCGAGCCTTCGTGAAGATCGACGGATGGCTGTCTCCGTTCGATTTCGCGATGTCAGTTGGCGAGGTCTCGGGCGACCGAGATCACGTCCCACGCAGAAGCCTGCGACTGAGCTGAGGAGGCTTCCCGCGACGCCTGTTCGTCAAGACCAAGAACGAGGGACAACCCGGGCCCGACCCGCAGACCGCACTCGGCCGGTGCATGTCATCTCTCATGGCCGCGAGGTGCGTTCAATGGCCTCCGCAACGTCGATCTTGCTGGGCGGGTGACACGGCGCTGCGGGAGATCATCGTGGCGGGTGATGACGTCGGCGAGGCAGACGGCGGGGATCAGTATCGCCAGGTCGACGGCGACCAGTTCGATGCGCGGGAGCCGGGCGGCGGGAACAGGATGGCACCGGCGGCGAGCGATACCCCCTTCATATCGGGACCTCGGCGGCTGACGAGCGGGTAGACCGCGGGGAGCAGCAGCGTGCGCGGGAACGCGGGCCCCGCCGATCTGGAAGATCACGTCGGTAACCAGCGGATGATCGCTCAAGGGCCAGGACAGTCGTTGCTTACGGTTCCGGCCTCGCGGTCGACCTCGCGGACGGCCAACGAGGTGGCGATTGGCACGAGCGCGTCGGCGGCCTCGCGGGCGTCGTAGTCCTTGGCGGCGCGAGACGCTTCCAAGTCGACGGCCATGAGCTCTATGGAGTATCTCTGGCCGGGGTCGCCGTTGAAGTACTGAGCGCCCCGCCAGGAGGACAACTCGTCGGGCTTGTCCCAGCCGAAGACCTGCTGTACGTATCTCTGGTTATCGCCGTTGTCCAGGCTGCGCATGGCCAGGATCAGCGACTGGCCCTTCGCCAAGTGTGCTGAGCCGGAGAAGTAGGCGCAGCTCTTGACCTTTGCGCCGTCCAGGGGTGACGAAAAGCTCCCGGTCGGCTGCATGGTCATGCTGATAGTGGGGCTCGGCCTGACTGGCGCCGTCAGTGTCGGCGCCAAGGTAGCTTGCCGCTTGGAGTGTTGTGCCGACGCCGCCGACGCCGGGCCGATCGATGGGAGCGTATTGCTGCTGGGAAGGATGGCACCGGCGCCGAGACTTGCGGGCGCGATGGCACTCGGCCCTGCTCCCGGCTGAGCACGATGGTCCGCGGACCGCCCGGGTAGACCGGCCACGGCTATTGCTGCTCCTGCCAGCGCTGTCATGGCTATGGCCGCCACTGTCACCACGTTTAGCCGGCGGCGCCACCGCGGCCAGGGTGTCCCGCCGCTTGCGGCGACCGCGGGCTGCGTCCCAGCGCGCCCTGGGGGATCGGGCGGAGTGCGCTCTCGGGGGTATTGAAGACCGGCACGGGCCAATGCCGGATCGCCGTCCCCGTCGAAACGGCGTTGGGGGACGAGCGGGCCGTCCTCGGCCATGCGGCGGCGCAGATAGTGGTAGAGGTCGGAGACTGTTACGTACTGCGCGCCGGGT
Organism: Actinoplanes sp. NPDC051513; assembly: GCF_044454685.1. Lineage (NCBI taxonomy): Bacteria > Bacillati > Actinomycetota > Actinomycetes > Micromonosporales > Micromonosporaceae > Actinoplanes > Actinoplanes sp. NPDC051513. The sequence continues at coordinate 8,834 of NZ_JBITDW010000057.1, forward strand.
CGCGCCGCAGCACCCTCAAGACCGCGCAGCAGATAGGCGGTGAAGCGGCTGAATCCGGTGCTGTGCTCAGCGTCTGCGGCGCGATCAGACGAGCGCGTCGCTGCCAGGACGTATCGGCCGCGGCCCGCCAATTCGGAAGCCACATCGCCGCCCTTGAACGCGCCGGCATAACAGCAGTCGAGGACGATGACGGTAATTGCCGCAGCGCTCTGATCGGTCATCCGGGTGATGGTCTCGGCGCTGATCGTCGTGGTTAGCTTGCGGTCCGTTCGGGTGTTGCGCGCACATAACAGCAGCGAGCCGTTGTCCGCGGTAATGCCGTGGCCGCTGTAGTAGATCAGGAGCACGTCGTCGCGCGTAGCCCCGGTCAACAGCTCTTCCAGCTCGGCGCTGATCTCATACGAGGGCCGGTCGGTCAAGAGCGTGATGTCGGTCGGCGAGAACAGCGAAGTCAGGTTTCCCGAGAGGACGCGCCCCAGGCCCGAGACATCATTGATCGGGCCTTTGAGATCCGGCAGATTGTCCGGGTCGTCGGGGTAGTGCGAGTTACCGATCAATAGCGCACGGTACCGTGGGCCGGTCATGCGCCATTCCTCCACCGGGACAAGGCGATCTCGGTGAGTTGTCTGGCCGTTGCGTCATCGACGAGTGTGCCGCGAAGGGTGATCTTCTCCTCGCGACCATTCACGGTATAGGCTATTTCGACGACGCGGCTGCGATCACGGGTGAGCCAGTCCCGCAGGCACTGTACGGCCGCGGTGATGGAGCCCGCGGACGAAAGCGCGATGATGACCGTCTCGATGGCACCCTTTCCGCCAGCGTCGATGTCCATCCTGCGACGCAGGCCACCCGCTTCCCGGCGCAGCTGGGTAAACAGCTCGACCTGCTGAGCGAGCCATCGGTCGTCGTCGCGGCCGTATCGCTCACTACTCGGCCGGATCGTCAACAGCAGCGCGTCGTCGCCTGAAGTCACTGTCCTGTCCCTGCGTTTGATCAATTTGCTCGTACGTCACGGCGCGCTCGCTTCCAGCGTGTCAAAGTCGAAATATTCTCAGTTTGCGACAGTCGTTCGTTTCCGATGCCGTAGCACCAATTCGCGGGCTCGCCGACCCGCGGCAAAGTAGCAAGTCACCCCGACACGAAGATAGAAATCGATCTCCAGCCGCCTGTCGGAAATACGACATATCAGTGGTTGAACCACGGCAAGCCGCTCGCAGAGCCTCGGCAAAGTCGTTCAGGTGATGCCGAGTAGTGCCAGTGGCCGGGTGCTGTCGCGGGCGTGATGACGGTTGGCGGCGGCGATGTTGGTGGCGCCGGTGGTGCGGAGTGCGCCGATGGCGGCGTTGCGTAAGGCGGCCATGACTTGTGGTCCGGTGCCGGTGCGGATCTGGGGGCGGTCTTCGTCGTAGGTGAAGTCGCGGACCCTGCGGGACCTTGTTGCCTAATTCGTGGCGCGCCGGTTGTGGTCCGTGACGCTGCGCGTGCCGAAAACCTCATCCGTGCTGGCCATGGCCAGTTTGATCGCCGGAACGGGATCAGCTGCGGTTACGAGCTGCCAGACCCCCACATGGCAGGGATCCACACCAGTAACTGCGCGAGGATGACCCGCTGTGCTGCTTCGACTTGCCTACCTCGGCATGACCAACACCCTCACGCTGCTCCGCCTTCTGCCCATGAGCGACCGCGCCAATGACGCCGAGATCCTCGCGCTCCGGCACCAGCTCACCGTCCTCGAACGACACCTGCACGGCGAGAAGATCCGCTTCACCTGGGCAGATTGGGCCTGGCTCGCCGCCCTGCTCCACCAACTCCCCCGCGACACACTCCGGAAGATCCGGCTGCTGGTTCGCCCGGAGACCGTGCTGCGGCCCTGGGTGTCAGGGTTCGGTGAGACCAGCGGTTCACAGGTGTAGCCCGCCCGGGGCGGCGAGGATGGATTGATCACGTTGACGCTCAACACG
>NZ_JBITDW010000058.1:0-10243 GCF_044454685.1 Actinoplanes sp. NPDC051513
ACGGGTACACCGTCGTGGTGGCCAGCCCGGATGGCGAAGCATACGAGTCGGCGACATAGCACTCCAAGGGCCGCGCCATACGTCGAACCGGCGCGGGTCAAGGAACCGCAGACACGCGGCACCTGATGTCCGGAGCCTGTCCAGCACGGCGTCCCCCTGCGCGCATTGTCGGCGGCAAATCCGTAAACGTGATCATGGTGGCGTGGACCCGATGACGCCGTCAATCGGCGACCGCAATCCAACTCCGCGACGTCGTCGGTCGGGCGCGCCGAGACAGCAGCGAACCGGCGCCAGATTCGCCCAGGCGGGACGTCCGACAAGCGGGATTCGGTGCGCCTGCCAGCGAACTACGCCGACAGGCTGCGCTACGACAGGGGTCATCACCATGCTGTCGGCGCTGAACCCGACCCAGACCGTGTCGTGCAGTGACGGCAGGAGGTCGGTCAGCCCGGACTGTGGCATCCAGTGGCACAGATACGGGGCGTCGTCCCCGTTCACCGGCAGGATGTCGGTCTGCCGGACTTTGGGGATCCAGGGCTCTGGTGACCTCGAACCACGACGATTCCGAGGTCGTTCATGCGGTTCCTAGGCTAGATATGATTTTCGCTATCGACGAATTCTTATCTCGCCTGTCCGAGGGTGTGGCCCGCTCCTGGCTGGCGGCCTCATCTTCACCGGTACGCCGGCGGCATCGGCAATCTCGGCGTTTTCCCGAGCCCGGCCAGACACCGTTTAGCCGGTTGGAAGGCGTCGGTGAGAGCCGGCGACCTTACCGTCTGATCGATCCGTACGGCTAAGGAGAGCCATGTCCGTGATAGTGCAGACCCGAGCGGGTGGGGTACGAGGCGCGACGGAGGACGGGATCTCGGTCTTCCGCGGCATCCCGTTCGCCGCCCCGCCGGTGGGACCGCGCCGATTTCAGGCGCCCGAGTCGGCGCAGCCCTGGGACGGGGTACGCGAGGCCGACGTCTTCGGACCGCCGCCGCCCCAGTCGCGGATGGGTCTGCCGCCCACCGCCGTGCCGGCGGGGCCTATCCGGCACGACCCGACCGACTGGCTGACCCTCAACATCTGGACGCCCGATCTGGGCGCCACGAACCTCCCCGTCCTGGTCTGGATCTACGGCGGCGCCTACCGGTTCGGGTCAGGTGGTGACTACAACGGCCGCCCGCTCGCGGGCTCTGGCGTGGTGATCGTGACCGGCAACCACCGCGTCGGCGTCGAAGGTTATGCCCAACTCGACGGCGCGCCCGCGAACCGTGGCCTGCTCGACCAAATGGCGATCCTGCGCTGGGTCCAGGCCGAGATCGCGGCCTTCGGCGGGGACCCGTCGCGAGTCACCATCTTCGGGGAGTCGTCCGGGGCCGGCGCGGTCGCGGCGCTGTCGGTGATGCCCTCCGCTGTTGGACTCTTCGCCGGCGCCGTCGCGCAGAGCGTTCCCGGCACCTTCTTCACCACGGCACTCGCCCGTGATATCAGCGCCGAACTGGTCGCGCCGCTGGGGCTCGAACCGTCGGCGGCCGCGCTCGCCGACGTCGAGCCAGACCGCCTGCTGGCCGCGCTGAGGCAGCTCGACGCCCGGATGCCCACGATCGGGCGCTGGGGAAGGATCGCGCACTCGTCCACGCCGTTCTCCCCGCTCATCGACGGTACGGTCCTGCCCGTCGATCCGTGGCGGGGTCTCGCGTCCGGCGCCGGACGCGACGTGCCCCTGATGGTCGGGCATAACCGAGACGAGTGGCAGCTCTTCCACGTCATGGGCGGCCAGCTGGGCAAGGTCACCGACGAGATGGCGACGGCGACGATGGAGGCATTCGGCCCCGGCCCCGACGCCCCGGCGCGCCTCCGCGCCGCCTATGCAGGGGCGAGCCCGGAGGAGTTGTCCGTCATCGTGCTGTCCGACCGCCTGTTCCGTGTGCCGAGCCAGCGCCTCGCCGCCGCGCAGACCGCCGGTGGCGGGCGGGCCTACCTCTACGAGCTGACCTGGCCGAGCCCGGCCGCCGGTGGCGTCCTGCGCGCCTGCCACGGACTCGACGTACCGCTCGTCTTCGGCGAGCTCACCGATGGCCTGGCCGAGTTCCTCGTCGGCAGCCCGCCCGACCCCGGCGCGATCGAGATCTCGGCCCAGATGCGCGGGGCCTGGGTCGCGTTCGCCCGCGACGGGAACCCCGGCTGGCCAACCTACGACGAGCGGCAACGGTTGACCCGCGTCTTCGACCGCGACCCGAACGGTGGCGTGCGCGCCTATCCAGAGGAGGTCAGCCGTGAGCTCTGGGCCGCGTACGAGATCGAGGTCGCCGACCTGCCATCCACAAAGGACTAGCGGCCACCGCGGGTGCCACGGCCAGTCGACAGTGAAGCCGCTGCGGTCGAAGCCCGCCCTCGGGAAGGCAGCGAAACGCCGACGCCGCACCGCCTGGCGTGCGACCCTGCGTAACGAACACAGCGACCCGGCGACCGCACCGGGTACGGCTACTTCCGGACGCCGGCCGCTACCGCCTCGAAGCCATAAAGCGCACGTGCTCCGGAACTTCAGGTTCGGGGGACGCGTCGTCGAGAAGCTGGTCGGCGCGTCTCAGATGTCATCGTGAACGACGCTGGTCGTGCACGCTCGTGCAGGTGTCTGCGCTTCGTCAATTCCTGAGGCGTCGTGCGACAGCGTCAATGCCGGGGACCGCGGGGTGGCCGAGCAGCGTTTCGAGTACCGGCGTGGGGGTGCTTGCCCAGTCGCTGCGCATGTCTGCGTAGAGCGCGACGAGTTGGTCGGCGGCCGGCGCGGGCATGTCGAATTTCTGGAGGTAGGTGCGGTAGTCGTCGTCGGTGACCGGCCGGTAGGGCACGCCGGCCAGCTGAGCGAGGTCTTGCCAGCTAATCGCGTCGGGACCGGTGACTTCGAGCACGGACTGGTCGTTGTCGGGCGAGCTGAGCACCGCGGCGGTCGCCTCGGCCAGGTCGGTGACGGCGGCTGGGGTGACCCTCCCGTCGGCGGCGGGTGCGACGAGTTCACCACCGCGCCTGGCCCATGTGACGTCTCTGGCTACAGCGTCGGCGAGTCCGCAACTGAGGCGCAGGATCGTCCAGGCCGGCCCGGCCCGCTTTACCTGCTGCTCGAGCTCGCGGTAGTCCCGGACCGATACGTGTGTTGCCCGGTCGAGGTCGGACCAGCTGGTGAGCACGATCCGGGCGAGTCCCGCCTCGGCGGCGGCCGCGATCGCGGCGGATGCGAGCGGCAGTCGCTGCGAGGGGTCGGCGCCGAAGAAGGTCGCGTTGATCAGCACGGTGTCGGCTCCGTCAAGCGAGTTGCGCAGCGTATCGGGGTCGGCGAAATCGCCCGGTCGGTGCTCCACGCCGTCCAACGGTCGGATCTTCGCGAGGTCACGCACGGTGGCCAGGACGGGCTCGGTCGTACGCGCGGTAAGGGACTCGACGACGGCACGGCCGAATTCGCCGTTGCCGCCAGTGACCGCGATGGTCATGAGGTCTCCTAGAATAGAAGCGGGGCGGACGCCCCGAATACTAACCGGGGCGACTGCCCCGTTTCAAGGGGAGGGTCATGCCCGAACGAGCGCCGCGCGCTGATGCCCTGCGCAACCGCGCGAAGATCCTCGAAGTGGCCGCCTCGGCGTTCGCCGACCACGGCGCGGCGGTGTCGCTGGATGCCATTGCCGCGCAGGCCGGCGTCGGCCCCGGCACCGTGCACCGGCATTTCTCCACGAAGGAATCCTTGATCGCCGCTGTCGTCACCGCCCGGCTCAACCTGATTGCCGACCGCGCCGAAGAACTACAACACGACCCGTCGGCCGACTTCTTCGCGTTCCTCGCGGAACTCGGCGGGGCCGCCCGGCACAACGTTGTACTCGCCGCGGCCCTCGGCGGCACCCTTGGCGCCGAAGGTGACAACGCTGCGATTCGGCTTACACGAGGGCTCGAAGCGCTGCTGCGGTCCGCGCAGCAGGCAGGTGTAGTGAGAGCCGATCTGACAGTCACCGAACTACACGCGATCATCGGCGGGGCAATCGCCATCGAACAACGACTTCCGGAAGGTCGCGAAGGGCTAGGCCTCGATATCGTCTTCACCGGACTGCGCACGCCGGGCCGGTGACTGATCAGCTCACCGCCTCAAAATGCCATGGCCGCACGCCCCTGCCGCTTCGCCGACCCGGCACATACCGGGACCCCACGTGAAACCGGCCCAGGTTTACACGACTACACGACGGCCTCATCGATCACAGGGCGAGAGCGTGCATAGCGGGGACGGCATCCATTACATAAGTTGTGCTCAACCGTTTCCGGCGCCAATTCTAATAGACGCTAATCAACTTTTCCGCGCACTCACATCGGCAGATCCGTGGGCCGAGCTGCCAAACTGGCCCTCACTCTGCGGCGCAGGTGGTTCACGGCTATGAGCGGACGTCTATGCGTTCTGCCGTGGCCCTAACGACGCTGGCTGGATCCGGCGAGCAGCAAAGCCCGACGGCGGCGGAGTCAAGAGCTCACGGGCCGGAAGTGATACGCCGAGTTGATCGCAACTGCCGAGGAGGCCAGACCTTCGATGCCGGTGAAGGCCTGCAGCCTGGTCAACGCGGACTCGGGGGTATTGACGTCACTGACCGACACGCGGATGCCGTCGAAACGGAGCCAGGCGTCGGCGGCTATCGGATCGATGCCGAGTTGGTCAAGGTCGCCTGTCAGCGTGCTGCGGACATGGATGTCCCGGCCGTGCTGTTCGAGGATCTCCAGGTCGATCAGTTCGTACTGGTGGTGCTGGAAGAAGTAGACACTGGATTCGGCGGGTTCACCGAGAGTCTTGACTCCGTGGCCGGCCATGGCACGCCAGCTGGCTGCGGGCAAGGGCAGCCAGTCGACATCCAAGAAGATCTCACTGCTGCCGTAATCCCGGTTTACCTCGGCGAACGAGAAACGGAAACTCCAGGTCATTGCGGTCGGCAAGCCGATGTTCGGGTTGTCGAAGAGCAGCCCCGCCCAGGTCCCGCCGGACACCGGCACTAGGTCCTTAGCGGTCAAGGCGTCCTCGTCGTCCGTCACACAGGGACTATTTCACGGACACGGGGCGAGACCGGCTCCTGGATGTGGCCGGACCGATTAGCACCAGTTCGGTAACTCCCTCGTGGGCGGCGCCGACCGCCGCGACGCCATGTAGAGGGCGGATCGCGGTAAATCCGGATGGTCTGTCGGGCGTCGAGAGCGGTTCGGCGTCCGTGGCTTCGTCAATGCGCCGAACAGCCTCGGATAGGCAGCGACTATGGTAGACGGCGTCTGTGTATTCGTTGCGCGTTGTTTCGCGTATTTCGGGGGAGTGAGAGACTGTGGCCAAGCAAATCATCACGTTGCTTACGGATGATCTCGACGGTGGGGACGCCGATCGCACGATCGAGTTCGGGCTCGACGGGGTGAACTACACCATTGACTTGTCCGAGAAGAACGCCGGCAAGCTCCGCAAAGCACTCGACCCCTACCTGGCGGCCGCCTCAAAGGTCGGCCGCACCGGTACGAGCGGGCGTATCGCCTCCCGCGCCGCGGCAGCACCGAGTCGGGCGAACCGCGATCAGAACCAGGCCATCCGGGAATGGGCGACCAAGAACGGCTACGAGGTGTCGGAACGAGGACGAATCCCGGCCTCGATCGTCGAGGCCTTCCACGCCAAGCGCTGACCGGCAGGCAACCAGCTGCTCTCCGCCCCGACCGGGCATCGCGGGCGGCGCAGAGCAGGCGGCCGTCGCTGGCACGCGCAAATATCCGGTCTCATCCGACGCGCGGCTGAAGCCGAGAGCACGAATACGAAAGCCGCCCGGGAAGTCCCTCGCCCGGGGCGGCTTTCGTTCGGTGGCTCGTGATCCACGCCCTGGCCCGGGACCAGTACAGATCAGACGTCGGCTTCTACGACCTCGGCGCCGTTGGCAGAACGCTGTACCCCTCGCAGCCGTCCTTGGCGGCGGCCTTGGTCTCGTACGCCTCACCGGTCGCGACGACCTGGCCGTTGGACAGGTGACCCTCGGCGCACCTCCGCTCCATCCGGCTCACACCGAGATCGGCGTGCGAACCCGCCAATTAGTTCGCACATTTGTTCGAATCCGCGAGTAGGCTCAGGCCGTGATCAACCCGGGGAGCCGGCCCATCGAGGGAGCCACTGCCGCGCAGGCCGAGACCAACATGCGCGCCTTCACCGACACGGTCCGCGCCGAGGCCGACATCGCCCGCCAAGTACGACCGGTCGCCACGGTCGGCGAACCGGCGCGGGACCAGGCTCTGGACGCCGACGGCCGATACGGCTGGATCCTGCCGATCGGCGAGCACCGCGTATCGATCCTCATGCCCGGCGTCGACCTGGCGGTCGTCCGGGCGTTGAACGCAGCAACACCCTGCCTGCAGGTCAACGGCGAGTGGGTGTGGTGGCACAGCGCCGCCGGCATGGCAATCCCCGCAACCCGGCCCTACATCCTCGGCGGGCAGGTGATGGGCAGCTAGACATGACGGATCGTCCACGACCGCGCGCTACACGCGGCAGATCCGCGCACCAGACGACGCAACGATCTGTGTCACGGCATTTCGAACGAAAGCTTAATCTGGAAGCGCAACAGCGACCTGGTGATGAGTGACTCGCTCGTCCCAGCGAATCAGCACTTTACGCGCCGCTTCCTCCACGACGGCCGCTTCGGGATCGTCGCCGGCGAAGGCACGCACGTCGTCCAGGCTCGCGAAGTAGGTGATGGAGATGAACTCCACCTCGCCTCCTTCGTTGCGACGCAGCAGGCGTGCACCGCGGAAGCCGGCGACCTGCCCGAGATGCTTGGCAACGTCGAGTTCGTAGTGGCGCTGGTAGCCCTCGGCTGTCTCGCGGCTCGCCCATCCGCGCCATACCCGTGCAATCACTCTCCGCTCCACTTCGCCTAGCCCGGCAGCCCGGGGTGCACCTTGGACCATCTCACGGGTTCGCGGCTCGGCCGAAGATGGGTTCGGAAGGATGCTGACATTGGCACGACCGTGCGCCGAGTAGACCCCGCCGGCGTGACACGGCGTAACGACCCTCCCCCAGCCGCCGCGCACGCTCGGCGACAGATGAGTCAAACACTGTCGGGCGTGCCCTGGTGGTTACGACGGCGATGGATGACTGGTCGGCGTGAAACTTTCCGGTTACGGCGTCGGTCACCCGTGTGCCGCGAGCGCGCAGGTGACCTTGGCAGGGTCACCCGTCGTGGGTCGGGGCCAGGCCGCGGCAGACCTCGGGCTCCGGCACGCCGGCCCGGTCGGCGGCCATGCGAATGTAGGCGACTGCCGCGTAGGCGGCGTAGCGCCAGAAGTCGTCTGTCCGCCACCAGGCGACCTCGTCCAGCAGGTCGACCTCGACTCCGCCGTGCCACGCCGCAGCGGCGAGAACGGCGAACTGTAGCTTGCGCCGGTCTCGGCCGGTGACCTCACAATCGGGCAGGAACCGCTCCCGGAAACCGGCCAGTTCGATGGGATGAGCCCGATCGACGGCGGCCCAGGCAAGGGCCTCAGCGGCCAGATGTGTCAGGACCTCGCCCGGAAAAGTGTCGTTACGCGGATGCAGCGGCGCCAACCGGTTGAGGATCTCGACAATCCCGACGTCGTGCTCCAAGCCGTCGAGCAGGACCTGGCGGGCGGTGGCCGCGTCCTGGACGGTCGGCCGCATCCGTGCGGACATGCACCGACGGTAGCCCCTGCTCCCCGGTGCTGCGGCCGGCCCGTGCGACGCCGTGATCGAGTACCGCCCGCATGACGGAACGCTGCGCCACCACGACCACCACCGCCCGCGCGCCACATCCGCGGCAGATCCGCTGCGCCGCGAGGCGCCTTGTTGTATCCCCGGTGCAGCCGGGAAGAACTCGGAGGGAGGTTCTTGGGTCTGATGGCTTACCTGGATCCGAAAGGTGAAGGGGACCAGAGCATGCCAGGAAAGCGGTGGTCGTGCCCAGGCGTACGGGTGCGGGGTGCTGCGGGACCCGCGGAATATGGTGAAAGCTGAATTGCCTGAAGCCCAATCTCCAGCAGATGCAAGCCGCCATTCACCGGAAAGACGCCTGAACCGGTGCCGTGCCCTGTGTCGGTATTCCGGATTTGCCGATGCAACCTTCGGAGCACGGAGCGATGCCCAGTGAGGGTATTCAAGGAGATGAGTGGGCCACCTACGTTCCGCTCGATACGTACAACAAGGACGAACGCGGGATCGCCTACGGGACGCGAGTCCTATGGCGACGGAGGTCTCGTAGTAGCCGCCGGAGTCACGCCCGGCCAAGGCGGACGGGAAAGCCGTCCACAGGGCCAAGGAGACCAGGTGATTGGACGTCACCAGCCCGAGAGGTATGCGTAATGCAGAACGCCGAAACGGTACTTGATGTCCTGCGTGAGCGCGGCAGACGTGGTCTGCCGTGTACCGAGCTGTATCGACAACTGTTCAACCCGGCCTTGTACCTGATGGCCTACGGGCGTCTGTACTCCAACCACGGAGCCATGACGCCTGGGGCCAACGGGGAAACCGCTGATGGTATGTCTATGAGCAGGATCGGTCGCGTCATTGATGCAATGCGCCACGAGCGCTACCGGTTCCTGCCCGTGCGACGCGTCTATATCCCCAAGAAACGGGGGACGAAGATGCGGCCGTTAGGACTGCCGTCGTGGGCGGACAAACTTGTTGGTGAAGTGGTGCGCCTGCTGTTGGAGGCGTATTACGAACCGAGGTTCTCCCCTCGCTCTCACGGATTTCGTCCCGGTCGGAGCTGCCACACGGCGCTGACCGAGGTGGCCAACCATTGGACCGGGACGACGTGGTTCATCGAGGGAGACATCGCCGACTGCTTCGGGAGTTTCGATCACGACGTGATGCTCTCGACGCTGGCCGAACACCTCCACGACAACCGGTTTCTCCGGCTGGTGCGCAGCATGCTGCAAGCCGGGTACCTGGAGGACTGGGAGTACCACGCCACGCTCAGCGGCTGTCCGCAGGGCGGGGTGGCATCTCCCGTCATGTCCAACATCTATCTGGACCGGCTGGACAAGTTCGTCGAAACCGAACTCATCCCCAAGTACACAAGAGGGAACGGTAGGGCCGACAACCCTGCCTACAAGCAGGTGACCGACCGGATCGTGCGGGCCCGCCGCCGCTACGACCAGGCAGAGGTACGCGGGCTGCGACAGCGGCTGCGGACCCTGCCGAGGGGCGCTCCTCGCGACCCTGGTTACCGGCGACTGTGGTACACCCGCTATGCCGATGATCACCTGCTCGGGTTCATCGGACCCAAGGCCGAAGCTGAGGACATCAAAGCCCGGCTGGCGAAGTTCCTGCGTGAGGACCTCAAGCTGCAACTCTCGCCGGACAAGACGCTCGTCACCCACGCGCGCACCGGCGCGGCGAGATTCCTCGGCTACCAGATCACCGTCCATCACGCCGACCACAAGCTGACCAACGGTCGGCGATCGGTCAACGGAAAGGTCGCTCTACGCGTCCCCCGGGACGTGATCACGGCCAAGAGCGCCCCATTCATGAAGTTCGGTAAACCCGAGCGACGCCCCGACCTGCTGAACCTGACCGACAACCAGATCGTCGGTAAGTACGGGGCTGAATGGCGCGGCTACCTGCAGTACTACCTGCTCGCGCAGGACGTCTGGAGACTCAACCGCCTGCAATGGGCCATGGTGACCTCCATGCTCAAGACCCTGGCCGGCAAGCACCGCACGACGGTGACAGCGGTGGCCCGCAAACACCAGGCCACCATCGTCACCTCGTACGGGCCACGGGTGTGCTTCCAGGCCAGCGTCGAACGCGCGGGCAAACCACCACTGGTAGCCCGGTTCGGTGGCATTCCCCTCAAACGGCAGAAGAAGGCGGTCCTCGACGACCGCCGACCCGTCCCGGTCACCGGCCGACGCCGCGGCAGCGAACTCCTCGCCCGCCTACGCGCCGGACGGTGCGAACTGTGCGAGCAACGAGCCCAGGTGCAAGTGCACCAGGTCTCCAAGATCGCCCACCTCACCACCCCGGGGCAGCCACAACCACCGTGGACGCGGCACATGGCCAGGATGCGGCGCAAGACCCTGATCGTGTGCCCACCCTGCCACGACAACATCCACAACCGGCAACCTGCCAACACGCTCACGTAGCAGTCACTGGAGGGGCCTTGCCCCCTGATCTTGGACACTTGAATCTGGGATCTTGAGGTTCCAGGTAGATCAGGAGTCCTGAAGCAAGATGGCGAACAAGCACTAT
>NZ_JBITDW010000059.1:0-10145 GCF_044454685.1 Actinoplanes sp. NPDC051513
GCAGGGTTGATGATGTGGGGTGCGGTCATCGTGATGGTGCCTTTCGAGAGTGCTGTGGAAGGTTCACTCGAAAGATCACGCGATGACCGCGCTCTCCGTTCAGCCCGCAGACGGGCCGCCCGCTGATCACGCCGATCGCGTTACACCACTATCAGGGACGCCACTGCGCGGACTCCGCCAAAGCCGCACCGGCCGTGGTCAATACGACGCTACGCGTGTTGCGGGCCAGCAGGGCCGTACCGAGTTCCGCCTCCAATCGGCGCATCCCAGGGGAACGGCGGCGCCGCAAGACATCGGCGGCGATCGGCGGGGTCAGAGCCCTTACCCGCCGGGCGCTCCCGTGCGGCGAGCCACGGGCTCCTGCCCGCTCCTGCCCGCTCCTGCCCGCTCCTGCCCGACGAGCCACTAGGGACTCCGTGATTCATTGCCGGCCGTGCCATAGCGTCTAATCCATGGCTCGCCGCCGCATCGAGTACCAGGGAGACTTGGTCCCCTTCCTGGCAAGCGTCTTCTTCGGCTTCGCGATCAACATACTGACCGCGCAGACGAGCGGCTGGTGGGGACCTTTGCAGCCGATCACCCGGTACCCGTGGATCTGGGTGCCGGTCTGCCTGCTGGCGTGGGTTGGGTGGGAGGTGCGACGCCGCACGCGCAGCAAGCCGAGTTGGGCAGGATCGGACAGCCCCTATCCAGGCTTGGAGCCTTTCAGCGCTGCCCACACCTCGGTGTTCTTCGGCCGCGAAGAGGAGACCCGCGACCTTGTGATCATGCTGACGGGCTCGAGCTCCAACCACCAGCACCGGTTCGTAATGCTGGTCGGGCCGTCCGGAAGCGGGAAGTCATCCTTGATCCGAGCCGGGGTTCTGCCGCGGCTTCCGAGGAACTGGCAGGTGTACGGCCCGCTGCGGCTTGGCAGTGACCCGTTCGGCGGCTTGGCAGCCGTCTTGTGTGTTGGCGGCGATCGCGCGCACACTGCCCGACGGCTTCGCGACGACGCCCGCCGCGGCGGCGACCCCGCCCATCTTTTGGCGTTGATGCATCCTGAAATCGGGCGTGCGCTGCTGGTGGTCGACCAATGGGAAGATTTGTACACCCTGTGCGACGAGCCTGAGCGGGCTCTGTTCCTGCAACTGATGGCCGCGCTGCTGCGAGCGCATCCCGACGTCTATCTCCTTGCCGTGATGCGGCCCGAACACTATGCGGCCGCCGCCCGCGAGACCGCGCTACCCGCCGTCGTCTCGGTCCCGCTCGCCTCGCTGAAGCCGGGAGAGCTGCGGCAGGCCATCGAAGAGCCCGGGCGGGCGTCCGGGGTCTCGTTCGACGACGGACTCGTCAACACCATGGTGATCGAGTCAACCGCCCATGACAGCGACGCTCTCCCACTTCTGGGGCACCTGCTCCGGCAACTCCACGAGGACGCCGCCGATGACGTCATCACCACGGCGCAGTACAACGCAGCCGGACGAGTGGCCGGTGCCATCGCCCGCCACGCCGACCGCGTCTACCAGAGCCTCGTCAACACAACGCCGAAGGAGTCGGTCGACGATGTCCTGCTGCGCGCCGTCGGCGTGGAGGGCGATCGGACGATCCGCCGGTCGGTTCCCACGGCAGGCCTCGACGAGCCCTCCCGTCTGACGTTGAACACATTCCGCGACGCCAGACTCATGGTGGAGACCGACCGGCAGGGCTCGCTCGAATTCGCGCACGAAGCAGTACTTCGTGAGTGGCCCACGTTGCGCGGGTTGATCGACGCGCACTCCGAGCAACTGCGCCGCATTACGCTGCTGGAACAACGCGCCGCCGCCTGGCGCGGCAGTGACGAATCCGATGACTTGCTGCGAGGGGCAGCCTTGCAGCAGGCAGAAGCGTTGATCCGCACCATTCGGCCGACCTCGACGGTTCTCGAGTTCCTCAAGGAGTCCCGGGCGAGCTCGCAACAGGATCACGGTCGACGCGCGGATCAGGCAGCCGCGTGGGCGCAGCAACTCGAGCCGCAAGACCACGAGCTGGCGATCGCAGTAGCGTCCGCGGCAGTAACCGAGCTCGCGGCGACTGACGCAGCAGTGCTGACCCTGTGGGGCCTTCGCGCCGAGCCGGAGGTTGCGCGATTTTCCGTCGCGCACACTGCCCTCATCTGCTCGATGGTGTGGCTGCCGGACGGGCATCTTCGCACGCTCGACGAGACCGGCAAGGTGTGCACCTGGTCCGCCGGCCATCACGCTGAGGAAATGCGTCTGAGCGAACCGGGTCTGCGTGGACGCGGCACGTTGAGTGGGTGCGGCGGATACGTGCTCGGCGAGTCCGGACGGGGTTCGCTGGGATTGTGGCGTGTCGTGGACGGCGGCTATCTCGGTGGTCGTAACAGCGAGTACTCGAGCCTGGGGTTGGTGGCGTGGCGGCACGATCAGATGTTCGCAGCAAAAGACGGACCCAACAGGGTCGACCTTTTCGCGCTCGAGGAGTCCCAGCCCGTGCACCGCCACACGATCACGGGTAACCAAGTTGAGGCTCTTGCCTTCTCGCCATCGGGTGACTACTTCGGTGTGGCGGGCCCGGGCAAGGTGTTGATCTACCGCTCCGATGCTTGGTCGAAGCCGGCAGTGACCGTCAAGGTCCGAGGAGAGGTCACCAAGCTGGCATTCTCCCCTACCGGTGAACAGATCACCGTTCTACTCCGCAGACAATCCGGCCGGCTGATCGAAGGCCTGACCCTTGCTGTCTACGACTTCAGCGGCCGGCGGATCGCGGCGTGGCCTGCCGACGGTCTCAGAGAGGCGTTCGCTTGGGCCCCGGACGGTACCGCGATCGCCTATATGCAGACGGACAAGGACGACCGCTACGTTACGGTTCGGAGCACCACGGGCCCGCAGATGGTTCGACGTCCCAGGGAAGAGGTCTTGGACTTCCTGACGATGGCGGACGAGATGGCGTGGAGCGCCGACGGATCGATCGCCCTCGGAGGGCGAACCGGCAACCTCGCGGTCTGGTCGGTGGAGACCGGGGCGGTCGACTTGCTCCCGGGCGGGGCTTTGTGGCGAATCTCGTGGTCGGCTGACCGTTCCTGTCTCGCGCTGACCACGCATCGGCGACCTGTGCGGCTCGTCAACGCCGAGCGCATGTTGTGTGACCTTCCCGAGGACTCGGCCGGCGCCCGGGCACGATGGTCGCCGGCCGGCCCGGTCCTCGCTGTCGGCGAAGCCGGCGCAGTCAAGCTTTACGCCAGCGACGCAACGCTAGTCAATGCATTTGGCCACGGCGAAGGGATGCTAGGCGATTTCGCCTGGTCACCGGACGGAACGCGAATCGCACTGTCGCATTACGACTTCTTCGGAGAGCAGCCGACGGTCATTTCGGTCTGGGACACAACGACTGGAAAGCAGCTGAGCGTTATGGCCGACGACGCAGGCGCGAGCCATATTGTGTTTTGCCCCGATGGTCGCCGCCTGGCGGGTCCCGCGATGGGCGGAGTGTCCATCTGGGACAGTCACAGCGGGGAGGTCCTAAGCCGGTGGAACGTGACGGGAGGACCGGTATCCGCCCTTGCGTGGTCTGGCGACGGGCAACGGCTTGCCGCCGGGGTAGGGGAACAACTCCACATCTGGGATCCCGCATCGGCCGCGGGTGACACCCGATGTTTGGGGCTCAGCGGCGGCGTCGAAGGCCTGTGCTGGTCTCCGGACTCTGCCCTCATCGCCGGCGTGGACGGTCGACGGTTACGAGTGTGGGACAGCCGTGACGGCAAACCGATGCTCACCATCCGGTCACCCGATTTGGTGGCACATCAGGATCCGAACTCCCGGGTCATGGTTGGCCTGCAGTGGGACACCAAGCTGACAATGACCATGGCGGACGGCAGGGTCCTGGGGTGGTCGGTACCCGTTGACGGCCAGGCTCCGAGCACAAGTCCAGAAGGCGTTGAACGGTTAACAGCCGACGACCGGCAACGGTATGGCCTGCCGCCGGCAGGGTCGCAGGCGATCTGACCACCTCTAGTCTAGAGACAAGCAGGAAGCTCGCAGATGGATGCACGGGATCGCTTAAATGGTGTCGTGCCCAGCATCATGATCGGATCACCGCGGCCAGAGCCGCGTGGCGTAGCGGTACGCACGCCAGCGCATCACCTCAACCCACACAACTTCCGCTCCCTCGCCGCTCGACGCCCAGCAGGTCGCAGGTCGATTTGTGGCAGCGCTGGACGGCGATCGGCGGGCTCGTCTCCGTCTTGCTCGTGGCCATGGGACTCGTCCTGACCAATCAGGCCACCAACGAGCAGTTGAAGCTTGCCCGCAGCGATCAATCGGCAAAACGCTTCACAGATGCAGTTGGTCAATTAGGACAGGAAGACCAGCGGAAAGGCGACAAGCTGAGCATTCGAATGGGCGCCATCTACGCCCTTACCCGCCTGATGCAGGATTCTCCGGAATACCAGCCAGCGGTGGTCAACATTCTATCGGCCTTCGTCAACACTCACGGCCCCGCTATCGAGGAACCTGGTACAGCGATACCGCCGACAGCGGACGTCGAGGCAGCATTTATGGCCGTCGCACATCGGCCTGACGGACGTATTCCGATCCTTCCGGGGAGCTTCTCGGGAGTCCAGCTGACGGTGGCGGCGGCCCAATTACATGGGGCCTTCCTTGCGCGTGCCGATCTCTCCTCGGCATACCTGGTCTCAGCGGACTTGAGCGCCGCCGATCTCAACGGATCGGTGCTGACGGACGCCACCCTCGTTTTTGCCAATCTTTCAGGCGCCAACCTCACAGGCGCGAGGCTTCGTCGTTCATTATTAGGCAACGCTAACCTCGTTGGGTCAAACCTGTCGGGGGCTGACTTGATCGGTGCAAATATCGTCGGAGCGGATCTCTCTCGTACCAACGTGAAATCAGATCAGCTAATTTGCGTGAAGACAGACAAGCGGACACGGCTACCGGTCGGCGTTGCCCCTAAGTCTCAGATGAATACCCCGCTCTGCTCGGAAATGATGACGTCATAGGACGCGACTTGCCAACGCCCCACACAAGCTGACGCAGCGACGGTTACCGTAGGGCGAGGGCTACGCGACACAGCCACTAGAGCCGACCATCGATGGCACCAGCCAATTCTCGCAGCAGCGCGACCTCGACGACTTCGCCCCGCGTGTGCTCGGAATTGACATCCACCTCAAGGATCCACCGGATTTGTTCCCGCGATCCGAGGTGGTGACCGAGATCCGACGCCGGTGTCCAGACCTGAAGGCGGCCGATACCAC
Source organism: Actinoplanes sp. NPDC051513 (assembly GCF_044454685.1). NCBI lineage: Bacteria > Bacillati > Actinomycetota > Actinomycetes > Micromonosporales > Micromonosporaceae > Actinoplanes > Actinoplanes sp. NPDC051513. Next base: position 5,249 of record NZ_JBITDW010000059.1, read on the forward strand.
GACAAATCAAGCCCACAGATCGGCATCACCGGAGGCCGACGTACGGCCCGGTCGCGCGATGCCTGCAGCCCGCCAAAGACCGCGCCCAGCACGTCGGCGACCACGCTAGCAGGATCCTCGCCACGATCGATCCGCACGACCATGGTCTCGATGGCCATGCCCGCCAGCTCGCACAGCAGCGCGTCGCCCGCTCGTACGACTCCACCGATGGCAATCCGGATGTGCTCCCTGTGGTTGATGATCTATGACCGGCCAGCGAACGCGTCGCTCGATGGCGCATCCTGGGTGGGCGCGTTGGCGGACCATCATGCCGCAATGTCCGCCAACGCGCCGCACCCTCGGCTCCGGTCAGGCCGACGGGCAGCGACTGGACAGACCTTCACCGGCGTGCCGCGGAATCAGTGACGCGCACTGCAAGGTACCGTCACGGCAGGCGATCCTGGGGAGGCGCCATGGCGAAGTGGACGGCAGCGAGCGGAGCTAGGTTCGCGCGTCAGGCGCGCGCCGAGACTGTCGCGCACATGGAAACTGCCGCCGTCGCGCGGGAGCTGCGCAGCCAGAAGCTGACGCGGGCCTACGAGGTACACGCCACGAACTTCCGGAGCCGGGAAGCGGCGCGCATCATGCTGTTCGGGGGTCTGGGCTACCGCCCGCCCTACCCCGACAGTTGGGCCGACGCCGCCGACGTGCTGACCCGCGACGACACCCGTCATCTCGCCGTCGCGGACCTTTACGTCGTGGCGCCGCCGATGTGTGACGTGGTGATCGCCGCCGCGCAGAGCCTCACCGTCGAAGACCTGCAGCTCCTCGACGAGGAGGATCTGCCCAGCCCGGCCGGTCTGCTGGTGCTGCCGTATCCAGTGATAGTGAGAAGCGCCGGCGGTGATCTGGGCGACGATCGCGCGTTCTGCTGGCACAGTCCCGCCACGTTCGCCATACCTGATCAGGAGGCCGACGACGGCCTGCGGGCACGGCCGGGAGTGCGGATCTCCACTTATCACGACACCCACGGGCCGGTCCGACCAGACTCGTTTCGTCAGCTCCTCGCGGAGGCCCGGCGGCAGGGCATTCCCCTGCCGCCGCTGTTGCTGGACGGGAGCAAGACGTTGTGCTTCCGAGCGACCGACGCCGACCCCGAGGCGCCGGCCCGGCTCGCTGAGGCGGCCAGGAAGGTTGATGGCGCCTACAGGCGCGCCGCAGAGTTCCAGGGCCACACCGAGGAACACGTGGTCGGCGAGTACGTGTCCGGCAGCGAGATCCACGATGCGGATGGCACGTTCGTCATGCGGTTTCTGTACGCGTTCTGGCGGCTGTGTGAGCAGCGCATCGCGGCGGTGGAGCATACCGAGACGGGCCACGCCGCCCGCCTGGCCGCTGAGAAGTCAGGCATGCCCGCCGACGTGCGTGTGGTCCGGCTGCGGCGGCGCGACGTGACGGCAGCCGGGGAGCCGACGCCGCGCGCCTGGCAGCACCGCTGGATGGTCAAGGTGCACAAGGTCCGCCAGTGGTATCCGAGCGAAGGCCGCCACAAGGTGATCTACCGCGGCCCGTATGTGAAGGGACCGGCCGACATGCCGCTACTCGGTGGGGACACCGTGAGGGCACTCGTTCGCTGACTGCGGCGGCTCGCCCAAGTAGCCGCCGTCATGATCGAAGCGGGTCGGCGCCATCGACCGCTGTTGCGCACCCGTCCGCTGATCCGGCCGAACAGGATCGCCGTGGTCGCTCGACCTAGTGCTGCCGATCGCCGTTCTCGTCCTGATCACCGATGGGCGACGCGCTCGAAAAGATCGACTCGCCGTGCGGCAATCCTTGAGGTCACTCAGTCGTCGTCGGCAAGCCAGCCAACTTAGCGGAACCTGATCTGGCGCGACACAGCCGTACGCGCCGACCAGCGGCCCGAGCCAAACCATCGCCTGGCTCCGCGCGCCTGACCTCCTCCGACATCTGTCCGCGCGACCACTACGGAGGAAGCCCAGTCCATAGTGCGGCCCATCATGGACCAACAGGAGCAGGTTTACACGTCCTGCAAGTAGACGGTCAGGTTTTAAGAGCCGCTGCTCAGCCCATGACCTGGGATCGAGGCGACGCTATGGTGCGGCCATGGAGATGTCCTTGCGCCTGGCTGGGGAGCCCGAGGAGCTGTTATCGCTGGAGGCGGCGCTGCGAACCGAGCCAGGCGTGCGAGGCAGTCGGCTCGGCCGGGTCGTCCGCGACTCTCGTCCCGGTGAGCAAGGCCCTACCACGGACGCTTTGACCTGGGCCTCCGACAACAAGGAGCTGCTGGGCGGCCTGACCGCCGCTCTCGCCGCATGGCTGACGAGCCGTCGGACCCGGATCATCATTATCTCGGGTGACACGAAAGTCGAGGTCAACTCGACGAATGTCCCCGACCCCGAAGCCCTCGCTCTCACGTTGCTGGAAGCCACGCGGGGGCACCGCGACGATGTTTGAGCGTACGACCGACCCCGCCCGCCAGGTAGGCGTCGCAGCGCAGGAAGAGGCCCGGGCGCACAATCACCCCTACATCGGCCCTGAGCATCTCCTACTGGCCCTGATCCGGGACAGGAGATGCAGGGCCGCCTTCGTTCTCCGTGCCGTCGGAGTCTCGCTGGACAGACTCCGCGACCAGATTGACAAGGTCATCGGCATGGGCGTCCAGAAGCCGACCGGGCACATCCCGTTTTCGCCCGCGTCCCGCAAGGTGTACGAACTGGCGTTACATGAGGCGTTGCGGTTCCACCACAACCACATCGGCACCGAGCACCTCCTGCTGGGCGTGATGCAGGAGGGCGAGAATGCCGGCGCCGTGATGTTGAGGCAGTTCGGTGCCGAGCTGGAGGCGCTTCGCCGACAGGTCCCCAACGTCTCCCAGCAGGTGAGCGAAGGGCTGACGGAGGCCGACGCCGGGAGCGTGCTTCAGAGGTTGGGAAGTTTCCTCTCCGAGTCGTCGAGGCCGCTCCACCGCGAGAAAGAGATCGAGCAGCTGGTGCGGGTACTCACCCGCCGCAAGAGACGAAACCCGATCCTGGTCGGCGAATCGGGTGTCGGCAAGTCGACGATCATCGACGGACTGGCTCAGTCGATTCTCGCGAATCAAGTGCCACCCAGCTTGGCGGGCCACCGGATCTTTGCGGTCAATCAGGCGCGCCTGCTGGAGAACGTACAGGATCGTACAGAGCTCGACAGCCGTCTCAACGAATTGCTCGCAGCGCTGCGCGCGGACAAGGTCATTCTGTTCTTCGACGACGTGCAGCGGCTCTCGCGGATCACCGTACTCGGCGCGCAGGTAGGTGATGCTCTTGGCCACTTCATCGCCGCCGAGCGCCTCGTGATCACTGCTACCACACCTGCGAGGTTCCGCCAGCTTCTCGAGCAAGACATGGTGGTGGAGGGCGACTGTCAGGTCATTGACATCAGCGAGCCAGCAGCCGAGCAGGCCGTGGAGATGCTCAAGCACGTACGGGAACGCATCGAGGCCCACTATCGCCTGGGGATCACTGATGACGGGATCGCCGCGGCCGTCGCTATGGCGCGGCGCCATCGACCCGATCGGGCGTTGCCGGGCGCGGCGATCGACATCGTGGACGATACCGCGGCAATGCTGACTGTCGAGCAGACGCTACCGCGCCCCGACCTGCCACCCGACCTCGGGAATCACAACGCTTCCATCGCCAAGATGCGGCGCCATAAGGAGGCGGCAATTGACGCGCAGGAGGTCGACGCTGCGCGTCAATTCCAGGAAGCTGAGAATCGGCTGCTCGAGAGCCGGCAGGAGTGGGTGCGGCGCTGGCAAGCCGGCGACATCGAGATGCTTTACGAGGTCGACGAGGGTGCGGTCGCGAAGATGCTTGGTGTAGATCTCCCCGCTGAAGAAGCTCCGCAACGGCTCAACGTCCCGACCACATCAGCCGTGCAGACCCCGGACAGAAACAGGTCCACGGCGGTGTTGGTCGGCGCCGGGTCGTTTACCGACACCCGCCTGCCAGCACTGCCCGCCGTCCCACGAAACCTGCGAGATCTGAGGCGAGCGCTGACCTCCGATAACGGGATGTTCAACGCCTCACGGGTGCACGTCTTCGACCGAGTTAGTCACACCGACCTGACCGCGATCAGTCGGCTGACGCGCACCACCGACGACACACTGCTGATCTACTACACCGGGCACGGGCTCAACGAGAATGACGACCTCTACCTTGCCTACGCCGACACCGACCGAGACGAGCCGCAGCTTACGGGACTGCCCTACCAGCATTTGCGCTACCTTGTCGGCGCCAGCCCAGCACGCCGTTGCATCGTCATTCTTGACTGCTGCTACTCCGGCAAGGTCATCGAGTGGATGAACAGCGGAGACCAGACGCCGACAGGTGAACTGGACATCAGGGGCACGTATGTCCTGACTGCGACCGGGACGAGCCAGAAGGCCATCGCGCCGGTCGGGGAACGGCATACGGCCTTTACCGGGGCTCTCCTTCGGCTGTTGGCCCAGGGTCTCGACAATGCCGGCGAGTTCCTCCACGTCGCCGACATCTACCCGCGCCTGGCGGCGGAGTTGAGGTCTCGCAGACTGCCCGAACCCAGGCAACGCCCGGTCGACTCAATCAGCTCGCTCGCCATCGCGCGAAACCCAGCATGGAATGGACCCGCCTAGGAACGGCACAGTCCGACGGCACAAGTCCACATCTGGGATCCCAGCTCAACCGCGGGTGCAACCCGCTGTGTGGGGCTTATCGCCGGTATATCCCCTTGCTCGACTCTGCGACTGGCCCAGGCAAGCTACGCCCTCGCGATGTCGGTACTAGCCCTGCCAGGCCGGCCGCGGCCCGGTGGGAGACGTGCACCCGTAGCTGGTGATAAGCGCTGGTCATCAGCGTCTCGACGTCGGCGGCCTGTCCAC
>NZ_JBITDW010000060.1:0-9042 GCF_044454685.1 Actinoplanes sp. NPDC051513
GCACCGCCACCACGATCACCTCGGCCGGGAACCGGAACCCGGCAAACGCCGAGCGGGGAGGTGACCAAAGACGCGGCCGAGCGGCATGCTTCACCCACCAAGCCTTCGACACTCCGGCCAGTGAACGCAACAGACCCGCAACGGCAAACCGCTGACCACCCGCCGCTACGACCACCTCTGGCACCGCCTCGGCGAACGACTGCCCTGGGTCGCCGCGCAGAACATCTCCACCCACTGGCTGCGCCACACCACCCTGACCTGGGTCGAACGCAACTTCGGCTACGGCATCGCCCGCGCCTACGCCGGACACACCGACAGCACCGGGCCAGCCACCACCACATACATCAAAGCCGACCTACCCGCCGTCGCAACCGCCCTCGCAGCCCTCACCGGCCAACCCCTCCCACTCGCCATCGGCCCCGGCCAACTCGGCATCCGAACCTGACATCGCAGCCCGTCCGTGCCCGCGCGCCGGGTGTCGGAGTAGACGGACACCACCGGCCCACCGGCACGGTCCTCGGCCGGCGAGAAGCCGCCCTGGCTCTGGCACCGCACAGTTTCAACGCAGCAGCCAGGGCGGCCGTGGCCGGCCATCGGGGCCGGCGGTCGATCGCCTGCAGCTCAGCCCCAGTAGCCGAGGGCCTGGCGGCCCAGGGATGCCTGGCCGGCGGTGTTGGCGTGGCAGCCGTCGGCGACGACCTCGCTGTTGGTGAGGTGGAACTGGCCGGGGTAGGTGACGCGCTGGCTGGTGTCGGCGGCGGCCTGGCGGGCCAGGCTGTCGGTCAGTTGCGGGCCGTTCGTGCCGGCGAGGGGGCAGACGTGGCCGCTGTCGTATTGCGGCTGGCCGGTGATGTAGATGGTGACGCCGGAGGCGGCATGCGTCCGGGCGTTCGCGATCAGCCGCTTGACCTCGTCGTAGGTGGCGCCGTTGGTGAAGATGCAGATCTGGACCCAGACCGCCGTGGGCTTTCCGTACCTTGCGGCCTGCTGGTCGAACAGCTGCCAGGCGCTGGAGTTGGGGTCGGTCCAGGACTGCACGACCAGGCCGCCGGTGCCGTACGGGCCCCACATGCGGGCGCCGCCGTCGGCGACGTAGCCCTGGGCGGTGTTCTCGGCCATCGAGCAGCCGATGAAGCCCATCGTGTGCGCGCTGCCGGGGTTGGTCGGAGGCGGGCTGGTGGGAGGCGGGCTGGTGGGAGTGGTCGGTGGGCTTGTGGGTGTGGTCGGCCCGGTGGTGCCGTTGCAGGTCACCCCGTTGAGCGCGAAGCTTGCCGGTACGGGGTTGCTGCCGGTCCAGGAGCCGTTGAAGCCGAACGCAACGGTGCCGTTGGTGGCGACGGAGGCGTTGTAGCTGACGTTCTGGGCGGTGACCTGGGATCCGGACTGGGTCAGCGCGGTGTTCCACGCCTGGGTCACCTGCTGGCCGGCGCCGAATGACCAGGTCAGTGTCCAACTCGTGAGCGGGTCGCCCAGGTTGGTGACGGACACGTTGGCGCCGAAGCCGCCCTGCCATTGGGAGCTGATCGCGTAGGTCACGCGGCAGCCGGGGCTTGCCGCGCTCGCGGACAAAGCAGTGGCCAGGCCGCCCGCAGCAGTGACTGCCGCGAGGACAGCGGCGATCACGGTACGGCGCATGCGCAGATTCATGTCAGGTCCTCCTCGGGTCGAGTCTCCGTCTCTTGGGAGCGCTCCCGAACGGGTCCGCCCGACCATAACGCGCGACATCCATGCGCTTCAATGCCAAACGTTTGTCGAATATAAGAATGTCGATTGATGGCTTCGTCAGCCGCGGAGCCGGCTCCACTCGGCCATCGCCGCCGGGCGCCACAACGGATGGTGCCGGTGGAAGAACTCGGCCGCCCGCAGGCCGCTCCACCTGTCCGGAAGCAGTTCGACAGGTAGCGCCGGATCGATCAGCCGGAAGCGCCGCCACCCGTGGACCAGCCGCAGTAGCCTCATCAGGTCGTCCGACTCGTGGTCAACCACGCGCACGTAGTCGTCGTACTCCCGGCCCAGCCGCTCGAGATCCCACGCCTGGCCGACGAGACCCGGCAGTTCGCCGTCGCGCAGATGGCGGGCCTGGAAGACCTGACCACCCCGGACCTTCGCGTCCTCGAGCACCCGCTCGGCCTCGCCGGCCCGGTCGGTGTGAGTGCTGATCCACATGCCGGGCGCCGGATTGCCGAAACCCACCCAGCTCAACCGGGTCTCCAGCACATGCCGCCCGGCCCGATCATCCGCCCGCGCGAGCACCAGCAGCCACTGCCCGTCCCAGTCGCGCTGAACCGCCCGGAAACCGTAGATCTTCGCCTCACCGCCGTCGAGAAAATGCTCGAACTGCCGACTCAGCTGCCACAACGTGCGCCGCCCGTCCCGCACCCGCACGAACCAGCCGTCCTTGGCCGCCCGCAGCAGAGCCTGCCGGGCGGTGGTTTCCCCGACGCCGAACCGGCCCAGCACCTCGATCAATGCAGCAGACGGCGTCGGCTCACCGGAACGCCGCGCAAACTCTCCCAGGATCGTGGTCAGCATCCCCCGCACGCCCCCAGCGCCGGCCTCGTACCGGCGCGACGGCGTCAGCCTGTCCCGGCAGGCCTCATCGAACTCGGACACCACGACGGAAGTCTATGACCGGCACGTCGCACATCAGCCGTCGCGACCCTGGACGATGTGTCGTCATAACGGCTTTCAAGGCACGAATTCAATTTCCACACAATGCCCGACGTCGATATTTGCGCTTGACAGGCCGGAAACGCGATGGCTAAAGTTCGGAAAACGATTTCCTTCTTGTTATCCCAGGTAGTGGCCCAATTTGGTCACGCCTAAAGCGCCTCCGCCCCGACGACTGCGCTTCTCGTGGCGGTCGTCAGCGGCAGCCCGCGACGGCGCCCAGGAGCCTCGGCAGCCGCACCATCGGCATCCGATGACGCGAGGGCCGGCGGATTACTGATCCGCCGGCCCAACACCGAGGTAAACGAGAACGTGGAGTGCAGGATTCGACGCTGCCGCCGTTGACATCGACCGATACCGACCACCGGATCACCCGGTCCTGAGCCTGCGGCCTTCTGCCGTACGTCATCGCGAGGTTCGGCGCGCCGGCCTGTTGAGCTCCTGACGGAGGCAGCTGGTCAGCGCCGCAGCCGCGTTTTCGCCGCCGACCACGGCACCGGACGACGCACCATGGGCCGATCGAGGCGGGGGACGGTCGGCGAACACGCGCCACCCCACCACACAAGCACCCCGCGGAATGCAACCCCGGCAAGCTCAAGCGCTCAGCCGGTTCCGCGCGGGCGCATCAAGCTCCGCAATCGGCTACTCCACGGATCCGAAAATGGAACGCTAAGTCCGAAACGGACACGACAATCCCTATTGTCAGGGCGCCGCGCCGACCTCGCCCCTGTCGAGCCCACGGCGCCGATCACCGCCGGAGACCGTCCGAGGCGACAGACGAGCCGTAGGAGGGGCGCCAAATCCCCTCACGGAAGGCTGCGGCCGATACCACGCGCCGCCACCTTCAGCGCGGCCACGAGCCGCGACTGATTGGTCTCGAGGTCCGCCACGACTATGCCGACCGCGGCCACCGTCGCACCGCGGCGGTCCTGGATCGGCACCGCCACCGAGCACGCGCCCAAAGTCATCTCCTCCCGGGTGGTGGCATAGCCGTCGCAACGAACCCGGCGCAGCTGTTCCGCCAGCAGGCCGGGCTGGGTGACGGTGTAGGGGGTGTGCCGGCCCAGGTTGCCAAGCACTTCGACCCGGATCTCGTCCGGCGCGTACGCCAGCAGGACCTTGCCGACACCCGTTGAGTGCATCGGAAGGCGTCCGCCTACCTGGCTGACCACCGGCACCGATGAGCGGCCGGAGATCCGCTCGACGTAGAGCGCGCTGGCGCCGTCCCGGACTGCCAAATGCACCGTTTCCAGCGTCGCACCGTACAGGTCGTTCAAGAACGGCGAGGCGACATGACGCAACCCTGTCTCCACCGGCGCGAGCAAACCCAGCTCCCACATCCGCCGCCCCACCACGAGCACCCCCGACGGCAGCCGGACAAGCGCGCCGTGACGCACCAGCTCCGCGACGAACCGATGGGCGGTCGGCAACGGCAGTCCGGCCCGGCCCGCCAAGGCGGTCAGCGTCAGGCTGCGATGTTCCTCGTCGAACGCACCGAACACGGCCATGACCCGCGACGTCACGCTCACCCGGGGCTGGGCGCTGTTACCTGCCACTCGAACTCCTCTTCCACACGAATAACGAGCTTGCTTCCCGTTCGGCAACATGCACACCGATCACTTCCATTGAGTGAAATTGATCCATTGCCGCCGCAGGTGCCCCGCGCTCACTGTGACCGCAGACTCTGGAAGGGACGGCCCAAATGGAACATCGACTTCTTCTTCGCTACGGAATGGCCCTTCTCGGGGCTGCGACACTGATCATCACCGTGGCCGGCGTAGCGTCCACCGGCTCCGCCGCACCAAGGCGCCCGTGCTCGCCCCTCGCCGGCGTAGAGCTGCCGAACACCACCATCGTCAGCGTCTCCGCCGTACCCGCGACCGGGCCCGTGCCGACCCACTGTGCGATACAGCTCTACGTCACCAACCCGCCGGCCCGCGACCGGGTGAACGTCGCCGTCTGGCTGCCGGACAAATGGAACGGCCGTTTCCAGGGCACCGGTGGTGGCGGCTTTGTCGGCGGCAATCCCACAACCACGCCCGGTCCCGCCCTCCAAGCCGGCTACGCCGTCGCCGCCACCGACACCGGGCACACCGGCGGCAGCGGCAGCTTCGCACTCAACACCGACGGAACGCTCAACTGGCAGCTCATCGCCGACAACGGCTACCTCGGCATCCACGAGATGACCGTCTCCGCCAAGGCACTCGTCCGCACGTTCTACGCAAAATTCGGATTTCGGAGCTACTTCAACGGCTGCTCCACGGGCGGACGACAAGGCCTGATGGAGGCTCAACGCTATCCGGACGACTACGACGGCATCGCCGCCGGCTCCCCAGCGATCAACTGGACCAAGCTGCACCCTTCCCAGCTCTGGGGCCAACTGCAGATGCTGCTGGCCGGAAACCCGATCCCCACCTGCAAGCTCGCCGCTGCGACACAGGCAGCGATCAAGGCCTGCGACTCGTTCGACGGCCTTACCGACGGCATCGTCGCCGACTGGCAGCACTGCCGGTTCGACGCCCGTTCGATCGTCGGCACCGAGACCACCTGCGGCACGATCACCAACGGCGACGCAGAACTCATCAACAAGATGTGGGACGGTCCGAGAGGAACCGACGGCACGCAGCTGTGGTACGGCCTGGAACGAGACGCCGACTTGACCGCGCTCAACAACGCAGCCGGGCCGTTCGCGATCACGCTCGACTGGTTCCGCTACTTCCTCAAGCAGGATCCGGCCTTCGACTGGCGCACGCTGACGTACGACCAGTATCTGCTGCTCTTCCAACAGTCCGTGCTGCAATACCAGGCGGTGATCGCCACCGACGATCCCGATCTGTCGGCGTTCCGCGACTCAGGCGGCAAGGTCGTCTTCTGGCACGGGACCGCCGATCAGCTGATCTATTTCCGGGGCTCCGTCGACTACTACCAGCGCGTTGAGGCAGCGATGGGCGGCCCTAGCCGGACCGGGAAGTTCGCCCGGTTCTTCGTCGCCCCCGGAGTCACCCACTGTGGCGGTGGTGCCGGGGCCGCTCCGGTCGACGTGCTCAGTGCAGTGGTTGCTTGGGTGGAAAAGGGCACGGCCCCCGACGTGCTCGCCGGGCGCCGAACCGACGCCACCGGCAACGTCGTGCTCACCCGGCCGATCTGCCGGTATCCGCTCATCGCCACATACACCGGCAGCGGCCCGGCCGACGACCAGAAGAACTTCACCTGCACCCGCGACCGCCATCGCTGAGGTTCGACGGTGACCCGTGCCACGCTCCGGCTGGGCACGGATCCCCTGCCAGTCAAGGTGTCGAACTGCTCGTGCCGCTCACCCAGAGCGAACTGGCCAGCATGATCGGCGCGGGGCTGCCTACCGTGCAGCGGGCGCTCGCCGCCTTCCGACGCGAAGGGCTGGTCGGAACTGGCTACCGCCACATCGTGGTGGCCGATCCCGCCGCCCTGGCGGGCGTCCGGCCGGGCCGCCGACCAGGCCGGAATCCATGATCGAGCGACTGCGGGGTCAAGCCTGCTGCCGGTCGCGTTCCAGGACCTCCAGCGCGGCCAGGAGCTGGCGCGGCATACCCCTCGGCTGCTCGCCGCACGGTCCCGGCGGTACACCACAATGTCCACCCGGTCGCCGCCGCAACGTCGAAGCACACCAATGCGACCTGCTGCTTCCAGCCGAGGGAGAGCAATTCGGTGGCCGTGACCAGCAGCGTGGCCATCGCGGTCAGCGCACAGACGGCAACGTTCACCACCACGACCGTCACCCCGCCTACCCTGCCAGCCGACTCCGACCGGCTCGACGACGACGAAGCGCGGCTCGATTACCACACCCGGCTCACCGTGATCGCCACCTCGACCCTGCGGCACGTGGTCAACACCGGCAAGCGACTGGTCCTGCTCAACCGTCACACGGTCAGCGGCCGTCGCGGCCTGATCGTGTCCGGCCCGGCGGGCACTGGAAAGACCACCGCGCTCATCCAGTTCGGCAAGACCCACGAGGTCATCGATCGGCTTCGTCATCCCGGCTTGGACCGCATCCCAGTCATCTATGTCACCGTTCCGCCGGCCGCGACCCCACGCATGCTCGCGGTCGAGTTCGCCCGATTCCTGGGCATCCCCGTCCTGCCGCGGGCCAACATCACCGACGTGATCGAAGCTGTCTGCGGCATCGCCATCGATGCCCGGGTGAGCCTGGTTTGTGTCGATGAGATCCACAACCTGAAGCTGTCCACCCGCAGCGGCGCGGAGGTGTCCGACACTCTGAAGTACTTCTCCGAGCGGATCCCCGGCCACCTTTCTCTATGCCGGGATCGATGTCGAACGCGAGGGCTTGTTCTCCGGCACCCGCGGTCGGCAGATCGCCGGCCGGTTCACCCTGATCACCACCGCCGGGTTCCCCTACACCGAGGAGTGGCAGGCCCTGGTCGCCACCATCGAAGACTCACTACGACTGCGGCACCACGTCACCGGAACACTTCGGTCCCTGGACCGTTACCTGCATCAACGCACCAACGGCATGATCGGCAGCCTGTCGCACCTGATCCGCGGCGCCGCCCTCGAAGTCATTGCCGACGGCACCGAACAGATCACCAAAGCCGTCCTCGACCGGATACCCCTCGACCACGCCGCGGACGGTCTCATCATCCGCGCCGGAGCGAAGAAGTGAGCGCTACCGGCGGTGACCTGCCACAACCGCGGTCGTTGCCGATCCGGCCGCGGCCGATGCCCGGCGAGGACGCTCACGCCTACCTACGGCGTCTGGCCCGCGCCAACCACCTTCGCCCCACCTACCTACGCCGCTACCTGCAAGACCCAGGCGGCAGCGGCCAACTGCGACTCGATTGGCTCGCCGTCCTGGCCGGCCGATCGCGGGACGCCCTGCACCACGCGTTCACCGCCCCGCCGGCCACCTCGGCTCGCCGAGCACGACGACGGATGCGCTTCGCCGCCACCCAACACGCCAGCACGAAGCGGTCGCTGTTCACCGCGATCCGCGGCGACGCCCGCCTCAGCAGCTGGTCACTTCGGGCATTGGCCGACCGGCACGGCGTCCATCGCCGCACCGTCCGTCAAGCGCTGACCTCACCGATCCCGCCACCCCGCAAGCAGCACCGAGCCAGAGGCTCCCGGCTTGACCCGTTCAAACCAGTGATCGACGCGCTGCTGCAAGAAGGGCGAGGCCGCCGCTACGGCGGGCACCGGACCATTCAGGACATCCACTCGGTGCTCGTCAACGAGTACGGCATGACCGGGGTTTCCTACTCAACGCTTCGCGACTACGTCACCAGCCACTGCCGACGGCTCGTTCTCCCGGCGGTCCGACCGGTCGACTCGATCACGCCTGCCCACCAGGCCGTCGAAGAGCAGAACTTGGTACTCCTGCGCGATCTCATCGACGCCGGACATGACATTGAGGACCACGACGGAGACGGCTGGACTCTGCTACGACACGCTGTCGCCGTCGAACAGGACCATCACCGCCAGACCGGCGAACCGGCACACGCCGACATGACTGCGTTCCTCCTCGCCCGCGGCGCAAACCCTCACCGCACCGGCCCAGACGGCGCCACACCATTACAGGAAGCTGAAGACCGCGGCCACTGGCTCGCTGCCGAGATAATCCACGCCTGGACAGGCCGTCCCAGGCCCACGGCCAACAACATGCCGGCGTGACCGAAGATCTCTCGCTCCGTTGACCTGATCGGCGCTCGGTTACCATCCCGCTCGTGTCACTCACCGATGCAGCCGTCGCAGCAGACCTTGTTCCGGCCGGACTTGAGTTCTTGGAACGGATCAGCGAAGAGGTCAGCTTGCCGCTGCCGCCCCCACCGCCTTACCACTCACCGGCCAGTTGCGGACCAGAGCACGGAAGGTTCGACTCGGACGAGATGATCGAGGTCGACGATCCCGAGATGTCGGCAAAGGTCAACGCCGGTTGGCTGCACATGGCAACCGAGTACGGCGTCCTCGACAGCCGGCGAGAGTTCCTTCTCAGCGTCAACTACAGCGACCCTGACGAGGTTGAACCCGAGTACGCCTGGGTCAGGGTCCGGCTGTCGGACCGGTGGGATCTGGCCGGAAGTAACTCGATCGCCCTGCGAAGCGGATTCGGAGGGCTGTTCACCGATCGGTTCGTGCCGGAGTTCTCCATGCTCTCTGTCGACCACAAAGCGATGCTCAATACAACCGTCTGGGGCAACGGAACCGTCAGCACCATCATCATCCGCCCCGATCGCCTCACGAAAGCGATCGATTGACGTTCTCCGGAACGCCCCATCCTCACCGACTGAGCCGCCATGATCTTTCCGGACAGGTGGGCCAAGTAGAATTGGTTCGCCTGGGAAGGAAGAACAGTTGCCTCGTCCAAAGAGAAGTTTCTCG
>NZ_JBITDW010000061.1:0-6675 GCF_044454685.1 Actinoplanes sp. NPDC051513
GCGAGAAACTTCTCTTTGGACGAGGCAACTGTTCTTCCTTCCCAGGCGAACCAATTCTACTTGGCCCACCTGTCCGGAAAGATCATGGCGGCTCATCTGACGGATCATGGGCGGCTCCGGTCGGGTTTCGCGCGGAGCCAGATCATGATCGCGGCGACGGTTACCGTTGCCTCGTAACGCTGTTTCAGCTTGTCGTAGCGGGTCGCGACGGCCCGGTACTGCTTGAGCCGGTTGAAGGCCCGTTCGACCTGGTTACGGTCTTTGTACCGCTGCTCGTTGACGTTCGGCGGCCGGCCACCGCGAGAACCCTTCTTCGCCCGGCTCTTACGCACATCATCGCGCTCGGGAATCGTGTGCGGGATCCGCCTGGCCCGCAGCGAGCGCCGGTTTGCTTTCGACCCGTACGCCTTGTCCGCGAGCAGATGATCGAGACGCTTACGCGGCCGGCCCACACCGTCCGGCCTGGCCACCGCGACGTTGTCCAGCAGCGGCACCAGTTCCTTGGTGTCGGCGGCCTGCCCAGGTGTGAACCGGATGACCAGGCTGCGCCCGCGTCCCTCAGCGAGCAGATGCAGTTTGGTGCTCAGTCCTCCCCGCGAGCGACCCATCCCCTTGGGCTGCCCGCGACTCGGCCGCGCTCAACCCCCTAATGAGTTCTGGGAGTGGGCCGTTCGGCAGACTCCTGTGTTGGTAGCCGCTGGCTGGTGAGCACTCTTGCCCCCTGGACGTTCAGTCCTGCGTAAAGATCGTGCCCCAGCTGGTCGGTGTGGAGAGTTGATCGCTGATGGGATGTCGTGCCCGCCCGGTTGTGGCGTGAGCACTGCTTCATTAGGTCGCTGATGGTTCTCCCCGTGGCTACCGATCGTGATCGATTCGAGAGGCGGGAGATGTGGTGCTGTTCGTGGGAGATGACTGGGCGCAGGACCACCACGATGTCGAGGTGATGGATGCCACCGGCCGTCGGCTGGCCAAGGCTCGGCTGCCTGAGGGCATGGCGGGGATGACACGGCTGCACGCGATGATCGGTCAGGCACTCGGCGACGATGTTGACGCCGAGGATGTCGCCGCGCGGGTGAAGATCGGTATCGAGACCGATCGGGGTCCGTGGGTGCAGGCGCTGGTCGCCGCCGGGTACACGGTGTTTCCGGTGAACCCGTTGCAGGCGGCCCGTTTCCGGGAACGCCTTGCCGTATCGAGGGCCAAGAGCGACGCGGCCGATGCGCACATGCTGGCTGACATGGTGCGTACCGACTCGCACCAGCTGCGGCCGATCGCCGGGGACACCGCCGAGGCGGAGGCGGTCAAGGTCGTCACCCGTATGCACAAGACCTTGATCTGGGAACGCACTCGCGCCGGTCAGCGGTTGCGGCATGCGTTGCGGGAATACTTCCCGGCAGCACTGGTCGCGTTCGAGGACTTGGACGCCGCCGACGCCCTGGAGTTGCTCGTGAAGGCCCCCGACCCGGCCAGCGCCGCCCGGTTGACCATCAGCCAGATCAGCGCTGCCCTCAAACGCGCCCGCCGCCGCGACATCCCGACCAAGGCCACCGCGATCCAGGTCGCCCTACGTGCCGAACACCTCGGCCGGCCGGCCGAGGTCATCGCTGCCTACGCCGCGTCGGTGCGGGCCCTGGCCGCGCTGCTGGTCACCCTCAACGAGCAAGTCAAGGCCATGCAAGGGCAGGTGGAGGCCCATTTTGGCCGGCACCCGGACGCTGAGATCATCCTGTCCCAGCCCGGACTCGGTGTGATTCTCGGCGCCCGGGTGCTCGCCGAGTTCGGCGACGACCACCACCGCTACACCTCGGCCAAAGCTCGCAAGAACTACGCCGCGACCAGCCCGATCACCCGCGCGTCGGGAAAGAAGAAGACCGTCGCCGCCCGCTTCGTGCACAATGACCGGCTTGTCGACGCGCTGATGACTCAGGCGTTCTCCGCGTTGACAGCATCGCCGGGCGCCCGCGCCTACTACGACCGGCAACGCGCCCGCGGCGCCAACTACCACGCCGCCCTACGCCAACTCGCCAATCGCCTCGTCGGCATCCTGCACGGCTGCCTCAAAACCGGCACCGTCTACAACGAGACGACCGCCTGGTCGCATCACCTCAACGAAGCAGCTGCTTGACATTCAAGCCCCTGGGATGTCTTTACGCGCGCCCCCGCGGCGTGGGCTCGGTGGTTGGGGCTCATCCCTGCGCGGTACGCCGATCATGCATGTCGATAGGCATGGGCATGCCCGATCAGGATTCAGTGTCGTCGAGGGTCTCGGGCGTTGGCCTGTGCTCAGTGCCCCGTGGGCGGGATGTTCGAGGAGTGGCCCTTTTGCTCGTCGCGCTTCAAGCGTTTCGCCGTCTGCTTCTCCTTGATCGTCTTGCCCTTTTTCTTGACGTTCGCCTTGGTCGTCGAGTCCTTGGACATGATCGAACCTCCCTGAAACGGGTCGGTAGACGTGCAGCGTCGTGCTCGCCTGATCGCGGCCTGCGGGCGATTGAAAGATGTCCGCATGACGGTCGCGGAGTCCGTACAGCATGTTGACCTTACGCCCCATCCGGCTCCCACGATGATCAAGAGGTGCTGCTGAGGCGGCGCCAGAGTCCGAGGACTTCACGGACTTGTCCGACCCCGGTGGGCCACCTGCGATCCCGACGACGTTGTGAAGGGCGTGGTCTTCGGGGGTCACCGACGGCTTGCTGGAGATGGCCGGCGACTACGAAGCCAGCGACTATGAGCGCGTCCAGGCGCTGCTCGGCTTCGGAGAATTAGAAGATGGAGCACGCCAGACGAGGGCGGCGCAGGCACAGCCACACGGGCATGCGGATCTGCCGATGTGAGTGCATATCGGAGAATATAGATCGTTCTTCGATGTGAGTCCTGGGTTCGACGTAGGAGAATAGTACAGGTGCTTTCTCCGCTTTCTGCCCCGTGAGAATTCGCCAAGGCAGGGTAGCTAGTCTGGCGGCCTGTGCCATGGACAGCCCGACTCCAGCACACGCAAGATCGCGACGAGCACGGCCCGATCGTCGGTACGCCACCGCTCGCCACGCTGATGCCTTCCGGATGCGCCGGCAGCAACGTTCGCGTGAGGTGCCACAACGCATCCGGGTAGTACTTCTCCACATCACCCCACACCAGGTCAACGAACGACCTTGCACACGACAACAACCCCAAATACACGCGGTCCAAGTCTTTGCAAAGGGACGCTCCTCCGCGAGGATTGACTGGACTGAATGGACTCGAAGGAAGGTGAGCGCTTTGCGAAGGATGGGTCAGGCTTTGCTGGCCGTTCTCGTGGGGTTGCTGGGCTCGATCACATTGGTCGAGCCTGCACACGCGGCGGTCGTCCATGCCTACTACGGAAACCGCGGTCACGCCTGGTCCAACACCGCCGCCACGCGCATCGGCGTCGAAGATCAGCGAAACGACGGGATCAGAATCTACGCTGACGGCCTTGCGCGCTGCGTCGACTTGGATCTGTGTGTGAGTCCAGACCTGTTCCTACAGTACGACGTCAACAACAACGAACCCGGGTACAGCGTCTACGTGGCTCCGCCCGGATATCGGGTCAGCGAGTTCCGTGTGTGCGGGATCTGGAATGGCGCGCCCAGCGGCGACTACCGCGGCTGCAGCGAGTGGAGGTTCCCCTAGCGCAGGTGGCCGGAAGACATGTCCGAGAACGTGACTTGCCCGTCCGGGCATGGCTGGCGGCCGCGCCCGGATCAATCCGCGGAGGCCCCGATGGACAAGAAGCTGGCACTGGTCATCGCCCTGGCGGACGACACTCGGCCGGGGCGCCACTCTGACCCGCATCTCGTCATCCATTGATCCGGCGACACCCACGCCACGGACTTTTATACGGAGTTCGTTTAAGAGATCGTCGACGTAGACCTCGACGATGCCGGCACCATGTGCGTGTCGCCGACGCGGCCTACTGGAACGGCCGTAATCTCGCGTCCACTCCACGGCCGATGACGCAGCCTGCCTGATCGGTGGACGTCCGCATCTGCCGCCGATAATGCGCGGATGGTGGCGGCGCTTTCGATCACTCGGGATGCCCGTCTCGCACGTGGATGTGTTGGCCTGCCGGGGAAAATGCGGCTACGTGCGCCGGCGTGCCGTGGTGGGGCTTGGTCGGATGGAAGAGACCTCGCGCAAGGGCAAGGTCGTAGCAGCCGGTGCCGAGGGGTACTGGGTGACGACGCCAGTCAGTTGGTGCTGCTCGACCCATTGCAGGGCGGCGTCGCGGTCTTCGAACACCGCGGACGCAAACCGCGCGTCCTAGCCGTGGAAGATCCAGACTTGTGGGGGTTCAACCTCGGTGGCGGCGTTGTCCTCGGGCACGGGAAGAACGTATCTCGGCCGAGCCGCCGGAGTCCCGCCCGTGCATGCTCATTTGCCGCATCACGGGCGGTAGCGCTCGGGCTGAGGGTAACGCGCGGTAGATCATGACATCGTCTCCTGTTCTGATCACGCCGTTGCCACCGCAGGCGGTCGCGTGCTGCGAGCGGCTATGGCCGCATACTTCGGCCAGTATCGGGGCGAATCCTGGGTGCACATCGGCTCCGATCTCGAGGTGTTCCTGACCTGGTGCGCAGGTCAGAACCTCAACCCGCTGAACCTCGGCCGGACCGAGATCGAACGCTACGTACGCTGGCTGCAGGGGTCCGCCGTCACCAAGCCCTCGACCGTCTCCCGCCGGCGGTCGGTCGCGGTCGGCCCTACCGGGTCTGCGTCATCGACCAGATCCTCGCCCACTCACCAGCCGACTACGTACGCCCGCGTAGAACAGACCGGGAATCCTCTAGGCGCAGAACGGTGAGTCAGCTCAGCGCGGACAGCGAGCCGTCGCCGGAACCTGCCGATGTCCCGAGCGGAGGTCCCGTATCGTTCCCGTCGGCTCGTGAGATCGAAGGTGGGCGCCGCGATGGGCTGGAGTGCTGGAGCAGGTGCTCCAGCCGGGCCACGGCGTTGTTCTTGGTGGGAGCGAAGATCGACATGGCGCAGGAACGAGGCCAAGTACTACGCCGGGGAGATGGCCATGCGGCAGTTGGCGCCGTGACTGGGCAATGCAGAAACATGGCCACCGTGTCCTGCGGGTGCGCGGCAAGGGCGGCAAAGTCGTCCTCGTCCCGTTGCCGCCCGCGGTGGCCCGCGCCATCGATCGGGCGGTCGACGGACGTGACGGTGGTCCGATCCTGCGCAACACGTTGGGCGCCCGGATGGACCGGCATGCCGCTACCCGCCGGCTCAAGCATCTGGCCGATGCTGCCGGGATCCGGATGCCGAGAATGCATCCCCACATGCTCCGCCACACGTTCGTGACCACCATGCTCGACGCAGGCGTCGGCCTGCGAGATGGGCAGATCGCAGCTCGGCACGTCGACCCGAGGACCACCATGCGCTACGACTGGGCCCGAAAGCCCTCGACCGCCACCCGAACTACATCCTCGCCGCCTATTTGGCCTCCGGAACGTAGCGGTCAGCGCGCGACTTAGCCGATGTCAGTGCGCGTCCAGAGAGTGCCAAGGCGCATTCAGTCCAGCACGGTTTGAATTCGTCTTTCTTTGTATCAGCGCGGTCACCGTGGAACCGCGTCGGAGGATTCGAGGGTCGATTTGATGACTTTCGCGCTCGCCGTCATGCCTGTCTCGAGGCGGACTGCGAGGGTGTGGGGAAGGACGTCCTGAATCCAGTGCAAGCGGCAAGAGGTCGGGCCGTCGGGCAGGATCTGCATGGAAGCGTTGTGGTGGTCGGGATGGACAGCGTCACCGCTGATGGCATAGGCGAGGCGCCGTGCCGTTTGATCGATGCCGATGAAGCGCTCCCGGAAGACAGCTCCGTTCACGAAGGTCACGATGCGGTGGTCGTCCTCGGTCCGTACGTCGGTGACCCAGCCGGGGGCCATGCGCGAGGGGCCGGTCGCCCAATCGCCAATCACCGCCCAGGCGGCGTCAGCTGGCAGGGCGATCGGGGTGTCCACGATGATGGAAGCCATGCCGGAGAGTCTGGCCGCTGAGCCGGGGTGGTGTCTTGAACGCTCTTGCGCAACGACGGTCATAGGCCAGCTATGGGGTGGCTGATCGAGTGATTTCTTCAGCTGAAGACCGCCGCACAAGGCGCCGACGGTCGGTATATCGACGGCCGCCCAGTCCAGGGCCGTCGACGCTGCCTGATGGGCCGTCAACCGGGGCCGATCCACAGGGCGAGCCAGCCCGCAATCATGCTGCTTACGCTGATCGCCAGAGACAGCATGTCAAAGCCCCGGAGGCGCGCCGGCCCTGGTCACCTCGCCCGCAGTACGGTCCGGCCGCTCGCAAGATCATCCGCAAGGCGGGCCCGGACTCCGCAAGATTCGCTGTTCCGCCACGCCGAGCGGACGGGGTCTTGCAGGAGGCCGCCAGGACGTTGGACTTCACTCAACCGGTCGCGCTGACCCTGCCTGCTGGGCGTGTTGAACTTCGTCATTGACGATGACGAGGCGCAGGCGGTCATCAACCGGCTACTTGACGCCGTGCCGCCGGGCAGCTACATGGCGATTGCGCACGCCAGCAACGAGTCGATCGCGTGTTGGGCACAGCGTCGGCTAGGCCGTGTTTAAGAACTGGCGTTGGTGGTTGCCTGGTCAGGTCACAGGCGGCGTGTCGGTGATCGAAAAGTAGGGAGGTCTCCGGTAGATCG
>NZ_JBITDW010000062.1:0-1603 GCF_044454685.1 Actinoplanes sp. NPDC051513
GTTGAGTCCGGCGGCGTCCTACTCTCCCACACCCTCCCGAGTGCAGTACCATCGGCGCTGGAGGGCTTAGCTTCCGGGTTCGGAATGAGACCGGGCGTTTCCCCTCCGCTATGACCACCGAAACAGCTGCCAGCATCACCAACAACACACCGTTCATGACGGGTTGTTCGTTTGCTGTGAATCACACAGTGGACGCGTCGAGCAAAAAGTTCAGGGTGGTTAAGCCCTCGGCTTATTAGTACCGGTCGACTGAACCAGTTACCTGGCTTACATCTCCGGCCTATCAACCCAGTCGTCTAGCTGGGAGCCTTACCCACTCAAGGTGGTGGGATACCTCATCTCGAAGCAGGCTTCCCGCTTAGATGCTTTCAGCGGTTATCCCTTCCGAACGTAGCCAACCAGCCGTGCCCCTGGCGGGACAACTGGCACACCAGAGGTTCGTCCGTCCCGGTCCTCTCGTACTAGGGACAGCCCTTCTCAAGTATCCAACGCGCACGGCGGATAGGGACCGAACTGTCTCACGACGTTCTAAACCCAGCTCGCGTACCGCTTTAATGGGCGAACAGCCCAACCCTTGGGACCTGCTACAGCCCCAGGATGCGACGAGCCGACATCGAGGTGCCAAACCATCCCGTCGATATGGACTCTTGGGGAAGATCAGCCTGTTATCCCCGGGGTACCTTTTATCCGTTGAGCGACACCGCTTCCACACGCAAGTGCCGGATCACTAGTCCCGACTTTCGTCCCTGCTCGACCTGTCAGTCTCACAGTCAAGCTCCCTTGTGCACTTACACTCAACACCTGATTGCCAACCAGGCTGAGGGAACCTTTGGGCGCCTCCGTTACCCTTTAGGAGGCAACCGCCCCAGTTAAACTACCCACCAGACACTGTCCCTCGACCCGATCAGGGCCGCAAGTTAGATACCCAAACCCAACAGAGTGGTATTTCAAGATTGCCTCCACCCGAACTGGCGTCCGAGCTTCACCGGCTCCCACCTATCCTACACAATTAAATTCGGATACCAATGTCAAGCTATAGTAAAGGTCCCGGGGTCTTTCCGTCCTGCCGCGCGTAACGAGCATCTTTACTCGTACTGCAATTTCGCCGGGCCTGTGGTTGAGACAGTGGGGAAGTCGTTACGCCATTCGTGCAGGTCGGAACTTACCCGACAAGGAATTTCGCTACCTTAGGATGGTTATAGTTACCACCGCCGTTTACTGGCGCTTAAGTTCTCCGCCTCGCCCTCACGGGCTAACAGGTCCCCTTAACGTTCCAGCACCGGGCAGGCGTCAGTCCATATACATCGTCTTACGACTTGGCATGGACCTGTGTTTTTAGTAAACAGTCGCTTCCCCCTGCTCTCTGCGGCCATACCACGCTCCCCCAGCAAGTGGGATCACGCGTCCGGCCCCCCTTCTCCCTAAGTTACGGGGGCAATTTGCCGAGTTCCTTAACCACAGTTCGCCCGTCGCCTCGGTATTCTCTACCTGACCACCTGTGTCGGTTTCGGGTACGGGCCGCTCGGAACATCGCTAGAGGCTTTTCTCGGCAGCATAGGATCACTGACTTCACCTGATACGGCTCGGCATCACGTCTCACCCC
>NZ_JBITDW010000062.1:1701-3466 GCF_044454685.1 Actinoplanes sp. NPDC051513
ATAGTCCGGGCTACACGCTTACCCCAGGACAACCACCGCCTGGGACCAGCTACCTTCCTGCGTCACCCCATCGCTAAACTACTAACCCAGAGGTTCCTAGACTCCTGACCCTAGGTCCGAAGACCGCCGGCCACTCGCATAGTTAGCACCTGAACATTCGTCTTGGGCGTTCCTTCGCGGGTACGGGAATATCAACCCGTTATCCATCGACTACGCCTCTCGGCCTCGCCTTAGGCCCCGACTCACCCAGGGCGGATTAGCCTGGCCCTGGAACCCTTGGTCATTCGGCGGAAGAGGTTCTCACTCTTCATTCGCTACTCATGCCTGCATTCTCACTCGTATCGCCTCCACGCCTGGGTCACCCCGACGCTTCCCTGGCGATACGACGCTCCCCTACCCACCCACACGACTGCACCAGAACCTCAAGGATCCTGGCGAATCTAATATGTGAGTGCCACAGCTTCGGCGGTGTGCTTGAGCCCCGCTACATTGTCGGCGCGGAACCACTTGACCAGTGAGCTATTACGCACTCTTTAAAGGATGGCTGCTTCTAAGCCAACCTCCTGGTTGTCTAAGCGACCCCACATCCTTTTCCACTTAGCACACGCTTAGGGGCCTTAGCTGGTGATCTGGGCTGTTTCCCTCTCGACTACGAAGCTTATCCCCCGCAGTCTCACTGCCACGCTCTCACTTACCGGCATTCGGAGTTTGGCTGATTTCGGTAAGCTTGTAGGCCCCCTAGACCATCCAGTGCTCTACCTCCGGCAAGAAACACGCAACGCTGCACCTAAATGCATTTCGGGGAGAACCAGCTATCACGGAGTTTGATTGGCCTTTCACCCCTAACCACAGGTCATCCCCCAACTTTTCAACGTTGGTGGGTTCGGTCCTCCACGCAGTCTTACCCACGCTTCAACCTGCCCATGGCTAGATCACCCCGCTTCGGGTCTAGAACACGCGACTACACGCCCTATTAAGACTCGCTTTCGCTACGGCTACCCCACACGGGTTAACCTCGCCACGTGCCACTAACTCGCAGGCTCATTCTTCAAAAGGCACGCCATCACCCCAACAAAGGAAGCTCTGACGGATTGTAGGCGAACGGTTTCAGGTACTATTTCACTCCCCTCCCGGGGTACTTTTCACCATTCCCTCACGGTACTCGTCCGCTATCGGTCACCAGGAAGTATTCAGCCTTACCAGGTGGTCCTGGCAGATTCACAGCAGATTCTAGGAGTCCGCTGCTACTCGGGTGTTTTCACAGAGAGATCATGGATTTTCGTCTACGGGACTCTCACCCTCTACGGTTGGCTTTCCCACACCATTCAACTAACCCAAAACTTTGTAACTCTCCGGAGAATCGTCAGCTCCTCCACGGAAAATCCCACTACCCCGGACACGTAACCCCTGACAGGTATCACACGTATCTGGTTTAGGCTCGATCCGCTTTCGCTCGCCACTACTCACGGAATCACATGTTGTTTTCTCTTCCTACGGGTACTGAGATGTTTCACTTCCCCGCGTTCCCCTCACACACCCTATGAATTCAGGCATGGATAACACGACATGACTCGTGCTAGGTTTCCCCATTCGGACACCCTGGGATCACAGCTAGGTTGACAGCTCCCCCAGGCCTATCGCGGCCTCCCACGTCCTTCATCGGCTCCTGGTACCAAGGCATCCACCGTTCGCCCTTGACAACTTAACCACAAAAAACAAGATGCTCGCGTCCACTGTGCAATTCTCAACCAACGACCAACCCAAG
>NZ_JBITDW010000063.1:0-5133 GCF_044454685.1 Actinoplanes sp. NPDC051513
CTGTCGGTAATCCAGCCCGGGCCCGGCGACGGCGGAAACTCGCCGGGCGACATCATCGGTCAGGTCTCCCGGTCGGCCATCAACGAGAACGTCGACGCCCCCACGCCAGTGAACTATGTGATCGACATAATCGGCGCGATCAGCACTGGCGCCATGCGTACCGCTTCCGCGGAGAGCCGCAACGTGCCGGGCAGAGCGGTGAGGGCCGCTCCGCCCCAACAACGGACTCCAGCAACAACCCCGCAGGACTGACCGGCACCCGGACGGGATCATGCCTGCGGGCCGGCGCGGCCTGACTCAACCCCGTCGTGAACCGTGCTCACTAACGGTCTACCGGTCATCAGCCGCTACGACGCCTACGGTCGCTCGCGACGGCCGCTCCGTGCCGGCTGTTGGCCCTGTTCGGCGCCTTCGTGGCGACGTTGCCGAGGTGGCCGGGCCTGGATCCTTCTGGATCAGGCGCAAACCTCCCTTTTGATCTAGGTGAGTTCGTCTTGCTGGTGCCGACCTACTGGCCTTGGCGGTCCCGGGCCTGGAGGTCGATGTCAATATCGACCTCGCCGCTTTCGTCTACCGAATCGGTGTGATTGGAAAGACGTGCACGGACTCCAGGCCTCTAGGCCTTTGGTGACGCCTGCCGTCGTCGTGGCCGCGGTCTCAAGGTCGAGGTCAGCAGTCTGCACCGGGATGGCTTTGGGTGACGACGCTCGTGTAGACGCTGCGCAAAGCAGGAAGTAATCCGGTGGACATCACCAAGCGGTTCACCAACTATCGTTCGGTGAATTCTTCGAACGCGGGGACAGCGTCGGATTGGAGTTTGTAGACAGCGCCGGAAAGCTGCGCTATTAGCCAGCTGCAGAGTTCGGACACCAGTTGCCTGTGTGCCGATTTCTTTCGGGCGGAGGCCATGACGTAGATCGGACTGGGCCAGATCGCGAGTACGCTGACATCTACAGGCTCCCAGCCGATCTTGGGACAATGGACCTGCAGGTTCCCTGGAGTGCATCGCCTGGTGCCACCTTCCCCGGGACTCATCGCAAAATAGGGCCCGCCGTCCGCAACGCCGCCATCGGCGCACTCCGCACCACCGGCTTCATCAACATTGCCGCCGCCAACCGCCACCACGCCCGCAACAGCAACCGTTCATTCGCATTCGGCATCACCTGACGACTATGCCGGGGGTCCTGATCCTTACCCTGATTCAGGATGCCCGTGTTGTCTTTCATGCTGCGGGAATTCGGCGGCAAATCCCAGCGCTACCCCTACTGACAATGACAGGTTTTTCAGGGTTATTCCTGACCTCGACACCGGGTGTTCCCCCGATATGAGGCCGGAGAACCTACGGCCGATTCCGGATAGCGATGTGGACCCAAGTCAGCAAGGCTGACTTCGTCCGCAAGTTGCTTGCACGAGGGAGACGTGGATGATGAAATGGTGGCGTATCGGGCTGGTCGCAGCAACAGCAGTTGCAATGGGCATACCTGTTGCCGCGGCCGACGCGACGGAAGTCGATAGGACCGAGCTACGGCACACGCTCGACTCGATCGTGGCGGCCGGTGCACCGGGAGCGCTGGTCGAGGTCCGTGACGAGCGCGGTACCTGGCGCGCCAGCAGCGGCGTTGCGGAGCTGGGCAAGGCCCGACCGATACCAGTAGGCGCGCATTTTCGTGCCGGGAGCGTGACCAAGACGTTCGTGGCAGCCGTCGTCCTGCAGCTTGTCGGCGAAGGCCGGTTGAGCCTTGAAGACAGCGTTGCACGTTGGTTGCCGGGCGCCGTGCCCAGCGGTGACCGGATTACGGTACAGCAGCTGCTCAACCACACCAGTGGCCTGTACAACTACACCAACGAACTACCATTGCACGATGTGGCGGCGTTCCTGAAAATTCGGTTCCGGACCTGGAGCCCACAGGAGCTGCTCCGACTGGCGACCAGCCACCCGCCGCTCTTCGAACCGGGCACCCAATGGCGGTACTCAAACACCGACGACATCGTGCTTGGCATGATCATACAGCAGGCAACGGGTCGTCCATATGGCACCGAGATCGAAAGGCGGATCCTGCGGCCGCTTGCTCTTCACGCGACCGTGGTGCCCGGAACGTTCCCCCGCATCAACGGCTCGCACGCTCACGGGTACGAGCCACTGGTGACCGACGGCCAGGTCAGCCCGGTCGATGTCACCGAATTCAACCCGTCGGCGGCATGGGCCGCAGGGGAGATGATCTCCACCACGGCAGACCTAAACCGATTCTTCGCCGCCCTGCTCGGCGGTCACGTGGTGAATCCAACCGAACTGCGGGAGATGACCACGCCGGTGCCCCCGGCCACTGACTACGGGCTCGGATTGCGGCTGCTGGAGCTGCCGTGTGGGATCACGGCGTACGGCCATGACGGCGACGCCCCGGGCTTCTCCACCTGGACATATCTCACGGCTGACACGCGGCGACAGGTCACCGTCTCGATGACCTGGGGTGTGGGGAATCCACACGGTCCGCTTCCCCAGGTCCTCAACCTACTGGCCGCCGCCCTATGTCCGACACCAACCCGCTAACCACACTTTTGTCCTCCCCGTCACACCGGGCTGGCACGAGCACGCCAGTAAAGCGACGTCACGTCCATCACGGCGGCGCGCGAATATGGCGGTAGAAGCAGACGCTTTTGGATCACTACAGCGCCCGTGCATGGCCGGCCGGTCGCTGGACGAACTGGCCGGTCAGCCGCGAGGAACCGAGGGCCGGAACGCCTGAGCATCTCCACGACAGGGCGTGCGGTCTCGCATGCGGCTCACCGACAGGTATTTGATCTGCTGGCCGAACCGGTCTTGACGCGGAAATATCGGCAGCCCGGTCAGCTTTCTCGGTTGCTTGGCCTGGTCAGCGAGGCGGTGTTGAGGTCGTGGAGTCTTGCCTGGATGCTCTCGGCGTCAGGATGGTCGAGGGCGGTGAGTGTGTTGAGGGCCTGTCGCCAGGCGTTTCATCCCCACCCGGTAACACAGCGCCTCGTGGCGCACGAAGACCCAGATCCAAGCCCTCGACCGCACCCAGCCACTGCTGCCGATCGAGTTCGACGCCAGCGAACAACGCACCCACGACTACGTGCGGCATGGCACCACCAACCTGTTCGCCAAGCTGAACGTGAACACCGGCGAGGTCGTCGGTGACTGCGCGCCGAGCCGCATCGGGCCTGCGTTCCTGGCCTTCGTCAAAAGGCCGTCGCCCCGCACGCCGGCCGCGAGATCCACGTGGTGCTGGACAACCTGTCCACCCACACCACCCCGGACGTCCGGGCCTGGCTGGACGCCCACCCGAACGTCCACTTCCACTTCACCCCGAAAGGCTCCAGCTGGCTGAACCAGATCGAGACCTGGTTCGGCGTCATCACCCGCCAGGCCATCCGCCGCGGCACCTTCGCATCCGTCCAGGTCCTCGTCCGCACCATCCGCGCCTACATCGCTTCCTGGAACACCGATCCGCGACCGTTCCAATGGACCGCGACCGCCGACGAGATCCTGGCCAAAGTCCGGCTCCCCAGATCAGCGCGGCTGCCTCGTGATGACGGTCGCCGATGCGCCGATGCTGCGTGATGCTGTGCTCGAGGTCGCGTACCGCTTGCTCAAGCTGCCCGGCCAAACGGTGGACGTGGCCCAGGTTGAAAAGGCCATGCGCTTCGATCGACGGGTGGCCCATCTCTTTGGCGGCATCAATGGCCATCTTGTACTGATCGATCGCCCGGTCAACTTGACCAATCTGGCGGTACGCGTTGCCAAGATTGTTTAGCAGCATCACCTCGCCGTGCCGGTCGCCGGTCAATCGGCGAAGATGCAGTCCTCGTTCGTAGCTCTCTACCGCCTCTTGGAGGCGGTTTGGTGTATGTACGCTGCACCTAAGGCGTTGAGCGCACCTGATTCGCCCAGCCGGTCTCCTACAGCGCGCCACAATGCCAGGACGGTCTCAACGTGGTGAAGTTCTTCTTCCATCCGGCCCATCCGACCGAGACCGTTGCCGAGAAACACCCGAGACGAGCATCGCTTCTTCGGCCGGCTGTTCGGCATCGACGAGTCCCAGGGCGCCCCGCAATATCAACAGCTGCTTCGCACCTCGTTTCCTGAGCACGCCGCGGAGATCGCCGAACGGTACCCGCTGCGAAACGGCGCCCATGCCGCCGAACTGGCCTGGGCTGCCGTGGGTACCCACAGCAGCTGGACGTGCCCCACGCTGGAATCCGCAACGGACCTCGCCCACCATGTACCGACCTTCACCTACGAGTTCGCCGACCCACACCCCCCAGCGGACCCGTTGTTCCCACCCGGATTCCCCACCGGCGCCCCGCACGGCGCCGAGGTCGCCTACCTGTTCGACCTAGGCCCCGAAACCGTCCACCTGGCTGCTCATCAACAACGCCTGTCGGATCGCATGATCACATACTGGTCCACCTTTGCCCGCGAAGGGCATCCGGCCGCACCAAGCCTCTGGCCACCGACGACCCCCGGCGACATGACCGCACTGCAGTTGCAGCCCGAGGGTGACAGGCCGATAGACCTCAGCCGAGAACACCAGTGCGACTTCTGGCGAAAGCTCTCCTGACAGTCAGCATGCGTCTTCAGGCGGTCTACGACATTCTCGGACTGGCACGGACATCCATCTGAGCCCGCGGGAGGCCGTGGTGGGCAACCAGGCCAGTCAGCCGCCCGCAACTGCGGCGAGGACCACAAGCACGCCCGCACCTACCTGCCGCTGCTGCGGGCGCGGCAACGCGCCTCCCACCTCCGTTGAGTCACTACGACCGCAGCATCCGATAGCGCAGGTGCGTCACGTCGCGATCCTCCAGTCGTCGGACGAGTTCCAGCTCGATGTGCCCGGTATCGGTGGGGTCGAAGAGCCGGCGGCCCGCGCCCAGGAGCACCGGAACGAGATGGATCTCCAGTTCGTCGAGTTCGCAGGCTCGGAGCAGGGCCTGTGCCGCGCCTGCGCCGTGGACCAGCACGGCGCGGTCACCATCGCGGCGGCGCGAGCCTGCGCGGCGCAGGCGACGACGTCAGAGAAGCCCTCTCGGTCAAGATCGTGTGAGACACCCCGTGTGAGTGTGGGGTGATGACCTGAGGGTGGGGATCGGAGATCCTGGTGTCCGTGTCCACTT
>NZ_JBITDW010000064.1:0-4132 GCF_044454685.1 Actinoplanes sp. NPDC051513
TCCTCCAGGGTCACCTCCGAGGTGGGTTTGTCGAAGGTGATGGTGCCGTGTTGGAGCAGGTTGACTCGGTCGCAGACGTCGAGGACTTGGGCGTAGTTGTGGGCGATGATGATGACTGAGACGTCGCCGCGGGTTTTGAGGTCGCGGATCAGGTCGAGGATCAGGGTGCCTTCTTTTGCGCCCATTGCGGCGAGGGGTTCGTCGAGGAGCAGGATTTTCGCGTCGGAGTAGACGGCGCGGGCGACTGCGACGGCTTGGCGTTGGCCGCCGGAGAGTTTGGCGACCTCGGCGTTGACGTTGGGGATGTTGACGCCCATGTCGGTCAGGTGGGCGTGGGCCAGTCGGCGCATGGCGCTGTTGTTGAGCAGGGGGCCGATGCGGAGTTCGCGGTTGAGGAACATGTTGTGGTAGACGGAGAGTTCGTTGATCAGTGCTAGTCCTTGGTAGACGGTGTCGATGCCGAGTGAGCGGGCGTGGTCGACGCTGCGTAGTTCGACCTGTTGGCCGTTGACGAGGAGGCGGCCGGAGTCGGGTTTGTGGTAGCCGCAGATGATTTTGATGAGGGTGGATTTGCCGGCGCCGTTGTCGCCGATCAGGCCGAGGACTTCGCCTTGTTCGAGGTGCAGGGTGACGTCGCGTAGTGCGGTGAGCGCGCCGAAGCGTTTGGCGAGATGCTCGGCTACCAGGACGGGCATCATGTTCCTCCGGTTCGCCGTAGTCGCGACAGGTATTGGTTGGCGATCATCGAGAGCAGGATCGCGCTGCCGAGGATGATGTTGAACGGGTTGGCGCTGATGCCGATGAGGTTGAAGCCGTTTTGTAGTTCGGCGAGGATGAGTGCGCCGAGTAGTGCTCCGATGACGGTGCCGGAGCCGCCGGCGAGTGCGGTGCCGCCGATGACGGCGGCGGAGATGGCGGTGAAGACGAGTGCGGTGCCGCCGCCGATGTTGGGGTCGATGCTGTTGATCCGGAAGGCTTCGAGGATGCCGGCGAGGGCGCCGAGCATGGAGGCCATCATGAAGTTCCCGATTTTGATGCGGTTGACGCGGATGCCGGCTTCGGTGGCGCCGATCAGGTTGCCGCCGACGGAGATGGTGTGTAGTCCCCAGCGGGTGCGGGTGAGGATGATGTGGTAGATCACGACGACGCTGAGGCACCAGATCAGCGATGACCAGTCCCCGGCCCCGAAGATCGTCTGGATTTTGCCTTGGGCTTGTTCGGGGATTTGTGCCGGGTAGGCGTGTGAGGTGGTCAGCAGGATGCCGAGGAGCAGGTAGTAGGAGCCGAGCGTGGCGACCAGCGAGGGCACTTTGAGTTTGGTGACGATGAAGCCGTTGCAGAATCCGATGAACGCGGCGATGGCGAAGGCGATCAGGAAGGCGGGGATCACCGGGATGCCGTAGATGTCGATGGCGTAGTGCACGAGGAACGGGGCGAGCGCCGCGACGACGCCGACGGACAGGTCGATCTCGCCGGAGACCAGCAGCAGCACGATGCCGACGGCGACGATCGCGGCGGGGGCGGTGGCCTGGGCGATGTTGCGGAGGTTGTCGGGGGTGAGGAAGACGTCGTTGGCGGCCCGGAAGTAGATTGCCATGGCGATCGCGACGATCAGGACGCTGGCCTCGCGCCAGCGCACCAGCACGGTGCCGCCGCGGCGGAGCACGGTGCCGCCGCGGCGGAGCACGGGCAGGAAGCGCCGGCCGTGGGCGGCCGGCGCTTCGCTGTTTTTCGGTAGGGTTCCGGTCATGAGTGGGCGATGGGTCCGGATCGTTCGACGAGTTTCACGTCGGTGGCTGATCCTTCGTAGCGGCTTTGGGTGGTCTGGTACGGGTCGACGTTGTCTTTGGTCACGAACAGCAGTCCGGTGTTGGTTTGCGGCGGCGAGATGAGGCCACCGGAGACCTTGAACAGGTAGAGGTAGAGCACCGGCAGGAAGCCCTGCAGATACGGCTGCTGGTCGATGGTGTAGTCGAGGTCGCCGGCTTTGATCGAGGCGAGGGTTTCCGGGATCAGGTCGAAGCCGCCGGCGACTTTGAGGCCTTTGCTGCGCATGGTGTATTTCTTGACGACCTGTCCGACGGATTGGGTGGAGCCGGCGTCGACGGCGAGCATGCCGGCCAGGCCGGCGTGGCCTTGGGCGTAGGCGTCGATGATGGACAGGCCTTTGGTGACGTCGGCGTTGGTGGCGACCGCGGTGAACTTCACCGCGCCGCCGGCGTCGGTGAAGGCCTGCTGGGCGCCGTCGATGCGGGGTTGGATGTTGAGCTGTCCGGGGGTGGCGATGAAGCCGACCACCTCGCCCGACTGCACTTGCTTCAGCGCCCGCTGCCCGAGTGCGTAGCCGGAGTCGAACAGGCCCTGGCCGATGTAGGTGAGCCGGTTGGTGCCCGGGTCGTCGCGGGCGCCGTCGGCGTTGTACGACACCACCGGGATCCCGGCCTCGAGGGCCTGGTCGACCGGCGCCTTGAACGCCGACTTGTCGACCACCGCGATCGCCAGGCCGTCGGCTTTGCCGCTGATCGCCGTGTTGGTGGCGTTGACCATCTCGGCGACCACCGAGTTCTGCGAGCCGGTCCACTGGTAGGAGCAGCCGAGCAGCTTGCAGGCGTCCTCGGCGCCGTACTGGGTGGGGGTGAAGAACGGGTTGGTGGTGACGTGGTTGATGAACACGAATTTCCAGTTCGGTGTCTTCGGGAAGTTCCCGATCGCGTCCGTGCTGGTCTTGTTGTCGTCCTGGCTGCACGCGGACAGCAGCCCCGTCGCCGCCAGCGACGCGCTGGCCAGGCCGGTGCCGGCCAGCAGCCGGCGGCGGGTCACCCCGCGGGGATCGAGTCGGTCGGCCGCCTCTTCGACGACCGGGGGCACAACACGCATGGTCCCAACCTCCTAGCCGCCGCTGTCCCGACGGGACAGCGGCGGGGAATCGAAGCAATCTCAGTGCGCGACGCCGAGCTGGTAGATGGTCGTGGTCCGGTAGGTTTGTCCGGGCCGCAGGACCGTCGACGGGAAGTTCGCGTGATTCGGCGAGTCCGGGTAGTGCTGGGTTTCCAGGGCGAACCCGTCGCCTTGGCGGTACATGCGGCCGCTCGTGCCGACCAGGGTGCCGTCGAGGAAGTTGCCGCCGTAGAACTGGATTCCCGGCTCGGTGGTGTAGATCGACAGTTGCCGGCCGCTCGCCGGGTCGGTGGCCCGGGCCGCGAACTCCAGCTTGCGGAACGTCGGGTCCTTACGGTCGAGGACCCAGTTGTGGTCGTAGCCGCGGCCGATCACCAGTTGACCGAAGCCTTCGCGGTTGCGGGCGCCGATCGCGGTGGCCTTGCGGTAGTCCATCGGGGTGCCGGCCACCGGGTCGAGCGTGCCGGTCGGGATGAGGGTGGCATCGACCGGGGTGTAGCGGCTCGCGTTGAGCTGCAGCTTCGTCGTGTCGATGGTGCCCGTGCCCTCACCGGCCAGGTTCCAGTAGTTGTGGTTCGTCAGGTTGATGACGGTGGCCTTGCTCGTGGTGGCCACATAGTCCATCCGGATGCCGTGGTCGCGGGTGAGCGTGTAGGTGACCGTCGCCTTCAACTCGCCCGGGTATCCCATGTCACCGTCGGGGCTGGTGAACTGCAGCTTCAGCGCCACGGCGTCCCTCGTCCGCGACGGCGTCGCCGCCCAGACGTGCTTGTCGAAACCGATCGTGCCGCCGTGCAGACTGTTCGGGTCGTTGTTGATCGGCAGGTGATAGGTGACACCGTCGAGGGTGAAGGTGCCCAACGCGATCCGGTTCGCGTACCGGCCGGTGATACAGCCGAAGTACGGGCTCTTCGTCTCGTAATCGCCGAGATTGTCGAAGCCGAGCGACACGTTCGCGGACCGGCCGTGTCTGTCCGGCATCTCGATCGACTGGAGAACGCCGCCGTAGGTCAGGATCTTCACCCGGATGCCGTTGTTGGTCAACGTGTAGACCTCGACGGCCTGACCACCGGCCGTCGTCCCGAACGGCGCTTTCGTGATGGTCGCAGGGCCGTGAGCGTACGAGGTGGACGCGGACACCAAGCCCACACCACCCGCCATCAACAGCACCGCGCCGAACCGAACCGCCGTGCGGCCCAGAAATATCTTGTGCATCGTGCCTCGCCTCTCTCAG
>NZ_JBITDW010000065.1:0-3805 GCF_044454685.1 Actinoplanes sp. NPDC051513
GTCGCAACACCTTGATCATGGAGGTGTGCGATGGGCGCGAACACGAAGCTGGAGCGGGTGCCCGAAGGGGTGCGGAGGCAGTGGGCGGCGGACCGGGCGTTGCGGCCGCCGATGCGGTCGCCGGGTCGGCCTGAGCCGTCGCGCGCTGTGCAGCGGGAGTTCTGGCAGCTGATCGCGACGGGGATCACGACGGTCGAGGCCGCGCTTCACGTTGGCGTGTCGTGGCCGGTTGGGGCGCGGTGGTTTCGCCACGCTGGCGGCATGCCGCCGATCAGCCTGGACGAACCCTCGGGCCGCTATCTGTCATTCGCGGAACGCGAGGAGATCGCGCTGCTTCGGGCGCAGGGCAAGGGCGTGCGGGAGATCGGCCGCAGCATCGGACGCGATGCGGGGACGGTCTCGCGTGAGTGCGACGGAACGCGGCGACACGCAGCGGCAAGCAGGAGTATCGGGCCACGGTGGCGCAGTGGAAGGCGCAGCAGGCGGCCAAGCGTCCGAAGACGGCCAAGCTGGTGTCGAATTCACGGCTGCGCGAGTACGTGCAGGAGCGTTTGAGCGGGAGCGTCCGCAGACCCGATGGCACGGTCGTCGCCGGGCCCAGGCCGCCTGCGTGGAAGGGGCTGAACAAGCCGCACCGACAGGACCGGCGGTGGGTGACGGCCTGGAGCCCGGAGCAGATCGCGCACCGGCTGAGGATCGACTTCGCCGATGATGAGTCCATGCGCATCAGCCACGAGGCGATCTACCAGGCCCTGTTCATCGAGGGCCGCGGCGCGCTCAAGCGGGAGATGGTCGCCTGCCTGCGCACCGGACGTGCGTTGCGTGAGCCGCGCGCGAGGTCCCGGAGCAAGCCGCAGGGCCACGTCACCGCCGACGTGGTCATCAGCCGACGGCCGGCCGAAGCCGACGACCGCGCCGTTCCTGGGCACTGGGAGGGAGACCGTGCGACACGAAGTCGCACGAGATTGAGTGAACTCGCTATATGGAGGTTCGGCTATTGCTGAAAGTGTAGTTCCGGGTCCGTGTCCGATGGCCCGTCCCCTCTCTTGACATGCGTTGCTGGTAACGGCGGGGTGTGAAGCTCAGGAGTCAAGCCCAAGGGTTCCCGTTCCATCCGGGAATTACAGGCCGGGGGAAGACCGGACGGGTGAATGCAAATGAACCCCCGATGATGCCTCGTGATCCCAAGCCTCGCCGATGGAATGTGGTAGTGGGGTGCAGGGCTGGCCGTTGAGAAGCGGCAGGCGCTGGATGGTAGAGGTCACTCCGTCCAGGTGGACACCGCCGCCTCGGGGTAAAGGGGGCACCCACCCCGGTCGTGTCTCACTCGTGTGGAACGTGGCAACCCCGATGGGTCCGGGTCCTATGTGATCCGGTAGGCCGACCGTGAGGAAGGTTAATCCCCAGCGGGAATAGGATGACCCAAGAAGCGAATGCCGGTGGCCGAAAGGCAACAGGAAAACCGGGAGAGAATCCCTGGTCCTCCACCAGGGTCTCCCGGATAACTGGCTGGATACGGAGGAATCCGGACCCGAAAGGGTGCTGACCTGGGTCAGGTGAGCCTGTGAAGACTTACTGAATAACGACACCGGAACCGAAGGACAAGTTGGACGCTACGACGACGTCGACATCCGCAGCCGCGTTGGCGGGTGCGGATGGTGTTGCCGTGGTGAACGGACCGGAGGACGTCGTCGCGGACTGGCAGTCGATCGATTGGCGTCGGGCTGAGGACGAGGTACGGCGTTTACGTCAGAGGATCTTCACGGCGTCGCGGGCGGGGGACCTCAAGGGGGTCCGGAACCTGCAGAAACTGATGCTCCGGTCCCGGTCTAACGCGCTGATCAGCGTGCGCCGGGTCACGGAGATCAACGCTGGTCGTAAGACGGCGGGGGTCGACGGGAAAGTGGTGCTGTTCCCGCACGTCAAGGCGGAATTGGCTGATGGGTTGCAGCGCCGTGGTGCCTCGTGGACCGCCCGACCGGTCAAGCGTGTGTACATCCCTAAACCGGGGACCACGAAACGGCGTGGCCTCGGAATTCCAGTCATTGTCGATAGAGCTTTTCAGGCTCTGGCGGTCAAAGCGCTGGAAGCCGAGTGGGAGGCGCGGTTCGAGCCGAAATCGTATGGGTTTCGGCCTGGCCGCGGCTGTCATGATGCGATCGGGGCGATCTACTCCACACTCAACGGTAAGAACCCGCATCGGGTGTGGGTGCTCGACGCCGACTTGACGGCAGCCTTCGACAGGATTGACCACGACCGTTTGATAGCGGCGATCGGCACGTTTCCCGGAAGGAGACTCGTCGAGCAATGGCTGAACGCAGGAGTGGTCGATCGGGGCCGGTTCGCGCCGACGGAAGCGGGCACCCCGCAAGGCGGGGTGATCAGTCCCGTACTATTTAATGTGGCTCTTCATGGGATGGAAACCGCCGCTGGGGTTCGCTATTTCGCGACCGGTCGAGATGCTGGAAGCGCGATGGTAGGTAGCCCTGTTCTGGTGAGATACGCGGATGATTTCGTCGTGATGTGCGCTAGCCGTGAACAGGCCGTAGAGGTCAAGGAACGGCTGCGCGTGTGGCTGGCGCTCAGGGGGTTGGGCTTCAACGAGGACAAGACTCGTATCGTCCACGCTGAAGACGGATTTGACTTCTTGGGATTCAACGTCCGCCGTTATCACGGCAAGCTGCTGATCAAACCGAGCGCGGCGGCGTTGAGACGGATCCGGGAAAGGCTGCGCGCCGAGGTGCGGATCCTGCGTGGGGCCAATGCCGGCGCAGTGCTGCGCACGATCAATCCGATAGTGCGTGGCTGGTCGGCCTATTATCGGACGGTGGTGTCCAGCGAGATATTCACGGCGCTGGACAACCATATGTGGGCGCTCGTCTACAAATGGGCTAAACACAGCCACCCGAACAAGTCGAAGCACTGGATCTCCACAAAGTACTTCGGCCGGTTCAACCAGGCCAGGCATGACAGGTGGGTGTTCGGCGACCGTGAAAGCGGCGCCTACCTCGTCAAGTTCTCCTGGACGAAGATCGTCCGGCACCAGTTGGTCAAGGGAACGGCGTCTCCGGACGACCCCGACCTGGCAGTCTACTGGGCGCAGCGGCGGAGCAAGGGGCCACCGATGCCGGTGGACAAGACCACCCTGCATCTCCTGCGGATACAGAACGGTCGATGTCCACTGTGTAAAGGTTTCCTACTCCACGCCGACCATCAACCACAAACCCCCGACGAATGGGAGCAGTGGGTGCGAACGATTCGGAAGGCCATTACGAAGAATTACCTGATGACCTACCGCGTCGATGGCATGTCGGACGATAAAAGGTCCCGTCTCACGCACACGCAATGCCTACGACGGCTCGAAGCCGTCGAAGGCCCAAACGACCGCATTTCTGCCCGTCCGCAACTCCAGAGGGCTTGCTTGAGCCGTGTGCGGTTAACGCCGCAAGCACGGTTCTGAGGGGGCCCCGACGCAGCAATGCGTCGGGGCTACCCGACTGATCATCGGCACTGGCCGGTCGGCGATCGGCACGGTCGTGGAACGCGCCAGCCGCTCCACGCTGCTGGTGCACCTGCCACGATTGGACGGGTGGGGCGAGACGCCACCGGTGAAGAACGGCCCTGCGCTAGGCGGTTACGGCGCGATCGCGATGAACGCCGCCCTGACGGCGTCGATGACCCAGCTGCCCGAGCAGCTGCGCAAGACCCTTACCTGGGACCGGGGCAAGGAGCTGTCGGCCCACGTGCAATTCGCGCTTGAGACCGGCACGAAGGTGTTCTTCGCCGACCCGCACTCCCCGTGGCA
>NZ_JBITDW010000066.1:0-1114 GCF_044454685.1 Actinoplanes sp. NPDC051513
CCCGTTTCTGACATATCGCGATATGGGTGGTTGACACCCGGGATCGACGCTGCGACAGTTCCCTGCCCGCAGCCGTCCCGAAACGGGGGAGGGACGCCATGCCGTTCCGATCCATGCCGCCCAGGCGCGCCGTCGAAACGGCGGTAGCTGAGGTCGACCGTCTCGGTCTCAGTGCCCGGGTGCAGTCGGTTGGTCCACGGCACGCGCCTACCACGCAGGTGATGCTGCTCCGCAACGACGCCCCGGTGGCCGTCGGCTGGGGCAAGGGCGCCGACGGCCAGGACGCGGCGAGCGCGTGGTTCGAGGCGCTGGAGCGATACCTCATGTCGGCCGCCGACAACCTCCGGTGGGCACCCGGCGGACCGGTCCTGCTGACCGCCCGGGACGTGGCCGCGCAGCCGGCCCTGGCCGCCGACCTGGTCGTGCAGCGCTGGGCCGCCGAGTTCCCGGACGCCGTGGCGGCGTGCGCCGACCACCTCGGCCCGGCCGGCTCGGTGCGCTACCCCACGTTCCTCACCGACCCGCGCTACTTCCGCCGGCCGGTGGCCGGCGACGACGTCCGGCCCTACCGTGGCCTGCTGCGCTACTCGTCGAGCCTCGGCACGGCGGCCGGGATCACCGTGGCCGAGGCGACCTACCACGGGCTCTGCGAGCTCATCGAGCACGACGGGTTCGGCCAGGCGCTGCTGCGCTGGTACGTGGCCGGCCGCCCGGACGCGCACGAGGTGCCGGCCTCGGCACTGCCGCGCCGGCTGGCCATGCGTTATGCCGCAGCCGAGCGGGCCACGTGCGCCGTCGTACACCTGCTGGACGTGACGACCGACCTGGACGTGCCGGTCTATCTGGCGATCAGCCGTGGCCCGGCCGCCACCCGGCTCGGCGCCGGCGCCTCCGCCTGGGCGAGCGACGCCGCCGGGCGGGCGCTCGACGAGCTGGTCCAGGCCTGCGCCCAGCCGCCCGCGCAGGAAGACGACGCCGCGGCCCAGCTGTCCGGTTGGCCGGCGCTCGAGCGGTGCGTCCGGCTGCCGCTCGCCGGCCTGCGGCTGCGGCCGGTGGCGCTGCGGCCCGACCCCGGCACGGACGACTCGCCCGAATGGGGTCTCGAGCACGTTGC
>NZ_JBITDW010000066.1:1208-3247 GCF_044454685.1 Actinoplanes sp. NPDC051513
ACGTTTGCCAGGCAGCTCGCAGGGCGGGGCCTGGGCTACCACGCCGGCGAGATCGCGCCGGCCGGGTCGCTCATCGCGGTGACCACCACCGTCGCTCCCGGACTGGAGCGCTTCAGCCTGGTGCGGCACGGCGACCCGGTCCTGCCGACCGGGCGCGGCTGGCACCTGTGGCCGTCGCCGGCCACGGCAGCGGCGAATTCCCGATGAGAGGAACAACATGCCAAACCTCGCGATGACGCCCCCGGGCGACGTCGGCTCGTACGGCTTCCGCCCGGCCGACGACCTGGCACCGCGCGTCTGCTTCCACCCCGCCGACGGAGGCGAGGCCGGCTTGCACCCCGTCGACCGGGATCGCGGCAACGGCGCGGGCTGCTTCCGCCCCGCGGACGACTCCGGGGGTGAGGCCGGCTTCTGCTTCCGCCCGGCCGATGCCACCGCGCCCAACACCGGCTCGAAATGCTTTTGCGCATCGGACGACGGCAGCGTGTCGCCGTGCTTCCGCCCCGACGACGACCAGCCCGCCGCGGTGGCGGCCGACTCCGGCCGGCCGGTGAGCCCCTGCCACCACCCGGCCGACCCGCACCCCAACGCCTACTTCCAACCCGGCGACCCCGACGTCAACGCCTGCTTCCACCCCGGCGCCAACGCCAACGGCTGCTTCCACCCTGAGGAGCCGGACGTCAACGCCTGCTTCCACCCCGGCGCGCAGCCGCCGGTGAACTCCTGTCGGCACGCGAGCGACGACCTCGCGACCGACCTGCACCTGGCGCTGACCGGCATCGAGGAGCGGCACCTGGCCGTGCTCGCGGGCCGGCCGTGACCACCGTCGGCGTCGAACGGCGCCGACTGTTCGACGCCGACTTCTCCCGCTGGTACGCGGCCCGGTCGATCTCGGTGGCCGGGACCGCGGCCAGCGCCGTGGCGCTGCCGCTGCTCGTCTACCGCACCAGCGCATCGCCCGCGCTCACCGCCGCGGTGGTGGGCCTCGAGGCGCTGCCGTACCTGCTGTTCGGCCTGTTCGCCGGCGCCGCGGCGGACCGGCTGAACCGCCGCCGCATGATGGTCGCGGCCGACCTGTGCTGCGCCCTGATGCTTGCCACCGTGCCGGTCGCCAAGCTGCTCGGCGTGCTGACCCCTTGGCACGTGCTGGCCGTGGCCTTCGGGGTTGGCTGCGGCTTCTGCTGGTTCGACGCGGCGGCCTGGGGCGCATTCTTCCGCATCGTCGGCAAGGCCGGGTTGACCAGGGCGAACAGCATCGTCTGGTCGACCGAGGTGGTCCTGGAGATCGCGGCGCCGGCCGCGGCCGGCCTGCTCGCCGCGCTGGCCGACCCGTCCGCGGTGCTCGCCGTGGACGCCGCCACCTACCTGGTGTCCGCAGCCCTGCTGACCGGCCTCCGGACCGACCTGAACACCGTGGCCGTGGCCGGGCGCCGGATGCGCTCCGAGATAGCCGAGGGCCTGCGCTACGTCTGGGACATGCCGGTCTTACGCACCCTGACGATGGCCGGGTTCGGCCTCAACATGACCGTCGGCGGCGTGCTCGGCCTGCTCGTGGTGCACGCTGACCAGGTTCTCGGCATCGACCCGGCCGACCGTCGGATCGGCCTGCTCTACGCCGTCGGAGCGGTAGGCTCATTGCTGGCCGCGCTGGCGCTGCCGCGCGCCGGCCGGCTCCTGGGCCAGGGCACCGTGTCGATCGCCGGCTTCGCGCTCTTCGTGCTCGCCGTCGCCGTTCTCGCCGGCACCGAGACCGTCGCCGTCGCCCTGGTGGCCTGGCTGGTCTGGTCGATCGCGCGCCTGACCGTGAACGCCAACGGCATCACCGTGCGGCAGTTGCTCACCCCGGACGAGCTGCAGGGCCGGGTCAACACCACCGGCCGCATGGTGGCCTGGGGCGGAACGCCGTTCGGCGCGCTGCTGGGCGGTCTCGCCGCGGACGCGTACGGGATCCGGACCGCCTATCTCCTGCTGGCCGTGCCAGCCGCGATCGGCCTCCTGCTCGCCCTGGCCTCACCGGTGCGCGGCCTGCGCCTGCCCGT
>NZ_JBITDW010000067.1:0-2522 GCF_044454685.1 Actinoplanes sp. NPDC051513
CGGTCCTCAAGGAGAGAAGTTCACTGCATCGGTAGATGGTGCTGGTGCTGGTGACGCGCCGATCATTGAGGTGGATGCCCTGCTTGGGCTGGTCGCTGTGGTCGGTCAGTTGCGGGGTCGGTCGCGCAGCGGCGCGGGTGAGGAGGCTTCGGCATGGACGGTGAACGAGTCGAGGCGGTGCCCCCCTCGCGGACGGTCGGACGGATCTGCCGCGGTGGGAGGAGATCCCGGAGTTCGCCAGGCTGTTGGTGATCCGCCGGTTGGCAGTGTTGCTGGCCCGGCGAGCAGCGGACCGGCCGGCGCCGGTAATGGCGGGCGGTGAGCGCGATGAGTCTGCGGGACTGGGATCGCCGGCCGGGCAAGGTCACAGCGGAGCACTGTGACCGGCTGGCCGTGGTTTATGTGCGCCAGTCGACGTTGCGGCAGGTCCATGAGAACACCGAGTCGGCGAAGATGCAGTACGCGTTGGTGGAGCTTGCCGCCGTGCTGGGCTGGGTGCCGTCGCGGATCGTGGTGATCGACGAGGACATGGGTCAC
This sequence comes from Actinoplanes sp. NPDC051513, assembly GCF_044454685.1. Classification (NCBI taxonomy): domain Bacteria; kingdom Bacillati; phylum Actinomycetota; class Actinomycetes; order Micromonosporales; family Micromonosporaceae; genus Actinoplanes; species Actinoplanes sp. NPDC051513. The sequence goes on from NZ_JBITDW010000067.1 coordinate 538, forward strand.
TCGGCCGGCGGCGGTCAGGACCGTCCCGGGTTCACCCGGTTGGTGTCCGAGGTCGGGCTCGGCCATGTCGGTGTGGTGATCGGGATTGAGATGTCCCGGCTGGCCCGCTCGGGCCGGGACTGGCACCAGCTGCTCGAGCTGTGTGCGTTGTCGCGGACGCTGCTGGCTGATCCGGACGGGGTCTACGATCCGGCGGATCACAACGATCGGCTGCTGCTGGGGTTGAAGGGCACGATCAGCGAGGCCGAGCTGTATTTGATCAAGTCGCGGATGTGGGGTGGCCGGTTGGCCAAAGCACGGCGCGGGGAGTTGGGGATCGATCCGCCGGCCGGTTATGTCCGGCGGCCGGGCGGCGGGATCGTGCTGGACCCGGACGCGCAGGTTCGCGAGGTAGTCGGACTGGTCTTCGCGAAGTTCGAGGAGTTGGGCACCCTGCACGCGGTGTTGTCCTGGCTGGTCGCTCACGGCATCGAGATCGGTGTCCGTGAGCTGCGGGGCGCGGAGCGTGGGGAGCTGGGCTGGCATCGGCCGAACCGCACGATCCTGCGGAACATGATCCGTAATCCGATCTATGCCGGGATCTACGCCTACGGGCGTAAGCGCAGCGAGTTCCGTGCCGGACGGCGCCGCGAGCGGGTCCTCAATGATCCGGCCGATTGGCTGGTGTTTCTGCCGGACCGTCTTCCGGGGTATATCAGCGTCGAGCAGTGGCGCCGTAATCTGGCCAGGTTGGAGGCCAACCGCAGTACCGCGGCCACGCCCGGATCGGCTCGGCCTGGGTCGGCGTTGCTGTCCGGGCTGGTGCACTGCGGCCGGTGCGGCAAGCGGATGACGGTCGGCTACCGCAGCGAGGGTGCTGGCCGGACGCAGCACATTTACCGATGCGAATGGGAATTGGCGCACTACGGCGGGGACCGCTGCCAGCAGCTGGCCGGTGCCTGCCTGGACGAGTACGTCACCGTTCAGGTCCTGGCCGCGATGGCACCGGCCAGTCTGGAGGTGTCGCTGGCCGCGTTCGCCCAGGTCGAAGCCGACCGCACCGCCCTGGAACGGATTTGGGCGCAGCGGCTGGAACGCGCCGACTACGAGGTCGACCAGGCCCGGCGCCGTTACCGGCTGACCGAACCGGAGAACCGTCTGGTCGTGCGCCAGCTGGAAGCCGAGTGGGAACAAGCACTCCGCGCCCGCGAACAGCTTCGCGAGCAGCACGCCCGGTTCCAAGCGGCCGCGCCCCGAACGCTGACCGCAATGCAACGCGACGCCATCCGCGCGCTCGCCGATGACCTGCCGGACCTGTGGCACGCGCCGAGCACGACGGTCACCGACCGCAAAGAACTGCTGCGGCTGATGATCGCCAAGGTCGTCGTCGTGGTGGTCGGCGACACCGAGCAGGTCGCCGTCGGCGTCACCTGGGCCGGCGGGCATGCCAGCGCGGGCCGGATCGTGCGTCCGGTCGCACGGCTTGACCAACTCAGCTACTACCCCGCCCTCGTCGCGCGGATCCGGGCCCTCGCCGAGACCGGGATGGGCATGAAGCAGATCGCCGAGCAGATCAACGCGGACGGGTTCCGGCCACCGAAACGCAGCCAGCGGTTCAGCGCGCAGAGCGTCAACGACCTCCTGCGCCGCCAAGGGCTGTCGCGTTACCCGGGCCGCGCCGGCCACCCACCCGACGAGCGTCTCGGTGAGCACGAGTGGCGGCTGCCGGACCTGGCCGCCGCCCTCGACATGCCCCAGGTCACCCTGCACACCTGGGTCCACCGCGGCTGGGTCCACGGCTACCGCGACGACACCCCGCAGCACGCCTGGATCCTGCACGCCGACCGCGCCGACCTGGATCGGCTACGCGAACTACGGCAACGCCCGAACGGCTACTACAACAGACACCGCTTCCTGGACAACCAGAACACGGCACGCGAGGAGGACAACGACCGCCATGACCACGAACGCCCGGTATGAGTGCACTGTGACACCCTCGTCTCGAC
>NZ_JBITDW010000068.1:0-1925 GCF_044454685.1 Actinoplanes sp. NPDC051513
GGGCGTCGCGTGGACCGTTGTGACGACGAGGTGGAGCACCTCAAGCGGTTCGTTCAGGGTGTCAAGGAGCATCGATGGTCGTCGCACTGGCATGCGCCGACCGGCTGCGTCACGGCGTATGGCCGGACTGGGCCGATCAAAACGCGCCAGCGATCACTTCCGCTGTAGGCCGGGGGCCGGGGTAGGAGTGGTCAGCCCGGCGCAGGAGGATCGAAGGTCAACGTGTCGCCCACTTCGATGAGGATCGGCAGGGGCCACCGCGCGTGGTTCAACAGGTTTTATGGTTCGGTACAGGCATCCACCGGCCAATTTTCCTCGGCTTACCGTCGTCCATGAGAACACCGCGGTGATCGAGGACGGCCTGATGATCGAGGATCGCACGGTTGCCGTACATGATGATCCAGTTACCGGGCCAGCGTAGGTCAGGCTCCGGCGGCCGTTCGGCCCGACGCTCGGCGCGGCCGTCAACATCGGGGATGCCGGTGTCGAGCTGGTGGAGAAAGTTCGCGTCGATGCCGATGCTGATGTCTGGCCAGTGGCCTTCCCCCGCGGCACTCTCCCGGATGCGCAGAGCCAGGCAGAAGCCGGTCCCGGTGACCCCGGCGAGGCCGACCTGGTAGACGAATCCGTCGCCGACATAAACGCCCCGGATGGCGTCCAGGATTTTCACAGCCCGGTAGGCCTCTTTGACGAGCTGCCCGGAGCCGAGCCATACGAAATGGGCCGCATATTCGATTGCTTTCCATGCGGAAGCTTCGGCGACCTTTCCGGCGGTTTCGCGAAAGAGTGACCTGCCGACGGGTCGGCCTTCCTTGTGGCGTTCGCGTTGCAGGTCTGTATCTCGAATCTCGAACGCGTCGGTGCACGCGGCACCCGGCTCGACTTCGACGGGGACGCCTTGGGCGGTCGGGCGGTCGTCGGGAACCTCGAAGAGGGCGGCTTGGGCGGTCGTGCGCTTGCGGGGAACCGTGAATTCGCCGCATTTGTCGCCCACCGATTCTGGGCTGATGATCTTGTCCAGTTGGGTCCTGACGGTGCTGACCTTGGGCGCATGTTCGTACCGGTTGTTGCTACCGTGTTCGCCTCTCTCGATACCCATGCCATCAGCGTGACACACCGCCGATCGTGTCGACGCCGGCTGCTGTCGGCCGTCTGATGGATGTGTTCGGTATTGCCGGCGCGGTCGTCCAGGGCGGCGCGGTCGGGGTGCTGATCCTCGCCGTCCTCGGGATTCTCACCGGTCGAATCGTGCTGGTCCGCACGGTGGACCGGCTGGAGAAGGTCTATATGGAGCAGCTCGAAAAGGAGAAGAGAGCCGCGGCGACGAGTGACGGGCGGCGGCGCAGGCACAGGACGCCCGCAACGATCTGCTCTCCGGGCAGGTGGCGCAGTTGCTCGACGCCGCGCGCACGACGAACGCTCTGATCGAGGGGCTGCGCCGGGCGAGCCAGGAGCGGCGCCGATGAGATGGCCATGGAGCAAGGAGCACCAGCCCTCACCGCCGCCCGATGACGTCGCCGATGCGGTCCTGGCCCGGCGTCACGCCGAGGCTGCGCTCGAGCGCGAGCGGGGGGCGAACCCCGGGAGATCAGGCATGTGGCCGTCCAGAGTCGCCGTCACGGAGCGGTGAACCACTTCGCGCAGTTGATCGCCGAGACGTTCCGGGGGTGAGCCGGTGACTTCCTGCCAGACCGTTTCGGCCTCGCCCTGGGTGAATGCGGCCATCATCGCGACCGCTGCCGGCGCGCTGGTGTTCGTTACCGGTTACGCGTGGCGCACGCGGGGCGCGTGGCGGGACAGTCCGGTCGGCCGCAACGTGATGGCGCTTATGACCGTCATCCTGGTCGTATCGGCGCTGGCCGTCACCTCGATCGTGTGGGGCACCGAGTGGCCGCACCGCAACGTGATCCGGTTTGTCGCGTGGG
>NZ_JBITDW010000069.1:0-1560 GCF_044454685.1 Actinoplanes sp. NPDC051513
AGAGCGCGGTCATCGCGTGATCTTTCGAGTGAACCTTCCACAGCACTCTCGAAAGGCACCATCACGATGACCGCACCCCACATCATCAACCCTGCCGGCGTGTTGGACCAAGCGCTGTCGGACGCGTCGCCGGATCTGATGCGGCACCTGCTGTCCACGGTGATCAACTCGTTGCTGTCAGCCGAGGCCGACGCGGTCTGCGGCGCCGAGTACGGCACCGCCTCGCCCGAGCGGGTCAACTCCCGTAACGGCTACCGCCACCGCGAGCTCGACACCCGGATCGGCACCATCGACGTCGCGATCCCGAAACTACGATCGGGCTCGTACTTCCCCGACTGGCTCCTCGAACGGCGTAAGCGGGCCGAGGCCGCGCTGGTCAGCGTGGTCGCGACCTGCTATCTGCTCGGCGTGTCCACCCGGCGGATGGACAAGCTGGTGCAGACGCTCGGGATCACCAGCCTGTCGAAGTCGCAGGTCTCGCGGATGGCCGCCGACCTCGACGCCCAGGTGGCCGCGTTCCGGACCCGTCCGCTGGGCGAGTCCGGGCCGTTCACGTTTGTGGCCGCCGACGCGCTGACCATGAAGGTCCGTGAGCAGGGCCGGGTCGTCAACGCGGTCGTGCTGGTCGCGACCGGGGTCAACGCCGACGGGCACCGCGAGGTCCTGGGCGTGAAGGTCGCCACCAGCGAGACGAAGCAGGCGTGGAACGCGTTCTTCGCCGATCTGGTCGCCCGCGGTCTGACCGGCGTTCGCCTGGTGACCTCCGACGCGCACGCCGGTCTGGTCGACGCGATCGCGGCGAACCTACCCGGCACCTCGTGGCAGCGATGCCGCACGCACTTCGCGGCGAACTTGATGGGCGTGTGCCCGAAGTCGGCGTGGCCGGCGGTCAAGACCATGCTGCACTCCGTCTACGACCAGATCGACCCGGGCTCGGTCCACGCCCAGTTCGACAAGCTGCTCGACTCGACCGGCAGGTCACTGCCGGCGGTGGCCGCCTACCTCGACAACGCCCGCGCCGACCTGCTCGCCTTCACCGGCTTCCCGCAACAGATCTGGCGGCAGATCTGGTCGAACAACCCCAATGAGCGGCTCAACAAGGAAATCCGCCGCCGCACCGACGTCGTCGGGATCTTCCCCGACCGCGACGCCGTCACCCGCCTCGTCGGCGCGGTGCTGGCCGAGCAACACGACGAGTGGACCGAAGGCCGCCGCTACTTCGCCCTCGACATCCTCGAACGGGCCAGCAGAATCACCACCGAAGCCACCGTCACCACGGCGACCCTGCCCGAGTTGGAGACCGCAGCATGACCCACCCGACCGGCGACCCCGCCATCCCTGACCCGGCCGAGCGCGCCGCCCTCAACGCTGCCCTGATCGCCACCGGCATCGAAACCGGGTTCTGGGACGACCACGGCCGACCCGCGCCCTGGCCCCACGACATCGACCAATGGCAGCCCGAAACCGGCGAACCGGTCACTCGCAAACCCGGAGAACAACCCTTCTAACCAGCACAACTCGAAAGATCAGCCGTTACACCACTTCCAGGGGCTTGACCGT
>NZ_JBITDW010000070.1:0-1537 GCF_044454685.1 Actinoplanes sp. NPDC051513
GCCCTCTCGGTCAAGATCGTGTGAGACACCCCGTGTGAGTGTGGGGTGATGACCTGAGGGTGGGGATCGGAGATCCTGGTGTCCGTGTCCACTTCATCTGATAAGCCGCCGGTGGGCGGGTCTGATCCGGCGCCGAAGCCGTCGCGGCGGACGTTCAGCCCGGCGTACAAGCTGGCGATGGTCGAGGCGTACGAGGCCGCGCCGAATGGGGAGAAGGGCGCGTTGCTGCGCCGGGAGGGTTTGTATTCGTCGCACATCATCGAATGGGCACGGGCTCGTGATGCCGGTCTGCTCGGGAAGCCCGAGGGCTGGGAAACGGGTTCCGGGACGGCCGGAGCCGGGCGGTCGAAGAAGAGTAGCGAGCAACTCGAGTTGGAGAGGTTGCGTCGGCAGAACGAGAAGTTGCAGGCGGATCTGAAGAAGACCCGCATGGCTTTGGACATCATGGGAAAAGCACACGCGCTCTTGGAGGAGCTGTCCGGGAGCGCGGACGATCAGAGGCCGCCGAAGAAATCCTGACCGCAGCGTTCGAGCATTTACGGACCGCTCAGATATCGGTGCAACGGGCGTGCACGCTGACCGGAACGTCGCGGGCGACCTACTACCGCAAGGCGAAACCGGTCGGGCCCCGGCACGGGCCGTGGCTGCCGCGGACACCGCCACCGCAGGCGCTCAGCCTCGCCGAGCGTGAGGAGGTCCTGGCGGTGCTGAATGCGCCCGGCTACGCGGACCTGGCGATCCCGCAGGTGTGGGCGCGGGAGCTCGACCAGGGCCGGTACTGGTGCTCGATGTCCACGATGTATCGGATCGCGCGGGTGGCCGGGCAGAACCGGGAACGGCGCCGGCTGGCCACGCATCCGCCGCGGGTGCGCCCGGAGCTGGTCGCGACGGGCCCGTTGCAGGTGTGGTCCTGGGACATCACCGCGTTGAAAGGCCCCGTGAAAGGGGTCTGGTTCAAATGCTATGTCATCATCGACATCTTCTCCCGATACGTCACCGGCTGGCTCGTAGCCGCTGCCGAGGACGCGACCGTGGCCCGCGATTTCCTCGCCGAGGCGGTCACCCGGAACGGAATCGAGCCGCACACCATTCACGCCGACCGCGGGGGTGCCATGACCTCGAAACCCGTCTCGGAAATGCTCGTCGACCTCGGTGTCCTGCGCTCGCATTCCCGGCCGCGGACATCGAACGACAATCCGTACTCCGAAGCTCAGTTCAAAACGATGAAATACATGCCCGACTTCCCGGACCGGTTCGGATCCCTCGCCGACGCCCGCACTTTCTGCGAAGAATTCTTCACCGCCTACAACCATGAACACCGCCACTCCGGGATCGGCTGGCACACCCCGGCATCCGTGCACTACGGCACAGCCGACCAGATCCGCCGACACCGCCAGGCCACCCTGGACACCGCTTACACCCAGCACCCCGACCGGTTCACCCGCCGGCCCCGCGCACCCCAACTGCCCGACCAAGCCTGGATCAACCAGCCAGCAACACAGGCACAAACCGTCTCAATTTGACTTGACAAATACCG
>NZ_JBITDW010000071.1:0-1428 GCF_044454685.1 Actinoplanes sp. NPDC051513
GGCTCTTGTGATCGGTGTGTGGGTGGGTTTGCGGTCATCGGTCGGGTAGTTCGGGTCGGTGGCCGCCGAGGGTGAGCATGGCCAGGGCGATGATGGCGTGTGGTGTGTGGAAGCCGAATGCGCGGCGGATGATGAGCCGGATTTTGGTGTTGGTGGATTCGATCAGGGCGTTGGACAGCCGGTTGGTGATGGCGGCGATGATGGGGTCGCGGTCGCGGGTGATGCTGCGGGCGAGTTTGACGAACTGGGGTAGGCGGCAGCGGCGGGCCCAGCTGATCCACCGGTCGAGGGCGTCGATGGCCTGGTCGGGGTCGTGGTGGGCGAGGGCGAACACGGTGCGCAGGCCTTCTTTCAATGCCCAGGCGCGGTGCAGGGTGGGGTGGGTCTTGGCGATCCAGGCGAGTTGTTCGTGTTGATGTTCGGTCAGGTCGTCGGGGTTCTTCCAGAGCGCCCAGCGGGCGTGTTTGAGGGTTTTCACCTCACCGCGCAGTCGATGGTTGCGGTTGTTGGCGCGGGTGGTGCCCCGGGCAGCGCCGCGCGTTTGGTTCCAGATGGTGCGGCGTTGCTCGTCGAGGGCTTCGGTGGCCCAGGCGACGATGTGGAACGGGTCGGCGCAGCGGATGGCTTGCGGGCAGTGTTCGGTGACGGCTTCGCGGATCCAGCCGGCGGCGTCGGCGGAGATGTGGGTGATGCGGGCGCAGCGCTCGGGTCCGAGCTGAGTGAAGAACGCGGCGAGGGCGGCCTTGTCCGCGCCGGGTGCGGCCCAGACGAGGCGGCCGGTGTCGTGGTCGACCACGACGGTCAGGTATTTGTGTCCTTTGCGGTAGGAGATCTCGTCGATGCCGATACGTTTCAGCCCGTCGAGCAGATCAATCTGCGCTTGGGTGTCGGCCCAGACCCGGGCGACGACCGCGCCGACGGTGCGCCAGGCGATCCGCAGCAGCCCGGTCACCGCGGTCTTGGCGCATACCGTCGCCAGCCACGCCACGGTCTGGTCGAAGCCGAGGGTGTGTCCGGCGCCGTGCCGCGCCCACGGGACCGCGGCGACCACCACGCCGTGCTGCGGGCAGGACACCCGCGGCGCGTCGGCTTCGACGTACGCGCGGGTCGTGCCCAGATCCAGGGCCCGCCACCGGCGGCGGCCCGTGCCCTGGTCATAGCCAGGACAGCGGCGACGGCATATCCCGCAACGGCGCCGCTGACCGCGCGCCGGACGGACCGCCGCCACGATCACGCCCTGCTCGTCGAGCTCGACACGCTCAACGACCGTCTTCTGGAGTCCGAGCAGCCCAGCCCATACCCTGGCATTACGCACGCCGTTGTCCCACTATCTACCGTTCTGACCTTCGACAAGCCAGAACCTAGACAGGACAACGGCGTGCGCCACCCAGACGCCCAGAAACCACCCACACAAGCGTCAGTAGAACC
>NZ_JBITDW010000072.1:0-1232 GCF_044454685.1 Actinoplanes sp. NPDC051513
TTTGGGTGTGTGGGAATCGCACGGCGGAGCCCGGTGGTGGCTGTGGTCAGGCGGTGGCGGGGATCCAGGGGTTGCCGGTAGCGGCTTGGATGAGGGCGTCGAGGGTGTCGATGCCTTGCCGTGCGGCGGTGGCGGTGTAGCTGCGGATCGCGGCGAAGTGCTCGGCTCCGGTCAGGGTGCGCATGCTGCCGGAGACCTTGACGCGTAGTTTCGGCATGCGGATCGTGCGCTCGGCCGGGTTGTTGTCGAACGGGACGGCCGGGTCGGTGACGAAACGCAGGTAGTCGTCGCGGCGGTCGCGGAGGCGGACGAACAGGGCGTGATGCTTGCGCTGGAGTTTGCCGACGCGTTCGGCGGTGGCCGCAGCGCCGAGTATCACCGCGCTGCGCAGCATGAGCTGGTAACGGGCCATGGTGTCGGGGTCGGGGGTCTGGCCTGCGGTGCAGGCGTCGATGGCGAGGCGGTTCAGCCAGCGCAGAGCGGTGATGGCCTGCGCGGCGTGGTCGGTGGCCGGGCCGGTGGCGGTGTCGGTGACGTAGATCAGCTCGCGCAGGGCGTGGGCGTTGCACAATGCGTGGATCATGTGGGTGTAGGTGTCGTACGGCGCCCAGGCGTCATGGACCGCGACCCCGCAGAAGCGTGGGAGGATCCCGATCGCGTCCATCGCCTTCGTGCCCCGTTTCGGATGTACTGCCAGGAGCACGTCGGTGCTGGTGGACGCGGAGTGCAGCCAGGCGAGACGGCCCGCGGTACGCATCCCGGTCTCGTCGAACTGCGCCACCGGCGCAGCGGCGATGCGTCCGGCGATCACCGGCAGCACCCGCTCGATGATCCCGAACGCAGTACGTTTCACCCAGCCGGCCACCGTCGCGGCCGCGACCGGCACGCCGAACAGGTCTTTGAGTGCGGCGGCGGTGCGGGAGACGGACAGGAACTGCCCGTGCAGCAGGTAGACCCCGATCCCGGCCAACCGGGGCCCGTACGCGATCGGCGCGACCGCTTCCGGCGGCGTGGCCGGGGTGGTCCGGTGCCCGCACCCGCATACCAGGGTGATCAGCTGATGCTCGGTGACCTGCGGTTTCACCGGCGGGACATCGATGAGCTGCCGCCAGGTCATGTCAGCCTCCACCGCGCCGGCCAGGCTGTCTCCGCACCCGGCACACACCTGCGGAAGATGCCGGATCACCACGTCCGGACCCGCGAAGCGTTCCAGGGTGACACCATCCTGGCCT
>NZ_JBITDW010000073.1:0-1075 GCF_044454685.1 Actinoplanes sp. NPDC051513
TGAGCCGCCATGATCTTTCCGGACAGGTGGGCCAAGTAGAATTGGTTCGCCTGGGAAGGAAGAACAGTTGCCTCGTCCAAAGAGAAGTTTCTCGCCTGAGTTCCGGCTGGAGGCTGTGAAACTCGTCATCGACAATTCGCGTCCGATCGTGGAGGTCGCCCGTGAGTTGGGGATTGGCGAGGGAACTTTGGGGAGCTGGGTTGCGAGGTATCGGCGTGAGCACGCCGGCGAGGAGCCGGCACTTTCCGGGAATGAGCGGGAACGGCTGCGTCAACTGGAACGCGAAGCGCGGGAACTGCGGATGGAGAACGAGTTCCTGAAAAAAGCCGCGGCGTACTTCGCCCGGGATCATCGGTGAGCGATACGTTCGAGTTCATCGACGGCGAGTACGCGGCCCGCGAACGACACCACGACGAGAAATGTCCGTCGCTGGTGAAGATGTGTGAGTGGCTGGGCGTTTCCCGGTCCGGCTACTACGACTGGCGCAATAAGCCGGAGTCGGCGACCGCGCGGCGGCGCGAAGAGCTGAAAGGGTTCATCGTTCATTTCTTCGAAGCCTCCGACGGAACGTACGGCTACCGGCGTGTCCACGCCGATCTGGCCGACCATGGCGTCGCTTGCGGGCCCGAGCTCGTGCGCGCGCTGATGCGGGAGCTGGGCCTGCGCCCGTGCCAGCCGCGGCCGTGGCGGCACAGCCTCACCACAGCCGGCGACCGGCCGCACGGTATCCCGGACCTGCTTCGCCGCGATTTCACCGCGACGGCGCCAGGACAGAAACTCATCGGCGATATCACCTATGTGCCGACCTGGCAGGGCTGGGTTTTCCTGGCCACCGTCATCGACTGCCACACCCGCGAGGTCATCGGCTGGGCCATGGACGACAATTACCGCACGCCGCTGATCGAGAAAGCGATCGCGATGGCCGCCCGGAACCACCGCCTCGCAGACGATGTGATCTTTCATTCCGACCGCGGCAGCAACTACACATCCGCCGACTACGCCATCACGTTGAAGAGGCTCGGCATCCGCCAATCAGTCGGACGGACCGGGATCTGCTACGACAACGCGATGGCCG
>NZ_JBITDW010000074.1:0-1046 GCF_044454685.1 Actinoplanes sp. NPDC051513
CTAGGCCGTGTTTAAGAACTGGCGTTGGTGGTTGCCTGGTCAGGTCACAGGCGGCGTGTCGGTGATCGAAAAGTAGGGAGGTCTCCGGTAGATCGTTCATCGACGAAGAAGAACATCTGCACGGAGACCTCGTGGACACCATACCGGTGGCGGGGCGGCACGACCTGACCGACGAGCAGTGGAACGTCCTGGAACCGCTGCTGCCGGTCGGTAAGAAGCCGGGGCGCCCGCCGACATGGACGAAGCGGCAGCTGATCGACGGGATCAGGTGGCGGGTCAGGGCTGGGTGTCCCTGGCGAGACGTGCCCCCGCAGTACGGCGAATGGCAGAGCGTGTACGGCTTGTTCCGCCGGTGGCAGCGAGACGGGACCTGGGCGAGGATCCTGGCCGGGTTGCAGGCCCGCGCGGACGCGGCCGGGATGATTACCTGGGACGTCAGTGTCGATTCCACGATCGCCCGGGCGCATCAGCACGCTGCGGGCGCCCGCCGTGACGGTGACCGGCAGGTGCAGCCGCCGGGTGGGGTGCAGGCCGAGCCGGCAGATCATGCGTTGGGGCGTTCTCGGGGTGGGTTGACCACGAAGGTTCATCTGGGCTGTGAACAGGGGCAGAAGCCGTTGTCGGTGGTGCTGACCGCTGGTCAGCGCGGCGACAGCCCGCAGTTCACCGTGGTGCTGGACGGTATCCGGGTGCAGCGGCCCGGTGCCGGCCGGGCGAGGAACCGGCCGGATCGGGTCCTGGCTGATAAGGCGTACACGTCGAAGGCGAACCGGGAGTACCTGCGTAAGCGGGGCATCAAAGCGTGCATCCCGGTCAAGGCCGATCAGGCAGCGAACCGTCGCAAGAAGGGCTCGAAGGGCGGACGACCCCCGTCGTTCGACCCGCAGGTGTACAAGCAGCGCCACGCGGTCGAGTGCGGCATCAACCGACTCAAACGCAACAGGGCCGTGGCCACCCGCTACGACAAACTCGCCGTCCGGTACCAGGCCACGGTCCACATCGCCGCGATCAACGAGTGGCTATGACACTTCATAAACACGCCCTAG
>NZ_JBITDW010000075.1:0-1016 GCF_044454685.1 Actinoplanes sp. NPDC051513
CGCGCCGGTTCGACGTATGGCGCGGCCCTTGGAGTGCTATGTCGCCGACTCGTATGCTTCGCCATCCGGGCTGGCCACCACGACGGTGTACCCGTCGGGATCTCGCAGCCAGATTTCGCGATGGCCGGGCCCGTTGCCCCGACCCTCAGGTGGGTTGCGGTGCGGCGGCCGTAAGACGGTGGCCTTGAGGTGGTCTGCGCGGGTGACGACGCCGTCGAAGTCGGACGTATCACCGAACCACAGCAGTACGCCGTTTCCGACCGTAACGTCCGGGTCAGCGACGGGGCCGTGATGGTGTTCGGTCCCGATGTTGTGCAGCTGTAGGACAAGGTGTCCGTCAGCGAGCAGCCGTTCGTACTCGGCACCGCCGTGACCGCTGCGTAGGCCGAGCAGTTCCTGGTACCAGCGACTGGAGGCTTCCACGTCCCGTACGGCGATCAGCGTCTGCGACCGGGCGGTACGGGTCAGCACGACGATGCCGATCCGGTTCCCGGCCGGATCGTCGACTTCGACCAGCCAGCGCTCCCCGTTGTCCAGTTGGGGCCGGCCGCGCACGGTGCCACCGTTCCCGGTCACCTTGTCGAGTGTCGGCCACAGGTCGTCGGCGCAGAACCAGAGGACCGGGCCGGCGGCGCCGGCGGGCTTCAGGTCTGTGGTCCACTGGCCGATGATTCCGGGCGCCTCGAAGCTGCCGTGCTCCAGCCCGACCGACCAGCCGAACACGGCCTGGTAGAAGGCCGCAGACCGGGCCACCTCGAGCGCTGGCAGCTGCAGATATCCGACTTGGCCGTGCAGCGGCGGCTGGACCCCGCGGTGGATGTCGGCTCGAGTCATGTCGGTCTCCTCCGTCAGTCGGGCTACGACGCGGACGCCGGGGCGTCGGCGACCAGTAGTCGTCGGGCAGTGCGGGCGAACCAGTTCTGGTACCGATCCACCGTCCAGTGGCGGTGGCGGACCAGCCGGTCGAACACCGCCGGCTCCATCAGCAGCCAGATGGTGTCCACGGCCTCCGGCAG